>NZ_ASXG01000154.1 GCF_000411975.1 Amycolatopsis orientalis DSM 43388
CGTGGTGCCCGCGCGGAACGCCGGAACGTTCGTCTTCTTCACTCGCACGGCTTCGCCGGTGCGAGGGTTGCGCGCGGTGCGGGCGGCACGAGCGCGCTTTTCGAAGACACCGAAGCCGGTGATGGTGACCTTTTCGCCCTTGTGGACGGTGCGGATGATGATGTCGACGAGACCGTCGACGGCTTCCGCGGCTGCCTTCTTGTCGCCGATGCGCTCCGACAGAGCTTCGATCAGCTGGGCCTTGTTGGCCATTCCAGTTCCTCCAACCAGAACTTGTTTTATACGGCCATACAGGCCGAACGCAGTCATTATCACCCATAGACTTGGCAAGTCCAATCGGGACCTGCCTATTTCGTTGCCGTGTCGGGCAACCGGAGAGGCGGCGAGGGGCCGCGGCGGCCGGATTCTTTCACTGGCCGGAAGACCGGCGAGAGTGCTTGCGGCACCGGAAAAGTCGCATGTAGACACCCGCTGTCCTGCGGTTTTGCCTCTTTTTGAGGTGCTGTGGCGGGCTCGCGCGGGCCTGCCCGGACGACTCGCGAAGCGGCCGGACGGTCTACTGAGGACGATCGAAAACCTCGCGAAAATGACTGCCTCGCACGGGCGTGGCGGGACGCGGGCCGGGGTGGGTGCGGCGGGAGCGGGGTGGGCGGAGGCGTTGCCGGGCGGGGCGGGGAGACGGGCTGTCGGGTGGTGTGCCGGGTTCGCGGTCGGTCAGGCGGTGGGGGTTGTGTTGGAGGAATCGGGTGTGGGGAGGGAAGGCTCGTGGGGGCGGGTTCGGGGTTGGTTGGGTCGGTGGTGTGGTGGCGGTCGCGGCGGAGGAATCGGAGGCGGCGAGGGAACGCTCGCGGCGGAGGAATCGGAGGCGGCGAGGGAACGCTCGCGGGGAGCGCGCGGGTTCGGGCTCGGCGATGGTTGGGGTTCGCTCGCGGAGTGCTTCATGCGGAGCGTGTTCGGTTTGTCGGCGGCGAGGGGGTCGGGGCTGATGCGTTCGGTCGAGGGGCGGTGGAAATCGGGCGCGGGGCACGGGCGCTTGCGGTGCTGGGCTCGGGTTCGGGGCGCGCTTGGGAGTCCGTTCGCGGCGGAGTTCGTTATGCCGGTAGCGGGGATTGGTCGCCTGCCGGGTTTGGGGTTCGGCCGGGTCGGCGGTGGAGGGATCGGGTGCGGGCGGGGCGCTAGCGGTGTCGGGGTCGCGTGGGGCCGGTGGGGGCGGAATTCGTTACGGCGGCGGTGGGGATCGGCCGCTCGCCGCGTTGGGAGTTGATGGGTTCGGTTGGACCGGTGGTGCGGCACCGGAGGAATCGGGCGCGGAGGCGCTGACGACGCGGTGCTCCCGTTGAGCGGCGTGGCGCGTCCAGGAGAGGCGTGCGTCGAGCCGGTTGTGAAGCCGGGCAGGGAACCGGGGGTGCGAAAAAGGCCGCCTCCCGCCGGGGTGGCGGAGAGGCGGCCTGGGGTTGGCGCGTGGTGGGAGCGGGACGTCAGAGGCGTTCCTGGAGCGCGTCGGCGGCGGCGAGGAGGTCGGCCGCCCATCGGGCGCCGGGCTTGCGCCCTATGCGTTCGATCGGACCGGACACCGAAACCGCGGCCACGACGGTGCCCGAGGAATCGCGCACCGGCGCCGAAACGCTCGCGACGCCGGGTTCGCGTTCGGCGACGCTTTGCGCCCAGCCGCGGCGGCGGACTTCGAGCAGGGTGCGTTCGCCGTAAACCGCGTCGGCGAGGATCGTCCGCTGCGTGTGCGGATCCGACCACGCGGCAAGGACCTTCGCGCCCGAGCCGGCCGTCATCGGCAGGCGCGAGCCGATCGGAACCGTGTCGCGCAAACCGCTCGGCGGTTCCGCGGTCGAAACGCACACGCGCTGCACGCCGTCGCGCCGGTAAAGCTGAACGCTTTCGCCGGTGATGTCCCGAAGCTTCGGCAGCACCGAACTCGCCGCGTCGAGCAACGGGTCGGTCGAGCCGCCGGCGAGTTCGGCGAGCGCGGTGCCCGGCCGCCAGCGCCCGTCCGGCCCCCGCCGCAGCAGGCGATGCACTTCGAGCCCGACCGCGAGCCGGTGCGCGGTCGCGCGCGGAAGCCCGGTGCGCGTGCACAGTTCCGCCAGCCCGCACGGGTCCTCGGCGACGGCCTGCAGCACGGCCACGGCTTTGTCCAGTACTCCGATACCGCTATGCTGTCCCACGACGCGATACTATCTTCCCGCACTGTGGGAAGTCCAGAATCTGGGAAAAACGAAACCCGGAGCCGCGGACAGCCGCGGCTGCCCCCTCCTCACCGGCATCGTCCGGGTTCCGTGCTCCCGGCCGATCCCGAGGAAGGAGCCGGAGATGACCAGCCCCACCGGCAAGGCTCGCACGCTGGCGGAGAAGGTGTGGGACAGCCACCTCGTGCGCCGAGGCGAAGGCGCCGAACCGGATCTGCTCTACATCGACCTCCACCTGGTGCACGAAGTGACCAGCCCGCAGGCGTTCGACGGACTGCGGCTGGCCGGGCGGAAGGTGCGCCGCCCCGACCTCACCATCGCCACCGAGGACCACAACGTCCCCACGGTGGACATCGACCTCCCGATCGCGGACCCGGTGTCCCGCACCCAGGTCGACACGCTTCGCCGCAACTGCAAGGAGTTCGGCGTCCGGCTGCACCCGATGGGCGACGCCGAACAGGGCATCGTGCACGTGATCGGGCCGCAGCTCGGGCTGACCCAGCCCGGCATGACCGTGGTGTGCGGCGACAGTCACACCTCCACGCACGGCGCGTTCGGCGCGATGGCGTTCGGCATCGGCACTTCCGAGGTCGAGCACGTGCTCGCCACCCAGACGCTGCCGCTGCGGCCGTTCAAGACGATGGCGATCAACGTCGACGGCACGCTGCAGCCGGGCGTCACCGCGAAGGACGTGATCCTCGCCGTGATCGCCAAAATCGGCACCGGCGGCGGGCAGGGCTACGTCCTGGAGTACCGCGGCAAGGCCATCGAGGCATTGTCGATGGAAGCCCGGATGACCATCTGCAACATGTCGATCGAGGCGGGCGCGCGCGCCGGCATGATCGCGCCGGACGAAACGACCTTCGCCTACCTCAAGGGCCGCCCGCACGCGCCGAAGGGCGACGAGTGGGACGCCGCCGTCGCCGCCTGGCGCGAGCTGCGCACCGACGAGGGCGCGGAATTCGACGCCGAGGTCCACCTCGACGCGGACCAGCTGACGCCGTTCGTGACCTGGGGCACCAACCCCGGACAGGGCCTGCCGCTCAGCGAATCGGTGCCCGACCCGGCCGCCATCCCGGACGAGAACGCGCGCGTCGCCGCTGAGAAGGCCCTGTCCTATATGGATCTGAAGCCGGGCACCCCGCTGCGCGAGATCGCGGTCGACACCGTGTTCCTCGGCTCGTGCACCAACGGCCGGATCGAGGACCTGCGCGCCGCCGCCGAGGTGCTGCGCGGGCGGAAGGTGGCCGATTCGGTCCGGATGCTCGTCGTGCCCGGTTCGATGCGGGTGCGCAAGACCGCCGAGGAGGAGGGCCTGGACAAGATCTTCGCCGAGGCGGGAGCCGAATGGCGGCAGGCCGGCTGCTCCATGTGTCTCGGGATGAACCCGGACCAGCTCGCCCCCGGCGAGCGCAGCGCGTCCACCTCCAACCGCAACTTCGAGGGACGGCAGGGCAAGGGCGGGCGCACGCACCTCGTCTCGCCGCTCGTGGCCGCCGCCACCGCCGTGCGCGGGACCCTGTCCTCGCCCGCCGACCTGCCCGCCTGACTTCCCCGAGAGGAGCCACCCCCATGGAACCGTTCACCCAGCACACCGGGATCGGGGTCCCGCTGCGCCGGTCCAACGTGGACACTGACCAGATCATCCCGGCCGTCTACCTCAAGCGCGTGACCCGCACCGGATTCGAGGACGGGCTGTTCGCCGCCTGGCGCGCGCAGGAGGACTTCATCCTCAACCAGGAGCCGTTCAAGAACGGATCGGTGCTCGTCGCCGGGCCGGACTTCGGCACCGGATCGTCGCGCGAGCACGCTGTGTGGGCCTTGATGGACTACGGCTTCCGGGTCGTCATCTCGTCCCGTTTCGCCGACATCTTCCGCGGCAACTCCGGCAAGGGCGGCCTCGTCGCCGCGCAGTGCGAGCAGTCGGATGTCGAACTGCTCTGGAAGCTGCTGGAGAACGAGCCCGGCACCGAGGTGTCGGTGGACCTCGAGGCCAAGACCGTGCGGGCCAAGGACTTCACCGCGCCCTTCCAGATCGACGACTACGTCCGCTGGCGGCTGCTCGAAGGGCTCGACGACATCGCGCTGACCCTGCGCCACGCGGGGGACATCGACGCGTTCGAGTCCCAGCGGCCCTCCTGGAAGCCCGCGACCTTGCCGGCCGCGGCCTCCTGACCTGCGCCGCCGGGGCCGGATTCCCTGCTCGGAAAGGGAATCCGGCCCCCGCGGGCCCCCTCTTCGCCCACGCCAAACGGAGCCTCCCGAACCCGGAATCGGGTCCGTCGGGAGGGCGGAACCGTTCCCGTCGCAAGGGAAAATTTCGCCTGCCGTTTGGAATTTGTGCTGTCTTGGTAATACCGTGTGCGTTAGCCGGCCGACCTGGCCGTGGACGAAGAGTTCTTCTTGGAGGGACTGGAATGGCCAACAAGGCCCAGCTGATCGAGGCGCTGTCGGAGCGTCTGGGCGACAAAAAGGTTGCTTCGGAGGCCGTCGACGGTCTCGTCGACATCATCATCCGGACGGTCAACAAGGGCGAAAAGGTGAACATCACCGGCTTCGGGGTGTTCGAGAAGCGCGCTCGTGCCGCCCGCACCGCGCGCAACCCGCGCACCGGCGAAGCCGTGCGAGTGAAGAAGACGAACGTTCCGGCGTTCCGCGCGGGCACCACGTTCAAGGACGTCATCTCCGGCTCCAAGAAGCTGCCGAAGGCGACGGCCGTGAAGCGGGCGACCGCCAGCACCGCGAAGGCGACCGCCACCCGCGCCACGGCGACGACCACGCGCAGCACCCGTGCCACCGCGGCCAAGCCGGCCGCCACCCGCACCCGCGCCACCGCGGCCAAGGCTCCCGCCAAGGCCACCGCCGCGAAGGCCACCACCACCCGCGCCAAGGCGACCGCCACCAAGGCCACCGCGGCCAAGGCGGCCCCGAAGGCCACCACCACGCGGGCGAAGGCCGCCGCCAAGCCGGCCGCCAAGAAGACCACGGCGACCGCGAAGAAGGCTCCGGCCAAGCGCACCTCGGCCGCGAAGAAGAAGTAACTCCGGTTTTCCGGAACATCCGACAAGCCCCGCCCGGCTTCTCCCCGGGCGGGGCTTGTCGCATCTCTGCCCTTATCCTCCCCGCCCGCGCGGGCCCGCCTCCGGAGCGGACGCGGCACCCGCGCCGCTGATTTCCGAAGCGGCAGCACACCGTTCGGCCGACCGCCTTCAAGATCCGTTGGCCCGCTTGCCCGTCCGGCCTCGCGGACCGCGAAGCCGTCACCCGGGTCTCAAGGGCGGGCATTGTCCCCGCGGGATCGCATCCGCGCAGCGCGAAGGAAATCGAGGGGCGGCCCCGCCGTTTCCCTGAGCCCACCGGTCATCTCGCATCCGCGGCCAGTCGATCACCTGTTCCCCCAAGCAACTGCGCGCGCCCGCGCGAAGCGTTTTCTTGCCGTGTCCGGTCCGGCACCATGCGTGGCCACTGGGTGTCCGCGATCACCCAGGCCACGCACGGTCCACAACAGACTTTCGGGTTGTTATGCGAACGTGACAACCACGCACCGTGGCCGCCGGTAATCCAGTCGGGCGAACAGTCGAATCCGGACTGGTTTCGCCAGCGCACACCCTCTTTTCCCCGCTGCCGCACCGGCGTCTCGCGCCCGCGCGCACGGCGCCGGCGAAAGTGGGGGCCGGGCCACGAAAACCGGCCGTCGCCGGTGAACGGGTCGCGCGATCGGCTCCGATCAGTGTTGGTCTATGCAATCATGTCGCCCGGCAAAGGACCCCGAATGCGAGAACATGAGACGACTGTGCCGATAGTTCGTGTGGAGAAGCTGTACAAAGTGTTCGGCCGCCGGGCGGAAGAAGCGGTCGGCAAGCTCGAGAACGGCGCCGACCGCGCCGAATTGGACCTGCCCGGCGTGACCGCGGCGGTGATCGACGCCTCCTTCACCGTGGAGCGCGGCGAAATCTTCGTGGTGATGGGACTGTCCGGTTCGGGCAAGTCGACCCTGCTGCGCACGCTGAACGGATTGCTCCCGGCCACGTCCGGCCGGGTCCTGGTGGACGACATCGACCTCACCGACAAGTCCGCGGCGCAGGTGCGCGAGCTGCGCCAGCGGCGGATGAGCATGGTGTTCCAGCACTTCGCGCTGTTCCCGCACCGCACGGTCGCGGAGAACGTCGCCTACGGCCTGAGCGTGCAGAACGCGCCGCGCGACCGGCAGCGCCAACGCACCGCCGAAGCGCTGGAGATGGTCGGCCTCACCGGATGGGAGGACCGGTTGCCCGGTCAGCTTTCCGGCGGGATGCGCCAGCGCGTCGGCCTCGCCCGCGCGCTGGCCGCGGACACCGAGATCCTGCTGATGGACGAGGCGTTCAGCGCGCTGGACCCGTTGATCCGCAAGGAGATGCAGGACCAGCTCCTGATGCTGCAGCGGCAGCTAGGCAAGACGATCGTGTTCATCACGCACGACCTCAACGAAGCGATGCGCCTCGGCGACCGGATCGCGATGATGCGCGACGGCCGCATCGTGCAGGTTTCGACCGCGCAGGAGATGCTGACCCGCCCGGCCGACGAGTACGTCGCGAAGTTCGTCCGCGACGTCGACCGCTCCCGGGTGCTCACCGCGTCCGCCGTGATGGCGCCCGCGGAAGTCTCGTTCACTTCGGCGACGACCGTCGCCGAAGCGCTGGAAACGATGCGCCGGAACGAACTCCCCGGAGTGCTGGTGACCGAGGACGGCAAGTTCGCCGGCGCGGTCGACCGGCGCGCGGTGAGCGAGGCCGCCGACCGGGGCACGGAAACGATCGCCGAACTTGTCGACCGGTCCGCCGCGCGCACCGGCCCGGAAACCCAGATGGCCGAACTGTTCGGCCACGCCGCTTCCGCGCCCGCGCCGCTCGCGGTGGTCGGCGCCGACGGCGTGCTGCTCGGCGCGGTGACCCGCGAGGCGCTGCTGAACGCGCTGAGCAATGGCGAAAACGACGCGCAGGAGGCGAGCGCCCGTGGCTGACAACGTCCTCGTCGGCGACCTGCCGCAGGTTCCCGTCGGCACCTGGTTCAAGGCGATCATCGACTGGCTGCAAGGCAACATCGGCCCGTTCTTCGATTTCGTCGACAAGATCGTCAACGGCGCGGTCACCGGGCTCGCCTCGGGGCTGACCTGGCTGCCGTGGCCGGTGCTGCTCGTGGTGTTCGCCGGGCTCGGATGGTGGCTGCGCGGCTGGAAATTCGGCGTCGGCTCGGCGATCGGCTTCGCGCTGATCGACAGCATGCGCGAATTCCCGTCCGCGATGCAGACGCTTTCGCAGGTGCTGATTTCCGGCGTGGTCGCGGTGGCGATCGCGGTGCCGGTCGGGATCGCGGCCGCGCGCAACGAAACGGTGAGCCGGATCGTGAAGCCGGTCCTGGACTTCATGCAGACGCTGCCCGCGTTCGTCTATCTGATCCCGGTCATCTTCTTCTTCTCGATCGGCCCGGTGCCGGGCGTGGTGGCGACCGTCGTGTTCTCGCTCCCGCCGGGCGTCCGACTGACCGAACTCGGCATCCGCCAGGTCGACCCGGAAATGGTCGAAGCCGGCGAGGCGTTCGGCTCGCCGCCGCGGCGGATCCTGCGGGAGATCCAGATCCCGCTCGCGATGCCGTCGATCATGGCGGGCATCAACCAGATCATCATGCTGTCGCTGTCCATGGTCGTGATCTCCGGCATGGTCGGCGCCCCCGGGCTCGGCGCCGAGGTCTACGCCGCGGTCACGAGCCTGAAGCTGGACCTCGGTTTCAACGCCGGTCTCGGCGTTGTCGTGCTGGCCATTTATCTCGACCGGCTCACTTCCTCGCTGGGGGCGCGCTCCGCGGTGGGCCGCGCCCTCCGCCGGGCCGACGCGGCCTGATCCACCTCCACCGCAACGAGAAAGGACGAACGAGTGCGCACTTCGAAACGGCTCAGCCGGATCCTCGCCGTGGGCGCCGCCGTGACGGCCCTGGTCGGCCTCACCGCGGCGTGCGGCGGCCGGGAATCCCAGTCGAACAACAGCCAGCAAGCCAAGAGCGTCACCATCGGCTACATCAACTGGGACGAGGACGTCGCCCTCACCAACCTGTACCAGGCGGTGCTGGAGGAAAAGGGGTACCAGGTCAAGACGCAGATGCTCGACGTCGGCCCGATCTACGCGGGTCTCGCGAAGGGCGACGTCGACCTGTTCCTCGACTCGTGGCTGCCCGCGACGCACAAGCAGTACTGGGACCAGTACCAGAACCAGGTCGAAGACCTCGGCGTCTGGTACGACAACGCGACCCTCAACCTCGCCGTGCCCGACTACGTGAGCGACGTCAACAGCATCGCCGACCTCAAGGACAAGGCGAGCATGTTCGGCGGCAAGATCACCGGCATCGAGGCGAGCGCGGGCGAAACCGGCATCGTGCAGAAGACCGCGATCCCGCAGTACGGCCTCGACGGCGCGATGACGCTGCAGAACTCGTCGACCACCGCGATGCTGGCCGCGCTCGACAGCTCGATCAAGGCGAAGAAGCCGATCGTCGTGACGCTGTGGCACCCGCACTGGGCGTACTCGCGCTACCAGCTCAAGGACCTCAAGGACCCGAAGGGCGCGATGGGCAAGGGCGAGCAGCTCCACGCTCTGGGCCGCAAGGGCTTCGGGAAGGACTTCCCGGCGCTGGCCGCCGTGGCCAAGAAGCTGAAGATGTCCGACGCGGACCTCGGTTCGCTCGAGGACGCGATCCAGAAGGCTCCGAAGGGCCAGGAGAAGACCGCCGCCAAGCAGTGGGCGGATCAGCACAAGCAGTTCGTGGACCAGGCTTTCGCCGGTCTCTGAACCAGCTTCGGACGACCCCGCCTCCCGTTCGCCGGGACGCGGGGTCGTTTCTTTTCCCACTGGCGAGACAGTGGAGGCGGCCCGATTCCGCCTCATTCGTTGGCCAGCACCCGGAATCCGCCGCTCGATTACGGCACACTGGACCCATGTCTCGCGCGCCGATCTCTGCCCGCACCGACGGACCCGACGACGTCGACGCGGTCACCGAAGCCGTGCTCACTGCTTCGCGACTGCTCGTCGCGGTGTCCGCGCGGTCCATCGCCTCCGCGGGCGACCTCATCACGGTGCCGCAATTCCGGCTGCTCGTGGTGCTGCATTCCCGCGGCCCGCTGAAACAGGCCGCACTCGCCGAGCATCTCGGCGTCACGCCGTCCACCGCGAGCCGGATGATCGATCGCCTGGTCGCCGTCGCACTGGTCGCCCGGTTGGGCAATCCGTCGTCCCGGCGCGAGGTTGTCATCGAACTCACCCGGGAAGGCGACCGGATCGTCCGCACCGTCACCCAGCGGCGGCGGCGCGAAATCGCCTCCATCGTGGAGAAAATGCCCGAATCGGCGCGCCGCGGCCTGGTCGACGCGCTGACCGCGTTCGCCGAAGCCGGCGGCGAACCGCCGGCCGGAAACCCGGACGACGCCGTCTGGGTCTAGAGTTCCGCCGCTACCGCACGGATGCCGTCAGCCACTTCCTCCGCCGACGGGGCCTCCTCCGGGTCGAGCAGCCACTGCACCATCAACCCGATCACCAACGCGCTCTGCACCGCGCCGCCGACGCCGGCCCGAGCCTCCCGCAGCCCCTGTACGAGATGCCGCCGCACGTCCGCTGAGCGCTCCGCCTGCACGAGCGCCTCAAGCTGCGCGACCCACAACGCCCGGTGCTCGCCGAAGCTGTCGATCAGCCGCTTCAGCCCGTCCTCGGACAGGTCGAACGAAGAATCCGCGACCTGACCACCCAGCTCGTCCACCGCCGCGACGAGCGCCTGCGTCAGCAACGCGTCCCGCGACCCGAAGTGGTACCCGATCGCTGCGTGGCTGACGCCCGCCGCGGCTGCGATGTCGCGCACCGTCGTGTTGCCCCAGCCCCGTTCGGTCAAGCAGCGCTTCGCCCCGGCCAGCAGATCCTCGCGATTGCCCATGGCGCACACCCTAGCCGACGTCTTGCCCAGATGGTTTATCCAAACGGTTTGACCAAATGGACAAACACTGGCTACGTTCTCCCCATGAACGTCCTGATCTCCGGCGCCGGCGTGGCCGGCACCACCCTCGCCGAACTCCTCACCCGCTCCGGCCACCGCGTGACGCTCGTCGAACGCGCCCCGGCCCTCCGGCACACCGGTTATGCCGTGGATTTCCGCGGTGCCGCCTTCGAGGTCCTCGCCGAACTGGGCATCCTCGACGACGTCCGGCAGCACGACACCGAAATGACCGGAACCGCCCTCGTCGACCGCGACGGCGTCCAGGTGGAGCTGCTGCCCGCCGAGGCTTTCGCGGGCGAGCTGGAGGTGCCGAAGCACGTCCTGAACGAGCTGCTGTACGACGTGACTGTCGATCATGTCGAGTACCGCTTCGGCACCTCGATCACGTCGCTGAGGCAATCTGAGGACGCCGTGACCGCTGAATTGACCGACGGCTCGACGGAGACCTACGACCTGGTCTTCGGTGCCGACGGCGTGTACTCGAAGGTCCGCCAGCTGGCCTTTGCCCCGCACTCCGCGGTGCTGCAGCACCTGGGCCTCTCCGGCGCGGGCTTCACCATGCCGAACTTCCTGGGCCTGGACCACAGCGGGCTCCTCCGTGCCTCCGACGGCACCGCGAGCTACCTCTTCAGCGCAGCTGACCCGGACCGCATGACCGTCAGCCTGACCTTCGGGACGACCTCCGGAGCCCTGGACCGGCTGCCGCGAGCCGACCAGGAAGCAGCGGTGCGTGCCGCTTTCGCCGGTGACGCTTGGCACACGCCTCGGCTGCTGGAGGCGATGTCGGAAGCTTCGGATTTCTACTTCAGCTCGAGCACCCAGGTGCGGGTGGACCGCTGGTCGACCGGCCGGATCGCCCTCGTGGGAGACGCCGGATACTGCGCCGCGCCCACGGCGGGCATGGGCACCTCGCAGGCCCTGCTCGGCGCTCGTGCGCTGGCGCGGCATCTGGCGGACGCGGCGTATCCGGAGGCTTTCGCCGAGTACGAGGCCGAACTGCGGCCGTATGTGACGGAAAACCAGGCGAATGGCCGTTCGGCGGCCGCGATGTTCGGGGGCGTTCAAGAGGATTGATCGTTTCCCCGCCGAATACAACAAAGCCCGGTCGATCCGGAAAAGATCAACCGGGCTGGCTGTACCCCCGATGGGATTCGAACCCACGCTACCGGCGTGAGAGGCCGGCGTCCTAGGCCGCTAGACGACGGGGGCTTAGGAACTTCCCCGTTTCCGGGGCTTTTCTTGCGAGAGAGAACTTACCAGAAGCGATTTTCGCACTTCCGAGAGGGGTCCTCTCTGCAGCTGGGGTACCAGGACTCGAACCTAGACTAACTGGACCAGAACCAGTCGTGCTGCCAATTACACCATACCCCAGTGAGGTACTTTCCCGGTTGCCCAGGTCAGTGCCGCACGAGAAGAAATACTAGAACATCCCGCCGCGGACCGTCGCAGCGGGGGTCCCCGCCGCGCGCGGGGCGGGCACGCCGACCGTCGCGTACTCCGAAACCAGCAGCTCAGGAAGCTCGTCGAGCCCGGTCACGGTATGCACCCCCTCGGGCGCGCGCTCGCCGGTGCGCCCGGTCCCGTCGCGGTCGAGCCAGACCGCGCCGAGCCCGGCGTCGAACGCGCCGATCGCGTCGGTGTCGAGCTTGTCGCCGACGTGCACGGTGCGCTCCGGCGGGCAGTCGAGCGCGAGGCACACCGAGTGGAACATCACCGGATCGGGTTTCGCGACCCCGACCTCGCCCGCGATCGCGACGTGGTCGAAAAGCGGCGCGAGCCCGAGATCCGCGATTTTCCGCCGCTGATGAACTCCTGAGGCGTTCGTCACGGCAGCGATCCGAAGCCCAGCGGCGCGCAGCCATTCCAGGCACGGAAGAACGTCGTCGAACAACCGCCAGGACCGCGCCAAAATCTCCCGCCGGCGCGCCTCGAAGGCACTCACCTGCGCGGAGTCCCCGAGGATCCCCAACTCGGCGAGGAAACATTCGGTGCGCCGGTGATGCATCACGTCGTAGCCGAGCTTCCCGGCGACCACGAGCGCGACGTGCTCCTCGGTGATCAAATCCCACAACGGCCAAAGATCGTCGCGCCCGGTGAGCGCGTGCAGAGTCCGGCGGATCGCGGCGGTGCAGTCGATCAACGTGTCATCGATGTCGAGGCAGACCAGGCTCAGCTCAGGAGGCGCCCACGGTTCACGACCGGCAACGGCCGGCGGGGCAGTACGAGCACGCGACAGAGCGGCCGGGGCGAAATCCACCCCGTGAGGCTAGGACACTCGCCGCGTTCGCAACGCGGCCAAAAAGGTGATTACCGCGAAGCCGTTGCCGCTGACCGGCTCTACTGCCGGTGCGCAAAGTGTCCGCGCGGTGACGTTCACCACCGCCAGAGAGGGCCGAGCGGATGAAGCGCCCTTACTCCACGCTCCCCGCCAACCTTGCCAATTCCGAACGATCTCCGCCGCCGTTCACCCAGCTGGTTCTTCCCGGTGCCGCCGAGAAACCCTGGTGCCACAAGCCTTTCCCGCCCCCGAGCCTGAACCTCCCGACCCGCGCTCTCCTCACGCAACAACAACCACGCATAAGTTCCGCCGCAGAACTAACCACCCGAAATCCTTTCCGGAAAAATGCCGCCACTCCACACTTTCCGACCGGATGGCGGAGTCCTGCCCGAGATCCACCTACGTGAACTACGCGCCATTACGCGAACTCCACATTCTGGTCCCGGCGGGGCGAGATCGACTCCGCTGCCGGGACCAGCCAGTCGGACTTCCCGCTTCTTGATGCCCCCACCAAGCCTTCCAGCGGTCCCCGGCGGGCGACTTGCTCACGAGGACTCCTTTGCTGCCCTTCTCTTCGGATCCGTCCCGCCCGCGCTCGCCCCTCGGCGTCTCACCCGCCCGCACACTTCGCCTCCCGGACCTCACCCGCCCGCGCACCCCGACTCTCCGGGCCGCATCTGCTCCGCGCACTCCGTTTCTTGGGGCCTCACCTGTCCCGCGCACTCCGCCCCAAGCCTCGCCCGCCCCGCACACTCCGTCCGGCCGGGCCGTGCCGCTCCTCCCGCTCCCCCACTTCTGCGAGCATCCTCGCCCCAGGCGGTCCCGACATCCCTTTCTCCACCTCACTCGCCCCGGCACTCCCTGTTTCTCCGTCCCCGTGCCCGGGCTTCCGGGTCCAGCCCGCCCCACGCACCAGGTCTCCCGCACCTGGCCTCCAGCCCCACTCACTCCCCCCCTGCCGACCTTCCCTTGCCCTCCCACCGCCTTCCACGCTCCCGGCTTCGACCCACCTCCCCCTGTACCCCCGGACGCTCGCTGCCCTCCTGCCGCAGCCCGGCACCCCGAATTCCCGGTTCCCACTGACCTCGCCAGCCCTCCGCACCCCAGGCCCACGCACCAGCTTCTCTCGAGCCGGAACCTCTCCCACCCCACCCATTTCCACCACCCCGCCTCACCAGCCGCCCGCAGTCCTCCCCGCAGTGCCCACGCGTGCCCGCTCATCCCGCCCCGGAACCACGACCCACCCCATCGGCCGACTTGACGCACCCTCCGCCCAAGGTGCATCCTCAGGTTATTCAACATGCGATGAATAAGAGGGGAGCTAGGGAAGATGACCGAGCACACGAGCTGCGTCATCGTCGGCGGCGGACCGGCTGGCATGGTGGCGGGCTTGCTCCTGGCCCGAGCGGGCGTAGAGGTGACCGTGCTGGAAAAGCACGCGGACTTCCTGCGCGACTTCCGCGGCGACACCGTCCACCCGTCCACCCTCACGCTCCTGGACGAGCTGGGTCTCGGCGAGAAGTTCGAAGCCCTGCCGCACACCAAGGTGACCACAGTCGGAATCCCGACCCCAGACGGCGACGCGCTGACCATCGCCGACATGTCGATGCTGAAGGTCCCGCGCCCCTACGTTGCGATGGTCCCGCAATGGGATCTCCTGGACCTGCTCGCCGAGACAGCGCATAAAGAGCCAACCTTCACCCTGCGGCTCGAAACGGAAATGACCGGTCTCCTCCGGTCGGGCCGCCGAGTCACCGGTGTGCGCTACCGCACCGCCGACGGCACCGAAGGCGAACTCGAAGCCGACCTGGTCATTGCCGCCGACGGCCGCTGGTCTCTGGCCCGCCGCTCAGCCGGCCTCACCCCGCGCGAGTACTACACCCCGTTCGACGCCTGGTGGTTCCGTCTCTCCCGCAAGCCCGAAGAGCAGGACGCCACGTTGATGCCAAGGATGCGCAACCACCGCTTCGCGGTGCCGTTGCCGCGCAATGGCTACTACCAAATCGCCTACCTGGCACCGAAAGGCAAAGACCTCAACGCCGCCGGCCTCGAGAGCTTCCGCCGCGACGTCACCGAGGTCTGCCCAGAATTCGCCGACCGGGTGCACGAACTGAAGTCCATGGACGACGTCAAATTCCTGAACGTCCGCCTCAACCGCCTGCACCGCTGGCACGTCGACGGTCTGCTGTGCATAGGAGACGCCGCCCACGCGATGTCCCCAGTCGGCGGCGTCGGGATCAACCTCGCAGTACAAGACGCAGTCGCCGCCGCGAGGCTACTGGCCGGCCCGCTCCTCCGAGGCAGGCCGACCGAAAAGGACCTCGCCGCAGTCCGCAGCCGCCGCCTCTTGCCGACCGTTGCCGTCCAAGGACTGCAACGCCTTCTCCACCGCCAGGTGATGGGCCCGGTGATGACCGGCCGCGCCGACGGTCCCCCGCCGCAACTGATCGCCCTGCTCAAGCGCTTCCCGAAACTCTCCCGAGTCCCGGCCTACCTCATCGGCGTAGGCATCCGCCGGGAATCCGCACCAGCGTTCGCGCGTCGCCCCGCGGAACCGGTCAGCCGCTGACCCATCGCCGATTCGCCACCGAACACATCTCCCCATGCCCACCGGCAAGCCCCGCCGGTGGACGATGCCCGACAAAGCGACCCGGTCTCGCCGCCACCCGGCAACAACACCGCCGACCACCCGGCGACAACCCGCGTCGCCATCAAACGGCAACCCGAGCCGCCCCAACAGCTGAACTCCCCGCCACTAAACGGCACGCTCCCCACCGCTCAGCAGCCAAGTCCACGTCGTTCGCCACTCAGCGGCAACAACGCCCTGCCACCACCTGCTGAAGCGGCAATCACCTGTCGCCACTCAGCGGCAACGACGTCGTCAGCCCGCCAGCCGAACGCCGAGCCGCCTTTCGCCGCTAAACGGCAACAGCGCCGACCGCGCTCCGCCGAAACGCCAGCCACCATTCGCCACTGAACGGCGAGACCACCAACCCGGCACTAGCTCACCGTCCGACGGCAACCGGCTCGCAGCAACCGCCCGGAACCACCCCGAGGGACCATAAAACCGGCCCCGACCAGAGATTCGCCACTGAACGGCAACACTCGAACCCACCGGCCAAACCGCTGTCGCCGCAAAACGGCAACGGCCAGCTCAGAGGTCCTGAACCGGATTCGTCAGAGTCCCGATGCCGTCGATCGTGATGGACACCGACTGCCCGGCGACGATCGGCCCGACCCCCTCCGGCGTGCCGGTGAGGATCACGTCGCCGGGAAGAAGCGTCATCACCCGCGACACGAACTCGACCAGGTCGGGCACCTTGTGCACGAGGTCCGAAGTCCGGCCGTCCTGCTTCAGTTCGCCGTCGACCTCGCTGCGGAGCGCCAAGTCGGACGGGTCGATCGACGTCTCGATCCACGGACCGAGCGGGCAGAAGGTGTCGAACCCCTTCGCCCGGCCCCACTGGCCGTCGGACTTCTGCAGGTCGCGCGCGCTCACGTCGTTCGCGACCGTGTAGCCGAGGATCGCGCTGGCCGCACGCGCCGCGGGCACGTTCTTGACCGGCTGTCCGATGACGATCGCGAGTTCGCCCTCGAAGTCGACGCGCCCGACGTCCGCCGGACGGCGGATCGGAGCGTTCGGCCCGACGACCGTCGTGGACGGCTTGATGAACAGCATCGGCTCGGACGGCACCTCGTTGCCGAACTCCGCCGCGTGCTTCGCGTAGTTCCGGCCGACGGCGATCACCTTCGACGGCAGGATCGGCGCGAGCAGCCGGACATCGGCGAGCGGCCAGCGCTTGCCGGTGAAGTTCGGCTGGCCGAACGGGTGTTCCGCGATCTCCAGGACCTGGGCATCGTCGCCGTCCCCCTCGATCGAAGCGAACGCGACACCACTGGGATGAGCAATACGAGCTAGACGCACGACACCAGTCTACGTACCCCCATCGACAGTCGCGCACCCCGAGCGGGCACGACAGTCCCCCTCGCTCCATTCCGCACGGACGGACCCCCTCGCACCAGCTGACCGGTCACGACCGGCCTCGCCCGACGGGCCCCTTCACACCAGCCGGAAACACCCGCGCGAACACACGACCAATCGAGCCGCACTACCCACCGCACGAAGCACACCGCGCGCGACTGTCCCAACGCAGCGCTCCGGTAAGGCCGGAATCACCCGCCCACAGCCGACACCTCCAGCCCAGGCACCGCCTGCCCGGACGCGACCGCCAGGCTCTTGTGGACCAGCGCGTCACACAACGCCAGCCAGCTCGCCTCGACGATGTTGCCGTGCACGCCCACCGTCGTCCATTCGTGTTCGCCGTCACTGGACTCGAGAAGCACCCGCGTGACAGCGTCCGTCCCGGGGTTCGACGGCAGGATCCGCACCTTGTAATCGGCCAGCTCCACGCTGTCCAACCAGGACAGATACGGCGTCAACGCCTTGCGCAGCGCCGCGTCGAGGGCGTGCACCGGGCCGTTCCCTTCCGCCGTCGTGATGACTCGCTCGCCCGCGACGTGCACCTTCACCGTCGCTTCGGAGACGACTTCGCCGTCCTGCCGGTGGTCCAGCACCACCCGATACGACTCGAGCTCGAACGGCGGCGGATCCGACTTCTCGCCGGAGTCCTCCTCGACCTCCCGGCGGAGCAGGAGCTCGAGCGAAGCGTCGGCCGCTTCGAACGACCAGCCCTCCGATTCGAGTTCTTTCACCTTCTGCACCGCGTTCGTCAGTGCGTCGGGCCGGCCGGCAAGGTCGACCCCGAGTTCACGTCCCTTGAGCTCGAGGCTGGCCCTGCCGGCCATCTCCGTGACCAGTACCCGCATGCCGTTGCCGACGGAAGACGGATCGATGTGGTTGTACAACAACGGATCCACCTTGATCGCACTCGCGTGCAGCCCCGCCTTGTGAGCGAAAGCGGACGACCCGACGTAAGCCTGGTGGGTGTCGGGCGCGAGGTTGGCGATTTCGGCCAAAGCATGGGAGACGCGAGTGAGCTCGGCGGCTCCTCCGGTCGGGAGGACGTCCATTCCGAGCTTGGTCACGAGGTTTCCCGCTACGGCGAACAGGTCGGCGTTGCCCGCCCGTTCCCCGTAGCCGTTCGCGGTGCACTGCACGTGCGTCGCACCGGCCTGCACCGCGGCGACCGAGTTCGCCACGGCACAGGAAGTGTCATCCTGGCAATGGATCCCGAGCCGGAATCCGGTCTTCTCCTTGATTTCGCCTACGGTTTCGGCAAGCCCCAACGGCAGCTGGCCACCGTTGGTGTCGCACAGCACGAGAACGTCCGCGCCAGCGTGCGCCGCGGCGTCGAGCACCCGCAGGGAGGTTTCGGGAGAGAAGGCATAACCGTCGAAGAAGTGCTCTGCGTCAAGGAAAACACGGCGACCCTCGCCGACGAGAAACGCGACTGTGTCCCGCACCATCGCGCACGCCTCGTCGATGTCCACTCGCAACGCCCGCTCGATGTGCCGCAGGTCCGATTTGGCCACCAGGGTGACGACCGGCGCCTCCGAGTCCAGAAGCGCGCGGACCTGCGGATCTTTGTCTGCCGCGGTCCCCGCCTTGCGCGTGGACCCGAACGCGACCAGCGCGGCGTGCTTGAGCGGCAACTCTCCCTTCGCCGCACGGGAAAAGAACTCCGTGTCCTTCGGCAAAGCACCCGGCCAGCCGCCCTCGATGAACCCGACACCCAGCTCGTCCAGCAGCCGCGCGACGGCCAGCTTGTCCGTGACGGAGTACGTGATTCCTTCGCGCTGAGCACCGTCGCGCAACGTCGTGTCGTAGAGGTGGAAGGCATCGCCGAGCGGCGTGCCAGCGGGTTCCGTGCGGGTCACGGTGTTCTCCTTGTGGCGGGGCAGAACCTGGTCCAGGCAACAAAAAAACCTCCCGCATGGGTGCGAGAGGTTGCGCGCCGGTAGCTCTTGTGGAGCGTCTATCCGGCGCGCAAGGCAATAATGACGGAGATGGCGGTCATGTCGGCCATCATGCCACAGCTTCGCCCGGCTTCCAAGCGCCGGGCGAAGCATCCCACTTTCTGGGAGCCGTCAGCGGGGAAGGCTTCCCAGGTAGCGGCTAAATTCTTCGACCGCGGCCGCGTTTCGCGGCCCCTCCACCAGAGCCGCGTACGGCAGGGCGAAGAAGCGTCCTTGCTTCACCGCCGGGATGTCGCGCAGACCGGGACGCGAGCGGAGGAAGTTCTCCTTGTCGGCGACGCTGCCGACCTCGCCGCCGTAGTCGTTGATGAGGATGACGTCCGGCGCGCGCTGGATCACGGCCTCCCAGCTGACGGTGGTCCAGCTGTCGTTGAGGTCCGAGAAAATGTTGGCACCACCCGATTTGGTGATGATTTCGTCCGGCCCCGCGTTGCGTCCGGAGGTGAATGGCTGGTCACGGCCGTCGTCGTAAAGGAACACCTTCGGCTTCGGCCTCCCCGCGGGCACTGCGTTCGTGACAGCGGCGACCCGTGAGCGGTACTCTGCGATCAAACGTTCTGCACGATCACTGATTCCAAAGATTTTCCCCAGATTGCGCACATCTGTGTACAGCGCGTCGAGCGGTCGCATGATGCCCCGTTGCTTGCCATTGCCGTTTCGGCAGGCTTCGGTGAGCAAATAGCTGGAGATGCCCAGCTTCGCCAGGGAGTCCGGGGTGAACCCGGTCGCCTCCGAGAAGCCGTAGTTCCAGCCGGCGAACACGAGGTCCGCCCCCGCGCCCTGCACCACCTCACGGTTGATCTTCTCCGCGAGCTTGGGCACCTTGGCGAAATCGGCTTTCCACGGCGACGAGGCGACGCCGCCGGACTGTCCTTTGTCGACCACGTAACCGGCCATCCGGTCGCCCAGGCCGAGCGCGAACATCAGCTCGGTGATGCCGATGTCATTCGTAACGACCCGAGAAGGAGGTTTGGACACGGTCAACGGCGAGCCGCAATTGGTCACCGTCACCGGATATCCGGCTGCGGCCGCTGCACTGTCCCCTTCGGACACTTGAGCGCCGCATCCAGTGGCGACGAGGGCGACCGTCAGGATCGACGCGACTGTTCTACGCATGACTGTCCTCCGAGGACTCGAGCAGGTCGAACAACAACTGCGGACGCCCCGTAGCGGGGTGCGGCACCACATGCCCGCGCACCCCGAACACGTCGGCGAGCAAAGCAGGTGTGAGCACCTCGGCCGGTGTCCCGCTCGCGACCAGGCGGCCGCGGTCAAGCACGTGCACCATGTCGCATACGGCGGCGGCCAGGTTCAAGTCGTGAACCGCGGCCAGCACGGTCGGCCCGCTGGCGCGAGCGAGCGCAAGGACTTCAAGCTGATGGCGGATGTCGAGATGGTTGGTCGGCTCGTCGAGCACGAGGATCCGGGGCTGCTGCGCGAGTGCGCGCGCGATCAGCACGCGTTGCCGTTCGCCGCCGGACAAGGTGAGCACGCCCCGGTCAGCTAGATGCGTTAAGCCGACCTGAGCCAGCGCATCGGCACACAACCGACGGTCGGCCGCGCTCATGCGGTCGAGCAGGCCGTGATGCGGCATTCGCCCCATCGCCACCACTTCGGTGACGGTGAAGTCGAACTCCGCGTGCGATTCCTGCGCGACTGCGGCGATCGCCCGCGCCCGCTTTCGCGGGGCCATGCCGTCTACCGGATGGCCGTCGACCAGCACGGCTCCGGCTGACGGCTTGAGCACCTGGTAGACGGCGCGCAGAGTCGTCGACTTTCCGCTGCCGTTCGGACCGAGCAGTCCGACGAATTGGCCTTGCCGAGCTTCGAGGGTCACATCGTCGACCAGTTTGCGACCGGCCGCAGTCACGGTGACGCCGTTGAGCGAGAGGTCCATTCACGCGCCCCCGAACACGTAGGCGCGACGACGCATCAAAAACAGGAACGCCGGCACCCCGACCGCGGCGGTGAGCACCCCGATCGGCAACTCCTCAGGTGCGGCGAGCACCCGCGCCGCGACGTCCACCCACACCAGGAAAACCGCACCGGCAAGCGGTGCCACGGCAAGCACCCGGCGATGATCGGCACCGACGACCAGCCGCACCAGATGCGGAAGGATCAGCCCGACGAATCCGATCGCTCCGCTCACCGCGACCAGAACGCCCGTCATAGCAGCGCAAACGATGAACAGGAGGACCCGCAGCTTCCCGACGTCGACGCCAAGAGTCGTCGCCGCTTCGTCGCCCATCGCGAGTGCATTGAGCCGACCGGCCAGCGCCAGCAACAGCAAAACTCCACCGACCACCACGACCGCGGCGATCGGCAGCGTTCCCCAATTCGCGCCTGCGAGACTGCCAAGCAGCCAAAACAGCGCCGACCGCGCGGCCTCGCCGTTCGGTGCCTGGAAGACAATGACTGTGGTGATCGCGAAGAACCCGTAGGACAACGTCGTTCCAGTGAGCACCAGGCGCAACGGCGTAAGCCCTTGCCGCGTACGGGCGACAAGATAGACGATCAACGTCGCGGCAAGCGCAGCCACAAACGCCCCGACCGACAGCGCGTAGATCCCGAGCGACGCGAAGACACCGAACAACGTCACCGCTGTCGCCCCCACGGACGCACCAGAAGAAATCCCCAGCACATATGGCTCGGCGAGCGCGTTGCGCACCATCGCTTGGATCGCGACGCCAACAGTCGACAGCCCAGCGCCGACGACCACCGCGAGCAGAACGCGGGGAAGCCGAAGGTCCCAAATGATCCGGTACTGCCCGACCTCGTCCGGTCCGATCGTTCCGCCGAACAACCCAGCGCGGAGAAAGGCCCACGTGTGAGTCACTGGCACCGCCACTGTCCCGACCCCGACCGCGATGACAATCGACCCGAGCAACGCCACGGCGAGCCCGAGCAATACCGGCGTCAACGGCCGTCGCCGCTGAATGGCAACGCCTCCGACCTGGGATTCGCCACTCAACGGCGACGCGTCCGACAGGTCCTGCGATGTGCCGACCCGCACCGACGCGACCCTGTTCCCCTGCGATGCGCCAGCCCGCGGCGACGTGGCTCGATCGGTCTGGGATTCACCACTCCGCGGCGAAACGTGCCCACCGGCCGAGGATTGGTCGTCGAACGGCGAGACATCACGAGCGTCGGAGCCAGGCAGGTCAGGGCTAGCCGAGTTGTCGGGCCGCAGCTCGCCAGCCGTCGGCTCGCCGCGGTGCGCCGTGTTGCCGCGAAGTGGCGAATCCGCCCTCGCAGCAGAACCAGTCTGTCGACTCGAGCCGCGCGTCCCGCTGTCGCCGTTGGATGGCGACTCACCCGCACCGCCCTCGTCATTCAGCGGCGAAAGATCCGAGACACCACCAGCACGCGAACGTGGACCGCTCCACGCGCGCTCGCCACTCAGCGGCGAAACATCAGGAGCACCGTCACCACTCGATGGCGAACGGCCAACCGCGTCCTCGCCACCGAAAGGCGATGGGCCAGAACCACCCGCCAGCGAGTCACCGTCACCGGGCAGCTCCGGAGCGCTCTCGCGATCTAGCGGCGAAGGACCCCCGAGAACCGCTGACGCCCCCTCGGCAGGAGGCGGCGAAACCCCGCCAGAACCAACCTCGCCAAAAACTGGCGAATCCCCAGCCCCTCCGACCGCGGGTCCAGAACCGGCAGAAGGCCCTTCCGACGAAGGCGAGGGCGAGGGCGAGGGCGAAGAAGAAGACACCACCAGCGACGACCCAATCGAGACATTGGGCCCGCAAAAGACGGCAGCCGCCGGCGGCGGGAGTGTCGTCTCCCGCAGACCACGACGGGAGGGGACGAGGTTCCAGGAACCCCCCGCCGGTATCGGGCTCGCCTTCGGCTCCGGAGTGGGAGCCGAAGGCCTACCGTTGCGGGTCAGCGCCGGAATTCGACCGGCTTCCGCGGCGGGGGTCCGAAAAACTCAGGACGGAGTCAGCCGACCTGACGTGCGTTGGACGAGACCAGCGCCGCGAGGCGGTCGCCGATCGCCTGGGTCGCGCCCGGCGACGACTGGTCGCGCGTGGCGAGATCGAACGCCACCGAGGCCTCGATGCGCCGCGCCGCTTCCTTCTGGCCGAGGTGGTCCAGCAGGAGCGACACCGACAGCACCGCGGCCGTCGGGTCGGCCAAGCCCTGGCCGGCGATGTCCGGCGCGCTGCCGTGCACCGGCTCGAACATGCTCGGGTTCCGGCGTGTGATGTCGAGGTTGCCGCTGGCCGCGAGGCCGATGCCGCCGGTCACCGCGGCCGCGAGGTCGGTGATGATGTCGCCAAAAAGGTTGTCGGTGACGATCACGTCGAACCGCGACGGGTCGGTGACCAGGTGGATCGTGGCAGCGTCCACGTGCGAGTACGCGACGGTGACGTCCGGGTGCTCCAGCGAAACCTCTTCGACGATCCGCGACCACAGCGAACCGGCGTGCTCCAGCACGTTGGTCTTGTGCACGAGCGTGAGGTGCTTGCGCGGCCGCTCCTCGGCGCGGTTGAACGCGTCCGCGACCACGCGCCGCACGCCGAAGGCCGTGTTGACGCTGACCTCGGTGGCGATCTCGTGCTCGGTGTCCTTGCGCAGCAGACCGCCGTTGCCCGCGTACGGGCCTTCGGTGCCTTCGCGCACCACGACCATGTCGACGTCCCCGGCGTCGGCCAGCGGGCCGCGCACTCCGGGGTACAGCCGCGCCGGGCGCAGATTCACGTGGTGGTCCAGTTCGAACCGCAGCCGCAGCAGCAGGCCGCGCTCGAGAATGCCGCTGGGCACCGTCGGGTCGCCGACCGCGCCGAGCAGGATCGCGTCGTGCTGGCGCAGTTCGCCGAGCACCGACTCCGGGAGCAGCTCCCCGGTGGCGTGCCACCGCGAGGCGCCGAGGTCGTAGTTCGTGATCTCCGCCGCCGGTGCTACCTCACCGAGCACCTTGAGCGCCTCGGAGACCACCTCGGGCCCGATCCCGTCCCCTGGGATCACCGCGAGCCGCATCCACACACCTCCGTAGCCCAGGCCACCGGGCGCACCGATGGCCCATTCGCACAAAAACGCCAGCAGCGGAAGGTTACCGGCCGTAGACAAGGTGCCGTAGCCGCACCACCCTTATGCCGCATCCTCCCACAGGGTGAGACACCCGTTCGGGCGAACGGAAACGGGGGCTTGCCCAGGCCGGACAGCCTGGGCAAGCCCCCGCGTCTCGCTATGCGGCCACTTTCGCAGCAGCTCTCAAGTTCCCCTCAACGGGTGAACCAGGTCAGCCGCGCGGCACCTCCGATTCGATCCGCACGACCGAGGCGCGCTGCCCGGACGCGTTGTGGTGCTCGATCGCCAGCAGGCCCTTTGCCTTGTCCCCGGCGACCGCGGCCTTGTTGCGGTTGACCACCAGAGCCGTGCCCGGCTTGGCGACGTAGCCCAGTGCCGCGTCGCCGCCGCTCTGGACCGAGTACGCCGGCGCGAGCACGTCGAACGACAGCGGAGTGCTGACCTGGTCGATCAACCCGTTCGAGGTACCCGGCGCGACGTAGTACCCGGCGGTGCCGACCGTGTAGCTGATCCGGTGCGACGTCTCCTTCGGGTCGATTCCGAGCGCGGCGATGCTGACCGGCAGCACCATCACGTTCGAGTCGAACACGTTGGTGTCCACGTCGCCGAGTTGCCCGTTGATCGCCTGGAGGTCCACCGACGGGTTGCCCGGCTTGGTCAGCGACACCGTGTTGACGAGCAGCACGTCCGACCCGGTCGCCTTCGTGACGAAGGTTTCGAAGTCCGGCTTGCCGTCGCCGTTGGTGTCGATGTCCACGAACGGCACCGTGTTGCTGCCCAGGTTAGCGAAATCGCTCCAGGTCGTGATGCCGAACGCCAGCGTCGCGTTCTCCGGATCCCCTTGTGCCTTGGCGAGCGGGGCCGTCGACGCCGCGCCGATGTAACGCAGGTCGCCGCCCTTCGCGGTGCGGTTGAGGGTGCAGTCGGACGTGACGTGCGAGTCGCATTCCGGCAGCTGCGGCGATTCGGCCTGCAGTTCGAGCACGCTGATCAGCGAGCGGTACCGCTGGGAGCCGCTGCCCTGGTCGATGCCCTTGCCGCCGAGGTTCAGCACGGCCTGGTCGGCGTTCGCGCCGAAGCGCACTCCGCCCGGGGCGGTGATCGCCGAAACCGGCTTCGGCGCCGAGTACACGGCCACCCGCAGCGGAACGGTCGCGCCGTTTTTCGGGGTGAACGCGACCCGGCCGGAGGCGTCGGCCACGAACTGGCGGGCGAGCCCGGCCTGCGAAGCGGCCATGGTCGGGTCGAGAACCTTGCGCAGCGCCTTCGGGTCGGTGATCTTCAGTGTCACCTTCACCGTCGCGACCCCGCGCGGGTTCAGCTTCACCGAGCTCTTGTCCACTGTGTACTCAACGCCGGGCAGGCTGTTGACCGCCTCGTAGCCCACCGAGTACTCGGCCGCCTTGACGCCCTTGTTGACCACCTTGATCGTCTTGCTCAAAGTGACCGGACCAGCCGCCTCGACGGTGCCGAACGTGACGCTCACCGCGCCCGGATCGTCCTGCACGTACGCGAGAACCTGGTTGTCCAGCGCGGCTTTCGCGTCGATCCGGCCGGCCCCGACGCGCTGCGGGCCGTAGGTGTGCCCAGCGCCGTCGGTGATGTCGTGCACCGCGGTGCCCACGACGTCGGCCTTGACCTCCTCGACGCTCCAGTCCGGGTGCGCCTGGCGGACCAGCGCCGTGATGCCCGACGTGTGCGGCGCGGCCATCGACGTGCCCGAGAGGACCAGCCGCCCGTTGCCGCTGCCGCGGAACGCCGACGTGATCGTGTCCCCCGGCGCGGCGACGTCCGGCTTCACCGACGGACCGCGTCCGCCGCGCGAGGTGAACGAGCTGGGCGTGTCCACAATGGACTGGTCGTAAGTCTGCAGCGTGGTCCGCCCTGCTCCGTACAGCCGCACGGTCAGCGTGCCCGCGGTCAGCCCGGCCCGCACAGCCTGGGTGGCCTTGCCGGTGAGCTGGAACATCGGAACGGCCGCGTTGCCCGCGATGCCCGCGCCGAAATGCTCCACAGTGGACGAAAGCAGCACGCCCTTGGCGCCCGCGGCCTGCGCGTTGTTGGCCCGCGCGGCTGAACCGCACGGCCGGGTGGCGTCGTTGTCGTCCCACTCCAGCCACACGATCTTGCCCGCGGCCTTCGCCTTGTCCTCAGCCGAATAGGCGGCGCAACCGGCGTTGTTGCCAGCCGAAATCGGCACCACCGGAGCGGTGAGGTCGAGAGTGTCGTAGCCGGTGTACTCCTGGCTGTACTGACCCGGCTGCTGCCCCGCGGTCGGCGTCTTGACCTCGATCGCGTCGCGCAGTTCGCCCGCGTCGCGGCTGCTGGCCACGGTGAGCGCTTCCGGGGTGTTGCCCGGCGAACCGGCGATGTCGTTGATGTCGCCGCCGTTGCCCGCCGAGATCACCGGCAGCACGTTGTTCTGCGCGAGCTTGCGCACGAACAGCGAGTCCGGGTCGTCCGGCGCGCCGAAGTCGCTGCCCAGCGACAGGTTCACGACGTCTAGGTGGTCGGTGAAGTCGCCGTCGCCGTCCGGGTCGAGCGCCCAGTCCAGCGCCTGCGAGGTGACGTTCGTGGAACCCTTGCAGCCGAACACCTTGATCGCGTAGAGCAGCGCCTTCGGCGCGGTGCCCGGCCCGATCCGCATGGCGTCCAGGGTCTTCTTGTTCAGTTTCTGGTAATCGCCGGTGAACGTGCTGCCGTCGGCGTTCACGCCGAAGCCGCCGATCGTGCCCGCGACGTGCGTGCCGTGCTCGCCGCACGCGATCGGGTTGGGGTCCGGTTTCGGCGTCGGCGAACCGGTCTTGCCCGCAGAGTCGTAGTCGTCGCCGACGAGGTCGGTGCCGCCGACGACCTTGGCGCTCGGGAACAGCGGCGACGGCTTGGTGCGGTCGACCGCCTGGTACGCCTCCGGCGTGCCTGGACCGCCGAAGTCGGCGTGGGTGTAGTCGATGCCGTCGTCGATCACGCCGACGCGGACGTTGTCGCCGAACTTGCCGGTTTTCTGCCAGCTGGCAAGCGTGTTGGTGAGCTGTTCGGCGCTCGCGTTGGTGCGGTTCTTCGGCACGACCGTGCGCACCGAGACGACGTCCGGCCGTTCCGCGAGCTGGCGGATCTTGGCCGCGTCCGCGGTGACGACGGCGCCGGGCACCGCGTTGGCCGTCTGCGTGACCAGCTTCGTGGCCGCGTCCGCGGACCGCAGCTGCCCGACGACGGAGCTGACCGCGGCGGCGACGTCGGCCTTGGCCGCCTTCGCTGCCTGCTTGGCCTTCTCCTTGCCCTTGCCCTGCTCCTCCTTGAACGCGTCCACCGCGGGTTTCTTGGCCAGCTCGACGAACGCGGTGATCTGCCCCTGCGCCGCGCTCAGCCTGGGCGAAAGCTTGCCCTGGACCTTGCTCGCGTCGACCTTCGCCGGAGCGACCGGCTCGGCCAGCGGCGCGCCCTCCGCGGACGCCGCGGGCACCGCGACGGCCGCCGCCAGCACCACCGCGGACCCCACGACCACCGAGCGGGCAGCCCACCCGGGCAACCGGGTTCTGCTCATGAGTAACCCCTTCTCGAGGCCCGGATCACGAACCTGCCCGCGCTTCCCATTCGCACCCCCGACGGTGAGCACCGGCGCCGCGCCGTGCTCTCACGGCGCGTGGTTCAGCCTCGCGGCAAGAACCTAGCTGTCCGAAACCCCTACTTTCGTGCGGAAAAAGCTCCGTTACCCGAATGTTGCCGGTACGGGCGAACAGCAGAACGACCCCTCCCCCGGAGTCCGGGAAAGGGGCCGTTCGGCGTGCTCGGGGACTAGCTGAAGTCGACGGCGCGGATGGTGTGCGCGCCGATGGTGGCTCCGATCGGCTCGAGCACGTTGCTGTCCACGTGCCGGTCGACGCGCAGCAGCATGATCGCGTCGGACCCGTCGGTGCTCTGGCTGATCTGCGCGGCCTCGATGTTGATGCCCGCCTCGCCGAGCAGCGTGCCGACGCGGCCCATCACGCCGGGCCGGTCCGGATATTCGATCACCAGCACGTCGCCCTCGGCGCGGAGGTCGAAGTGCCGGCCCTTGACCTCGACGATCTTCTCGACCTCGTCCTTGCCGGTGACCGAACCGGACACGGTCAGCGTCGCGCCGTCGCCGTGCACCGCGCGGAGCGTGACCAGGCTGCGGAACTTCGGGCTCTCGGTTTCGGAGACCAGCTCGGCCTGCACGCCGAGTTCCTCGGCCAGCCGCGGCGCGTTGACGAAGGTGACCTGGTCCTCGACCACGCCCGCGAACAGCCCGCGCAGCGCCGCCAGCTTCAGCACGGCGGTGTCTTCGCTGGAGATCTCGCCCTTGACCTCGACGGTCAGCGACGTCGGGGCCTTCGGGTTCAGCGCGGTCAGCACCTGGCCGAGCTTCTGAGTGAGCGAGAGGTACGGCCGCACGTACTCGCCGACCGAGCCGCCGCCGGACACGTTGACCGCGTCCGGCACGAAGTCGCCGCGCAGCGCCAGCAGCACCGAACGCGCCACGTCCGTGCCCGCGCGGTCCTGCGCCTCGGCGGTGGACGCGCCAAGGTGCGGCGTGACCACGACGTTCGGCAAGTTGAACAGCGGACTCTCGGTGGTCGGCTCGGTGACGAACACGTCGATGCCCGCGCCGCCGACGTGACCGCTGCGCACCGCGTCGGCCAGCGCCTCCTCGACGATCAGCCCGCCGCGGGCGGCGTTGACGATGATCACGCCCGGCTTGGTCTTCTTGAGCGCCTCGGCGTCGATGAGGCCCTTGGTCTCCGGCGTCTTCGGCAGGTGGATGGAGATCGCGTCGGCGCGTTCCAGCAGCTCGTCGAGGGTGACCAGCTCGATGCCCAGCTGGCCGGCGCGCGCGGCCGAGACGTAGGGGTCGTACGCGATGAGCTTCGCCCCGAAGGCGGCGAGCCGCTGGGCGAACAACTGGCCGATCTTGCCCAGCCCGACGACGCCGACCGTCTTGCCGTTGATCTCGACGCCGGTGAAGGAGCTGCGCTTCCACTCGCCGCCGCGCAGGCTCTGGTCGGCGGCGGGAACGCGGCGGGCGACCGCGAGCAGCAGCGCGACCGCGTGCTCGGCGGCGGAGACGATGTTCGACGTCGGCGCGTTCACCACGAGCACGCCGCGCTCGGTGGCCGCCGGGACCTCGACGTTGTCCAGTCCGACCCCCGCGCGGGCGACGACCTTCAGCTGAGTCGTCGCCCCGAGCACCTCGGCGTCGACCTTGGTGGCGGATCGGACCAAGAGCGCGTCGGCGCTCTTCACCGCCTCGAGCAGAGCGGGACGGTCGGTGCCGTCCATGTGCCGGACCTCCACCTCGTCACCGAACACACTCAGCACGGAGGGCGCGAGCTTCTCCGCGATGAGGACTACGGGTTTGCTGGGCTTGGTCACGATGCGGCTCCCACTATCTGGTCACGAAATCGAGGACGCTCTCTCGCGGCGCACGTCGTTGTGCCCGGACTCGCGGGAGTTTAACGCGGTGCGCTGACGTACCGCTGCCCACGCTGTTCACTCGTTCGTAATCCAGTGAAAACAAGTGTCATCAGCCGCTCTGTACCACCTTCTCCCGGAAGGTGGGATCCGGCCAGGAAGCACCGTGCAGCAACAAAAGCAGCTCCCGGACCGTCACATCGGCACGGAAAACACCGGCCGCTTGCGCCCGGTCCACTAGGTGAGATGCAGCTTCCCGCATCGCTTCGCTGGTCGCGTGCAGCCGCGACTCCGGGTCGTCGAACGCGTCGGCCAGCATCTCGGTAAGGCCACGGTAAACGGCGGAGGTCTCGCCGAAGCCGATCAGCCAGGTGTACAGCCCGTCGAGCGGGTCCTCGGCGAGCAGCAGCTCGCGCGCCTTTTCGGCCTGGGTGCCGAACCGGTCCCGAAGCAGCGTCTCGATCAGGTCTTCCTCCCGAGGATGCCAACGAGTCCGAACCACGCCGACCTACAGCTCGCCGACGCTCTCCCCGGACGCGGAAACCCCAGCTCACCACGGATTCGCCACTGAGTGGCGAATCCGCCCACCTCCTGCATACGGCCACTTTCCGTCCCCCGCGGGCAAGCCGGTCTTCCACCTCCGCCCCAGCCATTCCCGGCGAACGCTTCCCCTGACCGAGCGACCCCGGTGGGACTGTTTCGCCGTCCAGCGGCGACAACCCGCTGTTATGTTCGCGAGACGCCTCGCCCGCGTTCGCCCCGGGAGCCGCCGGTGTTCACGAACCTCGCCATTGCCGCGGCCCGGACAGTCGAACTGGTCCTGCTGGTGCTGGGGATCGCCACCCTCGTCCAGGACGGCAACGTTCTCGTCCTTCTCTCCTGGGATCTGCTCGCGCTGATCTACCTCGGCATCCGGATCGCACGGGTGTCCCGCAGCCGGAAAATCGACCACACCGACGCCCGGTGGCTGAAAGGCGTTCTGGGCCGTCGGCTCGGACTGCTCTTCACGGTGCTGACCAGCCTCGTCGGCGTGACTGCCGGCCTGTCGATCGTCTTGCCGGAAACGGCGGGCATCGACCCGGCCGACGCGAAACTCGTCGGCGTCCCCGCGGTCCTGCTGGCCTGGGCGATCCTGCACTTCGGCTACGCGGAACGCTACGCCCAGACGTACTACGACAGCCTCCCGACGCAACACTTCCGCTTCCCCGAAACCGAACGTCCCACGCTGGCCGACTTCACCTATTTCGCGTTCACGATCGGAACGAGCTTCGCGGTCTCGGACGTCGAGACCCGAACGACTTCGATCCGTTCCCTGGTGCTCGCGCACAGCGTGCTGTCGTTCACGTACAACACGGCCACGCTCGGCATCGCAGTCAGCGTCATCACCGGCGGACATTGCCCTCCTGAGTTACAGTGTTTTTTGCGCGGCAGGGGCCGCGTCCTGTCCGCGGAAAGGGCTGAGCCCACCCCCGTACCACGAGTTGCCGAGCTTTCCTTCTTCCCTGCCCGGTGCCGGCGGACCACGGGGCGCGCAAGGGAAGGAAGGACTCCCTGATGCCGGCTTTGCCCGCCAAGCCCGACCTCGGCCAGCTCCGCAAACAGGCGAAGGAACTCGCCCGCGCCGACTCAGTCGCACTGTCGGAAGCTCAGTTCCGCCTCGCCCGCCGCTACGGATTTCCCAGCTGGCCCCAGCTTCAGGCCTACGTCCGCCGAATCGCCGAGCACGGACCGGACGTCCAGCACGCCTACCACCCGGACGTCGAGTACTACCGAGACCGCGCCGTCGGCCTCCTCGCCTCAGCCGAAGACGGCACCCCGGACGCCCGCGCCGCCTTCGACCGCCACGAGCAACCGCTGACCCGCACCGGTGCGCTGACCGTCATCGCTCGCGAGCACGGTTTCCCGACGTGGCGGGCGTTGAAGACGCATGTCCAGGATTTGCCGAGAAACGGCGAACCCTTCGCCCGGGCCTATCAGCTGATAGAAGCCCGCGACGTCGACAGCCTGACGACTCTGCTGACCGAAGCCCTGCATCTGCCCCTCGCCCGGGGCACCAACGGGAACGATCTGCTCGGCATGGCCTCCGCGACCCATGACGAACGCCTCGTCCGCGTCCTGCTCGCTCACGGTGCCGATCCCGCGCGAGCCAACGCACACGGTTGGACTGCCTTACATCAAGCCGCCTACAGCAACTTACCACTGATCGCCGACATGTTGATCAAGGCTGGCGCGCCACTGACCGTTTCAGGTCGCGGCGACGGCGGAACTCCGCTCATTGTGGCTCTGTTTTGGGGAAACCGCGCTGTTGCCGAAAAACTGGCAACGCACGAACGGTCCCCTCGCAACCTGCGCGTCGCAGCCGGTCTCGGCGACGAAGCACTACTGGATGAACTCGTCAGTCCAAAGGGGACTCTTTCGCCAGCGGCGGGCGCACACCGTGAATTCTACCGTCCACACAGCGGTTTTCCGTTCTGGCAGCCAACCAACGACCCCGCAGAGGTCCTTGACGAATCACTCGCCTGGGCCGCCCGCAACAACCAAGCAGCCACGCTCCGCACCTTGGCGGCGCGCGGCGCGAACCTGGACGCCGACGTCTACCGCGGCACCGCCCTCACCTGGGCCGCGGCATGTGGCCACTCAGCGGCAACAGAGGCACTGCTGTCTCTCGGCGCGAACGTCAACCAGGTCGGCACCTTCGGCGGCCCCCGCCACGGCGTCGGCATCACGGCACTGCACCTGGCCGCCGAAAGCAACCACCTGGACGTCATCGAACTCCTCGTAAACGCCGGTGCCGACCTGACCGCCCGCGACGCCATCTGGGACAGCACGCCGGAAGGCTGGGCAGAAGCCTGCGACAGCGCCGCCGCTCAAGAGTTGCTGCGCCGCCTCAGTCGCCACTGATCGGCAACTCCCGACGGTAGACAACCGGAGTCTGCAGTCCGTATCGTAGCGGACTGCAGACTCCGGTTAATCGCCTTGCGGAGGTTCCTCATGCCCACTCCACGCGAGCTGTTCGACCAGCTCTCCACCGGAATCACCGACGGCCGCTTCGCCGACCTGGCCCAGCTCTACGCCGAAGACACCGTCGTGGAACACCCCACCGCCGTCCCCAGGCCTGGACGCACAGAAGGCCGCGCCGCAGTGCACGACCGTTTCGTCAGCGGCCTGGGCCAGCCCCTTCGCCTCAGCCGCCACGACGTGACCATCCACGAAACCGCGGATCCCGAGGTCATCGTCGCCGAATACCAGTACACCGCCGAATCGCGCAAAACCGGCCGGACGACCGAAACGGCCAACATCCAAGTCCTCCGCGCCCGCGACGGACTCCTCGTCCACACCCGCGACTATCACGACTACCTGCGCTTGGCCGCCGTCCAAAACGCAACCACCGGCTTAGCCGAGGCGTACGCCCAAGCGCCTGCTTACGAATTTCGCCCCATCACGCCGCGACCCGCTGAGCTCTTCTCCCCGACCAGCCGTGAAGGCGTATTCCAACGAGTCGTCTACGGCGTCGCCGACGGACGCTGGTCCGAACTCCCCGACCTCTATGCGGCAAAAACCGATGTCCGGCACCCGTTCCTGCCCGGCGCCCCGGTCCTGCGCACCCGAGACGACCTGCGGGCCCACTTCGCCTCCGGTGCCGCGGCAGCCTTCCGCATCGAGGTAACCGACCTGGTGCTCCACCTGAGCACCGACCCGGAAGTCATCATCGGCGAATCGACCTACGCAGGCGAAACCAGCTCGGGGACCCCGTTCCAGGTGAACAACATCTTCGCCATGCGCATCCGCGGCGGAGAAATCGTCGAATCCCGCGATTACGGCGACCACCTCGCCCTGGCCGCAGCCACCGATCGCCTGCCGGAACTCCTCGCCCGCGTCGCCGAATAGCGGCAACGCGTCCCTGCTGTCGCCGCTCAACGGCAATACCGCATCCGACGCCCGGACGCCCTGGCCGCTCAATGGCAATCGAGCGCGTCGTCGCCACTTAACGGCAACTACCGCCCACCAGGCGGGCCGCCATCACAGCGACGGCCCAGCCACGACGTCGCCACTCAACGGCGAATCGACATACGCCGGCCGACCACAGCCAAGCGACCATCAAAGCCCGTCGCCGGTCAGCGACAACATCCGCCGCGGCGGCCTCGCCGTTCAGCGGCAAAACCGCAGCAACTCTCGTCGCACCGAAGTGGCCAACCACCGCCCGTCCCAGCCGCACAGGCAGCACTTAGCCAAACCGTCGCCACCAAGCGGCAAACGCCCTACCCCGAACATGCAACGGCGACGACCACCCTCCGGCTCTCGCCGTTAAGCGGCGAACAGCCGTCACCAGTCGGCGGCCATCCCTACGGCTTTCGCCACCGAACGGCAACTCACCCAACCAACCCCACGCCGGGCAACCCCGTCGCCGCCGAACGGCAACCGCCCAACGCAACTTTCGCCATTAACTGGCAAATACCCCTGACCAGCACCAATACCCGAACCTGTGCCCGTCACCCGCGGTGCCTAGGTCCGTTCAGTGCCGTCTCCGTCGATGCCCTCACGTTCTTCAACAACCTTCACAAGCGCCGAAGCCACCAACGCCACTGCTCGATCCCCATCCCCCGCCAACCGCTGCAGCGCACCGTGCGCGAGCGTCCCTGGCATCTCGGCGAGCGCCTGCGTCAACCGGATCCGCACCGCGGAATCCGCAGGATGCGCCGCCAACGCATCGACCAACGCGCCGACAATCCCGCCCGCACCCCCGTCCGCCAGCGCGCTCAGAACCTCAGCTGCCTCGACGTCGTTTCGCCCCTCGACGACCATTTCGACCAGAGTCGGCACCGCCTCCTCGACACCTCGCGCCCCGAGGGCGAGCGCAGCATGTCGACGGACCACAGCGTCCGAACCGGTGAGAGCGTCCTTCAATACCGCAGTCGCCTCGTCGCCGGGCAACTCGATGAGCGCCAAGATCGCGCGTCGACGGATGTCCGCGTCGTCCGAGCGGAGACCGGAAGCCACCTTCGCCACCCCGTCGCCGTCGGTGCGGGCGAGGGCCCATCGCAGCGCGCCAGCGACGTTCGGGTCGGATTCGGCGAGAATCGCGCGAGCCAGTACCTCGGCAGGGACCGGCACGTCGTCGACAGGTGCTAGGACGGTCTGCTGCCGACGCGCCGCACCCGGCGAATTGAGTCCGCGCAGCAACTCGACGATGCGCAAGGCACCCTCCCAACCGGACGGTGCCGAGGCATCGACCGCGCGCAGCCGGTCGAGCAACTCCTGTTCTCGCCGCAACCGGTCTTCGGTGCGCCGGATGAGGTCGCCGACCAGTTCCGACGGCACGAACGCGGGATCCTCCAGCGCTCGGTCGATTTGCCGCAGAGACATTCCGAGCGACCGCAGGCTCTCCACGTGGAAGATCCGGCGGATGTCGTCCGCGGAGTACTCGCGATAGCCGCCCACGGTGCGACCGGTCGGCCGCACCAGCCCGAGGGCGTCGTAGTGCCGGAGCATCCGGGTGCTCACCCCCGAGCGGCGGGCGACCTCGCCGATCAGCACGCGGCTTCCCGAGCCCGCTCCGGGCCGAGCGCGACGATTCGTTTCGCCTCGTCTACGGCCTGGTCGAAACCGGTGTCCGGGTCGCGAAGCAGCCGCTCGGTGGCGACGGCGTGCGCCCGAACGGCTGGGTCGGTGCTGTTCACTGCGTCCTCCAATACCGCCTCGACCACGGGGCCGAGCGCGACCAGCGCCCGGCTGAGGCTGAGCTGCACGGTCCGGTCGCCCCGACCGAGCTGTGTCGCCAGTTCAGCCGCCAGCCCGGCCCTCTCACCGTCTGGCACCAGGACGACCGCTGCTCGCCATGCACTTCTCGCGACCTCGTCGTCGGCGTCGCGCAGCAACGATCGGGTGATCGCTGGCCACACGTCCGGTTCGCCGATTTTCGACAACGTGTGCAGCGACTGGCTCCGGGCCTGCGCCACGGGAGACCGCAGCTCCGCGAGAAGCCGCGGCACCGTGTCCCCCGCCGGAAACCGGGTCAACGCCCAGGTGAGCATGTCGCGCACGTAAAAGTCCGGCTCGATCGCGCACCGTGCGACGAGCGCCTCGACGAGACCAGGGCCGTCCGGGTGCGTTCCGATCGCGAGAGCGGCCTGCAGCCGCGTCGACGAGTCCCCGGCGCCCAAAGCCTCGATCTGCCGTGTGAGCTGGTGGTTCGTCTGTGTCGAGTTCATCTGGGATCACCTCCGCCGACCAGTGAAGACCTTGTCACGATGTCAAGGTCAAACCCGGCAGGCAGAGGGGACTGTCGCCGCTCAGCGCAAACGCGCACTGGACGCGATGCGGCATCCCGGCCAGACATCCGTCCACATCGAGAAGGGGTACCGGAGAAGCCGCCAACCGCGATGACAGCCGCCCGCCGAGCTACTCAGCACCGGACTTCCAGACGACCTTCCAGGCCACCGGACTCATCGCGACGCTCGGAGCCATCTCCCCCGGGCAACCGAGGCCAGCCTCAAACCCGCCCCGAAGAAGCGAGCCTCTGACCTGGGCAATCGCGCGCGAACTCCGGATTCGCCACTAAACGGCAAAAGCCCGCCAAGGGGCAACCAGCCCGGATCGGCCAGCCAGAAAGCTCCCCAAGAGCTACGACTCCGGCAAATCGAACTCGCCGTCCCGCACCCCGCGCGTGAACGCGTCCCACTCCGACGGCGTGAACACCAGCACCACCCCGTCCGGGTCGGTCGGCTGCCGGATGGCCACGTAGGTCACCCCGTCCGTATGCGGCACGAACGCGTACTCCGCACAGTGCTCCAGGGTGACGCCCGCCGGTTCGGCACGGATCCAGGTCGCGCCGGAGAGGTCGAGTTCGTGCCGGATGTGCGCCTTGTCGTCGGTCGGGCCGCTCATCGGCACAGCGTATCCGCCATTCAGCGGCAACGCCTTGAAACGAAAAGAGACCCCGCCGTCCGGCGAACGGACGACAGGGCCTCCTGGGAAACCGGTCAGGCGGTCTCGGTGATCGGCCGGTCCACCCACGACATCAGGTCGCGGAGCTTCTTGCCGGTCTTCTCGATCGGGTGCTGGTTGCCCTGCTCCTCGAGCTTCGTGAAGTTCGGCCGGCCGGCCTCGTCCTCGGCAACCCATTCGCGGGCGAAGGTGCCGTCCTGGATCTCGCCGAGGATCTTCTTCATCTCCTCCTTGACGGCTGGCGAGATGACGCGCGGGCCGCGGGTCAGGTCGCCGTACTCGGCGGTGTCGGAGATGGAGTAGCGCTGGCGCGCGATGCCGCCCTCGTACATGAGGTCGACGATCAGCTTCAGCTCGTGCAGCACCTCGAAGTAGGCGATCTCCGGGGCGTAACCCGCCTCGGTGAGCACCTCGAAACCGGTCTGCACCAGCGCGGACGCGCCGCCGCACAGCACGGCCTGCTCGCCGAAGAGGTCGGTCTCGGTCTCCTCGGTGAAGGTCGTCTTGATGACGCCGGCCCGCGCGCCGCCGATCGCCGCGGCGTAGGAGAGCGCGAGCGCCTGGGCGTTGCCCGAAGCGTCCTGCTCGACCGCGATCAGGCAGGGCACGCCCTTGCCGTCCACGAACTGACGGCGGACCAGGTGGCCCGGGCCCTTCGGCGCGACCATCGCGACGTCGACGTTAGCCGGCGGCTTGATCAGGTCGTACCGGATGTTGAAGCCGTGGCCGAAGAAGAGCGCGTCGCCGTCCTTGAGGTTGGCCGCGATGTGCTCCTCGTAGATGAAGCGCTGCTTCGTGTCCGGCGCGAGGATCATGATCACGTCGGCCTCGGCGGCCGCCTCGGCGACCGACAGCACGCGCAGGCCCTGTTCCTCGGCCTTCGCCCGGGACTTGGACCCCTCCTGCAGGCCGATCCGGACGTCGACGCCCGAGTCGCGCAGGCTGAGCGAGTGCGCGTGGCCCTGGCTGCCGTAGCCGATCACGGCGACCTTGCGACCCTGGATGATCGACAGGTCGGCGTCGTCGTCGTAGAAGATTTCCACTGCCATGGGGGGTACTACTTCCTTCCGTACTTACACGAAATCTGAGGTTCAGCGGGGAGAAGCGGCGGTGATCGAGCGGGCCCCGCGGCCCACCGCGACCATGCCGGACTGGACGAGTTCGCGGATGCCGTACGGCTCCAGCATCCGCAGCAGCGCGCCGATCTTGTCCGACGTCCCGGTCGCCTCGACGGTGAGCGCCTCCGGCGAGACGTCCACCACCTTGGCGCGGAAGAGCTGGACGGTCTCGAGGACCTGGCTGCGCACGGTGGCGTCCGCCCTGACCTTCACGAGCAGCAGTTCGCGCTGCACCGCGCTGCCGGCTTCCAGCTCGACGATCTTGATCACGTTCACCAGCTTGTTGAGCTGTTTGGTCACCTGTTCGAGCGGTAGCTCTTCGACGGCGACCACGATCGTCATCCGGGACACCTCGGGGTTCTCCGTGGGCCCGACAGCAAGGGACTCGATGTTGAAGCCGCGGCGGGAGAACAGTCCGGACACCCGGGCGAGCACCCCGGGCTTGTTCTCGACCAGCACGCTCAGCGTGTGGACGCTCATGCTTGCTCTCCCTCCGCGGCCGCGGCCTCGGCAGCTTCCTGCGAAACCTCGTCGTCGTCGAACAGCGGCCGGATGCCGCGGACGGCCATGATCTCGTTGTTCCCGGTGCCCGCGGCGACCATCGGCCACACCTGGGCATCCTTCCCCACGACGAAATCGATCACGACGGGGCGGTCGTTGATCTCCATCGCGCGTCGGATCGTCGCGTCGACGTCTTCCTTGGTCTCGCAGCGCAGGCCGGCGCAGCCGAGCGCCTCGGCCAGCAGCGTGAAGTCCGGGATGCGGTGCTTGTGCGTGCCGAGATCGGTGTTGGAGTACCGCTCGGAGTAGAACAGGTTCTGCCACTGGCGGACCATGCCGAGGTTGCCGTTGTTGATCACGGCGACCTTGATCGGCGCGCCCTCGATGGCGCACGTGGCGAGTTCCTGGTTGGTCATCTGGAAGCAGCCGTCGCCGTCGATCGCCCACACCTGCGTGTCCGGCAGGCCGAACTGCGCGCCCATCGCGGCCGGGACGGCGAAGCCCATGGTGCCGAGCCCGCCGGAGTTGATCCAGGTGCGCGGCTTCTCGTACTTGACGAACTGCGCGGCCCACATCTGGTGCTGCCCGACGCCCGCGGCGTACACCGCGTCCGGGCCGACCAGCTCGCCGATCCGCTCGATGACGTACTGCGGCGAGAGCGAACCGTCGTCGGGCCATTCGTAGCCCGCCGGGTAGTCCTCGCGCCACGAGTCGACCTGCGTCCACCAGTCCGTGAGGTCGGGACGGGCGCGCTCGAACTCGGTCTTCACCGCTTCGATCAGCTCGCCGATGATCTCCTTGCAGTCGCCGACGATCGGCACGTCCGCCTTGCGGTTCTTGGAGATCTCGGCCGGGTCGATGTCCGCGTGGACGATCTTCGCCTCAGGCGCGAACGACGACAGCTGGCCGGTGACCCGGTCGTCGAACCGGGCGCCGAGCGCGACCAGCAGGTCCGCGCGCTGCATCGAGGCGACCGCGGCGACGGACCCGTGCATGCCGGGCATGCCGACGTGCTGGCGGTGCGAATCGGGGAACGCGCCGCGCGCCATCAGCGTGGTCGCGACCGGGATGCCAGTCAGCTCGGCGAGTTCGCGCAGCTGCTCGGACGCCTCGGCCTTGATCACGCCGCCGCCGACGTACAGCACCGGCCGCCGGGCCTGCGCGATCAGCTTCGCGGCCTCGCGGACCTGCTTGCCGTGCGGCCGCAGCGTCGGGCGGTAGCCGGGCAGCCGCAGTTCGGGCGGCCAGGAGAACGAGGTCATCTCCTGCAGCACGTCCTTGGGGATGTCCACCAGCACCGGGCCCGGACGGCCGGTCGCGGCCAGGTGGAACGCCTCGGCGATCGCCCGCGGGATCTCCGCCGGGTCGGTGACGAGGAAGTTGTGCTTCGTGATCGGCATGGTGATGCCGCAGATGTCGGCTTCCTGGAACGCGTCGGTGCCGATCAGGCCGCGCGACTGCTGCCCGGTGATGGCGACGACGGGAACCGAGTCCATGTTGGCGTCGGCCAGCGGGGTGACGAGGTTCGTGGCCCCCGGGCCCGAGGTGGCCATGCAGACGCCGACCTTGCCGGTGGCCTGCGCGTAGCCGGTCGCGGCGTGCCCGGCGCCCTGCTCGTGGCGGACGAGGACGTGCCGGACCTTCGTGGAGTCGAGCAACGGGTCGTAGGCGGGAAGGATGGTGCCACCCGGAATGCCGAACACGACCTCCGCGCCGACCGCCTCGAGCGAGCGGACAAGCGACTGCGCGCCGGTGACGCGCACCGGCGTGCCCGCCGGCGGGGCGGGCTTCGGACGTGCTCCGGGGACACCGGGCGCGGTCGGCCCGGGCTTCGCGTCGCTGCGCGACGTGGCACTGGTCATCGGTTCTGCCTCGTGGGTTCTCGGTGTCACTCGTTCGGGTTGTCTGGGCCGTACTTCCGGTCGGGGAACCGGTTTCACGCAACAAAAAACCCTCGCCGACCGTAAGGTCGCACGAGGGTCGCGCGTCGACGCAGAGGACTCTTCCTAAGCGTCGGCGCGCTTGGGAAGTACGAGACCGGTCTGCGTAATCACGGCCCCGACGTTAGTCGCGCGCCCGGGCGAGTGTCAACTCTACGGGACGGCGGTTCCGCATCGTGGACGGCCAGTACTGCCGCCGCGCGACCCGGACGCAGGTCACTCCCGGCGTCGGTGCACCATTCCTTCGTGGCCAAGAAACAGCAGGACCAGCGCGCGGACGAGGGCCGGAAGGCCGTGTTCCGGATTCCGACCACGGCGTATCTCGCGATCGGTCTGCTGACCGTCTGTGTGACCCCTGTCGCACTGGGCGAGATCGGCGGATTCCAGTGGCTGTACGTCTTCCCGCTCGCGCTGCTCGTGTTCGTCGCGCGCACGCGCACCGTCGCGACCCGCGAAGGACTGCACGTCCGGACCGTCTTCGGAAGCCGCGACCTGCCGTGGTCGTCGCTCAAGGGCCTGGCGATCACGAACAAAGCCCGCGTGCGCGCAGTCCTCGGCGACGACACGCAGGTCAGCCTTCCCACAGTGCGGACGCGGCATCTTCCGGTACTGGCGCTGGTGAGCGAGGGCAAGATCAAGGACCCGTCGGGCGTGCTGAGCGACGAGGAGCTCACCGGGCAGAAACCGGCGGCCGAAACCGCGCCGGATGCTGCCGGGAAGCCCGCCCCGGAACCCTCTCCGGAGCCCGCCGAACCGGAGCCCTCGGCCGACGCGGAACGGACCGGCGGCGGCAACGGCAAACCAGCCGAGTAGAATTGGTAGGACCAGTTTGCGGAGCCGTAGTTCCCCTCCGCCTGGGTCCAGCCTTCTGACCTGGGAGAATGCCGTGCCGCACCTCCGTTCCCGGACCACCACCCACGGCCGCAACGCGGCGGGCGCACGCTCGCTCTGGCGTGCGACCGGAATGACCGACAGCGATTTCGGCAAGCCGATCGTCGCGATCGCCAACTCTTACACCCAGTTCGTGCCCGGCCACGTGCACCTCAAGGATCTCGGCGAGATCGTCGCCGAGGCGGTCGCCGAGGCCGGCGGCATCGCCCGGGAATTCCACACGATCGCGGTCGACGACGGCATCGCGATGGGGCACTCGGGCATGCTCTACTCGCTGCCCTCGCGCGAGATCATCGCCGACTCGGTGGAGTACATGGTCAACGCGCACCAGGCCGACGCGCTGGTGTGCATCTCCAACTGCGACAAGATCACGCCGGGCATGCTCAACGCCGCGATGCGGCTCAACATCCCGACCGTGTTCGTCTCCGGCGGTCCGATGGAGGCCGGCAAGGCGGTGGTCGTCGAAGGCGTCGCGCAGGCTCCGACCGACCTGATCACCACGATCGCGGCGTCCGCGAACTCCGCGATCGACGAGGCCGGCCTGTCCGAGGTCGAGCGTTCCGCCTGCCCGACCTGCGGTTCGTGCTCCGGCATGTTCACCGCGAACTCGATGAACTGCCTCACCGAAGCGCTGGGATTGTCCTTGCCGGGCAACGGCTCCACGCTCGCGACGCACGCGGCCCGGCGTGAGCTGTTCTCCAACGCCGGACGCACGGTGGTCGAACTGTGCAAGCGCTGGTACGGCTCCGATGACGAATCCGCGTTGCCGCGTTCGATCGCCACGAAGTCGGCGTTCGAGAACGCGATGGCGCTCGACATGGCCATGGGCGGGTCGACGAACACCGTGCTGCACATCCTCGCCGCCGCGCAGGAGGGCGAGGTCGACTTCACGATCAGCGACATCGACGCCATCGGACGGCGGGTGCCGTGCCTGTCGAAGGTCGCGCCGAACTCCGATTACCACATGGAAGACGTCCACCGGGCCGGCGGAATCCCCGCCATCCTCGGCGAGCTGTACCGCGGCGGACTGCTGAACACCGACGTGCACGCGGTCCACGCGCCGGACCTCGCCACGTGGCTGAACGAGTGGGACATCCGCGCCGAGTCCCCGTCGGAGAAGGCGCTGGAGCTGTTCCACGCCGCGCCGGGCGGGGTCCGGACGACGCAGGCGTTCTCGACGGAAAACCGCTGGTCGTCCCTGGACACCGACGCCGCCGGCGGCTGCATCCGCGACATCGAACACGCCTACACGAAGGACGGCGGCCTCGCGATCCTGCGCGGCAACCTGGCCGAGAACGGCGCCGTGATCAAGGCCGCGGGCATCGACGAGGACCTGTGGCACTTCCAAGGCCCGGCGCGCGTGCTGGAGAGCCAGGAGGAAGCCGTGTCGGCGATCCTCAAGAAGGAGATCCAGCCGGGCGAGGTGCTGGTCATCCGCTACGAGGGCCCGGCAGGCGGTCCCGGCATGCAGGAAATGCTGCACCCGACGGCGTTCCTCAAGGGTTCGGGCCTCGGCAAGAAATGCGCCCTGATCACCGACGGCCGCTTCTCCGGCGGCTCCTCGGGCATCTCGGTCGGCCACATCTCGCCGGAAGCCGCCGCGGGCGGTCTGATCGGCCTGGTGGAGAACGGCGACCAGATCGTCCTGGACGTCCACGAGCGCCGGCTCGAACTGCTGGTCGACCCTGAGATCTTGGCCGAGCGGCGGGCGAAGATGGAAGCCTCGGAGCGTCCGTGGCAACCGAAGGACCGGCAGCGCCCGATCACCTCGGCCCTGCGGGCCTACGCCCGGATGGCCACGTCGGCCGACACCGGCGCGGTTCGGGATCCGAACCGCTGATTCCTGCTGCTTCGGGGAAGGGCCCGCACGTGGTGTGCGGGCCCTTTTCCGTGTCGCGGTTAGAGGGTTCGACCGCTGGCACCTCGGGTGTGCTGCCGCCGAATGCCGGTCGACGCGATTCGCCATTCAACGGCTAACCGTCACAGCGGCCTGCTCGAGTCCCTCCGGCTTACAACATTCGCCGCTCAACGGCGAACGGCCCAAGTGGCCTGCTCGAGTCCCTCCGGCTCCCAGCATTCGCCGCTCAACGGCGAACGGCCCAAGTGGCCTGCTCGAGTCCCTCCGGCTCCCAGCATTCGCCGCTCAACGGCGAACGGCCCCAGCGGCCAGCTTGCGTCCCCCGGCTTCCAGCGTTCGCCGCTCAACGGCGAACGCTCTCTACGGCCAGCCCAAGACACCATTCGCCGCTCAAGGGCGAACAGGTATCCCCGGGTCAGCCTGCGCCTCCGAACGACCCCGGTTAGCCGTTGAACGGCCACCGCCCGCCCGCCGCGAGTCGAGCCCCGCACCGCGGCCTCGCCAGGGTCTACCGCCGCCACTCACGAGCCGCTCCGGCCAGCGCTGAATCCCCGGAACATGGCCCTGACCAGGCATTCGCCACTAAACGGCAACACGTCGACGACCTGGTCGCCGACCGGAGCCGCCACCAACCAACCCCATCGCCTCCAGCCGAGTCCGCAAGCTCAGCACGCAGGCTCCAGCGGGGTCAGCGAGTCAAAACGATGACCACCACAGACGCAGCCGCGGCCAGCAGCAACGAGATGAGACCGAGCGGCAACGGCCGCTTCCGCCACGGAGTGTTCCGCTCCAGCGAGACGGAGCCCGCCCCGGTGAAGATCAGCGTCAGCGCGCACAGGCCCAGCAGCAGCTCGTACTCCCAGCCCTGACCGGTGCCCTCGAAGAAGCCGCCGTGGAACTTCGCGTAGACGATGTTCGCGGCCACACCCAGCAGGCCCGCCGCGGCGAGCGGCGTGAACAGGCCGACGATCACCAGCGCGCTGCCCGCGACCTCGGTGATGCCGGTGATCCAGGACAGCAGCGTCGTCTGTTTGTGGTACCCGAACATCTCGAGCACGTGCGCGAACCCGCCGACGCCCGGACCGCCGAATGCGCCGAACAAATGCTGCAGGCCGTGCGCACCCATGATCACGCCGAGCCCCAGGCGCAAGACGAGCAGGCCGAAGCCGAGACCGCCCTGCCGCGGTTCGTCGTAGTCGCCGGCAGAGTCCTCGACCCCGGACAGCACGCTGGTCTGGTAGTCGTCCCCTTGAGTGGTCACGCGGCGAAGATTAGGGGATTCCGCCGTACCCCGCGAGCGAGCACGCCGAGGTCAGGGGCTCTTTCAGGGTTCACCCTGAGTGCCGGGCCGACGTCCGGGAATTGATCAGTATTCGCCGCGCACGAGATTGCCAGGTAGCTCGCCGCCAGCGTACCGGGCGATTTCCGCCGCTGCCACCAAATAAGCGCGCCGCCGGACGCCCCGCACCGCACCGGCTACATGCGGCGTCAGCACGAAACCGGGCGCTTTCCACAGCGGATGGTCGGCTGGCAACGGCTCGGGATCGGTCACATCGAGCGCGGCGCGAAGCCGTCCCGCCGCGAGCTCCGCCGCCAGCGCTTCGGTGACCACGACCGGCCCCTGAGCAGCATTGACCAGCACCGCGTCGTCCTGCATCGCCGCAAGGAAATCGGCGTCGACCATGCCCCGCGTCCGCGACGTGAGGGGGACCATCATGACCACCACGTCGTGGTGCGGCAGCAGTTCCGGTAACTCATCGACACCGTGCACGCCCTCGCGCGCCGACATCCCGACCATCGTGCACCGGACGTCGAACGGTTCCAGCCGCCGGCGTAATTGCCGCCCGACATCTCCCGCCCCGACGATCAATACTCGTTTGCCCTGCAACGTGTCGGACGGCAACTGCTCCCAGCGCCCAGCCCGTTGCGCCGCCGCGTAGACGTCCAGATTCCGGTACATCGACAGCCGGACCCCGACGACCCACTCCGCCATGCTTCCCCCGTGCGCGCCACGGCAAGTGGACAGCAGAACACCATCCGGGACGCGGCCGATCCAGTCTTCCGCGCCGGCGGTCAGGAGCTGCACCAGCTTGAGGTTCGGCAAATCGTTCCAGATGTCGTCGCCCGCCGACTCCATGGCCGGGACGAGCACCTCGGCTTTCGCGGCCTCCGGCGGCAGCGGGCGGCCCCATACGTAGCGCACCGCGTGGACGAGGGGGATTTCGGACAGTACGGCCATGCCCTCGTCGTCCGGAACCAGCACGGTGACTGTCATGATCACCACGGTAACCACTTACCAGTGGCTCACGCCGGGCCACCTAGGCTGGGGCATCATGCGTACCCGGTACCGGTGGTCGGCGCCGCTGGCTCTCCTCGCCTGCGGCGGCCTCGTGCTTTCCGGCTGCGCGCGGTTCGACGACACCGCCGCGGGCCAGACGTTCACCCCCGCGCCGGTGCCGAGCCCGGAGTCTCCGCCGCAGGTCCAAGAGCACGGCGACGGACCCGGCAGCGGTCCTCCCACCGGCCCCGCGCAAGCGCCGCCTTCACCGGTTCCGCCTCCGCAGGGCTGCAAGGACTTCGACAAGGCCGTCATCGCCACGTGCCTGGACACAGTCGCCGCCGTCGCCGGACTTCCCGGCGAGGGATCCGCGCCCGCCGCTCTCGCCGGTGAACGGAAAACCGGCCGCGTCATGCTGGCCAGCTCTGGGCATGACACGACAGCGTTCGCGCAGCTGGACGTCCAAGCCGACGGCGACGGCGGGCTCACCAGCCTGGCGCTGTCGCCCAGCTACGTCGAGGACCAGCTGGTCTTCGCCTATGTCACCACGGCGTCGGACAACCGGGTCGTGCGGTTCGCCAAGGGCCAGACCCCGAAGCCGGTGCTGACCGGAATCCCGAAGGGCTCGACCGGCAACCGCGGCGCGCTGGCCGGCGACGGAAGCGGCGCACTGCTCGTCGCGACGGGCGACGCCGGGAACCCCGCCGCGGCCGCGGATCCGAACTCCCTGGCAGGCAAGGTCCTGCGCATCGACGTGTCCGGTAAACCGGCGAGCGGCAACCCCACGCCCGGATCCGCCGTCTACGCGTCCGGCCTGCACTCCCCCGGCGGTATTTGCCGTTCGTCCGACGGGAAGCGCGCCTGGGTGACCGATCACCCAGCCAACGGCCCGGACGCCGTGTATCGCCTCCAGTCCGGACAACCGCTCAGCACGCCCGCGTGGACCTGGCCGGACAAGCCCACGCTCGGCGGCTGCGTCGATTTCGTCGACGCGAACGGCATCCTCGGCATCGCGTCGTCCACCGGCTTGCAGAACGTGCCGGTCAACAAGGACGGAGCGGTCACCGGCAAGCCGACGGTCACCCTCGACGGCAAAAGCAAGTCCGCCACGACGTACGGCCGGCTCTCCGCGATGAGCATGGTCAACCCGCAGCTGGCCGTCGCCGGAACCGTCAACAAAGACGGCGGCAAACCGGTCTCCAGCGACGACCGGGTGGTCCTGATCGTGGTGAGCGACACGGGCGGCGGTCCGGGCAAGGACTGACACCGAGGGTGCCTTCCGGAGCCATTGCCGGGCTTGAAAGCGCGTTGACCTGCTATTAGCCGTTTAGTGGCGAGAGCCGATCCGGTCGACGCGGCCGGCGGCATCGCAGTCGGTGGCATTCAGCCTTGCGCGAGCTGGCCGTCGAGCATTCCCTGCCAACAGCGAGCTCGGACCAAGTCGCCGCTGAACGGCGAACGCTCACCGAACCGTCCAGCGGCGTCAACCAGGTGCCTCGATGTCGGTACCGCCGCCGACATCGACCTCAAGATCGGTCGCGCCCCATCGCCGTCGCCTCCCAACGGCAACTCCCGCAGGACCCGCCGTTATCGACTCGCCGTCCAGCGGTAAATCTGAATTCCGACGACGACCCGCCTCAAGCATCTTGTCGCCGCTCAACGACGAATCCGCCAAGCCGTTCGCCACCTGATCGCGGCTCGACCACTGTCCCGTGGCGAACCGCTGCTCGACCAAGCAATACCTCGTGGCCGCTCAACGGCGAATCCGCCAAACCCGCAGGTCGGCTGAGAACCTGATCGCCGCCCAATGGCAAATCCGCTCAATGCCGTCCGTCAGCCAGAGGCACCAACAGCAGCGAACCCGAGGAGGCGGGCCAACCGGAAGACTCTCCCCGTCGCCATTGAACGGCGAATGGCCACAAGCTCAGCCAGGAAACACCCGCGTCGCCGTTCAGCGGCGACGACGCGGAGCCCGGCTCTCCGCCCGAGCCGCCCGCATGTCCACGATCGCGAGCACGGCCGACCCGACCGCGAACGCCATCCCCAGGTACCGCCCAATGCCGCCCGAGATCGACACACCCGCGGCGTCCAGGAACGCACGCTGGTCGCTGTCGAACACCCAGTCCAGCGTCGTCCAGCCGATCACCATCAGCAAAACCGTCGTCAGGGCACCCACCAGCCACAGCTGCGGCAGCCCGCTCACCCGTGCCTTGGTGACCTGCCCGAACAACACCACCGCAAGCCCGACCACGGCCAGCAGCAGCGGCGGACCCCATGAGAAGAGATCCGAATGCCACGCCGTACGCACGACGTCGCTATGCGGCAACGTCTTGAACGCGTCGCGGACGTCGGAGGTCGCGGTGTCCGCCGACAACACCGTCCAGGGCAAGGCCGTCGACCCGACCGCGAGCAGCCCGGCCGCCAGGCCGAGCCACTCGCGCCAGGTGACGCGTCGGAGCGAGAAAGCCACTCAGGAACCGACGCGCTCGATGATCAGTTCGCGCACGCGCTTGGCGTCGGCCTGGCCCTTGGTCGCCTTCATGACCGCGCCGACGATCGCGCCCGCCGCGGCGACCTTGCCGCCGCGGATCTTGTCGGCGATGTCCGGCTGCGCGGCCAGGGCCTCGTCGACAGCGGTGAGCAGCGCCGAGTCGTCGGAGACGACCTTCAGACCGCGCTTCTCGACGACCTCGCGCGGCGAACCCTCGCCCGCGAGAACGCCCTGCACGACCTCCTTGGCGAGCTTGTTCGTCAGCTCCCCGGAGGACACGAGCCCGATCACCTCGGCGACCTGCGCCGGCGTGATGGCCAGCTCGGCCAGCTCGACCTCGCGCGTGTTCGCTTCCTGAGCCAGCGTGTTGACCCACCAGCCGCGTGCCTCGTCCGGCGTCGCGCCAGCCTCGACCGTCGCCGCGACGAGGTCGACGGCGCCGACGTTCAGCAGGTCGCGCAGCGCTTCGTCGGAGAGCTTCCACTCTTCCTGGATCCGCTTGCGCCGCTCCCACGGCATCTCCGGCAGCGTCGCGCGCAGTTCCTCGACCCACTCGCGCGACGGCGCGATCGGCACGAGGTCGGGCTCCGGGAAGTACCGGTAATCCTCCGCGGTTTCCTTGGCACGGCCGGACGACGTGGTGCCGTCAGCCTCCTGGAAGTGCCGCGTTTCCTGGCGGATCGACCCGCCTTCGGCGAGAATCGCCGCCTGACGTGTCATCTCGTACCGCACCGCGCGCTCGACACTGCGCAGCGAGTTGACGTTCTTCGTCTCCGTGCGGGTGCCGAATTCCGTGGCGTCCTTGGCCATCAGGGACACGTTCGCATCGCAGCGGAGCGAGCCCTGGTCCATGCGGACGTCGGACACGTCGAGCGCCCGCAGCAGATCGCGCAGCGCGGTGACGTACGCGCGCGCCACCTCAGGCGCCCGCTCGCCGGTGCCGGTGATCGGCTTGGTGACGATCTCGATCAGCGGCACGCCGGCGCGGTTGTAGTCGAGCAGCGAGTGCTCGGCACCGTGGATCCGGCCCGTCGCGCCGCCGACGTGCAGCGACTTGCCGGTGTCCTCCTCCATGTGTGCGCGTTCGATCTCGACGCGCACGACCTCGCCGTCGTCCAGGGTCACGTCGAGGTAGCCGTCGAACGCGATCGGCTCGTCGTACTGCGACGTCTGGAAGTTCTTCGGCATGTCCGGGTAGAAATAGTTCTTCCGGGCGAACCGGCACCACTCCGCGATCTCGCAGTTGAGCGCGAGACCGATCCGGATCGCGCCCTCGACCGCCTTGCCGTTCACGACCGGCAGCGAACCGGGCAGGCCGAGGCAGGTCGGGCAGGTCTTGGTGTTCGGCTCGCCGCCGAACTCGTTGACGCAGCCGCAGAACATCTTCGTGTTCGTGTTGAGCTCGACGTGGACCTCGAGCCCGAGCACGGGGTCGAACCGCTCGATGACCTCGGCGTAGTCCATCAACTCGGCCACGGCAGTCACTTCGTTCCTCCCAGCTCCGGAACCTGGTGCACGAGCGAGCCGCCGGCAGCGGCGTCGCGCGCGGCCTCGTACGCGGCGCCGACGCGGTACAGCCGGTCGTCGGCGAGCGCCGGGGCCATGATCTGCAGGCCGACCGGCAGCCCGTCCTCGTCGGACAGTCCGCTCGGGACGCTCATGGCGGCGTTGCCGGCGAGATTCGACGGGATGGTGCACAGGTCGGCGAGGTACATCGCCATCGGGTCGTCCACGCGCTCGCCCAGCTTGAACGCGGTGGTCGGCGTCGTCGGCGACACGAGTACATCGACCTTCTCGAAGGCCTGCGTGAAGTCGCGCGTGATGAGCGTGCGCACCTTCTGCGCGGAGCCGTAGTACGCGTCGTAGTAGCCCGACGAAAGCGCGTACGTACCGAGCATGATGCGCCGCTTCACTTCGGCGCCGAAGCCCTTCTCGCGGGTCAGCGACATGACTTCTTCGGCGCTGTGCTGCCCGTCGTCCGAGACGCGAAGGCCGTACCGCATCGCGTCGAAGCGCGCGAGGTTCGACGACGCTTCGCTCGGTGCGATCAGGTAGTACGCAGGCAGCGCGTACGTGAAGTGCGGGCACGACACCTCGACCACTTCGGCGCCGAGAGCGCGAAGCTGCTCCACCGCAGCTTCGAACGACCGCAACACGCCCGCCTGGTAACCGTCGCCGCCGAACTCCTTCACGACGCCGACGCGTACGCCGGTCAGGTCGCCCTTCGCGCCTTCGCGCGCCGCGGCGACAACCGGCGGCACCGGTGCGTCGATGGAGGTCGAGTCCATCGGGTCGTGGCCAGCGATCGCTTCGTGCAGCAGTGCGGCGTCAAGCACCGTACGCGCGCACGGCCCGGCCTGGTCGAGCGAAGACGAGAACGCTACGAGCCCGTAGCGCGACACTCCGCCGTACGTCGGCTTCACGCCCACAGTGCCGGTCACAGCGCCGGGCTGACGGATCGAGCCGCCAGTGTCCGTGCCGATCGCGAGAGCCGCCTCGAACGCCGAAATCGCCGCGGACGAGCCACCGCCCGAACCACCCGGGATGCGCGCGTGGTCCCACGGGTTGTGCGTCGGCCCGTACGCCGAGTTCTCCGTCGACGAGCCCATCGCGAACTCGTCCATGTTGGTCTTGCCGAGGATCACGACACCGGCTTCGCGCAGCTTGCGCGTGACCGTCGCGTCGTACGGCGGCAGCCATCCCTCGAGCGTGCGGGACCCGCAGGTCGTCGGCATGCCCTTCGTGGTCAGCACGTCCTTCAGCGCCAGCGGGACGCCCGCCAGCGGCGACGCCGGCTGCTCCCCCGCGGCCAACTGCTCGTCGACCGCCTTGGCCGCGGCGAGCGCGCCTTCCGTGTCGACGTGCAGGAACGCGTGCACGTGGTCGTCCACCGCGGCGATGCGGTCCAGGTGCGCCTGCGCGACCTCGACCGCGGACACCTCGCGCGCGTGGATCTTCGCCGCCAGCTCGGCGGCGGTCAGCTTGACGAGTTCGCTCACTGTTCTTCTCCCAGGATCCGCGGCACCCGGAACCGGCCTTCCTCGGCGGCCGGCGCGGCGGCCAGCGCGTCCTGCTGCGCGAGGCTGGGCCGGACGGTGTCCTCGCGGAAGACGTTCGTCAGCGGCACGGCGTGCGAGGTCGGCGGGACGTCTTCCGCGGCGACTTCGCTGACCTTCGCCACCGAGTCCAGGATCTGGTCGAGCTGGCCGGCGAAAACGTCCAGCTCGTCGTCGGTCACGGCCAGCCTGGCCAGCCTGGCGAGGTGCGCGACCTCGTCTCGGGAAATGTTGGGCACGCGGGTGACTCCCGGGGTGTGCTGTGCGGGTGCTCTCGGAAGCTGCAAGTCTATGGTGACGGCGTCGGACGGTTCGACCGGGTTATCGGGCCGCGGGTGCCGGGCAGGGCGTCCCGCTTGCCGGACGGCGGGCCCCCGCGGGTACCCGGTCTGTCACAATCGGCGCCCGGCAAGCGCGTCCCACGACAGGGCTGGGACGCCTGAGGCGAGAGGGGCGCGTGGTGTCGTTCCTGATCCGGGTCCAGCTACCGGACTCCCCCGGCACGCTCGGCGCGGTCGCGACCGCGCTCGGCACGGTCGGGGCCGACATCCTGAGCGTGGACGTGGTGGAACGCGGCGGCGGGCTCGCGATCGACGACCTGGTGGTCGAACTCCCGTCGGGCCGGCTCCCGGACGCGCTGATCACCGCGGCCGAGAGCGTGGAAGGCGTCGAGGTCGACGCGGTGCGGCCGTACGCGGGCATCCTCGACACCCACCGCGAGCTGGAGCTGGTCGAGGAGATCGCCGCGCAGCCGAAAGCCGGGCTCGACCTGCTCGCCGAAGGTGTGCCGAAGATCATCCGCGCCGGCTGGGCGGTGATCGTCGAACACTCGGAATCAGGGCCCCGGCGCTTGGCCTCGTCGAGCGCCGCTCCGGAGAACCCGTTCACGGACTTGCCGTGGCTGCCGCTGGAACGCGCGACGGTCTTGGACGGCGAGGACTCGTGGGTGCCGGAGACCTGGAAGGAACTCGGCACCGAGCTGGCCGCTACTCCGCTGGGCAAGCCGGGCAAAGCAATGCTCGTCGCGCGGCCGGGCGGGCCTAATTTCCGCGCCGCGGAGGTCGCGCGGCTGGCGCATTTCGCCGGGATCGTCGCGGTGGTTCTGGACGGGTGACCCAAGTCTTGGGTCAGCTGTCCTGAGTGGTGCGAGAGCGGCAGAGCTGAGCGCCTGGCCGCTTCGACGCCTCCGTTGCCGGTAATCGGCCAAAACCGTCGAACGCCGTAGTCAGCACCAGCTCGAAGCTGGCTCGGTCTTCCCTGTGGCGTTCGAGTTCAGTGGCCAGCAGGTGCCCTCAAGTGCGGACAATCTCCCTCACGAAGGTGCCCTTGCCCGCCGACGGCTACCGATACCGCTGACACGCCCGGCCGAGGCAATCAGCACTTGTCGGCATAGAGGGTGATGACCGCGCCAGCCGAAACCACGGTTCCGGGCTTGGGATCCTGACCGGTCTGACACCAATTCCGGTCGATGATCATCGACCGCTTCTTTCCGGACGAATCGACCTCGCGCAGGTTGTACAGCCCAGCGGCCTGCATCGCATCCTGCGCATTCTGGTGATTCATGCCAGACACGTCAGGGACTTTGATCGTCGCGGTCTGCGCAGCACTGACCGGCGCGCTCACGGTCGCTGTCGCGAACTGGGTTGCCGTCGCAGTCACGGTCTCGGTAGTTGTCGAGGTGCCGCCAGGCTGTGGTGCCGCGTCGCACGCAACGGTCAAGAACGCGGCAACGCCAACAATCGGAACGGCAGCTGGAAAGACCTTCGCCATGATCACGCTTCCTCGATCCGAGTCGTACTTCACGCGTGACAGCTGGAGTCGAAGCCAGACATCCACCCGTTACAACGCATACCCGGCCGAAGCTCGCCAAACCGATGCACTGGACCCCACCAGCGACGGCCATGCTCACTCGCGCCCGAAAGACACTCGCCGCCGGAACCGCCAAGGCATCCCTCCGGTCCCCAGCGAGAGTCCGGGACGAGGTTCGCCAAACCGTCGCCACTCAACGGCGAATACAGGCGGCCAACCCCGCCCAACGCTTTCGCCAAAAATCGGCAAATGCGCCTGACCTGCAAGAACGAGACGTCAGAAGCCGTATTCGTAGGCGATCAGGTTGACCCCCGGATGCGGATGCCAGTCCCGTTCGGGCAACCGCCGGAACCCCATCCGCTCGTAGAGCCGGTGCGCCTTCCGCATCACGTCGAGACTGCTCATCACTACCCGGTCGACGCCGAGTTCCCGGCCACGATCCAGCACCGCCTGGGTAAGCGACTCTCCGATCCCTCGCCCGCGCGCCGCTTCCGCGACCGCCAGCATGCGGAACTCCAACTCCCCCGGCCGGGAAATCTCGGCCAGCTCACTCCCCGGCTGAACGATCGCGACCGAACCCAAGACCTCGCCGCCCGGATCGACCGCGACCAGCAGCTCGGCGTGCTCCGCCCTTCCCGCGGCGTCACGAAGTTTCGCCTCGTACGCGGCGTCGACCTCGAAGAACCCCTCGACCCGGTAAGCCTCGACGGTCACCTCTCCGACCGCGTCGAACTCCTCCCGCCGCGCCGGGCGGATCTCTATCTCACTCATCGCCGTCCTCAGACCCCTCGTCCGCACCCGTGTCGAGCGCCAGTTCCGCAGCGGCTTCCGGGCCACGCTCCAGCAACGCGCGGAACCCGTTCTCGTCCAGCACCGGCACCTTCAGCTGCACAGCCTTGTCGTACTTCGAGCCCGGCGAGTCGCCCACCACGACGAACGCCGTCTTCTTCGACACGGATCCCGCGGCCTTCCCACCGCGAGCCATGATGACCTCTTTCGCTTCGTCACGGGAAAACCCGTCGAGCGAACCAGTCACCACGATCGACAGTCCTTCGAGATTCCGCGGGATGGACTCGTCACGCTCCTCCTCCATCCGAACCCCGGACCGTCGCCATTTTTCGACGATTTCCCGATGCCAGTCGACCTCGAACCATTCCTGCACGGCGTGCGCGATGGTCGGGCCGACGCCGTCGACCTCCGCGAGTTCCTCCTCGCTCGCGTCCTGAATCCGTTGCAGCGAACCGAATTCCCGCGCGAGCGCCTGCGCCGCGGTCGGGCCGACATGCCGGATCGACAGAGCGACGATCACCTTCCACAGCGGACGGTCCTTCGCCGAGGCGAGATTCGCCAGGAGCTTCCGCGCGTTCGCCGACAAGTCGCCCGCCTTGGTGCGGAACAACTCCACCTCGGCGAGCGCATCCTCATTCAGGTCGAATACGTCGCCCTCGTCGGCGACCACCCTCGCGTCGAGCAGCGCGACCGCCGCTTCGTACCCGAGCACCTCGATGTCGAACGCACCGCGACCGGCGAGGTGGAACAGCCGTTCCCGCAGCTGCGCGGGGCAAAACCGGGTGTTCGGACACCGGATGTCCTTGTCGCCTTCCTTTTGATAGGCGAGTTTCGTACCGCATTCCGGACATTCGGTGGGCATCACGAATTCACGCTCGTCGCCGGTCCGCGCGTCGACGACGGGACCGAGCACCTCGGGAATCACGTCACCGGCCTTGCGGATCACGATCCGGTCGCCGATCAGCACGCCCTTGCGCTTGACCTCTTCCTGGTTGTGCAGCGTCGCCCGCGCGACCGTCGAGCCCGCGACCTTGACCGGCTCGGTGACGGCGAACGGCGTGACCCGGCCGGTTCGCCCGACGCCCACCTGGATGTCGAGCAGCGTCGTGATCGCTTCTTCCGGCGGATATTTGTATGCGATCGCCCACCGCGGTGCGCGCGACGTGCTGCCGAGGCGGCGCTGCAGGGCGACCTGGTCGACCTTGATCACCACGCCGTCGATCTCGTGCTCGGCGTCGTGCCGATGTTCACCCCAGTAGGCGATGTGCTCGGTGAGTTCCTTGCCGGTCCGCAGCACACGCGTGTGCGGCGACACCGGCAATCCCCAGGCCGCCAGCGCGTCGTAGGCATGCGACTGCGTGACCGGCTCGAAGCCGTCGCGCTTGCCAAGCCCGTGACAGATCAGCCGCAGCCGGCGCTCCCTGGTGATCTTCGGATCCTTTTGCCGCAGCGAGCCAGCAGCTGTGTTGCGCGGGTTCGCGTACGGAGGCTTGCCCGCCTCGACCATTTTCGCGTTGAGTTCGAGGAAGTCCTCGACGCGGAAGTAGACCTCGCCGCGCACCTCGACGAGCTTCGGCACCGGGAACTCCTCGGTGCCGGTGAGCTGGTCCGGCACCTGGTCAAGAGCGCGGATGTTGAGCGTGACGTCCTCGCCCGTACGCCCGTCGCCGCGGGTGAGCCCCCTGGTGAGCTTGCCGTTTTCGTAGAGAAGGTTGATTGCCAGGCCGTCGATCTTCAGCTCGGCCAGGTACTCCGTGGACCCGATCTCCTTCTCGACGCGTTCGACCCAGGCGAGGAACTCCTCGGTGTCGAACACGTTGTCCAGGCTCAGCATGCGCTCGAGGTGGTCGTGCGCGGTGAACTCGGTGGAGAACGTGCCGCCGACGTTCTGGGTCGGCGAATCCGGCGAGACCAGCGCCGGGTACTCGTCCTCGATCTGCTGGAGGTCGTTGAGAAGCGCGTCGAACTGGCCGTCGGAGATGATCGGCGAATCCAGGACGTAGTACCGGAACTGATGGCCGCGAATCTCCTCGGCGAGCGCGCCGTGCCGCTCGCGCACGTCGGCCGGCACGTCGGTCACGTCCTGGGCGGCCTCCGCGGCCACCTGGTCTGGGGGAAGGTCGGTGCTGCTCACAGGTGGTGAGCCTAGCCGGAGGCACCGACACTTTCGTCCGGTTGCTCCGTCAGCCCGCGGACCAGCTCGCGGAACTCCAGCAGATCGATCGTGCCCTCCGGCGCGGCTTCGGCGGTCTCGACCCGGCGAAGGCGCTCGGCGGCGAGCCGCTCGCCCAGCGTCGCGTCGAGCGGCAGGAAGGTCATCGTGGTTCGCGAGTCCTCGTCTAGGTCCGCGAAAGCGGGATGGTGGACCGCGACGTCGACCACGCCCTCGTCCACCTGAGCGACGACCCGGACGTCGGCCAACGAGATCCGGTGCTCGCCCAGGTTCACCGTCACCTCGGTCGGATCCGGGACCGGGGGCACCGAATCGTGGTACTCCCAGATCGTGTCGTCCGGCGGACCGGCCGCTTTCCAGGCGTCGGTGTACGGGCGCAGCTCCGGGTCTTCCTGCCCGCTGACGACCAACGCGTAAATGGCGGTCCGCCCGCGCTCGAGCGAGAAGTGCAGCCGCGGGTGCAGCGATTCGACCAGCACGCACAGGTCGTGCTCGACGCGATGCGGCTCGCCTTCGCCCAGCGCGGCGCTGACCTCGGGCAAGAGGTCGTACCACCCTTCCCAGAACGCAGCTGCCGCAGCAACGGCATCGGACGGCACGTGCTGCTCAGGCCATGGCGTACGGGGATCTGGCGGCGCGGCTTCGGTGTCGGCTTCCGAGCGGCGGCGACGGAACAAACGCATGATTCGGAATTCCCCCGGTTGTTTCTCTACACCAGCCACGGTACGCGGCGCGGCAGCAGCGCGTCCTCGAAATCACCAGTTCTCGGGTGGCTCCACGAACCCTTTGCCCAGGTCGCGACTGAGAGCGAGGGCGCGGCGCATCCACTCGTTCGTGGCACCGGCAAGACCGCACGCGGGCGTCGGAACAGCACGCTCGGCCAGGATCGAACGGTTGAACCCCAGCCGGTCCACGAGTTTGAGCGCCGGCGACGCGAGGTCCTTCAGCCCCGGAGCCGTCGCCGGGTCCGTGGCGGGTACGAGGCCCAAGAAGAACGAAATACCGCTGTCCCAAGCCTCGCCGATTTCGTCCAAGAGCTCCGCGGACGCCCCGGCGAGCATGCTGATGTCGAACGCGATGGCCCCAGCACCCGCGGCGCGGAAGAGGGCGATCGGCGGCCACGGAGCGCAGCAGTGGACGACGACCGGCTGACCGGTCATCGCGCCGATCCGCTCGATGGTCGTCGACAGCAGCTCCCGAACCTCCGGCTCCGGCACTGCCGGGACGTTGCCGTATCCCGACGGGGTCGGCAGTTTTCCGGCGAGAACCGCAGGTAACGACGGCTCGTCGAGTTGCACGATTACTGGCGCGTCGGTCCTCGCGGTCAGCTCCGCGACGTGCTGAGCAAGCCCGTCGAGCAATGAGGCCGTGTAGTCCCGCAGCGCCCCGCGATCGGTGAACACCCGATGCCCGCGCGCAAGCTCGATCCCCGCGCCGAGTGTCCAGGGCCCGGCGACCTGGGTCTTGAGCACGGTCGGTGCACCGGTGTTCTCGCGGGCGGCTTGGACGGCGTCGAGGTCCCACTGAAGCAGGTCACGCCCGCGACGATGGTCGTGACCAGGCCGCCCGGCGACGCGATAGCCGCTGGGCACGACCTCGATCGCGAGGTCCACCAGCAACGCCGCGGTGCGGCCGATCAGGTCGGCGCCGACGCCGCGAGCCGGCAATTCGGGCACGTACGGGAAGCCGGGAAGCTCTCCGAACACCACGGCTGCGGCCTCGACGGGATCGGTCCCCGGCATGGACCCGATTCCGGTCGCCGCGCCCGCGGGCCAAGGTCGTTCATTCACAGGCCGGATTGTCGCGGAACGGGCGGCCGCCGTCCGCACCGCCCCTGTGGACAAGCTTCACCCGACCGCGCGGCAATAGCCGGACATTCGCCGCATATCCCTTTGCCTGCACCGAATTCGCGGCCACCGCGTTAGTCTGGATCGTCATGACCAGCTCCGCCCCGCCACCGCCCGGCAAAACACCCGGTGACGCATCCGCCCGGGAGCCGCGGCGGGGCAGCATGCCCGGAACACCGGGCCGCCGGGCGTCAAGCCGCTCCTTTGAGCGGACTCTCTTCACTGAGCCGGTCCTTTACGTCGGCCGGGAGGCGAAGCCGACCGCCGTCGGCGACGAGTACGGCGTATTCGACCGCCACGGTTTCCACATTGGCGGGGTCTCCGTCACAACGCCCAGTTTTCTGCGCAGAGTCATTCAGCTTCTGTGGAAATCGGACCAGTACGTCAGCCGCAGGTTCGAGGTCCGGGACGCGAACCAGAGCACTGTCCTCAAAGTCGAGAAGCCCTCGAAGGACCGGTTGGCCCGCTTCGTGGTCACTCGCGCGGACGGGACGCCGATCGGCGAAATCATCCCGACCGAGGCAGGCCGCGTCCGGTTCACCCTGCGCGCCGAAGGCAAGACGATCGCGACCGTCGTCGCCAGCGGCCGGCAACGATGGGAAGTCACGGTCGAGGACCCCGCCGGCGCCGAGGTCGCCCACGTCGCCCACCCGTCGCCGGAGTTCTCGCCGATCAGCGGCAACGCCTGCCGGGTAGAGATCCCGTTGCAGGTCCCCGAGCCGCTGGCCAGCATGCTCATCGCGACAACGTTGACTATCGACGTCGCACTCACCGCGCAACGCGGCTGACCACGTGACCGGCGTCTCAGCCCCGCCAGGTGGACAGCGACCGGAATACGGCCCAATGTAAGGAAAGTCCGGGACGCCGAGGTCCCGCCTGGACGGAGGTCGCCGTGGAGCCGTTGCCCGAAGGCAGTAATCCGAACTGGGCCGATCCCGGGGTCTACGAAGTGGCCACGGGCGTCTACCGGATCCCCTTGCCGTTGCCGAGCGACGCCCTGCGCGCGGTCAACGTCTACGCCGTCACCGACGGCACGAACCTCGTGCTCGTCGATTCGGGATGGGCGCTCGACGAATCCCGCCAGTTACTGGCCGACGCGCTCAAGGCGATCGACGCTGAACTCGGTGACGTCCGCGAGTTCCTCATCACCCATGTCCACCGCGACCACTACACGCAGGCGGTCGCGCTTCGGCGCGAGTTCGGCAACCGGATCGCCCTCGGCAAGCTCGAGCAGCCGTCGCTCGACGCGAGCGCCAACCCAGACCAGTTCCCCATGCAAGCGCAGCTCGACCTCCTTCGCCTCAGCGGCGGGCAAGAGGTCATCACCGCGCTCAGCAAGCTGTTCGGCTCGGAGCCTCGCCACCCGGAGGCGAATCTTTGGGAAGAGCCGGACGAATGGCTGACGCCTGGCCGGCGAGCGGTGTTGCCCGACCGTGAGTTCGACGTGGTCCACACCCCAGGACATACCAACGGCCACGTGGTTTTCGTCGACGGCGCAGCCGACCTGTTGTTCTCCGGCGACCACGTGCTCCCGCACATCACTCCGTCGATCGGCTTCCAGCCGGTTCCGGCCGAGTTGCCGCTGAACGACTATCTCGACTCCCTTCGCCTGGTTCGTGGCATGCCCGACCGGCGCATGTTGCCGGCACACGGTCCAGTCACCGACAGCGCGCACGCCCGTATCGACGAACTTCTCGAACACCACCGGCAACGTCTCGAAACGATGGCGGCTCAAATCGAAGCCGGAGCGAGCACCGCTTTCGAGGCCGCCAACCGCCTCGGCTGGACGCGCCGCGGCCGCAAGCTGTCCGAAATGGACGCGTTCAATCAGATGCTCGCCGTCCTCGAGACCGGGGCGCACCTGGACCTGCTGGTCTCGCAGAACAAGCTCGCAGCCGAAGACATCGACGGCGTTCGCCGCTACAAGACCGCGTAGCGCCCAGCCGTCCATCACTCCCTCGATGGAATACTGATTCGCCGTGCCTCCTATCACTGTGAGACGTGCTCGCGCCGACGATGTCGAGGCGATCGTCCAAATGCTCGCGGACGACCAACTGGGAGCAACCCGCGACTCGCCAGCCGACCTTGAGCCCTACCTTCAAGCGTTCAAAACCATTGCGGCAGACCCGAATCAGCTGCTGGTCGTCGCAACGGCAAACGACCGACCCCTAGCCACGCTTCAGCTGACGATCATCCCCGGCCTCGCACGGCGTGGTGCCCTTCGCGGGCAAATCGAAGCTGTGCGTGTCCACCGTGATCACCGGGGCTCAGGCATGGGCGCACAACTCGTGCAGTGGGCCATCGACGAATCGCGACGACGCGGCTGCAACCTAGTCCAACTCACGTCGGATACAACGAGGACGGCAGCGCACCGCTTCTACGAACGACTGGGCTTCGTCGCCAGCCACACGGGTTTCAAGCTGCATCTCTGATCACCCCCTCCACACAGCTTCAGCTTTCCGCGCTCGGTCGCCCAGCTTTCACCGTGCCAGAGTTGCGACGCAGAAGACAAGAGATTGCACGAGGGGTCCCTTCGTGCAATTTAGCTGACTGTGCTCGAATCAATGCGTATCGTGACCATCATGAGCAAGTCGACTGCCCCGGCGGGCACCGCCAGCCAGACCAACAACACCAAGACCGAAACCGCGGACCTCGCCTTCCTGCTTCGCGCCATGCACGCGAATCTCAGCCTCTTCGATCGGCTGCAACCAGACCAGCTGATGGCGGCAGTGAAGGACGCGAACCGTCAGATCGCGCGCTTGCAAGCGCTGCAGCTCCACTGCATGGCAGGCCTGCGAAGACGAAGATCAGACCCGCAAGAGCTCGCCTGCGAGCTCGCGATCGCGTTGCATATCACCGATACTCGCGCGGGAGCGATGATCGCCGCCGCCGAAGCTTTGGCCCAGCGCCTGCCTCGAACATTTCGGCTGATGGACCAAGGCAAGTTCGACCTCTATCGCGCCATGAGGGTCACGGACGGAACCAGCCAGCTGTCCGACCGCCACGCACGGATGGTCGACTACCTGCTCGAACACCGGTTGGAAGACAAGAACCCAACCCAAGTCCGCAAGGCGACCGCTTACGCCGCAACGAAAATCGACCCGGACGGCGCAATGAACCGGCTGGCTCAGCGGAAATCTGAACGTCGCGTCGCCCTGCAGCACCAGAACGAAGGCATCTCGCGGATCTCCGTCGACAACGTTTCGACGGACAAAGCTACCGCGGCCTACCTCCGCGTCGACAAGATCGCACGATCGCTCAAGACGGGCGACGAGAAGCGAACTCTCGACCAGCTGCGCGCTGACGTCGCGATCGACCTGCTGCTCAGCGGCAAGGGCGGCGTTCCAGAGAAAACCGAGGTATACCTCTATGTCGATCTGAAGACATACCTCGGCCTCAATGACAATCCCGCCGAATTGGCTGGCCACGGGCATATCCCGGCCGAACTAGCACGCCACATCGCCACTGGTCCCGACACGGTCGTTCGTCGAGTCATCACCGACCCGCTGACCGGGCAGGTGATCGAGGTCGGCAAGTTCCGGTATCGGCCAACCATCGATGTCGAAGAGTTCGTGCGGGTCCGCGACCGCGAGTGCCGACAGCCCGGCTGCCCGCGGCCCGCGCAAAACTGCTTCGCGGAACCGACCACTCCTGACTCCGCGGACGCCGACTCGACGTTGAGCTACTGCATACGCCACCGGCGGCTCAAGAACCGAGCCGACTGGAGTTACGAGGTCATGCAGGACGGCAAGCTGATCGTCACCACACCGACTGGCGAGAAGGCTGAAAGCGCGCCACCGCCGCTGCACGACCCCCAACCCACACCAGAACAGCCTGAAGAGGAACGCCTGGGCGCATAAGGAGATCAGCGCGTGCCGGAGATCTTGGCGCTGCCGAGCACGAGGTCGCCAGCATCATCGTCTCGCCGATAAAGGACAACTACCTGGCCGGGGGCCACGCCGCGCAACGACTCGCGCAGTTGGATGGAGACTCGCCCGTCTTCATCCACTTCGGCGACCGCATCGGCAATGCCCCCGTGAGCGCGAACCTGAACAGTGCACTCGGTCGGCCCGTCCAAGGCTCGCCCGCTCGGCCAGATGGCCCGGTCCGCTTCGATGGCCTGGACGCCGAGGTCCGCCGACGAGCCGACCTTCACCGTGCCCGAAACAGGTTCGAGCGAAAGGACGTACCGCGGTCGCCCGTCAGCGGCCGGCGCGTCGATGCCGAGACCCTTCCGCTGGCCCACGGTGAATCCGTGGACGCCGGTGTGACGCCCGAGCACTGCACCAGTCTCTGCATCGACGAGTTCGCCCGGACGCTCGCCCAACCGCTTCTCCAAGAACTTCTTGGTGTCGCCGTCCGGGATGAAGCAGATGTCGTGACTGTCCGGCTTCCGCGCGACGGAAAGCCCGCGCCGCTCCGCCTCCGCGCGCACATCCGACTTCCACGAATCGCCCAGCGGAAACATCGCATGACGCAACTGCTCTGGCTGCAATGAAGCCAGCACATACGACTGGTCCTTGCCCTCGTCCGCGCTCCGGCGAAGTTCCAACTCGCCGTCCACAGTCGCGAGCCGCGCATAGTGGCCGGTCGCAACGGCGTCGAAGCCGAGAGCGAGTGCCTTCTCGAGCAGAGCCTCGAACTTGATCTTCTCGTTGCAGGTCACGCAAGGGTTCGGCGTGCGCCCGGCGGCGTATTCGCCAACGAAGGTCTCGACGACCTCCTCAGTGAAGCGCTCCGCGAAATCCCAGATGTAGAAGGGGATGCCGAGAATGTCCGCGGCCCGGCGGGCGTCGTGCGAGTCCTCAATCGTGCAGCAGCCGCGGGAACCTGTCCGCAGCGTGCCAGGTTGGGCCGAAAGCGCCAGGTGCACTCCGACGACGTCGTGGCCGGCGTCCACTGCGCGCGCAGCGGCGACGGCCGAATCGACTCCTCCGCTCATTGCGGCCAGTACCCGCATTGCTTACACCTCTTGCTTCTGGGTCTGCTTGCGCATGCCGGCGAGACCGGCCTGTCGGGCGCGGGTGACGACGCCACCGATCTCGCGTGCCAGGGTGTGCACATCGTCCAGTGTTGACGTGTGGCCAAGCGAGAACCGGAGCGAACCGCGCGCTGCGGCGGCGTCTGCCCCCATTGCCAGGAGGACGTGACTTGGCTGCGCGACACCCGCCGTGCACGCCGAGCCGGTCGAGCACTCGATGCCTTTGGCGTCCAAGAGCATCAGCAGGCTGTCGCCCGCACAGCCGGGGAAAGTGAAGTGAGCGTGGCTCGGCAGACGCTCTCCGTCGCGACCATTCAGGATCGCGTCTGGGACCTCGCGAAGGACCGCAGCGACGAGTTCGTCGCGCAGCTTCTCGACGCGGTCGGCGTACTCCGCGCGTCCGCTGATGGCCGCCTGCACCGCAGCGGCGAAACCGGCGATCGCCGGGACGTCGAGAGTGCCCGAGCGAACGCTGCGTTCCTGGCCACCGCCGTGGAGGACCGGGACGCAGGAGGTGTCGCGGTCAAGAAGAAGCGCGCCCACACCGTACGGACCGCCAAGCTTATGACCGGTCAGCGTAAGTGCGGCTGCGCCGGAGGCGGTGAAGTCGACGGGAACTGCGCCGACCGCCTGGACGGCGTCGGTGTGCAGGGGAACCCCGTATTCGTTGCAGACCTCAGCGAGCGTGGCGATCGGGTTGACAGTGCCGACCTCGTTGTTCGCCCACATCACAGTCGCCAAGGCGACAGTCTCCGGTGCCGCATCAATCGCGGCGCGCAGCGTTTCCGGCGATACTCGGCCCTGGTCGTCGACTTCGAGCCAGGTGATTTCGGCTCCGGAGTGCTGCTCCAGCCACTCCACCGTGTCGAGGACGGCGTGATGCTCGACCGTGCTGCAAAGGATGCGCCGCCGAGCCGAGTCCTCGCCGTGGCGGGCCCAAAAGATGCCCTTGACCGCGAGGTTGTCACTCTCCGTACCGCCGCCGGTGAAGATAACTTCCGATGGTCGCGCGCCCAAAGCAGCGGCGATCACTTCGCGCGCTTCCTCGACGGCACGCCGAGCTCGCCGACCCGAAGAATGCAACGCGGAAGCGTTGCCCACGGTGGACAAAGCCTCAGTCATCGCCGCAATGGCTTCGGGCAGCATCGGTGTCGTTGCCGCATGGTCGAGATAGGTCATCGCTCTATCAGGGTAGACCGATGCGGCCTGTGACGAAGCTCGCCCCAGGCCGCGGAGTGGCACGTCACACCTGTTTCGGCCACCTGCTCGTGAGTCGGACGCCGAGCAGCGCCAGCAGGACGAGGGCGATACTGAGCAGTCCCATCGCGGCGGAAGGATGAGCCGCCGACGCAACGGCGGCCAGAAGCACCCCGCCGAGGCCGATGAGCAGCGCTGATCCGACCCAGTCGGCGAGCTGCATGGCGGATGTGTTGAACCCGCGCTCCCCCTCCGGCGAGTAGCGCAGCAGGAGGACCGAGATGGCGGGCATCGCGATTCCCATCCCCGCGCCGCCGACCGCGCAGACCACGAAGGCCACCCAGGCCGGGAACCACGGTTGCGCGACAAAACCGAAGCCGACCAGCCCGACGGCGACGAGCGCGAAGCCAGTCCGCAGCGATGCCTCGCGGGACCAGTCGAGGAACCGGCCTTGGAGCGCTGAGGCGGCGGACCAGCCGAGCGCCGTGATGGTCAGCGGCAGACCGGCGAGCGCGGGGCTGTAACCGTGGACGGCGGTCATGGTCAACGGGAGGTACGCCTCCATGCCCGCATATGCGCCGGCGATCAGGGCTCGGGAGGCGACCACCGTCGGCAGACCAGGACGAGAGGTCATGGTTCCGGTGGGCAGGAGCTTGCGCAGTGCGACGGCCAGTGCGACAAGGCCCGAAGCCCCGTATGCGACCGCGGCAGGCGACGGGTGCTGCGCGGCCCAGCTCAGGGCAGCGACTCCGAGAGCAGCCACCACAGCAGCGATCACCCCCGCGCGGCGGCTAGCCGGCAGCAGTGCATGGGCTGGCAAGCGGCGAGTGATCTTGTAAAGGAGAACCATGCCGACCCCGACCAGCGGAAGCAGCCCGAGGAAGACCCATCGCCAGCCCACGGTCACCGTCACCACACCGGCGACAGAGGGGCCGATGACCGCCGGGAGCACCCAAGCGGCCGCGTTGGCCGCATAGATGACGGGACGTTCGCGGTCGGTGAACGTCAGGGCGATCAGCAGCGAGACGGACACCAGGAGAAAGCCCGAGCCGAAGCCCTGCAGTGCGCGGCCGACCAGAAGCATCGGCATCGTGGTGGCAATGCCGGCGACAGCTAGTCCTGCGGCAAACAGCGCCGGCCCGACCAGGAGTGCCGGTGCTGGACCTCGACGGTCGCCCAGTCGTCCGGACAAGACCGTGGCGACCACGCTGGCCACCAGGAACGTGGTGAACGGCCAGGAGTAGAGCGCGAGACCGTGAAGTTCGGCGACCAGCGTCGGCATCGCGGTGGCGACGCCCATGTTTTCGAAGGCCACCAGCGTGACCACAAGGAGCAGGCCGACGGTGACAAGGCGGTGTTCGCGACTCCAGAGGACGCTCTTTCGAGGCTGCGCTTCGACGGTCTGGCTCATGATCGCGAGCTTGCAACCTCCAGCGCTCTGGAGGTCAAGTCGTCCGCTGGCCTTTCGGAGTGAACGGTAGGGCGTCTCATCGGGGTCGAAATCGAGACCTCGGGTTGGCGTTGCGCGGCTGAGGCCGGATCTGAGAAGGCTCGTGGATGCCAAGCCAAGGGCAAACGCGGGCGCTCGACTCAAGACGTCGATGTCGCGGGCTGCGTCGCAGCGCTCGGCTAGACCGACGGTTCGGGCTCTTGCGGCGGCGGGCAGCACTGTCTAGGTCACCGGGTTGGGTGGTCGAGGGCGACACAGTGCGCGGTGTTGCCGCTGACTGGCGAATCGAGCGCGCGGTTCGGAATGCGCTGGATGCTGGTTGGCTTTAAGTAGGACGTACAGCGACCGAAGGAGAGTGCGAACCGAGATGCGAGCCATCACTTTCGCCGAGTACGGCGGGCCCGAAGTGCTGCGACTGGAAGACGTTCCGGCACCGGAGCCTGGCCCAGGGCAGGTCCGGGTCGCAGTCCGGCGCGCCGGCGTCAACCCGATCGACTGGAAGATTCGTTCGGGGGCGATGGCCGGAGGCGCGGCGCTCGAAGGCCCGCGGATTCCGGGACTGGAGATCGCCGGCGTCGTCGACGCAGTGGGCGACGGCGCTGAATTCGGCGTCGGAGATGAGGTGTTCGGCTGGTCGGCGACCGGCGCGTACGCGGAGTACGCGCTCGGTGGAGCGATCGTGCGCAAGCCGGCCGATCTCTCCTGGGATGACGCGGCGGCGTTGCCGGTTGCTGGCGAAACTGCGCTGCGTGTGTTGCGACTGCTCGACGTCAAGGCTGGCGAACTACTGGTGGTCCACGGAGCGAGTGGCGCTGTCGGTCGTTTCGCGACACAGATCGCGGTCGCACTGGGTGCGACGGTGATCGGAACGGCTGGACAACACAATCTCGATGAGGTGAAAGCGCTCGGTGCGATTCCGGTGCGTTACGGCGACGGGTGGCTCGAGCGGGTACGCGAAGTCGCGGACCGACCGGTCGATGCGGTGTTCGACGCGTCCGGCCATGGCGTTTTGCCGGAATCGGTCGAGCTGCGCGGCTCGAAGGAGCGGATCGTGACCATTGCCGATGGTGCCGCGTTCCAGCTCGGGTTGCCGTTCTCGTCTGGCGGACAGGATGGGCAGACACAAGAGGTGCTCAACGAGATCCTCGGATACGTACGCAATGGACTGCGGATTGCGCAGGGGAATACGTTTCCGTTGGAGGAAGCGGCAGCCGCGCAGGAAGAGAGCCAGAACGGGCACCCTGGCGGGAAGCTGACTATTGCCGTTTCCTGACCACGGTCTTCGGTTAGGCTCGACAACGGATGCAGCTCGGACGACGTGACACATCGATGTCGTCATTGTGCGGCGACCTCGGCGAGTGAGCTGTTGCCGCACAGTGGCGAATGGCTAAGCGACGGACGCGCAGATGCGCAGAAGCAGGCGACTGTCGCCACTCAGCGGCGACAAATATGTGTCGCTGAAACCAGACGCGAGTGGTTCGTCGCTGTGAGGCGACGACCCGATAGGGAAATAACGGCTCGCAGTGAGGAGCCCGGGGGTGTAGCCATCCGGCGGTGAGACGGGGTGGGTGGCTGTCGCCGTTGAGTGGCGAATCGGCTCGGGCGAATCGGCTCGTCGGAACGTCCGCCAGTGGAGCCTGGAGAGCTCCGGAGAAGTGTCGCCAAAAAACGGCAACACCCTCCGCAGCCTCGTGACCAGGGTGTTCGTCAGTGCGCAACCGGCTGGGAAGGCGCAGGGCGGCCGACCAGAACCCGGCGACGCTGGGGCGGGATGCGGACCGTGCCGAGTGCCGAGTGGACGGCGGCCTCGGCGAGGGCTGCCAGCGAACGGCGGTCTTCGGCGCGGCCCGGGGCGATCTCCGGGCACACGTGCACTTCCAGGACCAAGCCGCGCAGCGCGGCGACCCGGCGTAAGGAGGCGATGAGCGATTCCGGCCCGATGAACGCCGGCTGGCTGGTTTCGCGACCGTCGGCGAGGCGGTAGCGGAGGGCGATCGGCCGAACCGGGACACCGCCGTCGATCGCGGCTTGGAAGGTGGCGGTCGTGAAACGGCCAGAGGCCAAGCCGCACCAGGTGGTGCCCTCGGGGGTGACGTTGACGAGCGCGCCGGCGCGGAGGCTGTCGGCGAGTTCGGTCATCGTGCCCGGCAGAGTGCGCAGACGGTTGCGGTCCAGGAAGATGCTGCCGCCGCGACGCACGAGCGCCCCCAGGATCGGCCAGGAGGCGATCTCGATCTTCGCGAGCGCGCGCATCGGGCGGAGTGCGTTGATGGCGATGATGTCCAGCCACGAGATGTGGTTATTCACCACGAGTGCACCGCGGCCGGCCGGAGCGGCGAGGAAATCCGCACCGCCCACGACAGACATTCGCACGCCGAACGCCCGCAGCACCGCGCGGAAAATCCGCCGCACCAACCGTTCCCGGCTCCGCCCGCGAATCACGAGCAACGCCGGCGCGATCAGCAGCGCCGCGACAAGCACTGAAATCGCCGCGGTGAAACGCAGAACCCGTCGCGGCAAGCCGACCGTTGGCGCGCCCTCGGTGAGGCAACCGTCACCGCAGGGTGACGTCGGCATCCATGCGTGGCTCATCCTTGCGCTCCGAGGAAGAACTTCAGGTAACGCTCGTCGACCTGCTGCAGGTCAAGAAGGACAAAGAAGTCCGCGACACCGAAGTCGGCGTCGAGGGCCGGCGGGCCGCACACCTTGGCGCCCAACCGCACGTAACCCTTGATCAGCGGCGGAAGCATGGCCCGGTCAGGACGCGCGATCGCGCCTGGCTCCCACGGGTTCAACGGCGAGACGCGCAGCGAGTCGTCGGCGTGATGCTTGGTGCGCAAGACATCCCAGACGACCGCGGCGTAGCTGCCGCCATCGTTCAGCGGGACCGAAGCGCATCCGGCGAGGTAACGGTGTCCGGAAAGGAGCATGTAGCGAGCAATCCCGGCCCACACCAGGCTCACGACGGCACCGCTGCGGTGGTCGGGGTGCACGCAGGACCGTCCGGTCTCGACCAAGGACGGCCGCAGCGCGGCGAGCGTCGTCAGGTCGAATTCGCTGTCGGAATAGAGCTTTCCGGCCTGCGCGGCGCGCTCCGGCGGGAGCATCCGGTAGCAGCCGACGATCTCACCGGTGTTGTCGTCGCGGACCACCAGGTGGTCACAGAATTCGTCGAAGTAGTCGACGTCCCGGCCGGGCTCCGGGGAATGCAGTTCCGCCCCCATCTCCTCGGCGAAAACCCGGTACCGCAGTTTCTGCGCGGCGAGCACTTCATCGTTCCCGTTGGCGACCAGAAGCGAATACCGCGGAGCGCCTGCGGGAAGGTCGGCACCCGCCTGATCAGTACTGACGAGGAGCTGTGACGACGTCATGGTCAAGGTGTACCTGCCGGTAAGAGGCCTCGGAGAGTGCCAATCGATGACCGGTCAGTGCACGTTTAGTTAATTGCGGGTTCTCAGGTTCCTCTCAGGCAGCCGGCACGGTCCCGGAGAACGCGGAAGGCCGCCGCGTGGCGAACACGCGACGGCCTTCCGGGCGAAAGAAAACGTCAGCCCTTGCGCTTCTCGACAGCCTCGGTCAGCTGCGGCGCGACGTTGAACAGGTCCCCCACCACGCCGAAGTCGGCGATCTCGAAGATCGGGGCCTCGGCGTCCTTGTTGACCGCGATGATCGTCTTCGACGTCTGCATGCCGGCGCGGTGCTGGATCGCGCCGGAGATGCCGAGCGCGATGTACAGCTGCGGCGACACCGTCTTGCCGGTCTGGCCGACCTGGAACTGCGCCGGGTAGTAGCCGGAGTCGACCGCGGCACGGGACGCGCCGACGGCCGCGCCGAGCGAGTCGGCCAGCTTCTCGACGACGTCGAACTTCTCCGCCGAACCGACGCCGCGGCCACCGGACACCACGATCGACGCCTCGGTCAGCTCCGGACGGTCGCCGCCCACGACCGGCTCGATGCCGGTGATCTTGGCCGACTTCGCCGGGTCCTGCGCCGGGATCTCGACGGTCTCCTCGGCGGCCGCGCCGTCGGCAGCCTCCGCCTCGACCGCGCCCGGACGCACCGAAACGACCGGCACGCCCTTGGCGGCCTTGGCCTTCACGGAGAACGCGCCACCGAAGATCGACTGCTCCACGGTCCCGTCGGAGTTGACGCCGACCGCGTCGTACAGCAGACCGGAGCCCAGCCGCAGCGCGACTCGCGCGGCCACCTCCTTGCCCTCGGCGCTGGCGGCGACGAGCACCGCGGCCGGGGAGACCTGCTCGGCGAGCTTCGCGAGCACGTCGACCTTCGGCGTCACCAGGTAGCCAGCGGCGTCGTCGCCCTCGGCGACGTACACCTTCGCCGCGCCGTGACCGGCGAGCGCTTCCTTGGCCTTCGCCGCGGTGCCGGTCGGGCCCACCACGACGGCGGAGGGCTCGCCCAGGGCGCGCGCAGCGGTCAGCAGCTCGAGCGTGACCTTCTTGACATCACCGTCGACGTGGTCGACGAGGACGAGTACTTCAGCCATTTTCCGGAATCCTCCTCGAAACCGTGTCTCAGATGAGCTTCTGCGCGACCAGGTACTCGGCGACCTTCGAGCCGCCGTCGCCCTCGTCCTCGACCTTTTCGCCCGCGGTGCGCGGCGGCTTCGGCGAGGCCTCGACGACCGTCGACCACGCGTTGGCGAGGCCGACCTCGCCCGCGTCGATGCCCAGGTCGGCGATGGTCAGCGTCTCGACCGGCTTCTTCTTCGCGGCCATGATGCCCTTGAACGACGGGTACCGCGGCTCGTTGATCTTCTCGCTCACGCTCACCAGCGCCGGCAGGTTCGCCTCGAGGTGGGTGATGCCGTCCTCGGTCTCGCGGTCGGCCTTCACGGCGGAGCCTTCGACGGTCAGCTGGCGCACGTAGGTCAGCTGCGGCACGCCGAGCAGCTCGGCGAGGATCGCGGGCACGGCAGCGCCGCGGCCGTCGGAGGCCTCGTTGCCGGCCAGGATCAGGTCGAAGCCCTCGACCTTGCCGACGGCGGCGGCCAGGACCTTCGCCGTCGCGATCGCGTCGGAGCCGTGCAGCGACTCGTCGGACACGTGGATGGCCTTGTCGGCGCCCATGGAGAGCGCCTTGCGGATCGCGTCGGTGGCGCGGTCCGGGCCGACCGAGATCACGGTGACCTCGCCCTCGCCGGCTTCCTTGATCTTGAGGGCCTCTTCGACGGCCTTCTCGTTGATCTCGTCGAGCACGGCGTCGGCGGATTCGCGGTCAAGGGTGTTGTCGGAACCGGAGAGCTTCCGCTCCGAGTAGGTGTCCGGTACCTGCTTGACCAGGACAACGATGTTCGTCATGGGTCTTCTTCGACCTCCCGGTTGGGGCCGGCTCTCGGCCGCGGGACAGTGCTCTACTGAGCGGTAGATTAGGGCCAATTCCGCGGCCGGACCCCTCGAGGTGACGGCATTCACCTGGATGAGCAATCTATTGGGACCATCGTCCCAGTAGTTGGCCGGTTAGCCCGTCCAGCGCGCCGCTCGCCCGATCGGAGCAACGGTCACTTACTCGCAGTAGGCCGTCAGGGGTTACGCTCCGACACCATGTCCGCGCACATCGCCGTAGTCACCGACTCGACCTCGTGCCTGCCCGAGCAACTCGCCGCCCAGTGGCGAATCAGTGTCGTCCAGGTCCAGCTGCACGTCGGCGACCAGACGGACGACGAGCACCGCTTCGACCGGAGCGAGCTCATCCAGACGATGAAATCCGGCGCGGCCGTCACGACTTCGCCGCCCGATCCGGGTGCGTTCTTCTGGAGCTACCAAGACGCGGCCTCCGCGGGCGCGTCCGCCATCGTGAGCCTGCACATCTCCGGACGGCTTTCGCAGACCGTCGAAGCGGCCCGCGAAGCCGCCCAGCAGGTCCGAATCCCGGTGCACATCCTCGACAGCGGAACGGCGAGCATGAGCCTCGGCTACGCGGCGGTGTCCGCCGCCCGGGTCGCCGGGGCCGGCGGACAGCTTGAGCGGGTCCTGGACGCCGCGGAACGGCGAGTGCGCAACTCGACCGAGCTGATCTACGTCGACACCCTCGAGTACCTGCGGCGATCGGGACGGATCGGTGCCGCCCAGTCGATGCTCGGAAGCGCGTTCGCGATCAAGCCGCTGCTCACCGTCCGCAATGGAGAGGTGAGCCCGCTCGCCCGCGTTCCCGGCACTAAACGAGCGATGAACCGGCTCGTCGACCTGGCGGTGAAGGCCGCCGGCGACCAGCCCGTGGACCTCGCGGTGACCCGGTTCGGCTCCGACGAGAGCGAGATCGTCCAGCGGCTGCGGGAGCGCGTGCCAGGTGCGGGCGAGATCGTGGTGGGCGACGCGAGCACGGTGATCGGCGCTCACGTCGGTCCGGGTGCGCTCAGCATCACGGTGTCGCCGTCGAACTGACCTCGATTCGCCGCCCCGGGACCACAAGCACCACGAGCGGAAGCAGGACCGTCACCGCTAGGCCGCCGATGATGAGTACTTGGTCGAGCTGCGGATAGTGCGCGACGTGCCCAGCGTGGTACACGAGGTGCGGGACGGCGAACAGCAGCGCCGCGATCGCCACCAGCCGCGCGACAGTTGTGGTCCCCATCACTGCTGCCCCGACCAGCACCGCGCCGAGCGCCAGGCTGAGGCCGCCGAAATCGATGATGAAGTGCTCGTTGTAGGGCCCGTCCATGGACACCCAGCCGTGCCGGAAACCGGGGAAGTCCTGGTAAAACCCCATCGGGTCGAGCAGCGGCCATAGGCCCTGCGCCAGGGTGTAGAGACCGAGCAGGATCAGGAGGATGCGCGTGATCGTCCGTTGCATACGGCTGGAACGAGACGGCTGCGCGAAACGTGACAGGCGCTAGGGTCGCGCAGGTGACCAACGCAGCCACCCGGGCCGAGGCACTGCACCTCACCGGCGAACGGACCGTCCCCGGCATCCCCGAGGAAAATTATTGGTTCCGCCGCCACGAAGCCGCATACCTCGCCCTCCTCCCCCACTGCACCGACGCGACGGTGCTCGAAGCCGGCTGCGGCGAGGGCTACGGTGCCGGGCTCATCGCCCAGCACGCCCGCCAAGTCCTCGCTCTGGACTACGACGTGCCGACTACCGAGCACGTGGCACGCCGGTACCCGGACGTCGCCGTCGCGCGGGCGAACCTGGCGTACCTCCCGCTTCGGGACGGCGCGGTCGACGTGGTGGCGAACTTCCAGGTCATCGAGCACCTCTGGGACCAGGCCGGCTTTCTGGCCGAGTGCTTCCGCGTCCTGCGTCCTGGCGGAAAACTGCTGGTCACGACCCCGAACCGGCTCACCTTCACGCCAGACAGCGACACCCCGCTCAACCCGTTCCACACGCGCGAACTGGCACCGTCCGAAATGGACGACCTGCTCCGCGCAGCCGGATTCACCGTTGCGGCGCTGAACGGGCTGCACCATGCGGAATCCCTGCGCGCGGTGGAGGCCCGCTACGGCGGCTCGATCATCGACGCGCAACTGGAGGTCGTCATGGGTTCTCTGCCCGGGCAGGCCACCTGGCCAGCTGACCTCCTCGCCGACGTCGCAGCGATCCGAGCCGACGACTTCTCCGTGCACGGTGACGACCTCGACGCGAGCCTCGATCTGGTGGCCGTGGCGGTGCGCCCGTGAGCGCCCGGAATCCCGCGTACGAAGGCACGTTTTGCCTCGTCCTGCACAGTCACCTGCCGTGGCTGCCCCACCACGGCAGCTGGCCGGTCGGCGAAGAGTGGCTGTACCAGGCGTGGACGCATTCGTATCTGCCGGTCGTCGACCTGCTGCGCCGTTTCGCCGCTGAAGGGCGACGCGAGGTTCTGACGCTCGGCATGACGCCAGTCCTCGCCGCACAGCTTGACGACCCGTACGCGATCCGCGCCTGCCACGACTGGGTCGGCCACTGGCAACTGCGCACGCAGCACGCATCGACGCTCTGGCACGGCGATCCGTTGCTGCGCGATCTCGCCGCCGCCGAGCACCAGGCCGCGATGCACGCCACCGAAGAGCTGGAAACGCGCTGGCGGCACGGTTTCTCGCCGATCCTTCGGTCGCTTGTGGACAGTGACACGGTCGAACTGCTCGGCGGGCCGCTGGCGCATCCGTTCCAGCCACTCCTGGACCAGCGAGTGCGACGGTTCGCGCTCCAGGCCGGGTTGGAGGACACCGCGCTGCGCATCGGCCGCGCGCAAGAAGGTATTTGGGCACCTGAATGTGGTTATGCACCGGGAATGGAGCGAGATTATCACGACGCTGGTGTGCGGCGCTTCCTCGTCGATGGCCCTTCACTCCATGGTGACACTTCGGCCGCGCATCCCGTCGGCGATTCCGACGTGGTCTGCTTCGGCCGTGATCTCGAAGTGACCTACCGGGTTTGGTCGCCGAAAGCAGGCTATCCAGGCCACGCGGCGTACCGGGATTTCCACACCTGGGCGCACGAAGTGGGGCTGAAGGCGTCACGCGTAACCGGCAAAACTGTTGAGCCGCAAGATAAAGCTCCCTACGACCCCGCACTCGCCGCGGACGTTCTAGGTTCGCATGTCAAGGATTTCGTCGAAACAGTCGTCACGCGGCTGAGGTCCCTCCGCGAGCAGCACGGCCGCGAATCGCTGGTCGTTGCGGCCTACGACACGGAACTCTTCGGCCACTGGTGGCATGAAGGACCCGCGTGGCTCGAAGGAATTCTCCGTGCTCTGCCTGAGGCGGGAGTCCGCGCGACCACATTGCGCGGCGCGCTCGAGGCCGGCCATCTCGGCGAACCGGTCCAGCTGCCCGCGTCCTCGTGGGGCTCCGGCAAGGACTGGCGAGTCTGGGACGGCGAACAGGTCGCGGACATGGTGCAGGACAACACCGCACTGCAAACCCGACTTCTCGACCTGGTCGACATGCACGATGGGACCACTCGCGACGCAGTCGCCGATCAGGCCGTCGCCGAGGCGATGATGGCGCTGTCCAGCGACTGGGCGTTCATGGTCACCAAAGACTCCGCCGCGGACTACGCCCGCCGGCGCGCCCGAGTGCACACCGAACGATTCGACACCTTGGCAGGGTTGCGGCGCAGCGGTGATCGTGCTCGCGCACTTGCTCTTGCCGAGGAATACCGCCGGGCCGACGGCCCGTTCGGACATCTGGACGCGCGCGCCCTGCGGCGTCCACGCGCATGACGATCGAAGGGAATTCCATGGGAATCCGCGACCTGCCCCTCAAGACCCTGGCCGGCGAGGACACCACTCTCGACGGACCGCTGGCCGGCAAGACGCTGCTCGTGGTGAACGTGGCGTCGAAGTGCGGGTTGACGCCGCAGTACACCGCTTTGGAGCGACTGCAGAAACGCTACGGCGACAACGGTTTCTCTGTCGTCGGATTCCCGTGCAACCAGTTCGCCGGCCAGGAGCCAGGAACGGCGGAGGAAATCCAGACGTTCTGCTCCACCACGTACGGAGTGTCCTTCCCGCTGTTCGAGAAGATCGATGTCAACGGCGAAGGCCGGCACCCGCTCTACGCGAGCATCACGGAAACTCCCGACGCGGACGGCGAAGCCGGCGACGTGCAGTGGAACTTCGAGAAGTTCCTGATCAGCCCGGACGGCAAGGTGCTCGGTCGCTTCCGCCCGCGCACGGAGCCCGAAGACGAGACGATCGTCGCCGCGATCGAAGCGGCTCTGCCTGCTTGAGTTTCGGTCCTGCTCTCCGGCCAGCGTTCATCGCGGCCGGAGAGCATTTGCCGTTTTTCGGCAACTGCCAGCGACCGCATAGGCAGCTCGCTCCCGACGGGCCGCGGCAGCCGTCGGTCCCGCCGTTGCCGTTGAGTGGCGAAAGGCCCATCACCCACCGCACTTGCTCATCCGCAACGTAGTCGCCACTTATCGGCGACTACCGACCGACGACATGAGCGTGCGTCACCACAACCTCTGCCCGAGGCCACCCGGCCGAGATGCCGCCGCTGTCCCCAAGCCAGGCTCGCCGACAATGGTCGCCACGGTGCCGTAGCCGCCAACCGGCGACGGCGACGCAGCGCGTCCGCGCCGGAGTGCACTAGCCAGCGTCGAATGACCGTTGGCCAGTTCATCGCCGGTGAGCGGCGAAACGCAAGTCGGCCTGGTTCGCCCCCCAGGCCACAGTCCTTGTGCAGACTGCGTCTCTTGCGTCGCCGCTCAGTGGCGAATCGCAGGTCAACGGCTGTCCGAAGCTTCACTAGCCAGTTCGGCAGCGGTCTTCACCTCGGGATGCGAGCCACGCGCGATCACCGCTCGGTTGTGGTTCGCGGCGCCGGCGAAGTCGAGCTTCCGCACTCGGCGGTCGTAGGTGAGAAGGCCGTTCACTTCGTTCTCTACATCAGTGGTCTGAGTATAGATCGCGCCGGACAGCCCAAGATCGGAAACCAGCCGTTCGAGCCGTTCGCTCACCTCTGCGTACCGGCGACTGAGGTGTGCGGAATCGGTCGTCATTTCGTAGGCGTTGGGTGGACCTGGCCAAATGTGGCCTTCGAGAACCAAGCCCAGGCCGCCGTATTCGCCGTCCACCAATGCGCGATGGTCCCCTTCGTGCGGCTCCCCCGGGCCGACGTAGGTGTGATCGTCGTAGACGTCGCCGGCACCAGTGTCCTGGCGGGAGAAACAGCAGTTCACGCCGCTGTTGGCGATCACCAGCCGAGTCGGGTCGAGTTCCTTTACGAGTGCCGCGATCCGTGCGGTGTCGAATTCTCCCCAGCCCTCGTTGAACGGCACCCAGGCGATGATCGACGTGATGTTGCGCAGCTGCGCGACCATTTCCCGCAGTTCGGCTTCGAATCGCTGTTGTCCTTCTGGCAACGGATCCGGCGCGTGCCCGGGCGGTCCGGCGAATGAGACGACCAGCGACGGCATGTCCTGCCAGACCGCCAGACCCAGCCGGTCCGCCCAGTAGTACCAGCGTGCGGGCTCGACCTTGACGTGCTTGCGGACCAGGTTGAACGCGAGTTCCTTCGTCTTCTCGAGATCGAAGCGGAGGGCCTCGTCCGTCGGCGCGGTGTAACCGCCGTCCGGCCAGTAGCCCTGGTCGAGTGGTCCGTGCAGGAAGGCGATCCGGCCGTTCAAAGCGATTCGTGGCCGTCCGTCGACATCCGGGACGATTTCTACCGTTCGCAGGCCGCAATAGCTGGCGACTTCGTCCAAGACGTCACCGTGCGAATCCAGGAGCCGGACGGTGAGGTCGTAGAGAAACGGATCGTCCGGAGACCACGGATGTGGTTCCGGAAGGTTGGCCCGCAGCCGCGTGCCTGCCGCGCCGCGAACCCGAGCGGCCTCGTCGCCGTTTGGCGGCGAAACGATCAACTCGACTTGAGCACCGCCGGTGACCTGCGGGAATATCGACACTCCGGACAGGTCTGAGGTGACTTCGACAGAGGAGATGCGTTCGTTCGGCACCGGCTCGATCCACACCGTCTGCCAGATTCCTGACGTCGGGGTATAGCAGATGCCGCCGGGTTCGTTGCGCTGCTTGCCGATCGGGTACGGCTCGATGTCCGTCCGGTCCTCGGCGCGAACGGTAATCTCCTGCGGTCCCGATGCACGGAGCGCGTCCGTGATGTCCGCGGAGAACGATGTGTAGCCGCCCTCATGGGTGACCACCGACTGGTTGTTGACCCGCACTTCGGCCTTCTGGTCGACTGCACCGAAATGCAGAAGCACCCGTCGCCCGCTCCAGCTTTCCGGGATCTCGAAGAGCCGTCGGTACCACAACACTTCGTCGCGTCGGCCAATGCCGGAGAGCGCCGATTCCGGCGCGAAGGGAACCAGGATGCGTTCGCTGTACCCGACAGGTCGCGGCTCAGCGGGCGAAGCAGGCCATCCTGCGTACTCCCAGATGCCGTTGAGGCTCAGCCATTCCGGCCGGCGGAGCTGCGGGCGCGGGTACTCGGGCAGCACCGCGGCCGGGTCGACTCGATCGGTCCACGGGGTGGTCAGCGGTGCGTCCGCGCGCTGCCATTCGGGCTCTGTGGGAGTCATCACTGGCCATGGTGGCAGAGAATCGCGGTCCGCGGCATGGCCTGCGGGCTACATGGCCAACCGGTGGGCGACCGCCGTTCGACGGCGATGGCGGGGGCTTCGGTGACCGATGGCTGGCAACGGGTCATCGGCGAGCCTTCCCGGTCAAGCAGCAGAGGTGCCGTCGATGACATTTTCGCCGCCGAGCGGCTAATAGCTGGTCAGCAGGTGGCCAGGGCCGGTCGACAAGGGTACCGAGAGCCTGGCGCGGCGCGTGAGGATCGCTGATCGTCGCAGTTGGCCGCAGCAGGAGACTCGCGTTCACTCTGGCGGCCGCGACTGTCCAGGCAGAGGGCTGAGCTGCGGCGATGCTTGCATCGCGGGCTGGCCAAGCGACCAGGCGGACCTGTTGCCGTTTTTTTGGCGAAACGCTCTGACCAGCGCGTTCTTTCCGGCTCAGGCACTTTTTCGCCAGGCTACGACGAGGCTTTCCACCGGTCGTTCGGGCGGCCGCCCCGGAGTAAGCGACTGGCGAGTAACCTCGGGCCATGCGCGTGCTGATGTTGTCCTGGGAGTACCCGCCGGTGGTCATCGGCGGCCTGGCCCGGCATGTTCACGCGCTGGCGAGGCATCTCGCGCAGCAGGGCCACGACGTAGTCGTCCTTTGCCGGCACACCGCGGGCACCGACGCGTCGACGCATCCGCGCAGCGACCGGGTCATCGAGGGGGTCCGAGTCGTCCGGGTGGCCGAGGACCCGATGCACCTGACTTTCGAGCGGGATCTCGTCGCCTGGACACTCGCCATGGGACACGCGATGATCCGGGCGGCTCAGGATTTGCTCCGCACGTGGCAGCCGGACGTGGTCCACGCGCACGACTGGTTGGTCACGCATCCGGCGATCGCGGTCGCCGAGGCTGCCCGGGTGCCGCTCGTTGGGACGATCCATGCGACCGAAGCGGGCCGGCACTCCGGGTGGCTGTCGCATCCGCTCAACCAGCAGGTGCACTCGGTCGAATGGTGGCTGGCCAACCGCGCCGACGCGGTGATCACCTGTTCGCAGGCGATGCGCAAGGAGGTCGCGCATCTCTTCGAGATCGACCCGGCCGATGTCTCGGTGATCCACAACGGCATCGAGGGCCGCAGCTGGCGCGTGTCGTCTGGGGAAGTCGCGAGGATGCGGGAGCAGCACAGTCCGGACGGCGCTCCGTTCCTGCTGTTCTTCGGCCGGTTGGAGTGGGAAAAAGGCGTGCAAGACCTGCTGGCCGCGCTGCCGCGGATCCGGCGTCGGTTCCCGGGGACCCGCGTAGTCGTCGCCGGAAAAGGGCGACATCACGACGAGCTTGTCGCACAGGCTCGCAAGCTGCGGATTCGCCGGGCGGTGGACTTCGTCGGCCACCTCTCCGACCGCGACCTGCGTGCGCTCCTCGCCGCGGCTGACGCGGTCGTGCTGCCCAGCCGGTACGAGCCGTTCGGGATTGTCGCGCTGGAGGCGGCTGCCGCGAAAGCGCCGCTGGTGGCGTCGACTGCGGGCGGGCTCGGCGAGGTTGTCATCGACGGGGAAACCGGCTTGGCCTTCGCGCCGGGTGACGTCGCAGGCCTCGCCTCTTCAGTGGTGAAGGTCTTGAGCGACGTTCCGGCCGCGGCCCGGCGCGCGCGTGCGGCGCAGGCCCGGCTTGGCGCGGATTTCGATTGGGGCCGGATCGCCGAGGCGACCGTCGAGGTTTACCGGCGAGCCCGGGTCGGCGAGCCGGTAGAGTTGGGGCGGCCGAAGATCGCGACTGGCAACGCGTTCGAGGTGTAGGACGCCGAGGTGCAGGACGCGCGCTGGTCAGCGGCGCTGCGGAGATTCGCCGCTCAGTGGCTAATGGCTGGTCAGCGGGGGTCGACGGCGGCGATGAGGTCGCGGTAGTCCGGGTCCGCTGCCACTCGGTCGAAGGCGCTCGCCAGAGCTGCTTCGTAGACCGGGACGGCTTTGCGCAACGTGGCTCGGCCGGCGTCGGTGATTCCGGTGTAGACGCCTCGGCGGTCGTATTCGCAGAGACGTCGTTCAGTCAGACCGGTACGCTCGAGGCGGCCGACGAGGCGGGTCGCGGAGCTCTGGTTGAGCGACGTCGCGTCCGCGAGTTCCTGCATGCGGAGTTCACCGTCGGGGCGATCGGCGAGCGACATCAACGCAACGAATTCCGAGAAGCCCAGGTGCAGCTGCCGCTGCAAGGCCTGCTCGACCTCGTGGTCGATGCGGCTGCGAAGCGCCATCATCCGGGGCCACATCGCGCCGAGGGTGCTGAGTTTCGCCCCTGCCTGCTTGCGGCCAGGGGAAGGTGTGGTGGTCACGCGAACGACCTCTCCGGCAAAGGCTTGTCCGGCATCGACGAGTGACGCCGACGATTCTTGTATAGCACATGTGCGTGCATGCAATTGGGCGTTCGGCAAGCCTGTCGTTGGTCGGCGAGCGTGGTTGATCAGCGCGGCAGGGGATGGTGGGGACTCGGCGTTCCGACTGCGGATGAGCCCGGATAGCCGAGGGAAAGAGTCAGACCAAAGTCTGCAAAAAGTGGTGCAGCAAGGGGTTTGACCTGCTCTGGATGAGTCAAGGTCGGGGTGTGGGCTGCGCCTCGGATTACGTGCACCTCGCTCGCGTTCGGGAGGCGTTCGCTCAGCAGGTCCATGCGGTCGCGCGGAAGCGAAACGTCCTTTTCTCCCCACATGAGGAGCGTCGGGCAGGTGATTTCGTTCAGCCGATCCGAGACGTCGTCTCGCTCCAGAAGGCAGCGCGCGGCTGGACCCAGCGGCAGCGCGGGAGTGGCGCGCCATCGTGCGCGTAGTTCGTCGCGCAGATCGGATTCTCCGAGTAGCTGCGTCGACAGGGGTATGGTCAGGTCATCAAGAGGGCCGTGTTCGCGCAAGGCAGCGAACATGTCGCAGTAGGCTGCCTTGTCGGTTGGGTCGCACGGTGTTGCTTCGGTGTCCCATAGAACCAGAGCTGCGACCCGTTCGGGTGCCAGCAATGCGGTTCGTAGCGCTGTGAAGCCGCCCTGAGACAGTCCACCTGCGACAGCGCGTTCGACGTCGAGGTGGTCCAGCAAGGCGAGTGCGTCCCGAGCCTGGTCCCAATAGGTGTATGACGTGCCGGGTTCGTCGTCCGGGGTTTGTCCATGGCCCCGGGCGTCCCAGGTGATCAGACGCCACTCCGGTGCGAGCGCCGATGCTTGCGGCGAGAACGTTGAGTGGTCCAGGAAGTAGCCGTGTCCCAGGAGCAAGGCCGGTCCGTCTCCCCCGGTGTCGGTGAAGAAGATCGGGCGGTCGTTGACTGTCACCGTGGGCATCGGCTGGCCTCCAGGTTCGTCGCATGCGAAGGTGCAGCGTAGTGACAAATCATGAGCACGGGTCCGCGGCCAGAACTGCCTGGTTCGCTGCCAGCTGGCGGATTTCGGTCGGACGTCGGGCTGGATACGGTCAGTCGCAGGCTTTCGCCGAATCGGTTGAGCCGCCAGCGAGTTTGAGGCAGATGACTCCGGCGATGATCACTGCGAGGAACAGGATTCGGAGCGGGCCAAGGTTTTCGCCGAAGATGATCGCGCCGAAGATCGCGGCGCCGCTGGCACCGATGCCGGTCCAGACCGCATAACCGACGCCCACGTCGATGGTGCGTAAGGCAAGGCTGAGCGTGAAGATCGTCGCGGCAGCCGTTACCACTGTGGCGATTGACCACGGCAGGTTGGTGAAGCCGCGGCTGCCGTCCGTGCTGACGGCGAACGCAATTTCGCAGACTCCGGCGAAGAGGAGAATCCCCCACGCTCGGCGAGTGGTCTGCGTCTTCGTCGGTGTGATGGCTGCTGCTTCGGGCTGAACGGACACGGCGAGAATCCTTTCGGGAGAGAGAAGGCCGGGTCAGACACCGGTCAACTGGAGACCGACGATGCCGCAGATCACCAGGCCGAATCCGATGAGCTTGCGCCAGTTGAGCTTCTCCTTGAAGATCAGCGCGCCCAGCAGCACGATGCCGACCGAACCGAGACCGGTCCAGATCGCGTAGCCGACGCCGACGTCGAGGGTCAGCAGGGCGCGGCTGAGGAAGAAGATGCCGCCGGCCGCCATGACCAGCGTGAACACGGACGGCCACAGCTTGGTGAATCCGTTCGTGGCGTTGGCTCCAAGCGCGAAGGCGATCTCGAAGAACACAGCGATGCCGAGGTAAAGCCAGTGCATGGTTTCTCCGGAGGCGAGTGAGGTCGGAAGCTGCTCGGCGCCCTCGCCGGCGACGCCCCCCCAGGTAGTTACATGTGCAATATATGTATGTCGAATCAAATAGGCAAGAGGGTTCCGGCCGATCCGTCGCGGTGGGAGCGAGTTGGGGCTGCCAGCGGCGAGATCGGGCCAAAAGAGGTGCTGACCAGGTATTCGCCGCTGAGCGGCAACGGCAGTTCGGGCGAGGCGAAGTCGGAGCCGGAGAGTTCAGTGCAGCCCATTCGCGCACCGCGCGGGCCGAGCGGCCGGGCGGGCCGGGCCAAGAATCGAGACCTCCACGAGATCGTCCGTCGAGAGACGACGGCGGCCAAGCGTGGACAAGGCCTCGGTAATGATGGAACGGAGCACGCGGGGGGCATGGACTTACGTGGAGCCGCGCCGGTCCGGGCGCATTAGGCCACCCTGGAGGTCGCGTCCGAACTGGGCAATCTGGCCGCACCGGCGGTTGGGAATCACGGGCGCCGGGGCAAAACGAGTCCTGGCACCGAGGCCGGTATTCGCCGCTGAGCGGCAACGGCGAACGCACGCTTCGGCAAGCCACCCGAGATTTCCTGGCAGAGCATCGACAGCGGCCGAGCACGGAGGTCGGAAACGCCCAAGAACCCGAGCCAAGCAAGGCAGCAACCGAGAACACCGGGAACTCCCCAAACCGAAACCCGCGCTCTTTCGCCGCTGAGCGGCGAAAGAGCGCGGGTTCGGAAAGACCCGGGCCCGGTGGCGGGGAGCCTCCGCCACCGGACCCGTCCCCTGCACCATCCCAAAAGTGGTGCGGGGTAACCGGTCGCCGGTGGTCAGGTCACTGGCGACCGGAGCCGGTCACCGCTCGGTCAGGTAGCGGGCGTAGGCGACGGTCGTGAGGAAGCTCGGCAGCTTCTCGCCGAGGGCGGTTTCGGTGAAGATCGCGCGGGCGTCGTCGAGGCGGGCCGACGGGCCGAGGTCCGCGCGGACCTTCGCCAGTTCGTCGTCCAGGAATTCGACAGCCAGTTCGTGGGTCAGCGCCGTGCCGTCCTCGAGCTTCGTACCGTTGCGGATCCACTGCCACACCTGGCACCGCGCGATCTCGGCCGTCGCGGCGTCTTCCATGAGGTTGTGGATCGCCGCGGCACCGGTGCCGCGCAACCAGGAGTCGATGTAGCGGAGAGCGACGTTGATGTTCGCTCGCACCCCCGCCTCGGTGACCTCGCCGCCGGCGCTCGCGACGTCGAGCAGGTCGGAAGCCTCGACCGTTACGTCCTCGCGCAGCTTGCCGAGCTGGTTCGGCCAGCCACCGAGGACCTGGTCGAACACCTCGCGGCACACCGGAACCAGGCCGGGGTGCGCGACCCACGAGCCGTCGAAGCCGTCGCCGGCCTCGCGTTCCTTGTCCTGGCGGACCTTCTCCAGCGCGTGCTCGTTGGTCGCCGGGTCCTTGCTCGGGATGAACGCCGCCATCCCGCCGATCGCGTGCGCCCCGCGGCGGTGGCAGGTGCTGACGAGCAGTTCGGTGTAAGCGCGCATGAAGGGGACCGTCATCGTCACCTGGGCGCGGTCCGGCAGCACGAAGTCGGCACCGTGCGCGGAAAAGTTCTTGATGACGCTGAAGATGTAGTCCCAACGTCCGGCGTTCAGACCGGCCGCGTGCTCGCGGAGTTCGTAGAGGATCTCGTCCATCTCGAACGCCGCGGTGATCGTCTCGATCAGCACGGTCGCCCGGATGGTGCCGCGCGGGATGCCGAGTTCCTTTTGCGCCAGCAGGAACACGTCGTTCCACAAGCGCGCTTCCTGGTGGCTTTCCAGCTTCGGCAGGTAGAAGTACGGGCCGCTGCCGCGCGCCAGGAGCTGGCGGGCGTTGTGGAAGAAGTACAGGCCGAAGTCGACGAGGCTCGCCGAGACCGGGCGGCCGTCGATGCGGATGTGCTTCTCGACCAGGTGCCAGCCGCGGGGACGGGCGACGATCGTCGCCGGGTCGTCGCCGATCGTGTAGCGCTTGCCGGCCTCGGTGGTGAAGTCGATGTTGCGGCGGATGGCGTCGAACAGGTTGAGCTGTCCGTCGATGACGTTGTGCCAGGTCGGCGAGGTCGCGTCCTCGAAGTCCGCCAGCCACACCTTCGCGCCGGAGTTGAGCGCGTTGACCGTCATCTTGCGGTCGGTCGGGCCGGTGATCTCGACGCGGCGGTCCTCCAGGCCGGGCGCGACGGGAGCGACGTGCCAGCTCTCGTCCGACCGGATCGACCGGGTCTGCGGCAGGAAGTCCAGCTGCTCCTCCCCCGACTGCAGCCGCTCGCGACGGCGGCGGCGCTCGTCGAGGAGTTCGCGGCGGCGTCCGGCGAAGGTGTTGTCGAGTTTGGCTACGAAGTCCAGAGCTGCCGGGGTGAGGATCTCGGCGAACCGGCCGTCGGCGGGCCCGGTGACCTCGAGGCGGGTGTTCAGCGTGTCAGCCATCTCGTACCTCCGCGAAGGGGGAAAGGAAAGGGGCGGGCCGGCGACCGGAATCGCCGGCCCGCGGGGTGCGTCAGTGGAACTGGTCTTCTTCGGTCGAACCCTTGAGCGCGGTGGTCGAGCTCTCCGGGTTCAGCGCGGTGGACACCAGGTCGAACCAGCCGGTGCCGACCTCGCGCTGGTGCTTCGTCGCGGTGTAGCCGCGCTCCTCCGAAGCGAACTCGCGCTCCTGCAGGTCGACGTAGGCGCTCATGCCGTTGCGGGCGTAGCCGTGCGCCAGGTCGAACATCGAGTAGTTCAGCGCGTGGAACCCGGCCAGCGTGATGAACTGGAACTTGTAGCCCATGGCGCCGAGCTCGCGCTGGAAGCGCGCGATGGTGTCGTCGTCGAGGTGCTTCTTCCAGTTGAACGACGGCGAGCAGTTGTAGGCCAGCATCTGGTCCGGGTACTGCGCCTTGATCGCTTCGGCGTACTTGCGGGCGACCTCGAGGTCCGGCGTGGAGGTCTCCATCCACAGCAGGTCGGCGTACTGCGCGTAGGCCAGGCCGCGGTCGATGCACGGCTCGATGCCGTTGTTGACCTCGTAGAAGCCCTCGGAGGTGCGGCCGCCGGTGAGGTACTTGCGGTCGCGCTCGTCGACGTCGCTGGTCAGCAGGGTCGCGGCCTGTGCGTCGGTGCGGGCGACAACCAGCGTCGGCACGTTCAGCACGTCGGCGGCGAGGCGGGCCGCGTTCAGGGTGCGCTCGTGCTGCTTGGTCGGGATGAGGACCTTGCCGCCGAGGTGGCCGCACTTCTTCTCGGACGCGAGCTGGTCTTCCCAGTGCACGCCCGCGGCACCGGCCGCGATCATGCCCTTCATCAGCTCGAACGCGTTCAGCGGACCGCCGAAGCCGGCTTCCGCGTCGGCGACGATCGGGGCGAACCAGTCGATGTCGCTGTTGCCCTCGGCCCAGTTGATCTGGTCGGCGCGGCCCAGCGCGTTGTTGATGCGGCGGACGACGGCCGGGACCGAGTTGGCCGGGTAGAGGCTCTGGTCCGGGTAGGTCTGGCCGGCCAGGTTGGCGTCGGCGGCGACCTGCCACCCGGACAGGTAGATGGCCTTCAGGCCGGCGCGCACCTGCTGCACGGCCTGGTTGCCGGTGAGCGCGCCCAGCGCGTGGACGTAGTCCTCGCTGTGCAGCAGCTCCCACAGCTTCTCCGCGCCGCGGCGGGCGAGGGTGTGCTCTTCGACGACAGAACCGCGAAGCTTCACCACGTCGGCGGCGGAGTAGGTCCGCTGGACACCCGCCCAGCGGGGGTCGGTCTTCCACTGCTCGGCCAGCTCGGCCGCCGCCTGCTCGAGCTGATTGGCCTGCTCGGTCATCGGACTCTCCCGTGTTGCGAAGTTTGCGATTGCTCGCCTTGCCTGGTCACAACCCTGACACGAGCCCGAAAACGCGGTCTACCGCTCCAATTTGCCAATTTCTGCGAAGATTGCCTAGCATGTTGCAAAGGTTGCGAATCAGCGGTTCGCAATCGCAGCGAAAATTCGCGGGCTTGATCGTTCACGTAATCGTTCAGGCCCGGAAACCTTCCGGCCGGACGGAGCACCCATGGACAAAACTTTCGCCGGAGCGAGGCTGCGGCATCTTCGCGAAAGCCGGTCGATGAGCCAGGCGGATCTCGCCCGTGTGCTCGAGATCTCACCCAGTTATCTCAATCAGATCGAGCACAACTCGCGCCCGCTGACCGTGCCGGTGCTGCTGCGGATCACGCAGGCGTTCGGGGTCGACACCGAGTTCTTCGCCAACAACGACACCTCGCGGCTCGTCGCCGATGTGAAAGAAGCCCTGCTCGACGAGGTCGTGGGCATCGAGGCGACCACGAGCGAGCTGAACGAGCTGGCCAGCAACCTGCCGTCGATCGCCCAGGCGCTGGTGAAACTGCACCGCAGCTACCGCAACGCCGTCGAGAGCACGGCCGCGCTGACCACGGAAAACGGGCTCGGCCTGCACGGGAGCGCCGCGGCGCCGTTGCCGCACGAGGAGGTTCGCGACTTCTTCTACGAGCGGGAGAACTACGTCGCCGAACTGGACGAGCGGGCGGAGAAGATGGCCGCGCAGATCCCGTTGCGCCGCGGGTCGGTGCTGGGGTCGCTCAAGGAACGGCTCTGGCAGCGCTACGGCGTCGACGTGACAAACGAGGGCATCAACGAATCCGCGGGTGAACAGCACCGATACGAGCCGGCGACGCGGGTGTTGCGGCTGGCCCCGAGCCTGCGCGTCGGACAGCAGGCGTTCCGGATGGCCTCCCAGATCGCACTGCTGGAATACGACGACTTGATCACCGAACTCGCCGATTCGTGGGCGTTTTCCGGCCCGGCCGCTCGGACGCTCGCGCGCGTCGGCCTGGCGAACTACTTCGCCGGCGCGCTGATCCTGCCGTACGGCCCGTTCCTGGCCGCGGCCGAGGAGTTCCGGTACGACATCGAGCGGCTTTGCGACCACTTCGGCGTCGGGTTCGAGACCACGTGCCACCGACTGTCGACTCTTCAACGGCCAAAACAGCGCGGCGTGCCGTTCTCGTTCGTGCGGGTCGACCGGGCCGGGAACATGTCGAAACGCCAGTCAGCGGCGGGTTTCCACTTCTCGCGCGTCGGCGGCGCTTGCCCGTTGTGGAACATCTACGAGGCCTTCACCTCGCCGGGCAAGATCCTCACGCAGATCGCGGCGTTGCCGGACGGGAAGCGATACTTCTGGGTCGCGCGGACGGTGTCGCGCAACATCGGCGGGTACGGCAGCCCGGGCAAGACGTTCACGGTCGGCCTCGGCTGCGAACTTCGGCACGCTGGCCGGCTGATCTACTCGACCGGCCTTGACCTGGACGAACCCGCCGCCGCGACGCCGATCGGCATGGGCTGCAAGGTCTGCGACCGGCCGGCTTGTTCGCAACGCGCGTTTCCGGCGATCGGCAAACCGCTCACGGTGGACGAAAACACCAGCACCTTCGTCCCGTACCCGGCGGTGCCGAAGACGTGAACGCAGCCAGTGACATGAGTGCCCCGGACGTGTTCACCGGGTGCGAAGTACATTCACCCGAGTGCACGACATCGACACGGTGAACGCAGAACTGGTCGAGCAGGCCGCCGAACGGCTCTCGGGCGTGGTCACACGTACGCCCCTGGAGCCCAACGCGCGTCTCTCGTCCCGCGTAGACGCGCGCGTCTGGCTTAAGCGCGAAGACCAGCAGACGGTCCGCTCGTACAAGATCCGCGGCGCGTACAACTTCATCGTGCAGCTCGACGCCGAGACGCGGGCCCGCGGTGTCGTGTGTGCGAGCGCCGGCAACCACGCCCAAGGCGTCGCGTACGCGTGTCGCCGTTTAGGGGCGAATGGTCGCGTGTACGTGCCGGGCACGACGCCTCGGCAGAAGCGCGAACGTATTGCGGCGCTCGGTGGCGCACACATCGAGGTCATCGTCGTCGGAGAGACCTACGAAGACGCCTTCGCCGCCGCGAAGGACGACGCTCACCGCACAGGGGCGACGCTCGTGCCGGCATTCGACGACGTCCGCACTGTCGCCGGTCAGGGCACTGTCGCGCTCGAAGTGGTCTCGCAGCTCGGCTTCGTGCCGGATGTCCTGGTCGTGCCGGTGGGCGGCGGTGGGCTACTGGCCGGGATCGCGACGTGGGTTCGTGAGCGGCATCCGGACATCCGGGTCGTCGGCGTCGAACCGGCGGGCGCGATGTGCATGGCAGCTGCTCTCGAAGCGGGCGAGCCGGTGCGGATCGATGCGGTCGACCCGTTCGTGGACGGTGCCGCGGTGCGCGAGGCTGGCCAAGTGACGTTCCCGTTGATCCGGGACAGCGGCGCGGAACTGACATCCGTCGACGAGGGCGCGGTGTGTACGGAGATGCTGTCGATGTACCAATCGGACGGCATCATCGCCGAGCCCGCGGGTGCGCTCGCGGCTGCTTCGCTCGGCACCAGCGTGCAGGTCGAGCCCGGGCAGACGGTGGTGTGCATCGTGTCCGGCGGCAACAACGACGTGAGCCGGTACAGCGAAATCCTCGAACGTTCGCTGATGCACGAGGGGTTGAAACACTACTTCCTCGTCAGCTTCCCGCAGGAACCCGGGGCGCTCCGGCGGTTCCTTGACGAAATCCTCGGTCCGGAGGACGACATCACGCGGTTCGAGTACGTGAAGCGCAACAATCGCGAGATCGGTCCGGCGCTGATCGGCGTCGAGATCCCGCGGCGCGCGGACCTGCCCGGGCTCCTGGCGCGGCTGGAGAAGAGCCCGCTGCAGGTGGAGCGGGTGGAACCGGGGAGTCCGTTGTTCCACTTCCTTCTCTGAGCTTCGCTGAGGTGCCGCTGGGCTGGCTTGCCTGGGGAACGCTTCGGTCTCTGGGCTGCCGCAGGTTGGCGACGTTGGTCCCTGCTCCGGCGACGCTCCGCCGCTCCGTCTGCGCCACCGACAACGGGAATCGCGCACTCGGCTTCGGCGGCTTGCTGTCTACCGTCTGGATGCCGCCCATACGGGTGTCACGCTGAAGCGTTCACTCGCCCCTCGCGTCCGCGCCGATGGCACCTCAGCGAAGGTCGTCTTCGTCGACGAAGCAGAGGCGAAGGCGAGGGCGGAGCCGTCTCGTGTAGGTGCCGGGCGGAAGGCGTGCAGACCGTTCACCGCCGCCGTTGATTGGCTAATCGAGCAGCACCGCATCGCATTTCCGCTGGTCAGCGCGATTCGCCAAAAAACGGCAACACAGGTCAGTCGAGTTCGGCGCTGCCCTCGCGGTAGATCTTCGCCGACTTGATGCGGTCGCCGGACAGCCGATAGAACCCGGCGATGGCGAAAACGTGGTCCTCGCCGTTGTGGGTGAGTCGCTCCGTCAACTGGGCGGCGACCTGGTCACCGTCTGCGAGAACGTTTTCGACCGCCAGCGTCGGGAGAAGTTGTTCCATGGCACCGCTGAACAGCTCGGTGAGTTCGTCGCGTCCGCGCGCGACGCTGCTTCCGGTGATCCAGACCGCGTCGTCGGTAAAGCCGTCGAGGAGCGCCTGGAGGTCGCGGTTGTTGAAGGCGGCGACGTGCCGATGGAGGGCTTCGCTCATAAGGCGAGGCTATCGGCGCTGTCAGGTCATTTTCGGCACCGAACTCGACGCGCGGCTGCGCTGGCGTCAGCTTTCGCCGAGCGTTTTCTGCAGGGCCTTGTTCGCCTTGCGCGCCATATCGGCGACCGCTTCGCGCCGGGCCGCATCCGCGGCGTAGTCGTCCTCGCGGTTGCGGACCACCCGGGCCGGTGAACCGACCGCGATCGAGTAATCCGGGATGTCACCGCGCACCACCGCGTGCGCGCCGAGCACGCTGCCGCGGCCGACGCGCGTGCCCTTGAGGACGCTGACCTTCGTGCCGAGCCACGTGTCCGGGCCGATCCTGACCGGCGACTTGACGATGCCCTGGTCCTTGATCGGCACGTGGATGTCCGCGGTCACGTGGTCGAAGTCGCAGATGTACACCCAGTCGGCGACGAGCGTGGCGGCGCCGAGCTCGATGTCGAGGTAGCAGTTGATCACGTTCTGCCGCCCGAACACCGACTTGTCGCCGATGCGAAGGGACCCCTCGTGACAGCGGATGGCATTGCCGTCGCCGATGTGCACCCAACGGCCGATCTCCATCCGGCCGTACCCGGGCCGGCAGTGGATCTCGACGTTCTTGCCGAGGAACAGCATGCCGCGCAGGATGATGTGCGGGTTCGCGATGCGGAATTTGAGCAGCCGGTAATACCGCACGAGGTACCACGGCGTGTACGCGCGATTGCGCAGAATCCAGCGCAGCGAGTCGGCCGTCAGGAACTTCGCCTGGTGCGGGTCCCGCCGGGCCCGCCGCCAGGCGCGCACGCGCGACAACGCGGGCGCACCCCACATCGACGTCATGTCCTTGACCGTAACCTGTGGTCGACGGCCGGCCACAGGCAAGGGGAGCAGGATGGGCACCAAGCTGATCATCGACACCGATCCCGGCGTTGATGACGCTTTCGCGATCGCACTGGCCGCGAGGTCGGCGGACGTCGACCTGCTGGCTGTGACGACGGTCTTCGGCAACGTACCGCTGACCACGACGACCTCGAACGCGCGCCGGCTGCTGCAGTTGTGCGACCGGCCGGACGTGCCGGTCGCCGCGGGTGCGTCGCGGCCGCTTCTCTACCGCGAACTGCACCGGGCGAGCACTGTTCACGGCTCCGACGGACTTTCCGGGCACGCCGCTTCGCTGCCCGACGCCACCCGTCCGCTCGAGGATTCCGACGCGGTCAGCCTGATGGTCTCGCTGCTCGAAGCCTCGGACGAACCAGTGACCATCGCGCCGATCGGCCCGCTCACGAACATCGCCGCCCTGCTCGCGGCGCATCCCGGGGTGTGCTCGAAGATCGCGCGAATCGTCCTGATGGGCGGCGCGATCACCCTCGGCAACTCGACCGCCGTCTCCGAATTCAACATCTGGGCCGACCCGGACGCGGCACGGCGCGTGATCGCCGAGGACGACGTCCCGTGCGTGATGGTCCCCCTCGACCTCACTCACCGGTGCGCGGTCGACAGCGCGTGGCTGGCGAAACTCGCCGCGTCCGGACCGGTCGGGCAGGCGCTGGACTCGTTCACGCCGGACTACCTCGCGCACTACCGCAAGGTGCTCGGTTACGAAGGCATCGTCCTGCACGACGCGGTGGCTGTCGCCGAGGCGATCCAGCCAGGGATCTTGCGCACGGAGACCTACCCGGTCGACATCGACTCCGGCTTCGGCCCGACCCGCGGCATGACGATCGTCGACCGGCGGGCGGTGCCGACCAGGTCGACCGGGCGGTCGGTCGAGGTGGCGGTGGATACGGAACTGGATGTGCTGCGCGAGTTCGTGTTGTCGAGACTCGCCGGGGGCCGGTGATGGCCGGGGCCGGGGATTCGCCGCTGGATGGCGAATCGCTGGTCACTCCCGGTGCGGCGGCTGGTGTGGGCGATGGCGAGCCTGGGGGTGCGGGGGCGTTGCCGGTTAATGGCGAATCCGTTGGCTCGGGTGGTTCGTCGGCGGGTTGGGCGTCGCCGGTGAGTGGCGAATCCGTCGGTGGCGGTGCTTCGGCTTCCGGCGAGGTGTCGCCGGTAAGTGGCGAATCGGTCGGTGCCGGTGCTTTGTCTCCGGGTGGGACGTCGCCGGTTTGTGGCGAAACAGCGGGCACCCGAGTTTCGGTCGGCGGTGAGGTGTCGCCGGTTGTCGGCGAAGCGGGCGGGACCGGCGCTTCGGCTTCCGGTGAGGCGTCGCCGGTCAGCGGCGAAACAGGCGGCTCGGGTGAGGTGGCGGTTGGTGCGGCGTCGCCGGCCGGTGGCGAAAATGTTGGGTCGGCCAGGGTGTCGCCGCTGAGTGGCGAAACTTCTGGGGTGGGCGATGTCGCGTCGCGAGGTGGGGACTCGGGCGAGGTGGGCAGCGGGTCGCCGTTGGGTGGAGACGTTTTTGGAGCGTCTGGTGGTTCGTCGTCGAGTGGCGAAGGTTCTGGGGCCGGCGTCGATTCGCCATTAAATGGCGACGAAGCTCAGGCGTCGGAAGGAGGGGGCGCGGGGGCTGCGGGGCAGGGGGTTCTCGCGCGGAATCGGCGAGTCGTGGTGAAGTTGGCGGCGGTTGTGGTGGTCGTCGCGGCGTTGGTGGTCGCGGTGCGGGTTTTGCCGGGCGGTGCCGGTCAGGCGAATTCGGGGGACGTCGCGGCGACGTCGTCGTTGGCTCCGGGGGGTCAGAAGACGGTTCCGACCTCCGCTGCGTCGACGTCGGCAGCGCCAGCTCAGCCTGGGGTGCCGCGGGCTGGGGAGTTCGGGGCGTGGGCGTCGCGGACCAGTCAGTGGCTCGACATTCCGTTGCGGGCGATGAACGGCTACGCGCAGGCAACCGTGACGCTCAGCAAAGAACAGCCTGACTGTCACCTGTCCTGGATCACTCTCGCCGCGATCGGGAAGATCGCCAGTGATCACGGGCGGGCGCAGGGTGATCGGATCGGAGAGAACGGGACTCTCGCGAAACCGCTTGGCACGGTGGAAGTTCTCGACTTCTATCACCGGCCCGTGTCGACGCCGGGGGCCGCGGGGCCGTTGCAGCTCTCGCCTGCGGTGTGGGGCAAGTGGCAGCGCAGTGCGTCCGGCGGCAAGCCTGACATTCAGAGCATCGACGACTCGGCGCTCACGGCTGGGCGTGCGCTCTGCGCGAATGGCCGCGATTTGGCGACGGACTGGTGGAACGGGGTCGCCACGTTGGAACCGGCGCCGGTCGTCTTGCATCGGACGCTGGCGACGACCAACGTCTACGGCACGGTGGGGCAAAGCGATCAGCCGCCTAATCCCGCGGTGCTTACTGCGGTCGACTTCGCGATCGATCAGATCGGGCTGCCCTACGTCTGGGGCGGCAACGGCACTCGCGACGCCGACCCTGGGTTTGACTGTTCCGGTTTGACGACCGCGGCTTACGCGAGCGCGAACGTCAAACTGATGCGGACGGCGGATACGCAGTTTCGCAGCGTTGCCCATGTGAGCGAACCTCAATTGGGCGATTTGATCTTCTTCGGCGAGCCCGCTTCGAAGATCCATCACGTGGGCCTGTACATCGGGAACCAGCAGATGATCGACGCGCCGCAGACTGGGCAGGCGGTGCAGGTTCATCCGTATCGGAAGCCGGGTGACGACTATGCGGGGGCTGGGCGGCCGACGGCCTGATCCGGTCGCAGCTTCCGTACAAGAGCGGCCGTTGCCGACGGCGTCGTGTAGTGAGCGATCCCGGTAAGGGCCGTGGTTGTCTACGACAGGTCGGACAGGTCCAGGACAAAGCGATAGCGGACATCGCCGTGCCCCAGGCGGTCGAGAGCTTCGTTTACCCGAGCGGAGGGCATGAGCTCAATGTCCGCGGTGATGTTGTGCTGGGCGCAGAACTCCAGCATCTCGGCGGTCGCCGGGCGGCCGCCGCTGCCGGCCGAGCTGAGGTTCTTGCGTCCGACGAGCAGGTCCATCGCCTGCACGGTGACCGGCCCGAGGTGCCCGAGCTGGGTGAGCGTCCCATCCATGGCTACGAGCCCCAGGTAGGGGCCTAGCTCATGGGGGACGGCGATGGTGTCGAGCAGGACGTCGAACCGGTTGCGGGCAGCGGTCATCTGTCGCTGGTCGGTGGACACGATCACTTCGTGGGCGCCCAGCCGACGCGCGTCGTCAGCCTTGTCCGCCGATCGGCTGATAACCGTGGTTTCGGCACCGAGAGCGACGGCGAGCTTGATCGCGAGGTGCCCGAGGCCGCCCAGTCCGGCGACCGCGACGCGGGTGCCCGGTCCGACGCCGAGAGCGCGCAGCGGCTCCCAGACGGTGATTCCGGCGCACAGCAACGGAGCCGCGGCCGCGGCATCGAGCCCGGCCGGCAGCGGGTAGGCGAACAGGTCGCGGACGACGTACTCGCGGGAGTAGGCCCCGAGCGTGGCCGACCCGTCGTGGCGGTCGGTGCCGCCGTAGGTCAGAGTCGGGAACTCGGCGCAGAAGTTCTCTTGGCCCGCCCGGCACATCGCGCAGGCGCCGCACGAGTCGACGATGTTGCCGACCGCGACCACGTCGCCAACCGCGAAAGCGGTGACGTCGGGACCGATCGCGGTCACCACCCCGGTGAATTCGTGGCCCGGCACCAACTCTGCGTCCCCGGTCTCGGGCAGGGCGTGGATGGCGTGCAGATCGCTGTGGCAGACGCCGCAGTAGTCCACTCGCACCGCGACGTCGTCGGGCCGCAGGTCCCGGCGTTCGAATGACACCCGGCGCAGCGGGCTCCCGGGCCGGTCGGCCAGCCAGCCCACGGTGCTCCTCATGATCACTCCCATAATAAACAGACTGTTCGGTCTATCGCGAGAGTAGCTGCGCACGGACACTTCGGCAAACCGACTGGTCTGTTGTTAGCCTGTCCGGCATGGCTGACAAGCCCCTGACCGCGCGTGGCGCAGCCACCAGACAGCGCATCCTGGACGTGGCCACCCAGGAGTTCGCCGAGCACGGCATCGCCGGGGCCCGCGTCGAACGCATCGTGTCCGCTGCACGCACCAACAAGGCTCAGCTCTACGGTTATTTCGGCAGCAAGGAAGGGTTGTTCGACGCGATCTTCTTCGGCTCGCTGGAACGGATCATGACCGTCGTGCCGATCGACGCGACCGACCTGGCGGACTGGGCCGTGCGCCTCTACGACGAGTACCTCCGTCGCCCCGACCTGATCCGGCTGGCCACCTGGGCGCGACTGGAACGCCGCCCGGCCGGCCATCTCGTCGACGACGCCGACCGCCTCGACGACGCCAAACTGCGCGCCATCGCCGAGGCACAGGCCGCGGGCCTGATCCGGTCCGGCGACCCGTTCGACCTGATGGCCATGGTCATCGCGATGTCCATGGCGTGGTCCCCGGTGAGCAACGTCTACGCCGCCACCGAGCAGGAACCCGAGCACGTGCATGAACAACGCCGCGCCCTGCTCCGCGAGAGTGTGCGGCGCGTCGTCACCCCCGACTGAGGCAGCTCCCGGCCAAGGAGCGCCGACGCGAGGCGTGTGCTTCGTCCGGCAGGTCGTGCCATTCCGTGCGGGCGATCGGTCGGTCCTCATTGGACAGTCCGGGCGGGACAGCAGGTTCAGCGACGGGCGGCCGGTTCAGCGACGGGCGGCTGGTTCAGCGACGGGCGGCAGGTTCAGCGGCGGGCGGCTGGTTCAGCGACGGGCGGCTGGTTCAGCGGCGGGCGGCTGGTCGGTTCGAGCGGCAGGAAGTCGGTGAGCGGTTCAGCGGCAGGCGAGTGCGGATCCGGTCGCCTTGGAAAATATTGCCGTTGCGGCGGTCGAACTGTTCGGCCAGGCCCAGGGCGAGGCGGCGCATTCGGCCGGCGAGAACTTGCAGCGGGTCGGTGTTCGGATCCCGGGTCCAGCACGGCGTCTCCGCGGCCGGTGCAAACCAGGCGGTCGGCGCTTCGTACTGCATCGGCCAGCAACGCGGTCCGTTCCGGGCTGGGGCCCATCGCGTTCGCCACCCGCGATGACAACCACAGATCGTCTCCGCGGCGGAAACATTGCGGATCAAGGCAGGGCAATTCAGGGAAACGACCCGGTGGCACCAAATTTTGCGCGGACCGTGTCGGAGATCCAGCCTGGTCAGGGCTGGCGGACCAGAGCGAGAGACACCTCCCACAGTTGCCGTGCGGCGGCGGGGTCGCGGGCCCAGCGTTTGACGGCGTGGCTGTTGCCGGTCAGGTCGACGTCGTCCGGAACTGTCGCGGCTTCGTTGCCGTCGTCCAGGTAATGGCCACCGTTATGGGCGAATTCTGGCGCGGTCGCGGCGACGAGAGTGGTGGCTGCGCCTTGTCCGATGGTCTTGTATGTGAAGACTCCCGCGGCTTCCAGCCGGTCCAAGTGGTCCTTCATGTCTTGGGTGAAATCCCGTTGCAGGCCAGTGGAAACTCCGCCGGGGTTGACCGCGTTGGCGACGATTCCCTCCGGCGCCCACCGCCGGGTCGCTTCCACGGCGAACAGCGAGTTGGCAGTTTTCGACTGCGCGTAAGCCCATTGGGGGTCGTAGGCGCGACGAGTAAAGTGGAGATCATCAAAGACAACAGGTGAGTACATGTGCGCACCGGAGGTCACCGCCACGATCCGGGCCGCCCCTCGCTGATTCGCGCCTGCGGCTAAGGCGTCGTGCAGGCCCAGTGCTAGTGCGAAATGGCCGAGGTGATTGGTCGCGAACTGCAGTTCCCAACCCTGCGGAGTGCGGCCCAGAGTCGGGCGCATGACGCCGGCATTGTTGATCAGCAGGTGCAGCGGACCGTGCCAGCTGTCGGTGAATTGGGTGACGGTGCCGAGGTCGGCCAGGTCGAGGTGGGCGAAGCTCACGGCGCGGTTTCCGGTGGACGCGACGATGTCGTCGGCGACGGTCGCGCCGAGGGCGGTGTCGCGTACGGCCAGCGTGACGTCCGCGCCGACAGAGGCGAGCGCGCGGGCTGTTTCGCGGCCGAGGCCGGAGGTGGCGCCGGTGACGACTGCGCGGACGCCGGCGAGGTTCTGGCCTGCGACGACGTCGTCGGCGGCGCTGGTGGCGTCGAAAGCGGTGCGAATGAGGGAGGGTTGAGGCACTCTTTGAACTATACGCAGTAGACGAAGTTTGTATAGTGTGGCTATGGGCAGTGATCGGCGCACGCAGGTACTGGACTCGGCCTTGGAGGTGTTCGCGCGCTACGGCTATCGCAAGGCGTCGATGGACGACGTCGCGAAGGCGGCGGACATTTCGCGTCCGGGCCTGTATTTCTACTTCTCGTCCAAGCCGGAGCTGTTCCGCGCCACCGTGCAGCATTCGCTCGAAAGCAGCATCGAGGAAGCCCGGGCCGCTCTCGCCGATTCGCGGCAACCGCTGCGCGAGCGGCTGGTCGAGGCGTTCGACCATTGGGCCGGACGCTACGTCGGGCCGATGGCCGCGGAGATCGGAGTGCTGATCGACTCGAACCCCGATCTGCTCGGCAGCATGCCGGCCGAGTACCCGAAACGGTTCCGCGAACTCGTCATCGAGGCGATCGGAGGCCGCTCCCCCGCCGACGTCGCCGGAACGCTGATCAGCACCGCGATCGGGATCAAGCACGACGCGGAGACCCGGGACGAATTCCGCGCCCGGATGACCGTCGCGGTCGATCTTTACCTCAACCGCTGAAAGTCAGGCATCCGGCCAGTTGCGCAGGGCCGTGTCGGCGACTTCCTGCAGCTCTTCACGGGTTGCGCCGCTGGCCGCCTCGACGGCGATCCCGAACGCGACGGTCATGATGTAGCGAGCCAGCCGCGCCGGATCGGCATCCGGCGGCAAGTCGCGCTCGTCGATGGCGCGCTGGAATCGCTTCTCCAGCGCCCGACGCGCGGCGTTTCGCCACTCGACGAGCAATTCACGCGCGGGGTGGCCCAGTTCGCCCGCCGCCAATGAGCCTTGCACCCCAAGGCATCCGCGCGGCCAGTCGGGAGCGGTCGTCGCCTCGACGGCCCCGTTGAGTATCGCGGCGGCCACCTTCGCGGCGGTCGGTTCCGCCCACGCTCGCGGTCCGTAGGAGGCGGGGCCTTCGTCGTAGAGCGCCAAGGCTTTGCGGAACAACTGCTCTTTGTTGCCGAAAGCCGCGTACATGCTGGTCTTCGTGATGCCCATGGCACCCGTCAGATCGGCGAGGCTGGCCCCTTCGTAGCCGTGCTCCCAGAAGACCAGCATGGCGCGCCGCAGCGCCTCGTCGGCATCGAAGCCGCGCGGCCGGCCGAGGTGCGCCTTGCCCGGATTGGTCACCGCGCCAGCATACCCCTTCGGTACCGATCGGTTCAGAAGTGCTACGGTCGCTTTAAGTACCGATCGGTACCGAAATATGCGGAGGTCAGCAAATGGGACAGCTCGAGGGCAGGACGGCGGTCGTCACCGGCGGCAGCAGCGGGATCGGCCTCGCCGCGGCCGAACGGCTCGCCGCGGAGGGCGCGCACGTCTTCATCACCGGCCGGAGCGCCGACGCGCTGGAAGTGGCCGCGAAGACCATCGGTTCGGCCACCGCGGTGCCGGGCGACATCGCCGATCCGGCCGACTTGGATCGGCTTTACGACGCGGTTCGCGCCCGCGGCAAGGGGCTCGACATCGTGTTCGCCAATGCGGCGGCGGGATCCTTCGCCAGCCTGGAGGAGACCACCGTAGAGCACTTCGACCAGGTCTTCGGCACAAACGTGCGCGGCACGCTCTTCACTGTGCAGAAAGCGTTGCCGCTGCTCAACAAGGGCGCGTCGGTGATCCTGAACTCGTCGGTCCGCGCCGACGACGGCCTCGCATCGTTCGGGACGTACTCGGCGTCCAAGGCGGCGATCCGTTCCTACGCCCGGACTTGGGCCAATGAGCTGAAGGGCCGCGGCATCCGGGTCAACGTCGTCTCCCCCGGGACGATCGACACGCCGGTGCTCGAGAAGACGGTCGGCGCGGACCAGGTCGACGAGGCCCGGGCGAGTTTCGCGGCGCGGGTTCCGCTCGGCCGGATGGGCACGCCGCGCGAGGTCGCGGACGCCGTGCTGTTCCTCGCTTCGGACCAGAGCAGTTTTCTCCTCGGCACGAACATCTACGTCGACGGCGGCGAAAAGCAGTTCTGAGCAGCGCCGCCGCGGGGACGACGACGTTCTCGCGCCACATCGCCCTGCGCGCTGGCTATACGAAGGTATAGTCTACTGTTCATGCGTATAGCGACGGCGTCATGACCGACCCCGACGACCTCACCGCGCGCGCCCGCATCCGCGACGCGGCGATGCGGCACTTCGGCGAGCACGGCTTCGAGCGCGCCACCATCCGGGGCATCGCGGCGGAAGCCGGAGTGTCGCTCGGGTTGGTGCGGCACCACTTCGGGTCCAAACAGGCGCTCCGCGAGGCGTGCGACGAACACCTGATCAAGCTCCTCCGCCAGCTCGACGACCAGGTGCCGGAAGACCTCGCGACCAGCGGCACCGCGAATCCGGTCGCGGCGGCGCGAGTCGCGGTCGGGCCGTACCGGGACTACCTCGTCCGGGCGTTGGTCGAAGGCGGCGTCGCGCCGTTGTTCGACGAGATGGTCGAGCTCGGCACGCGCCGGCTTGTCGCCGCTGATCGGCAACGGCCGGATCCGCCGACGGTCGACCCCAAGGTCCGCGCCGCGATCGGCACCGCGATGGCGTTGTCGATCACCTTGCTGCACCAGCACATTTCGCGCGCGGCCGGCGTCGACATCCTCAGCCCGGCGGGCGACCGCCTGCTCGCCCGCGCGCTGATCGACATCTACTCGCATCCGCAGCTCAGCCTCGACGAAGCGCAGGCGGCGCTCGACCGCCTGCCCGCGGAAGGAAACTGACATCCCGCACGCGACGACTCCCCGCATCCCGCCGCTCGAACTCGACGAGATGGATCCCGAACAGCGAAAGCTGGCGAAACTCGGCGCGGACACCGTGATCCAGGTGCTCGCCCGCGCGCCGGAAGTCCTGCAGGCGTCCGGCGCGCTGGGTGCTTACCTGCTGGGCCGAGGGAAACTGCATCCGCGGATCCGCGAGCTGGCGATCCTCCGCGTCGCGCTCCGGTGTGACGCTCCCTACGAATGGGCGAACCACGCGCCCGCGGCGCTCGGCGGCGGCGCGACCGAGGAGGAGATCGCGGCCCTCTCCGCTCCGGACGCGAGCTGGCCGCCGGAGGACGACGCGGTGCTGCGTGCCGTCGACGAGTTGTGCGCGAATGTCTTCGTGTCCGACGAAACCTGGGCAGCTCTCGCCGCGACCCGCGACCACGCGGAGATCATCGAAATCCTGTTCCTCGTCGGTTACTACCGGATGATGGCGGGGTTCCTGAACTCCGCAGGCGTTCCGGTGAAACCCGGGCAACCGGCACTCGGCGAAGTTCCGGTTCCCGTGGCCGCGCCGGACCGCCAGTCCCGGCCGGCCAGTGGCGAAACCGGTCCGGACGGAAGCTGGAAGGTCACCTTCATCCATCCCGCGGGAAGCAAGGACCTGCTCCTCGACCTCGTCACCCACGGCACTAAGGTCTCCGGTTCCATTTTCGACACCCAGCTGAAGATCACCGTCCCCATCGTGTCGGGGACGGTCGAGGGGCAGAAGGTCGCCTTCACCGCCCTGGTATCCGATCCGGTGCGCTTCGAGGTGAGCGTGCACGGCACGGTCGACGGGGACGCGTTCTCCGGCTCCGTCACGGTGTCCGGCGGCGGCACCTTTCCGCTCACCGGGGTGCGGGAGGCCAGTACCAGTAATTGAACGACCGTCGCCGCAATCCGCACGGCCGGTCCCCCGCCAGTGGATGCGGAATTGCGGCGGGCGGGGGCGGGTGGTCTTCTTGGCGCGAGATCGAAAGGTGAGCCGCCATGCCGTACGCGTACACATTCGACCAGATCCGCGACCGGCCGGTCACCGTGTTCGGGGCCGGGACGCTGGGCAGGCGCATCGCGCTGATGTTCGCCTCGCGCGGCGGCACCGTGCGGATCAGCGACCCGAGCGCGGAACAGGTCGCGGCGGCCGCGGACTACGTGGCGGAAACCTTGCCCGTCGTGCTGGAAAAACGCGGCAGCGGCGAGCTCGGCCGGGTCGAGGGCGCGGCGTCGATCGAGGACGCGTTGCGCGACGCGTGGCTCGCCGTGGAAGCGGTGCCGGAGCGGCTGGACATCAAAATCCCGCTGTGGGGCCAAATCGACGAAGCCGCGCCCGCCGACACGATTTTCGCGACAAACTCGTCGTCGTATCCGTCGCGGATGATGGCCGAGAAGGTGCGCGACAAATCGCGGCTGTGCAACATCCACTTCTACATGCCGCCGACGGCGAACGCGGTCGACCTCATGTCCGACGGCGAAACCAGCCGCACCGTGCTCGACACGCTGCTCGGAGTGTTGCCGGAGTTCGGCATTCATCCCTTCGAGGCGCGCAAGGAAAGCGTCGGCTTCATCTTCAACCGCGTGTGGGCGGCGATCAAACGGGAATCGCTGGCCGTCGTCGCGGAGGGCGTCGCCCGGCCGGAGGACGTGGACGGGATGTTCAAGATCAACTGGCGTCTGCCGTACGGGCCGTTCCAGATGATGGACCAGGTCGGCCTGGACGTCGTGCTGGACATCGAAAACCATTACGCGGACGAGAATCCGCACCTGCCGGCCGGGCCGAGGGAGCTGCTGCGCGGGTACGTCGACGCGGGAAAGCTCGGGGTCAAGACCGGCGAGGGCTTCTACTCCTACGGCTGACGCCGGGTCGAGGCGGTCCGGGCCGCGGGACCCCGGACCGCCCGCGCGCGGCTCACTCCAGCGAGACCGCGACCTCTTCCAGCGCGTCCATCGACTCCTGCATGCCGCCCTCCATGCCGGATTCGATGATGGCGTCGCGGACTTCCTTGCTGTGCGTTTCGGTCAGCATGGTCACCGTCGTGCGGTCGCCCGATTCGGTGAAGGTCACGGTGACCACGGGGGCGTTGTCGTCCGAGGCGCCCGGCATTTCGTAAACCTCGGTGTGGACCAGGCGTTCGTTCGGCGTTATTTCTCGATATTCGCCGTGGAAGGCGACCTCGAAATCGCCGTTCGCCCGCATCACGTAGCGCCATTGGCCGCCGACGCGCAGGTCGATGTCCACGGACGTCACCGTGCCGCGCTTGCCCGCCCACCAGCGCTTCACCAGGTCCGGCGTGGTCCAGGCGCGGTAGACGCGGTGCCGCGGAGCGGCGAAATCCCGGGTGATCAGGATCTGGTCGTCAGCGGGCAGCGTCACCTTCGCCGTGCCGGTCGTCGTGTCGGTCATGGTTTTCCTCCTCGGTCGAACCCATTTCTTCCAGCACGGCGTCCAGCGATTCGAACCGTTCCTCCCAGGACCGTTCGTAGCGGCGCACCCAGTCGTGGATCGGTTTGAGGGCGCGGCCGTTGAGCCGGTAAAGCCGTTGCCTGCCCTCGTCGCGCACCTCGACCGCGCCGACCTCGCGCAGCACCCGCAGATGCTTCGACACCTGCGGCTGCCCCAGGCCCAGCACGCGGACGAGGTCGTTCACCGGACGCTCGCCCTCGGCGAGGACGTCCAGGATTTCCCGGCGCCGCGGTTCGGCGACGGCGTTGAAAACGTCCGCGGTGGTCGCTGCCCGTGCCATGCGGCAATCATATGCCGATATGGGTATGCGTCAAGAGGCAGGCCGGGCGCGGACGTGGAACCGTTCGCCTTGCGGGCCGAACAGCGCCAGGACCTCGCAGACCTCGTCGCCGGCGTTGCCGAACCAGTGCGGCACGTGCGTGTCGAACTCCGCGACCTCGCCCGGCCGGAGGACGACGTCGTGCTCCCCCAGCATCAGGCGCAACTGTCCGGAAAGGACGTACATCCACTCGTACCCCTCGTGCACCCGCTGGTCCGGCGGCTCGGCCGCGCGCTCGGGCGGAAGGATCATCTTGTACGCGCGCAGCCCGCCCGGGCGCCGGGTGAGCGGCAGGTAGGTCCGGCCGTGCCGGACGAACGGTTTCGGGTGCAGCCGGGGATCGCCGGTCGGCGGCGCGCCGACCAGTTCGTCCAGCGGGACCTGGTAGGCGCGGGCCAGCGCGAGCAGCAGCTCCAGCGTCGGTTTGCGCTGGCCGGCTTCGAGCCGCGACAGCGTGCTCACCGAGATCCCGGTCGTTTCCGAGAGGCCGGTCAGCGTCGCGTTGCGTTGTTTGCGCAGGGCGCGCAGCCTCGGGCCGACCGCGTGCAGGACCTCGCCGAGGTCCTGGTCGTCTTCGCTCATGCCGGTCAATTTGCCACTTCGGCAAAGAACTTTGTCAACCCGGCGCGTTCTCCGGATAGTCCGGGGCACGGGGATTGACAGGAGGATCCAGTGGACGAGAAGTACGACGTGGTGGTGGTCGGCGGCGGCGCGGCCGGGCTCAGCGGAGCGGTGGCGCTCGCGCGGTCCCGGCGGTCGGTGCTGGTCGTGGATTCCGGCGAACCGCGCAACGCGCCGGCCGGGCACGTGCACAACTACCTTGCCCGCGAAAGCACGCCGCCCGCCGAACTGCTCGCGCTCGGCCGCGCGGAGCTGGCCGGGTACGGCGGCGAGGTGCTCGCGCAGACGGTGACGTCGATTGCCAAGGGCGGCAACGGATTCGAGATCTCGCTGGCCGACGGGCGGCGCACGCACGCGCGGCGGGTGCTGGTCGCGACCGGTCTCGTCGACGAGCTTCCCGAGGTCGCCGGACTGGCCGCGCGATGGGGCCGGGACGTGCTGCATTGCCCGTACTGCCACGGCTGGGAGGTCCGCGACCGCGCGATCGGCGTGCTGTCGACCGGCCCGATGACCGTGCACCAGGCGCTGATGTGGCGGCAGCTGTCCGGCGACGTGGTCGTTTTCCGGCACACGCACGGGGATTTCGACGAGGCGCCGCTGCTGGCCCGCGGGATCCGGATCGTGGACGGCGTGGTCGCCGCGGTCGAGACCGAGAACGACCAGCTGACCGGGGTGCGGCTCGAATCGGGCGAGGTCGTCGCGCGCGAGGCGCTGGCCGTCGCGGCTCCGGCCAAGACGCGGGCGGGCTTTCTCGCGCCGCTCGGGATCGAGCCGGAACCGGTGGAGTTCAACGGTTTCGTGATCGGCACCCGGGTTCCCGCGGACGCGACCGGCCGGACGTCGGTGCCCGGGTTGTGGGTGGCCGGCAACGTCACGGACATGCGGGCGCAGGTCGTGGTTTCGGCCGCGGCCGGGTTGACGGCCGGGGCGGCGATCAACGGCGACCTGGTCGAGGAAGAGGCCGCGGAAGCCGTGCGGCTGCGGGAAATGCCGTTCTCGCACGAAATGGAGCGGGAGGTCGCGCGGGCCAACCAGCAGCACCCGGAGCCGCCGTTCGACCGCGCATCCTGGGAGGAGCGGTATCGCTCGCAAGACGGGATATGGAGCGGACGGCCCAACGAGCAGCTCGTGACCGAGGCGCGCGCCCTGGAACCGGGCCACGCACTGGACGCGGGCTGCGGCGAGGGCGGCGACGCGCTGTGGCTCGCGCAGCAGGGCTGGCGCGTGACGGCGGTCGACTTCTCCACGACGGCCATCGAGCGCGGGCGTGCGCAGGCGGCCGAACTCGGCGTGGCGGACCGGATCACCTGGGTCGCGGCGGACTTGGCCGAATGGGCGCCGGAATCGAAGTACGACCTCGTGACGTCGCATTTCCTGCACGTGCCGTCGGCGGCCCGGACGGTGGCGTTCGCGCGGCTCGCCGAGGCGGTTGCACCGGGCGGGACGCTGCTGGTGGTCGGGCACGACCCCGAGGACCACCACGCCGGGCGGCCGCACCTGCCGGACATGATGTTCACCGCGCAGGAAGTGGCGGAGACGCTGGACCAGTCGTGGGCTTCGGTGGCCGCGGAGGTGCGCGAGCGCGCCGCGGTGGACGGGGAGACGGTGGTTCGGGACACGGTTCTGGTGGCTCGGAAGGGGTGACGGTGGCCCCGGTCTGGCCGGAACGCGGCACCCGGAACCCGGCCAGACCGGGGTCGCTCACCCCAGGTTGTCGAGCAAAGGCGCGAAACAGCCGCCGTCGCCCCGGGCGAACGCGGCCAGCATGGCCCGTGCGTTCGCGAGGTCGGCCTCGTCCGGATCCGGGGCCGACGATTCCCGTTCCAGCGTCCAGGCTTCCAGCATGATCGAGTACCCGAGCAGCACATCCGGACCGCCGCCCGCCGCCAGGGTCTCGCGGGCGATCCGGTCGACCACCGGCCGCAGCGGAACCCGTTCGGCGGGCGGGCCCGGGGCGTAGCCGATTTTCACCAGTTCGTTCAGGTCGGCCGCGGCCGGAGCGGCGAACGCGAACTCGAAATCCAGCAGGGCCGTCACCCGGCCGTCGTGCCAGAGGGTGTTCGGCACGCAGAAATCGCCGTGGTTCACCACGCGCGGCGCGGCGGGCAGGGCTCTCCAGAAGCGAGTCATCACGCGGTCCAGGCCGTCGGCCTCGGACCGGGTCAGCTCGCCCGCGGCGGTCAAGCGGCCCAGCAGCGCACTGGCCTCGGCCGGGGTGGTCGAGAAGAACGGCGACCGGGAGCGGAGGAACGGGCGGACGGTCTCCACCGCGGTCCGGTGCACGAAACGGACCCGGTCCCACATCTGATCCACCGCGCTGGCTCGCGCGGTGTCGTCAAGGTCCGGCCAGACCTCCTCCAGGTTCCGCCCCGGTATTCGCCGGCTCAGGACCCATTGGTGGCCGTCCAGCACGCCCGCGGCCAGCACGGGCGGACAGCCGGTTTCGGCGGGCAGCAATTCGACCAGGCGTGCCTCGCGAAGCAGGTCCGCTGGACCGGGGCGAGACGCCACGCGGACAACGCAGTCCTCGGCGAGCCAGGTGGCGTTCGTCCAGCCGCGGCCGCGTTCGGCAGTGCTGATGTCCACGCCGTGCTCGCTCAGGACTGCCGTGGCCACGCGCCGGGGATCGGTCACGGCAGCACGCTAACAGCGCGGCAAATCGGACCCCAAGGCTTTTTCCGGTCGACCTGACTTCGCGGAGGTGCGGCTAGAATCCCCCTCCGGAACCGCACCTGCGGATTTCAAGGAGCCAAGGAGGCGCGGATGCGCAAAGCCTTGATCGCACTGGCGACAGCGGGTCTGTTGATCGGGTCCATCGCGGCGCCAGCCGAAGCGGCCGTCGGGGTCGAGGTCGGCGGCGCGGTCGCGAAGCCCGGCGAGCGCAGCGCGGCGCAATTGGCAGGCGCACAACTCGACCAGGTCGTGAACGACGCGTCGCCAGTACTGCCGGCGGGGAAGAACACCGTGCTGCGGGTGACGGTTCGGGTCACCGGCGCGGCACATCGGGCGGTGACGTTCGCGCTTGCCGAACTGAGCCCCTCGTTCGGCAATCATCCGGCGCTCTTCCGCGACGGCCGGCACGGGGTCGACCTGACCGTGCCCGGCGATCGCGACGGCTCCCGGACGGTTCGGAACGTCCGCACGGTCTCCGTTGCCGTTTCCTCAGCACAGCCGGCCGCGCAGCCGGTCCGGGTCACCGCGCACGGCCGATCGGTGACGTTGCCGCCGGCGTTGCTGGCGAAGCTGCCGCGGCAGACGGTGACCGCGCGGTTCGGCTCGGACGCCGGAACGCAGACTCACCAGGAGTCCGGGCCGCCGCTCGCACTGGTGCTCGCCTTGGCGGGCGTACTGCCCAAGCCGGACACGCCGGTGGTCGCGGTCGGGGCGGACGGCTATGGCGCGGCGGTGACCCTCGCCGAAGCGTGGACCGGCGGACGGCCGTTGCTTCTATCCACAGTGGAGGACGGGAAGCCCCTCGCGGAACCTCGTTTGGTGCCGCTTAGCGATGTGAAGGGCGGGCGGTACGTCTCGAGGGTCACCGCGCTGGCCGTCGGCTGACCAGGAAATCAGGCGTGGGGCACCGACTCCGGGTCGGCGAGCACGACCTGGAACGCGACGGGCAGGCACCTTTTGCGTAAGGTTCCTGTCATGGGTCAAGAGACGACGCATCGGCCGGGATATCTCGTGAAGCGGGTGCAGCAGGCGTTCCGGCAGATGTCCGACGAACTGTTGCGGCCGATCGGGTTGTCGATGTCGCAGTACGCGGTGCTGGTCGCCCTCGCGGAGAAGCCGGGGGCGTCGTCGGCCGAGGTGGCGCGCCGGTGTTTCGTGACGCGGCAGTCGCTGCGGGACGTGCTGACCGGGTTGAAGACGGCCGGGCTGGTCGCGGTCGCCGAGGAGGCGTCGACGGGGCGGGCGCGGCCGGTGCGGCTGACCGCGTCCGGGGAAGCTCGACTGGAAGAGGCGCACCGGGTAGTCGGCGAGGTCGAGGAGCGGATGCTGACCGGGATGTCCGAGACCGACCGGCGGCGGCTGGCCGCGCTGTTGAGCACCTGCGCGGAGAACCTGGCGTCCGACGACCGATGAGTTTTGGCCGCCGTGGCGGTCTACCTCGTATCAAGCGCACGAGGAGGACTCCATGGGCAAGGTGTTGTGGCACGTCGCGATGTCGCTGGACGGGTTCGTCGCCGCGGACGGCCATGCGATGGACTGGATGGCGGGCGTGCACGTCACGCCGGGGGTGCACGAGGAATCCATCGCGCGGGTCGGCGCGATTCTGGGCGGGCGGCGCGGATTCGACGCACTTGCCGCGCGGGCGCCGGGGAAGGTCGCCAAGCAGCCGTATGGCGGAGCGTGGAGCGGGCCGGTCTTCGTGCTCACCCATCATCCGGAGGACGCGCCGGCCGAGGACGGCGTCACGTTTCTCGAGTGCGATATCCGGGAGGCGGTCGAGATCGGGCTCGCGGCGGCCGACGGGAAAGATCTTGAGCTGCACAGTCAGGATATCGCACGGCAGTGCGTTGAGCTGGGGATTGTCGACGAGTTCATCGTGCATCTGATGCCGGTGATGCTCGGGTCCGGGATCCGGCTGTTCGACAATCCGGGCGGGGAACCGGTCCGCTGGGAACGGGTGCACGACGGGGATCCGGCACTGGCGGTCGACCTGCGGTACCGGCCCGCCTCGACGCGGTGAATCCCGCTCAGCGGGACGGCGCGGCCTACTAATGGCGTATGGCATCCACGGAGCTATTGGTCTATACCATTTGGACAGGGGTTTACCGCCCCTCGGTCCTCACCGTGGAGGTTCCACCCATGCGTCTCCCCTCCCCCCGGAAACTGGCGGCCGCGCTCGGCGGATTGCTGGCCATCGCCGGACTCGCGGTCCCCCAGGGCACCGCGGCCGCGGCGAGCGGCTCGTCGATCGCGCTCGCGCCTTATGTGGACATGGGCGCGTGGCCGTCGCCCGTGTTGTCGTCGATGTCCGAGCAAAGCGGCATCAAGAATTTCACCCTCGGGTTCGTCACCGGAGCTGCGTGCAAGGCCAGCTGGTTCGCGGCCTACGACCCTCGGCAGGGGTGGCAGTCCGACGAAATCGCGAAGATCCGCGCGGCGGGCGGAGACGTCAAGGTCTCCTTCGGCGGCGCGTCCGGCGTCGAGCTCGCGCAGGCGTGCGGTGACATCAATTCGCTGGCCGGCGAGTACGAGGCGGTCATCAAAGCCTATGCCCTCAAGTACATCGACGTCGACATCGAGGGCGCGGCGGTCGCCGACCCCGGTTCGATCTCGCTTCGTTCGCAGGCACTGAAAAAGGTGCAGGACGACAATCCCGGGCTCAAGATTTCCCTGACACTGCCGGTGCTTCCCACCGGGCTCACGTCGGACGGGCTGAACGTGGTGACCTCGGCGCGCGACGCGGGCGTCGACCTCGACCTGGTGAACGTGATGGCGATGGACTACTACCAGGGCTCCGGCGACCAAGGCGCGAAGGCGATCCAGGCGGCGCAAGCCACGCAGGCGCAACTGAAATCCGCGCTCGGACTGTCCGATGCGGACGCTTGGCGGAAGGTCGGGCTCACCCCGATGCTGGGCGTCAACGATTCCCAGAGCGAGATCTTCTACCAGAAGGACGCCAGCGCGGTGGTGAGCTTCGCGCAGAGTGTCCACCTGGGAATGCTGTCGTTCTGGGAACTCGGCCGCGACGCGAACGCGTGCAGCGGGCCGCTTTACCGGTGCACCAACATTGCCCAGCAGCCGTACGAATTCTCGAAGATCTTCGCCGGGTACTCCGGCTGACGAAGACGGAGCCAGCCCGGGCCCGGCGCGGGACCCGGGCTGCCTCCGGCACGGGATCAGGGCAGGTAGTACATCGGGTTCGGCAGCTTCACCGGGTGGTCCGCGTAGCCGCCTTCGAGGTCGCTGAACTGGTCGCCGACGTTGAGCACGATGTGCGCGCCGGTCGACTCGATGTGCGCGCGGGTTCCCGACTTGTACTGCACGGTGGTGCAGTTCAGCCCGCACGGCAGGTAGTCCGGCGGAGTGGTCTTCGGCTTGAAGTACGCGCCGGCCGGCGTCGGGTAGCCCTCGTTCGCGAGATTCTTGAGCGACTGCGGGCCTTGCTTATCGTTGCGGCCGGTCAGGAAGTAGATCCGCACGCCGCGTTCAGCGGCCCACTTCGCCAGCTCCAGCACCGGCCTGTTGGCCTCGAAAGTGCCGTCGTCGATGGCTTTCTGCTGCTTCGCCGGGTCGAAGCCGAAGTCGTTGTCGGCTTCCCAGCCGTAGGTGACCTCGGAAGTGTCGTCCACGTCGAGCACGATCGCCGGGTTCTTCACCTTCCCCAGCTTCTGCTGCAGGTACCGCTGCGCGTCGGCGACCACGCGCTTGGTGTCGGTGACGAACCGGCTGGTTCCGGAGTAGTGGTGCTTGCCGGCCGCGTCGAGCCAGTCGCCGTAGTACGCCTTGACGTCGTTCTTCACCTGGCCGATGTTGGCCGGTTCGCGGCCGTGCGCCGCGGTGCCGGCGTCCGACCCGGCGAGTGCGGTCGCGCCGCCGGCGACGGTGGCGCCGACGGCCGCGGCGGCGGCCAGTTTGACGAGAGCGGGAAAACGAGACACAGGGACCCTCCAGTGATCATTCGTCAACCCGCCGAACTTACGCCGCGCTACCCGGCTTGAAAACCCTCCGTTGGGATGCGTTCGGCCCGGCACACGAACGCCACCGGCGACCGGCCGATCCGCGTCAGCACCACAGTGGACTCTTCGCTGCCGCGTGGTTTCAGCTTGCGCCGCAAGGCGTCCGGATCGACGTCAAGGCCGCGGACCAGGATTTCCAGCCGTCCGACGTCGAGCTTCTTCAACGCCTGCCCGAGCGTCTTTTCCCGGTACGGCAGCTGTTCCAGCACCCGGAAGGCCCGCACGCCAGGCGGCGGGGTGTCACCGGTGAGGTAGGCGATGCGTTCGTCCAGCTGCCACAAGCCATGCCGTGCCGCGTAATGGCGGACGAGCCCGGCACGCACGACCGCGCCGTCCGGGTCCACCAGCCATTCCCCCGCTGCCCGCACGGGGATGTCGTCCGGCTCTGCGTCGGTGAGTGTCCACTGTGCACCGTCCGAACGCAACACGGTCGCCCGGCGGGTGACGCCGGACGAGAGTCCTCGCCACAGGCATGCTTCGCGGACTTGGCCGTCGAGCGACACGAGTTCCACCTCGTCCGCCCACGGCGCGATCGAGAAGTCCAAGCCGGGCGCGCATTTCACCGACAGGATCCGGCCCGGATAGGCGGCCACGAGTTCGTCCAGCGGCGGCAGGAAGTCGGCCGGACGCCACACCCGGCGACCCGCGGAGTCACGGCGTGCGGGGTCGGCGACCACCGCGGCGTCCCGGGAGACCGGGCGCAAGGCGTCGGCTCGCGCGACGAGCGGGGAAACCCCGGCGACGGAAGCGTTGTGCCGGGCCATTTCCAGCCGTACCGGGTCCACATCGGACCCGATCGCTGCCGAAGCGTTCCGGGACAGTTCGACCAGGTCCGCACCGACCGAACAAGTGACGTCGTGCACGGCGAGACCCGCGAGCCGAGCAGCGCGATGCCGGGCCACCGGCGTGGCGCTCGCCTGCTGCAACGCGTCGCCGGTGAACAGCCAATCGCCGGAAGAAGCCAGTTTCAGTACCGATTTACGCCGCAGCGCAACGGTTTCCAGCACCGAGGCAGCGCGCTCGCCGACCAGCCGACGAGCCGTGGTGACGTCCGCGATCCGCGAGCCGTCCAAACCGGAACATTCGGCGAGCGCCGCCCGTCCCGCGTCCGAGCGCAGGAAGGCGACGTCGTCGAGCGTGAAACTGTAGGGCAACTCAGGACGGCCGCTTGGTCCCGGTGATCATCACGTTGTAGAACAGCTCGCGCGGCAGCACCTTCGACAGCAGCTTCTTGTCCAAAGCGGACAGCCGCAGCCACAGGTGGTAGGCGAACAGCCGCCAGCGCACGGTGAGCTTTTCCTGCGGCACCGCGGCCTCGAAGGTGCGGATCGGCCAGCCGGCCAGCGCCGCCGAGAACTCCTCGGTGACCGCGCGGACGTCCTGGGCGCCGGCCCCGCGCGCCATCGCTTCCAGCTCCGACGGGTCGAAGGTGTGGATGTCGACCACGGCCTCCAGCGCCGCCGCGCGCGACGACTCGTCCAATTCGGACTGCGGACGCCGCCAGCCGCTCAGCGCGGGCAGCTTGGTGATGTTCGTGGTGAGGAACCAGGTGAGCTGGCCCAGCCGGCGCGCGTAGCGGTCGCCGATCTTCGTCGGCTCGCCGGCGAACACGAACCGCCCACCCGGCTTGAGCACGCGCAGCACCTCGCCGAACGCCTGGCGCACGTCCGGGATGTGGTGCAGCACCGCGTGCCCGACCACGAGGTCGAACGTGTTGTCGTCGTACGGGATCCGCTCCGCGTCGGCGACCCGGCCGTCGACGTCGAGACCGAGGCCCTCGGCGTTGCGCAGCGCGACCTGCACCATGCCGGGCGACAGGTCGGTGACCGAACCCTTCTTCGCGACGCCGCCCTGCATCAGGTTGAGCAGGAAGAACCCGGTGCCGCTGCCCAGTTCCATCGCGTGCTGGTAGGGCTGGCCGTCCTCGCCGGCCACCGCGTTGAACACGTCGGTGGCGTAGGAAATGCAGCGCTCGTCGTAGGAAATGGACCACTTCTCGTCGTACGTCCCGGCTTCCCAGTCGTGGTAGAGGACGTTCGCGAGCTTCGGGTCGGCGTAGGCCGCCTTGACCTCGTCTTCGGTGGCGTGCGGGTGCGGCGCCGGGTCGGACACTCCGGAGTCGGGCACGGAAGTCACTTCCCCTCGAAACTGGCTTTGCCGGGGCCGTTGTCGATGAACGACTGCATGCCGTTGCGCTGGTCCTCGGTCGCCCACAACGCGGTGAACAGCTGCGTTTCGATCTTGAGACCGGTGGCCAGGTCGACGTCGAGGCCGGAGTCGATCGCCGCCTTGGCCGCGCGCAGCGCCACCGCCGGGCCGTTCGCGAACTGCGAGGCCCACTTCCGCGCGGCCGCGTACACGTCGTCCGGGGCCACGACCTCGTCGACGATGCCCAGCTTGAGCGCCTCGTCGGCCTTCACGAACCGGCCGGTGAAGATCAGGTCCTTGGCCTTGCTCGGCCCGATCAGCCGGGTCAGCCGCTGCGTGCCGCCCGCGCCGGGGATGATGCCGAGCTGGATTTCCGGCTGGCCGACCTTCACGTTGTCGCCGGCGATGCGCCAGTCCGCGGTCAGCGCCAGTTCCAGGCCGCCGCCGAGGGCGTAGCCGGTGATCGCGCAGACGACCGGCTTCGGGATGTTCGCGACCCGGGCCAGCGACGCGGTCAGCTCGGTGCCGAACTTCGCGATCTCCGGGTACGTGCGGGAGGCCATCTCCTTGATGTCCGCGCCGCCGGCGAAGGTCTTCTCGCCGCCGTAGAGGATCACCGCGCGCACGTCGTCGCGGTCGGACGCCTCGCGCGCGGCCTCGGCGAGCTCGGCCTGCACCTGGTTGTTCAGCGCGTTGACCGGCGGCCGGTCCAGCCGGATCGTGCCGACCCCGCCCTCGACCTCCAGGGTTACGAACTCTCCCACGCGAACTCCTCCTCGTTAACGGCGTTGACGCAGTGCCAGCAGGCTACCGGCGGGTAAGCACAACCTACCTGCGGCGGGCGAAAAACCGCTCGCCCGAACGCTCCAGCACCAGGTCCTGATCGAACGTCTTGGACAGGTTCTCGCTGGTGATCACGTCGTCCACCAGCCCGGACACCACCGCGCGGCCCTCGCGCAGCAGCAGCGCATGGGTGAAGCCCGGCGGGATCTCCTCGACGTGGTGGGTGACCAGCACCATCGCCGGCGCGTCCGGGTCCATCGCGAGCGCCGACAGCCGGGCCACCAGGTCCTCGCGGCCGCCGAGGTCGAGTCCGGCGGCGGGCTCGTCGAGCAGCAGCAGCTCCGGGTCGGTCATCAGCGAGCGGGCGATCAGCACGCGCTTGCGCTCGCCCTCGCTCAGCGTGCCGAACGTGCGCTCGGCCAGGTGCGCGATGCCGAGCGTGCCGAGCAGTTCGGTCGCCCGGTCGAGGTCCATCCGGTCGTACTGCTCGCGCCAGCGGCCCATCACCGCGTACCCGGCGCTGACCACGACGTCGCCTACGCGCTCGTCGCCGGGCACGCGCTGGGCGATCGCGGCGGAGGTGAAACCGATGCGCGGACGCAGGTCGAAGATGTTCACCTTGCCGATCCGGTCGCCGAGCAGGTCGACGGTGCCGGAGGTGGGGTGCAGTTCGGCGGCGGCCAGGCGCAGCAGGGTGGTCTTGCCGGCCCCGTTCGGGCCGAGCACCACCCATCGCTCGTCCAGCTCCACCGCCCAGTCGAGGGCCGCGAGGAGGTCGTTTCCGGTACGGCGGACGCCGACACCGGACATCCGCACGACGAGGTCGTCGGGATCGCTGGGCAGGATCGGCTCGCTCACGGGCCCCATTGTGGCGGTCGCCCGGGCGCGGGCGCGCACCCGCCCGGGGGTAACGGCCGACGCCAGGAACTCGAGCCGCGCGCCCGCTGCCCGCTGACCGTTTCCCCGGGTCGGTGAAGCGGGTCTGACTCTCCCTCGGGGTTCCCCCACGGACGGACAATCCGCACCCCGCCGCCGGCTGGCCAGGTGGGCGTGTCCACTCCGTTGACCTGGGCAGACGTGCCTCGAACGGGCCGCCTCGGGTCTCCTCGCGTGGGGTGCCGGGTGTCCAGCGGATGGGACGAGCGGCCTTGATCACCGCGCTGTGGCAGCATCCATGCCATGTTCAGGTCCGCGCGCCCCGTGTTCTGGCGCCGTCGCGCGATCGACCTGCTCCTGGTCGCTTCCAGCGGATGTAGCCGGGCGCGGCACGCACGCTGATCCTCGTCGGCGTGCCGCGCTGCCTCGCGTCCCGGCACCGACTCACCCCAGGAGCACCTGCGTTGACCACGTCCATCGTCCGTCCGGACGTCGAAATCCACCCCCAGCTGACCGATCCGCTGCTGCCCGAGCTGCTGCACCCGTCGCGGCTGCTGTGGACGCCGCGCGAGCTGGCCGACCTGACCCGCACTGTCACCACCGAACTGACCACCGGCCTGCGCGAGGTCCTGCGCTTCGACGAGGACCAGCGCTGGTGGGCGCGCCTCGCGCTGACCGACGGCGTCGAGCTGTGGCTGCTGTCGTGGCTGCCCGGCCAGCACACGAAACCGCACGACCACGGCGGCGCGTCGGGTTCGTTCACCGTGCTGCAGGGCGAACTCGGCGAGGAGTACCGCTACCCCGGCGGTCCGGTGCGCCGCCGCACGCACACCGCCGGGCAGGGCATCGGCTTCGGGGCCGGGCGCGCGCACCAGGTGCTCGGCGTCGGCAGCGAACCGGCGGCCAGCGTGCACGCGTACTCGCCGCCGCTGGTGCCGACGCGCGAATACGCGAGCCTCGCCGACGTGCCGAACGAGATCCCGCCGTTGCCTGCCATTGTGCGGTCATGACCGCACTCGACGCTTTCCTCGCCGCCGCCCGGTCCACGTTGGACCGGGCGGATCCGGCGCGCGCCGCCGACCTGCAGGCCGAAGGCGCGCTGATCGTCGACATCCGGCCGTACGCCAACCGGGTCGCCGAGGGCGAGATCCCCGGGTCGGTGGTCGTGGAGCGGATCCACCTGGAGTGGCGGCTCGCTCCGGAGAGCGAGTGGCGGCTGCCGGGGGTTACGGCGGAGACCGTCGCAGTGGTGGTGTGCAACGAGGGGTACGCGTCGAGCCTGGCCGCGGCGGATCTGCAGCGGCTGGGGCTGACCAAGGCGACGGATCTCGTGGGCGGGTTCCGGGCTTGGGCGGCGGCTGGATTGCCGGTGCGGGAAGGCGGAACGCCGGCGGTCGACTGAGCTCTTGGGGCACGCGTCCCGACGGTCCGTGAAGGACTCCTTGAGGGAATCTGATTCCCTCAAGGAGTCCTTCACGGACCGACTCTGAGGTGTTCGTGAGTCAGGCGAGCACGACGCGCGCCAGTTCCGCCGGGCTGGCGAGCAGCGGGTGCTTCGGCAGCACCCGCACCGTGTAGCCGACCGAGCCCGCGCGCGGCAGGCGCAGCGTCGCGGCGAACGCGCCGATTCCGTCCGGCGCCATCGGCACCTGCACCGAGTCGGCGAGTTCGTCCCCGTCGCCGACCTGGCCGACCACGGCTTGGATGTCCACTTCGGACGGTTCGAGCCCGGCCAGGTCGATCCGGGCGCGGATGGTGACCTCGGTGCCGACCACGAGCCGTTCGGTGTGGTCGTACTGGAGTTCGGCGTCGAAGATCCGCACACGCGGCCAGGCGACTTCCAGTTTGGTCCGGTAGTCGGCCAGCGACAGCGCGCCCTGGTGGCCGTTGCCGGTGGCGGCGGCGACCATCCGCGACGCGGGCAGGTAGCCGGAATCCACGTACTCGCGCACCATCCGCGACGCCTGCACGCGTGGGCCCAGCGTTTCGAGCGTGTGCCAGACCATCGCGAGCCAGCCGGTCGGCACGCCGTCCTCGCCGGTGTCGTAGTAGAGCGGCGCGATCTGCTGGCCGAGCAGGTCGTACAGCGCCGCGGCTTCGAGGTCGTCGCGGCGCAGCGGGTCGGTGACGCCGTCCGCGGTGGGGATGGCCCAGCCGTTCGAGCCGTCGTAGCACTCGTCCCACCAACCGTCCTTGATGGACAGGTTGAGGCCGCCGTTGAGCGCCGACTTCATCCCCGACGTGCCGCACGCCTCCAGCGTCCGCACCGGGTTGTTCAGCCACACGTCGCAGCCGCGGTAGAGGTAGCGGGCCATCGACATATCGTAGTCCGGCAGGAACACGATGCGATGGCGCACCGCGGGATCGTCGACGAACCGCACGATCTGCTGGATCAGCTGCTTGCCGTTCTCGTCGGCGGGATGCGATTTGCCGCCGATCACGATCTGGATCGGCCGCTTCTCGTCCAGCAGCAGCGCGCGCAGCCGGTCCGGGTCGCGCAGCATCAGCGTGAGCCGCTTGTACGTCGGGACGCGGCGGGCGAAGCCGACGGTCAGCACGTCCGGGTCGAAGACGCGGTCGGTCCAGCCCAGTTCCAGCGCTGACGCGCCGCGCTGCATCCACGCCGCGCGCACCCGCCGCCGGACCTCGCCGACCAGCTTCTCCCGCAGTTCCCGGCGCAGCGCCCACAGCTGCTGGTCGCTGACGCCGTCGCGCAGCGAGCTGTCCGGCGTGCGGCCCTCGTGGCCGAACTCCTCGTGGTTGCCGCCGAGCAGCGCGCTCAGCTCGCGCGCCACCCAGGTCGGCCCGTGCACGCCGTTGGTGATGGACGAGATCGGCACCTCGGCCTCGTCGAACCCGGGCCACAGCCGGGAAAACATCCGGCGCGTGACGCGGCCGTGCAGCGCCGAGACGCCGTTCGCGCGCTGCGCCAGCCGCAATCCCATGTGCGCCATGTTGAACAGGCCCGGGTTGTCCTCCGCGCCGAGCTGCAGCACGCGGCGGACGTCGACGTCCGGCACGAGCCTGCCGTCGGAGAAATACCGCTGCACGAGGTCGACCGGGAACCGGTCGATGCCCGCGCTGACCGGGGTGTGCGTGGTGAACACGGTGCCGGCGCGGACCGCGGGCAGCGCCTCGTCGAAGGCGAGACCGTCGGACTGGATGATCTCGCGGGCGCGCTCCAGCCCGAGGAAGCCGGCGTGGCCTTCGTTGGTGTGGAACACCTTCGGCTGCGGATGCCCGGTCAGCTCGCAGAACTTCCGCACCGCCCGGAACCCGCCGATGCCGGCCAGGATCTCCTGCCGGATGCGGTGGTCGGCGTCGCCGCCGTAGAGCCGGTCGGTGACCGAGCGGAGGTCCTCGTCGTTGGCCTCGATGTCGGTGTCGAGCAGCAGCAGCGGGATCCGGCCGACGCGCGCCCGCCACATCTGCGCGCGCAGGTCCCGTCCGCCCGGCATGGCGACCTCGACCAGCACCGGGCGGCCGCCCTCGGCGACCAGTTCCAGCGGGAAGGCGTTCGGGTCGATCACCGGGTAGTGCTCGACCTGCCAGCCGTCCAGCGAGAGGCCCTGGCGGAAGTACCCGGACCGGTACAGCAGGCCGACGCCGACCATCGGCACGCCGAGGTCCGACGCCGCCTTGAGGTGGTCGCCGGCGAGGACGCCGAGGCCGCCGGAGTAGTTCGGCAGCGCCTCGGTGACCCCGAACTCCATCGAGAAGTACGCGACCGCCTGCGGCAACCCTTCGTCGGTGCGCCGCTGGTACCAGCGCGGCTCGGTGAGGTAGCGCTCCAGGCCGGCGGCGGCTTCGCGGGTGCGGCGCAGGAAGTCCTCGTCCTTCGCCAGTTCCTCGAGCCGCTCCGGCGGCAGCGCGGTGAGCATGCGCAGCGGATCGCGGATCTTGTTGAAGAGTTCGGCGTCCATCGAGGCGAACAGGTCGCGCGTCGGCGGATGCCAGGTCCAGCGGAGGTTGGTCGCGAGCGCGCCGAGCCCGGCGAGCGGCTCGGGCAGGCTGGCGCGGACGGTGAACCGGCGGACTGCACGCATGGTCAGCGACGATATCCGGCCCGCTTCGCGCGCGCTCGCACCCCACTTCGGGGATTGTCCGCACACTGCGCCATCCGGGTCAGTAATGTCCCGGTTCGTTGTCGGACGCGGAAGTGGAACGAGGGAACATGAGCCGAGGGGGACGCCGGTACGCGCTGGTCGTGCTGGTCGCGGCGACCGTGCTGGGGACGGCCGCGTGCGGGGACAAGGCGCCCGCGGCGACGCCGGGCGCGGGGAACGTCGCCGGGCTGCCGGTCACGCATTTCGAGAGCGGGCTGCGCTCCGACGCGCCGCGGCCGGACCTGCGTGTGAAGAACGCCAGCGGCGGCGAGGACGACCAGCTGGCCACCGCCGCGATCGCGGACGTGCAGGCGTACTGGACCGAGGCGTTGCCCGCGGAGTTCGGCGGCAAGCAGTTCGAGCCGGTCAAATCGCTGCTGTCGTACGACTCGAAGCGCGACACCGAGGACACCGCGTGCGGCAGCGTCAAGCAGCTGGTGAACGCGTTCTACTGCGCGGGCGACGATTCGGTGGCGTGGGACCGCGGCGTGCTGCTGCCGATGCTGCGCAAGCGGTTCGGGCCGATGTCGGTGGTGACCGTGCTGGCGCACGAGTTCGGCCACGCGATCCAGTACCGGCTCGGGTCCGCGGCCGGGATCTCGAAGTCGACGCCGACCGTCGTGAAGGAACAGCAGGCGGACTGCTTCGCCGGCGGGTACTTCCGGTGGGTCGCCGAGGACAAGAGCAAGTTCTACCGGGTGTCGACCGCGGAGGGGCTGGACCAGATCATGGCCGCGATGTTCTTCATCCGCGACCAGGCCGGGACGAGCGCGACGGACCGGCAGGCGCACGGCACGGCGTTCGACCGGACGTACGCGTTCCAGGCCGGGTTCGAGAAGGGGCCGAAGGAATGCGCCGGGATGAACGCGCAGAACGTGCAGCAGCGGCTGACTGAGCGGCCGTTCGACTCCGGGGACAAGGGCAAGGGCGACGCGCGCTTCGACGAGACGACGCTGTCGGACCTCAAGGCCAGCCTGGACGAGGCGTTCAAGGGCGCGGGCGTGCAGGGGCCGCAGTTCGCCGCGGGCTCCGGCAGCTGCCCCGGCGGGCCGAGCACGCCGCCCGCGTCTTATTGCCCTAACGACAACACGGTGAACTTCGACCAACGGACGCTGGAGAAGCTGGCCGAGCCGGTGGACCAGGAAGCCGAGATGGCCGGCCGGGCCGGGGGCGGGCTGGGCGACTTCGCCGCCTTCGCCGAACTGGCGTCGCGGTACGCGATCGGGATCCAGAAGGGGGTCGGGGCTTCGATCGACACGCCCAACGCCGGGTTGCGGACGGCTTGCCTGGTGGGCGCTTGGGCGGCGTTCTCGAACCATCCGACCGGAGGGGTGAAGCTGAAGCTTTCCTCCGGGGACCTGGACGAGGCGATCGCGGACCTGCTGCGGCCGGACGGGCTGGTGTCGGCGAACGTGAACGGGGAGCGGCCGGACAGCGGGTTCGACCGGGTCGAGGCGCTGCGGCGGGGATACCTCGAGGGGTCGTCCTCCTGCTCGAAGCAGTACGCCTGAGCCAGGCAGGACGAAGGGCCGCACCGGAGGGTTCCGGTGCGGCCCTTCGTCGTGAATCAGCTCAGAACAGCGCGCTCGCCAGGTCCCGGCGCGCCTTCGAAACCCGCTCGTCGGCCGGGTCGAAGAGGTCGAACAACGCGACCAGGTGTTCGCGCACGCGGTTGCGGTCGTCGCCGGACGTGCGGCGGACGACGTCGATCAGCCGGCGGAACGCGCCTTCCACGTCCTGTTCGGCGATGTCCAGGTCGGCGGCCGCGAGCTGGGCGTCGAGGTCCTTCGGGTCGGCTTCGGCCTTGGCGCGGGCGCTCGGGTCGATCGACTCGGCGCGGGCGGTGAACTTGACCTGCGCCAGGGCGTTCTTCGCCAGCTCGTTGGCCGGTTCGGCGTCCAGGATGCGCTCGTAGGCGGCCTGCGCGGCGGCGTAGTCGCCCCGTTCGAAGGCTTCCTCGGCCTCGGTGAAGCGCGGGTCTTCCGGCTCTTCGACCGGGCCGCGGGCCTCCTCTGCGGCGCGGATGCCGGGCAGGCGGTCGCGCAGGGCGTCCAGCAGCGAGCCCAGCCACTTGCGGATTTCCGGCTCCGGCAATGCGCCGGAGAAGGCGTCCACGGGCTGGCCGCCGGCGATGGCGACGATCGTCGGGATCGACTGGGCTCCGAAGAGCTGCGCGATCCGCGGGTTGGCGTCCACGTCGACCTTCGCCAGCACCCAGGCGCCGCCCGCTTCGCCGGCCAGGCGTTCCAGCACCGGGCTCAGCTGCTTGCACGGCCCGCACCACTCCGCCCACAGGTCGACGACCACGAGCTGGTTGAGCGAGCGTTCGACGACGTCGGCCTGGAAGGTCGCCTCGGTGACCTCGAGGACCGCGTCCGAGGGCGGCGCGGTGGCACTCGGCTCGCCGCCGGACGGGCGCGCGGGCGGGGCCTGCGGCTGGTTCCGGTTCGCCTCCGCCCTGGCTTTGAGCGCGGACAGGTCGACCGCGCCGGACAACGCGGCGGACAACGCCGCTGAGTTCGCTGCAGATCCGCGTGGGTGTGTCACGCCCTCCATCCTGGCACGGCTCGCCGCGAGAGTTCAGCAGCAGCCCCGAGGTTCGCGTTGGGCAGGAGCACTTCCGTGCGGCATGCTTCCGGCGAGGACAACGAGGAGGCCGCAGGATGCTCAGCCGGCGCAACGCCGCGGTGGCCGTCGCCGTCGTGGTCGGGGTGGGGTGGGTCGCCAGCATCACGGTGACCGTCGCTCACCAGGAGCCGCCCGGCGCGGCGTCCCCGCCGGAACTGCGCACCGAACTCGCGGCCGCGCTGAGCGGCCGGGACGCGGACGCGCTCGCCGGGCTCTTCGACGTCCCCGGCTCCGGCGGCGACGACCTCGCCAAGGACTACGTCAGCGTCCTCAAGGACGGCGACGCGCACGACATTTCCGTGCAGCTCTCCCCGGACGAGCACTCCCCCACCGCGGCCGTCGTGCGCGGGAAGACCGGCGCGGGCGAGCAGTTCAGCTACCGGCTCGCGGTGACCAGCGCCAAGGGACGCTGGACCGTCGCGTTCACGCCGCCGATCCCCTAGCTCAGCTCTCACGCAGGTGCGCCTCGACGCGCTCGACCTTCGCGCTCAGCTGGCCGGAGTCGTAGCCGGGACGGATGTCGGCCTTCAGCACCAGCCCGACGCGCGCCGAGCCCTCGCCCGCGGCTTCCACCGCCTTCTTCACCACCGCCATGACCTCGTCCCACTCGCCCTCGACCTCGGTGAACATCGAGCTGGTCGAGTTCGGCAACCCGGATTCGCGCACCACCTTCACCGCGCGCGAGACGGCCTCGCTCACTCCGCCGTCCGGCTCCGCCGCCGAGGGGCTCACGCTGAACGCGACGATCATGTGGCTTCCTTTCCCTGTTCTCCCAGGCCGACCCCCACGACCGGGGTACCCGCTGGTAGCTTCGATTGCCATGAACCGTCCGCTGCCGTTCGATCCGATCGCCCGTGCCGCGCAGCTGTGGGAAGACCGGATCGGCCCGGCCGGAACCATGGCCGCGGTCACCGGTGTGATGCGGGTGCAGCAGATCATCCAGTCGGCGGTCGACGGCGCTCTCAAGCCGCACGGCCTCACCTTCGCCCGCTACGAGGCGCTAGTGCTGCTCACCTTCTCCCGCAACGCGCGGTTGCCGATGCGGGTGATGGGCGAACGGCTGCAGCTGCATCCCACCAGCGTCACCAACATAGTGGACCGGCTCGAGCGCGACGGGCTCGTCAAGCGCGTGCCGCACCCCACCGACCGGCGGACCACGCTCGTCGAGATCACCGACGAGGGCCGCGCGCTGCGGGAAGCCGCCACCGCCGCGGTCACCGAAATCGACTTCGGGCTCACCGGGCTCACCGAACGGCAGGTGGAGCAGCTGACCGAGCTGCTGACCAAGGTCCGCAAGTCCGCGGGCGATTTCACCTCGTAACGCACGAAGGGCCCACGCGGTGCTCGCGTGGGCCCTTCGGAAAGCGGAGGATCAGGCGTTCACGGTCTCCCGCGCGCGCACGAAGAGGCCGACGCCGCCCTGGGACAGCCGCTGCGGGCCGTCGAGCTTGCCGTTGCGCAGCGCCCACTTCTCGAACAGCCAGGTGAACAGCGGCGGGATGCTCGCCAGCAGCGCCAGCGTCAGCGTCTTGCCGCGCCAGCCCAGCGGCTTCGCCACGGACAGGGAGGTGATCACGTACAGGACGAAGACGACGCCGTGCACCATGCCGAGGACGGGCACGCCGCCCTCGTTAGACGCGTCGACGACGTACTTGAGAAACATCCCGATCAGCAAGCCGAGCCAGGACAGAGCCTCGGCGACTGCGGCCACGCGGAACACGAGAGCGGCCTTGCTGGACACGACATCCTCCTGTGCGTCACCTGGTGCGTGCTGACTGCACACACAAAAACACGTCCGACAGACTGTCCAAGACGGACGGAACCGCCTGGCGTCAACAGCGCTGTCGAACGGGTATGAGACCAGTGTGAGGCGTGATCGGCCTCACCGGAACACCGGGGCCCGTGACTCTGGTCACGAGCAGATTCCGCTGTGGTCTGCACCAATTTCGGACGCGGGCCGGAAACGGGCGGGAAATGCCCGGTTAACGGGAAAGACCGCCTCCCGATCCCAAGATTCGGGAGGCGGTCTTCACCGACTGTCCACGACTGAACACTAACCGGCACAAGGAGAAGGGGGTGCGGCCGACCGTGACGTTCCCCACGTGGCCCGCGCCGCGTCGCCGGTCAGCGCGAAGTCCAGAGTGGACCCGCGGCGCAGCTGTTCGAGGCTGACGAACGTTTTGTCCGACGCCGTGCCGTTGACGCGCAGCCCGGAAACGTACTGCAGCTGCGCCCCGTCCGCCCCGCGCGCGTTGACGGTGACGTCGCGGCCGTTCGGCAGGTGCAGCACGGACTTGGCGAACCGCGGCGCGTTGAGCACGAAGTCGCCGGTGCCCGGGACGGCCGGGTAGAGGCCGAGCGCGCTGAAGACGTACCAGGCGGACATGGTGCCGAGGTCGTCGTTGCCGGTGACGCCGTTCGGGGCGTTCGTGAACAGCGTGTGCGCGGCCCGCACGACCGCCGAGGTCTTCCACGGCTGTCCGGTGAGCGTGTACATCCACGGCGAGTGCAGGTCGGGCTCGTTGTTGGGGTTGTAGCGGAACTGGCGGTAGTAGTCGTACGGACCGACGACCCACTTCTCGTGCGCGGTCTTCGCCGGGTCCTTCACCAGGTCGTCGTAGGCGAAGAAATCGTCGAGCCGCTTGCCCGCGTTGGCCGCGCCGCCCATCTTCGCGACCAGGCCGGGCACGTCCTGCTGCACCAGCCACTGGTACTGCCACGCCGTGCCCTCGTGGAAGCCGTCCTGGCCTTGCGGGCTGTACGGGCCGTCCGCCGGGGTGTACCAGCTGCCGCCGGCGACCTTCGGGCGGAAGTAGCCGGTGAAGCCGCGGTCGGTGACCGACGGGTCCCACAGCGTCGCGTACGTCCGGCCCTTGGCCGCCAGCTGCTGCGCGTCTTCCTTACGGCCGAGCGCGGACGCCATCACCGAGAGGGAGCAGTCGGCGAGGGCGTACTCCAAGGTCGCGGACGCGCCGTGGGCCGGGTCGGTGTCCTGGCCCTTCTTCGGGAAGTTCGGGTCGTATTGGACGAATCCGTCGGCCTGGTAGCTCGCGTTGCCGGAACGGCCTTGGAACGGCGACGACGCGGGCGGGATCTCGCGGGAGTTCTGCAGCAGGGCTTGGTAGGCGTGCATTTCCTCGCCGCTCAACGCGCCGAACCGCCAGAGGTCGACCAGGAACGGCGTCACCGGGTCGCCGGTCATGGTGTTCGTTTCCTGACTCGCGTACGCCCAGCGCGGGAGCCAGCCGCCTTGGTCGTGGATGGCGAGGATGCTCTTCGCGATGTCGCGGGCCCGGTCCGGTTTCAGCAGGGCGAGCAGCTGGTTTTGCGAGCGGTAGGTGTCCCAGAGGGAGAAGAAGTCGTAGTACGTCCAGCCGATCGCGCGGTGGATCTTCTTGTCGAAGCCGTAGTACCGGCCGTCGGCGTCGTTCGCGGTCAATGGCTGCAGGAAGGAGTGGTACAGCGAGGTGTAGAAGACCGTGCGGTCGTCCGGGGTGCCGCCGGTGATGTCCACACTGGACAGTTCCCGTCGCCAGTCTCGCTGGACGTCGTTCTTCACCGCGTCGAACGGACGGACGCGCGAGGCGGCGAGGTTCGTGTCCGCACCGCGTGCGTCCACTTGGGAAAGGGAGGTGGTCGCCGTGACTTGACCGCCCTTCGGGAAGGTCAGCCACGCGCCGCGCAGGCCCGCGCCGCCTTGTGCCGAGCGGCTGCCGGGGGTGCCGCCGTCCGGTGACCAGGTGCCGTAGGAAGTGAACGGCTGGTCGAATTTCGTGGTGAAGTAGGTGGTGTAGGGCTTGCCGCCGCAGAAGGCTTGCGATTCGACGGTGCCCACGATCGTGTGGTCGTCGACGATCCGGACGCTGCTGCCGCTGACCGGTTCCTTCGCGTTGGCCTGCCCGACGTTCACGAAAACGTTGGCCGGGCCGGGTTTCGCGAACGAGTACCGTTCGACGCCGCTGCGGGTGCTGGCGGTGGTTTCGACGTCAATGCCGCCGTAGCCGGTGAGACGCACCTTGTAGTAGCCGGGTTTGCCGACTTCGCCCTCGTGCGTGTACGGCGCGGCGTACTTGGCTTGGTCGAAGGTGTCCGGCTTGCTGGTGTCGAAGGCCGCGCCCGGACCGATCTCGCCGGTAGTGGGCAGCATGGACACCAGGCCGCCCTGTTCCCAGCAGCCCGCGCCGGAGAGGAAGAAATGGCCGAAGCCGCGGATCGCGGTGTCGGTGTAGAGGTAACCGGCGTAATGGGTGGTGATCGGGCTGGATTGCACCATGCCGAACGGCGCGGACGCACCGGGGAACGTGTTGCCCTCGTCCTGCGTGCCGATGAACGTGTTGACCGAATCCAGCGCATCGGCCGGACGCGCCTGTGCCGCCACCGGCGTGAGCGCGGCGGCGACGACAGCGAGCGTCATCGCGCCCGCCAAAACCCTGCTCCTCATAGGACTCCTCTGGAAAGTTCGTGAGGGGAACCTTGCGGGAATCTGGTTCCCTCAGGGTTCCCCTCACCGAACGCGTCTGGGTCAGCCCGCGGCGATGGCGAACACGTGCAGGTCGCCGCCGCTGACGCCGCTCGGCAGCGTCACGCTCGCGACGGTCTTGCCCGCGTCCAGCGTGATCGGCGCGGTGGCGAAGACCATCGTGCGGATCTGCTGCGGGTCGCCGCCCGCGGAGTTGCGGTACGGCGTGGACAGGACGATCCGGTTGCCGAACGCCGGCTGCGCTCCTCCGCCGCCGAGGGTCCAGTCGGAGAATCCGATGGCGGCGGTGGACTTGCTGCCGTCGGTGTAGGTGACGGTGAGCGTGCCCTGCGCGTTGCCGTTGCTCGCGGCGCCGAGCAGCGCGAGCCGTCCCGAACCGGTCAGGTTGATCGTCTGGCCGGCGGCGACGACGTTGTCCGGGTCGCCGACCGGGTACGCCGGCCAGGTGAAGTTCAGCCCGTCGCTCGACACCGTGCTGCCCGGCTTGGCGCCGGCCTTGGCCAGCGCGTCCGCGGAGTAGCTCCAGCCGCCGCCGTCGAAGTTCCCGGCCGCCGAGTCGGCGTCCGGCGACAGCCCGGTGTTGTTCACCGTGGCCAGCCAGCTGTTCGGCTTCGCCACCAGGATGGTCAGCACCGCCTGCACGTCCGCGAGCCCCGGCGAGGAGAAGGTGACCGGGATCCGGCGCGGACCGTCGGAGGTGCCCGCCGGAACGCTCACCGTCACCTGAGCGCGGCCCTTGCCCGCCGCGGGGACCTGCACGGAACCGGTCGCGGGCGTCAGCGTGATGCCGTCCGCGCTGCCCGCCGAGTAGGTCCAGGTCCGTGCGGTGCCGGACAGATCCTGCACGCCCACCGAAGCGGTCGCGGTCGTGCCAGCGGGCACCACCGCGCGTGCCGGGTCCACAAAGGACAGGCTCGGCTTCTCCTGCTCACGGAACGAGGGCGGCGCGTCAGCCGGGGCGGAGCCCCACGCGGTCGCGGTCGTCGAGCGGGTGAAGTCCAGCTTGCCGCCCTGCGAGAACAGCCCTTCCGGCAGCCACGCCTTGCTGGCCGCGCTGCCGTTCACCTTGAGGCCGCTGGTGTATTCGCCGGTGCCGGGAGCGTCGACGACGATCTTCTTGCCCGCCCCGGTGGTCACCTCGGCGTGCGCGAAACGCGGCGTGGTCAGCACGGTTTCGGCACGGCCCGGGATCTCCGGGTAGACGCCGAGCGCGGACCAGACGTACCAGGCCGACATCTGGCCGAGGTCGTCGTTGCCGATCAGGCCTTCCGGACGCGGGTTGTACAGCTCGTCCATCGCCCGGCGCACGATGTTCTGCGTCTTCGCCGGGGCACCCGCGAACGAGTACACGTAGGGCGCGTTCGAGTTCGGCTCGTTGCCCAGGAACGCGTACGGCTCATGGGGTCCGGCGTTCAGCTTCGTGAAGAAAGTGTCCAAACGCGACTGGGTAGCGGTGTTGCCGCCGAACGCGGTCACGAGACCGCCGAGGTCATACGGCACCATCCAGTCGTACTGCGCGCCGTTGCCCTCGACCCAGCCCTGCGAGCTGGAGGGGTCGTAGTTCGCGGAGAACGAGCCGTCCGCGTTGCGCGGCTGCAGGTGTCCGCTGCCCGGGTTGTAGAGGTTCTGCCAGTACTGCGCCCGCTTCATGAACGTCGTGTACGTGGCGCTGTCCCCCAGGCGCTTCGCGAACTGGGCGATGGCGAAGTCCGCGCTCGTGTACTCCAGGGTGTCCGCCGCCGCGCCGGGCACGTAACCGAGGCGCTGGTAATCCTGAAGGCCCGGGCGTTCGACGTAGCCCTGCGTCGGCTGCGTCGCGCCCTTGATCATGAGCAGCAACGCTTTCTGCGCGTCGAAGTCACGCGCACCGAACGCGTAGGCGCTGGAAACGATGATGTGGTACGGGTCTCCGTTCATCACGCCGGTGTAGTCGTTCGCGACGGTCCAGCGGTCCCAGGAGCCGCCCTGTTCGGCGAAGGCCATCATCGACCGCACGAGATCCGAGGTCTGCTTCGGCACGATCGTGGCCAGCAGCGGGACCTCGGAGCGGTAAATGTCCCAGCCGGAGATGTTGGTGTATATCGCGTGGCCGCGGTCAGCTTGGTGGATCCGGCCGTCGAAGCCCGGATAGCGACCGTCCACATCGGAAAACACGTTCGGCTGGATCAGCGAGTGGTACAGCGAGGTGTAGAACGTCGTGGTGTCGGCGTCACTGCCGCCGCTGACCTGGATCTTGCCGAGCTGGTCGTTCCACGCCTGCCGCGCGGACGCGGCCACCGCGTCGAACGCCTTCGTGCCGTTGTTCTCCGCCTTCAGGTTCGCCTTCGCGCCGTCGACGGACACAAAGGACAGTCCGACCTGGACGTTGACCCGCGCGCCGTTGAGGTTCGGGAAGGTCACGTACCCGCCGCTGCCCGGGCCGCTCACCGTGGTGTCCTGCGGCTTCGCCGCCGCCGGGCGCGCCAGCGAAGCACCGATCCCGTTCGGCTGCGCGACCTTCGCCCTGGCCCCGCCGGTTTCCGCGGTCTTGCCCGGGGTCACCGCGCCGTTCTTCCACGTCCCGACGGACTCGAACGGGGTGTCGAACTTCGCCGAGAAGTAGACCCGGTACGAGTCCTTCGCGCCGCAGAACCGGCCGCTGGTCGCCCAGCCGCTGATGGTGTCCTTGCCGATGCTGATCGACGCGTCGTCGGTGCCGTTGACCGAGCCGGAAGTGTTGACCAGCAACGTGGACGCCGCGCCCGCGGGGTAGGTGAACCGTCCGGAACCGGTGCGCTGCGTCGCGGTCAGCTCGACCTTCGCGCCGTTGTCGAGGGCGACGTCGTACGCGCCGGCGGTCGCGTGCTCGTTCTTGTGGTCGAAGGTCGAGGTGTAGTGGCCCGGATCGGTCGCGGGCGACGTGCTGATCTCCCCGACGTACGGCATGAACGGCAGGTCTTGATACGTGGTGCAGCCGGCGCCGGAAAGGTGCGTGAGGCTGAACCCGGTGATCGTGTTGTCGTCGTAGAAATAGCCGCCCGGCTGGGATTTCTTGGTGTCCGGGCTCCACTGCACCATCCCGAACGGCGCCACCGCGCCGGGGAAGGTGTTGCCCGCGCCGCCGCCGGTGCCGTGGTCCGCGCCGCCGGGCCGGGTGCCGACGAACGGGTTCACCCACTTCGCCGGGTCAGCGTTCTTCGCGGCGCTCGCCGCGGGATCGGCCAGTGCGGGGGCGGCGGGGGCCAACGCGGCCCCTGTCGCCACGACCGCCGAGGTCAGGAAGATCAGTCCGGCTCTCCAGCGCGCTCGCGCCATCGCCATCGCCTCTCCAGTTGTCCGGCGCGAACCCGCCGCCACCGACCTCGAGGCATCGATGACAACCTTGTCGCGCACCGTCGATGCGGGCTACCTTCGGCAATGGCTCACCGGATCGTCAAGACCGCGGTGAGAGCCTGTCCGATTCGAGACAACGATGTCCACCATCCGCACCAGCGGATTCGGCGAAGCGGGCAGCGGAAAGCGGCAAGCATTGACAGCGAGCGGGCGGATGGTGTCCAATCCCCCGCATTATGACAACGTTGTCTCACTCGGGCCGGGACGCGGACGGGCTTCCCCGCCCCGCCAGCAGGCGGGCCACGATGAGCGATGTGGCCCGGCTGGCCGGCGTCAGCATCAAAACGGTGTCGCGGGTCGTCAACGACGAGCCCGCGGTGCATCCGGACACCGCCGAACGCGTGGTGGCCGCGATCGAACAGCTGGGGTTCCGGCGGAACATCGGCGCGCGCAACCTGCGCCGCGGCTCGACCACCGGCACCATCGGCCTGGTCGTCGAGGACGTCGGCAACCCCTTCTACTCCGAGCTGAACCGCGCGGTGGAACGGATCGCGACGTCGTTCGGCAGACACGTGCTGACCGGGTCGTCCGGCGAGAACTCCGACCGCGAACGCGAGCTGTCGCTGGAATTCTGCGCACGGCGCGTGGACGGGCTGCTGATCGTGCCCGCCGGGCTGCAGCACGGCTATCTCGTGCCGGAAATGCGCGCGGGCACGCCGGTCGTGTTTCTCGACCGCCCGGCCGGTGACATCGTGGCCGACACCGTGCTCGTGGACAACCTCGGCGGCACCATCGAGGCGGTCGGCCACCTCGTGCGGCACGGCCACCGCCGGATCGCCTTCCTCGGCGACAGCCCGGACATCTTCACCGCCGCCGAACGCCTGCGCGGGTTCCGGGAAGGCTGTGTGCGCAACGGGATCTCCTACGACGAGAGCCTGGTGGCGATGCAGACGCCGACGCCGGAAACCGTCGGCCAGGCCGTGCGCAAGCTGATCGGCGGGCCGAATCCGGCCACCGCCGTGATCGCGGGCAACAACCGGGTCGCGGTGCACCTGCTGCGCGCGCTCGCGCACGCCGAGCGCCGGCCCGCGCTGGTGAGCTTCGACGATTTCGAACTGGCGGACCTGCTCGACCCGCCGGTCACCGTGATCGCCCACGACGTCAGCGCCCTCGGGCACGCAGCGGCAGAGCTGCTGTTCGCCCGCATCCAGGGCGATCAATCCGCCCCGAGAAAGGTAGTTCTGCCCGTGCACCTCGTCGCCCGCGGTTCCGGTGAGGCCGCCCTGTGACCAAGCACCTCGAGCCGGTCGCGCTCCCGGCCAACCAGCCGCCGCAGTTCTACCGGGGCGGCGACGCGATCGCCGCCCTGCGCGGAGCCAGCGGCACCGACTCGAAGTTCGGGCCGGAGGACTGGGTCGGTTCCGTCACCACCATGTTCGGCCAGGAGACCAACGGTCTCACCAAGCTGCCCAGCGGGGTCTGGCTGCGCGACGCGGTCCGCGCGGACGCCGAGGCGTGGCTGGGCGCGGCGCACGTCGCCAAGCTCGGCGACTCGACCGGCCTCCTGGTCAAGCTGCTCGACGCCGGACAGCGGCTTCCGGTGCACTTCCACCCGTCGGATTCCTTCGCCCGCAAGCATTTCGACTCCCACTTCGGCAAGACCGAGGCGTGGATCGTGGTCGGCACCTACGGCGACGACCCGCGCGTGTACCCGGGCTTCCGGGAAACGCTGAGCAAGGAAACCGTCGCCGAGTGGACCCGCGAACAGGACGCGCCGAGCATGCTGGGCGCGCTCAACAGCATCCCGGTGCGGGAAGGCGACACGGTCTACATCCCGGCCGGGCTGCCGCACGCGATCGGCGAGGGCGTGTTCGTGGTCGAACTGCAGCAGCCGACGGACTTCTCGCTGACCCTCGAATGGCGCGACTTCCTTGCCTCGCCGGAGAAGGGCCACCTCGGGATCGGCTTCGACACCGCGCTCGAAACGCTCGACACCTCGGGCTGGGACGAGGACCGGCTCAAGACGATCGTGAAGCACACCTCCGGCGACGAAGCGACCGCGGTGGACCTGCTCGCGCCGGATTCGGCGGAGTTCTTCCGCGCTGACCGCATTCACTTGTCCGGCAACGCCTTCTCGCTCGAACCGTCGTTCAGCGTGCTCGTCGCGCTCGACGGCGAGGGCACCTTGCGCACCGAACACGGCGGCGAGTTCCCGGTGGCCAAGGGCGACACCTACGCGGTGCCGTTCTCCGCGGGCCAGACCGAACTGTCCGGCTCGCTCACCGTCGTCCGGTGCCGTCCGCCCGCCCCGGAAAGGAGTCGATCCGCATGAGCGAAATCCTGCTCGACGCGGTGGACCTGACCAAGCACTACGGATCGGTGGAAGCCTTGCGCGGCGCGTCCTTCCAGGCGCGCGCGGGCGAGGTGACCGCGCTGATCGGCGACAACGGCGCGGGCAAGTCGACGCTCGTGAAGTGCCTGTCCGGGGCCGAACAGCCGACGTCGGGCCGGATCCTGCTCGACGGCACGGAAGTTCACCTGGACTCGCCGGTGGCCGCGCGCCGGGCCGGGATCGAGACGGTGTACCAGGATCTCGCCGTCGCGCCGGAACTGGACCCGGCGGCGAACCTGTTCCTGGGCCGGGAAATCCCGCGCAAGGGCCTCCTCGGCAAGCTCGGCATGCTCGACAAGGCGGAAATGCGGCGGCAAGCGGTCGCCGAGTTCGAGCGGCTCGGCGTCACGCTGCAGAGCACCAGCGTGCCGATCGGGTCGCTGTCGGGCGGGCAGCGGCAGAGCGTCGCGGTGGCGCGGTCGGTGGTGTGGGCGTCGAAGGTCGTGTTCATGGACGAGCCGACCGCGGCGCTCGGCGTGCTGCAGCGCGAACGCGTGCTGGACGTGATCAAAAAGGTCCGCGACAAGGGCATCGCGGTCGTGCTGATCAGCCACAACATGCCCGAGGTGCTGTCGGTGTCGGACCGGATCGAGGTGCTGCGGCTGGGCAAGCGCGTCGCCCGGTTCGCCGGGGCGGACACGAAACTCGAGGATCTGGTCGCCGCCATGACCGGTGCCCTCGTCCAGGAGGAGGCGGCCTGATGAGCGCTCCGGTGAAGGACATTCAGACCACTGTGGACGGCGAGTTCGCCAAGCCTCCGCTGGGGAAACGGCTCGTCGGGGCCAATACGATCTGGATCGCGCTGGTGCTGCTCGCGCTGATCGCGGTCTTCACCGCCATCGCGCCCGCCGAGTTCGCGACCCTGTTCACCTTCCAGACGCTGCTGATCGAAACGTCCGTGCTGCTGGTGCTGTCGGTCGGCATGACGTTCGTGATCATCACCTCCGGCATCGACCTGTCCGTCGGGTCGGTGCTGATCTTCGCCGGCATGGTCGCGGGCAAGATCATGGAAGCGCTCAGCGGCGGCGACGCCTCGCACGCCGGCTGGGGCGTGATCACCGTCGGGCTCGTCGCGGCGGTGATCGCGGGCACGATCTGGGGCCTGATCAACGGATTCCTCATCGCGGTGGCGAAAATCCCGCCGCTGATCGTCACGCTCGGCACGATGGGCGCGGCACTCGGCGCGTCTTACCTGCTCAACGGCGGTTCGGACGTGCGCAGCGTGCCCGTCGAACTGAACAAGACCCTCGGCTACGGCACGTCGTTCGGCGGGATCCCGAACCTGGTGCTGGTCGCCGTGGTGATCACGCTGATCGGTGCGTGGCTGCTGCACACCACGCGGTTCGGCCGCTACACGTTCGCCGTCGGCTCGAACGCCGAGGCGGCGCGGCGGTCCGGCATCGGCGTGACCGCACACCTGCTGAAGGTGTACCTGCTCACCGGTTTCCTCGCCGGGATCGCGGGCTTCCTGTCGCTGGCGTACTACGCGTCGACCACGATCTCGGCGCACACCAACGACAACCTCAACGCCATCTCCGCGACGGTGATGGGCGGCACGAGCCTTTTCGGCGGCGTCGGCTCGATGCTCGGCACGGTGATCGGGGTCTTCATCCCGGCGGTGCTGAAGAAGGGCTTCAACATCACGCACGTGCAGGACTTCTGGCAGATGATCGCGGTCGGCGCGGTCCTGATCGCGGCGGTGTGGTTCGACCAGCGCCGCCGCCGCAAGCGCAACTCCCGCTGAACCGGTTCTCGAGTACAAAGAGGTGCTTACGATGAAATTCAGCAAAACCGTCCTCGCCGCCGGGACGCTCGCGTCCGCGGCGATGCTGGTGGCCGCGTGCGGCTCCGGGCAGGTGGGACAGAGCGGGTCGGGAGACCAGCCCGGCGGCAACTCCGCGAACAGCAAGAAACTGGCGCTGGTGCCGGGCGTGCAGGCGGAGCCGTTCTACATCTCGATGCAGTGCGGCGCGCAGGAAGAAGCGAAGAAGCTCGGCTACGAACTGACCACGCAGGCCCCGCAGAAGTTCGACGCGGCGATGCAGACGTCGATCGTCAACGCGATGGGTTCCAACCCGCCCGCCGCGCTGCTCATCGCGCCGACCGACGACCAGGCCATGCTCGCGCCGATCCAGCAGGTGAAGAACCGCGGCACGAAGATCGTCGAGGTCGACACCTCGCTCAAGGACAAGAGCGTCGCGGTGTCGTCGGTTTCCTCGGACAACGCCGAGGGCGGCAAGCTGGCCGCGCAGACCATGGCGAAGCTGGTGGGCGACAAGCCGGGTTCGGTGCTGATTCTCGACACCATCGCGGGCACGTCCACGACGGCGGCCCGGGCGAAAGGCTTCGAGGACGAGCTGAAGAACCACCCGAACCTCAAGTCGGTCGGCGTCCAGTTCACCCAGAACGAACCGGACCAGGCCGCCTCGAAGGTGACCGCGGCGCTGGCCTCGACCCCGGACCTCGTCGGGATCTTCGCCACCAACCTCAACACCGGCGAGGGCGCGGCGACCGGCCTGCGCAACGCGGGCAAGATCGGCAAGGTCAACCTGGTCGGCTTCGACGCCAGCCCGTCCGAAGTGGACGGTCTGAAGAAGGGCGAGTACCAGGCGCTCATCGCGCAGGACCCGGCGCAGATCGGCACCAAGGGCGTCGACCAGGCGGTGGCCGCGCTCGAGGGCAAGCCGACCGAGCGGGACCTGACCGCGCAGCTGCACTCGATCACCAAGGACGACCTGGACGCCAACTCGAAGTACTTCTACAAGCAGAGCTGCTGACCGCTGGTCCGGCCGAAGGGGACTTTCCGCGCGGAAAGTCCCCTTCGCCTTGTTACGGGCTACTATCTACTCCCCCAGGCACCCGAGGGGAGGGCTCGTCGATGACCGAGAGTGCCCGGCTGCCGTGGCGCTCCCGCCCGGACGCCGTCGGCGTGCTCGGCGCGGCGCGCAAGATCGCCGACGACCTGAAAGACGGCCTTTCCGGAGTCCGCGCCCGCCGTGCCGCTCACGGCCTCCGACGGCTGTTCGGCGTCGCCGGGCTGGGGCTTTCCGACCTGTCCGGCACGCTGATGTGGTCCGGCCGCCCCGGTGCCGACTCCTCGGTATCCCAGGCTCTGGATGACGTCCTGCACCAGGAAGAGCCGATCGCCGTCGGTGGGGTGACGGCGGTCCCGCTGCATGTCCACGACGAACTGGCGGGCGCGTTGCTGCTGGTCGGCGACGTTTCCAGCGCGGTGCCCCGGCAGGCCGCGGACTTGGTCGTGCAGGCCCTGGAACGGGGACGGCTCGAAGCTTCGGCCGACCAAGCGGCGCAAGCCGAGCTGCGGGCGCTGCGCGCGGAGATGTCGCCGCACTTCGTCTACAACGCGCTGACCGTGATCGCCTCGTTCGTCCGTTCGGAGCCGGACCGCGCCCGCGACCTGATGCTCGATTTCGCCGACTACACCCGCTACAGCCTGTCGAGGCACGGCGAGTACACCGTCGTCGCCGAGGAGTTCCGCGCGGTGGAGACGTATCTCGCGCTGCAGAGGGCGGTGCTGGGCGAAAGACTGAAGGTGCAGGTGCGGGTCGCGCCGGAAGTGCTTGCGGTGGCGGTGCCGTACCTGGTACTCGAACCCCTCGTGGAAAACGCGATCCGGCACGGCATCGAGCCGCGGTCGGGCACCGGGCTCGTCCAGGTGCACGGACAGGCGGAAGGGAACGACTGCGTGATCAGCGTCGAGGACGACGGGGTCGGCATGGAGCCCGAGCGCGCCGCGGCCATCCTCGCGGGCAGCGGCGACGGCACCGGACTCGGTCTGGCCAATGTGGACCGACGATTGCGCACCGTGTACGGCGCCTGGTACGGCCTGACGGTGGAAACGGCGGTCGGCGAAGGCACCCGGGTGCTCCTGCGCGTGCCGCGGTTCCAGCCGGGGGTGCTGCCGTGAGCGGGCTGCGGGTGCTGGCGGTCGACGATCTCGCGCCGGCCTTGGACGAGCTGTGCCGGATGCTGCGCGACGCGCCGGAAGTCGGCGAGGTGGTCGGTGCGAGCGATGCGTTGAAGGCGCTGAAACTGTTGCAGGCAGACCATTTCGACGCGGTCTTCCTCGACATTTCCATGCCCGGCTTGGACGGGTTGGAACTCGCGTCGCTGCTGGCCAAACTGTCCGAACCACCGGTGATCGTGTTCGTCACCGCGCACGACGGGCACGCGGTGACCGCGTACGGCATCGGCGCGGTGGACTACCTGCTGAAACCGGTGCGCACGGAACGGCTTTCCGCCGCGCTGGCGAAGGTGACCCGATTGGCGCCGAGCGGACGACGTCGTTCCGCGCCGGACGCGATGGCGGCGCTGCCGGTCGATTCCGGTGGTCGCACGCGCTATGTCCGCCGCGACGACGTGCTGTTCGCCGAGGCCAACGGCGATTACGTCCGGCTGCACACCCGCAATGGCGTGCACCCGGTGCGGATGCCGATTTCGCGACTCGAAGAGTACTGGGAGGGCACCGGATTCACCCGGGTGCACCGGGGGTTCTTGCTCGCGGTCAGCGCGGTGCTGGAACTGCGGAGCGACACGACGGGCGGCTTGCTGGCGCACACCGAAGCCGGTGACGTGCCGGTGAGCCGACGGCATGCGCGAGACCTCCGGGACCGGTTGCTGGAGGCGGCGCAGCGCGGCCAGCTCGGGAGCGCTCGGTGAGCGGCGCGGCTCGTGCGTGGCAAAGCCGGTTAGAACCGGCGCCAGCACTCACGAGGGCACAAGAGTCGCCGCGCACGAGGATTGCGCAGGCCGTCCAGTGAGCCGCACGAAACGCGTCGCCGTCACCAGTCCGCAGACCAGGCTCGCCCGGTCGCGGCGGCTCGAACGCGGCCGCTGGCGGATGCCCCGTTTGCGCGCGTCGGAAGCGGAGCGCGCGGCCGGCCTCTACCGGATCCAGCGCCGTCGCGGGATCCCCGCCCTGGTGGCGATGTTCGTGCTGGTGCTGGGTTTGCCGGTGCTGTTCGCGCTCGCCCCGTCGCTCGACAGCGTCAGGCTGTGGGGAATTCCGCTGTCCTGGCTGCTGATCGCGGTCCTGCCGTACCCGGTGCTGGCCGGGCTCTCCTGGTGGCAGCTGCGCCGCGCGGAGAAGATCGAGGACGATCGGTGAGCGGAGTACCCGAGCGGTCCGGGGGCGGATAGATGGACATCGCGCTCGCGGTAGCCCCGGTCGTCCTCGTCACGCTGCTCATCGGCGTGCGCGGGGTCGCCGCCATGCGCACCACCTCCGACTTCCTGGTGGCGTCCCGGCGAATCTCGCCCTTCGTCAACTCCGCCGCGGTCTCCGGCGAATACCTCTCCGCCGCGTCCTTCCTCGGGGTCGCCGGGCTGATGGTGAAAGACGGCGTCGGCGCGCTCTGGTATCCGGTCGGCTTCACCGCGGGGTATGTCGCGATGCTGGTGCTCGTCGCCGCCCCCATGCGCAGATCCGGCGCACTCACCGTTCCCGACTTCGCCGAAGCCCGCCTCGCCTCCCCCGCGCTGCGCCGTCTCGCCGCGGTCGTCGTACTCGTCATCGGGACCATTTACGTAGTCCCGCAATTCCGCACGGCCGGACTGGTCCTCACCGCGGTCGGCGGAACTCCGTACTGGGTCGGCGTGGTCATCGCGGGCACCGCGGTCAGCGTCACGCTCGCGCTCGGCGGGATGCGCGCGGCGACGTACGTCCAAGCCTTCCAATTCTTCCTGAAACTCCTGCTGTTCCTCGTTCCCGCGCTGTGGCTGGTGCTCCACATCGGCGCCGAGACCCGCGACGCGAGCCTCACGCCGGTCGAGTTCACCCGCTTCTCGCACACCACCCCGGTGCAGTTCGACCACGACGTCACCCTCACCTTCCGCGAGCCCACCGCGATCGAGGACCGCGGCACGGTGCCGCCCGGACAACTGGTGGTGCACAAGGGAGACCAGCTCACCTTCGCCGCCGGCGCGCAGGTCCCCGGCGTGAGCGGAGAGGTCGCGCTGGGCGGGCCGGACTGGCAGCGTCCGCTGCTGGAGATCGACAAGGGCTATCCGCTGCTGGGCACGTGGGCGGTCCTCCTCGCGACCGTTCTCGGCACGATGGGCCTGCCGCACGTCCTGATGCGCTTCCACACCAGCCCGGACGGCCGCGCCGCCCGCCGCACCGCCGCGATCACCGTGGCGCTGCTGGGGGTTTTCTACCTTTTCCCCGGCGTCTACGGCGTCCTCGGCCGGGTTCTCGTGCCGCAGCTGTATCTGTCCGGGAACACCGACACCGTGGTCGTCGCGCTTCCCTCGCAGGTCGACCACAGCTGGGCCGGGCAGTTGTTCACCGCGTTGCTCACCGCGGGCGCGTTCGCCGCGTTCCTGGCGACCTCGCTGGGCCTGCTGCTGGTGATGTCCGGCGCGCTCGCCTACGACCTGATGCCCGGCGGCCTGCGCCGCTTGCGGGTGACGGTGGTGTTCGCCGCGATCGCGATGGTGCTGCTCGCGCTGCCCTCCGCACGGCTCGACGCCGGAGTGCTGGTGACGTGGGGCTTCACCGTCGCCGCGTCGACGTTCTGCCCGCTGCTCGTGCTCGGCATCTGGTGGCAGCGGCTCACCGCGGCGGGCGCGATCGCCGGGGTGCTGACCGGGCTGGCGGCCTCGTCCGGGTCGATCCTGTTCGCGCTGGCCGGGCCCTCGGCGCAAGGCTGGGTGGCGATCTTGGTCTCGCAACCGGCACCCTGGTCGGTACCGCTCGCGTTCGGCGTGATGATCACGGTGTCACTGCGCGGGCGCCCACCGTCCTGGGCCGGGGCCGCGATGCTGCGCTTGCACCTCGACGAGCGCCCTTCGTCCGCTTCCGGGGACCGTTCGTCAACCGTTCGTCGTGCCGCGCGGCGTTTGAGCCGCTGACGGTTCCGCTCGCCCGGCGTCCTCCCTACTGTGTCGCGGACCACATCCGCAGCGTCGCACAAGGGAGATCCCATGAGCGCAGGCGACCCGTCCGGCGCGCCGCCGGACTCGACCTGGGAGCAGGTGCACGACAGCGCCGAGTTCCGCCAACTCCGCGAGCGGCTCCGCCGGTTCGTGTTCCCGATGGCCGGTCTGTTCCTCGCCTGGTACCTGCTCTACGTCCTGCTCGCCGACTACGCGCACGGCTTCATGAGCACGAAGATCGCCGGCAACTTCACCGTCGGCCTCCTCTTCGGCCTGCTGCAGTTCGTGTCCACGTTCCTGATCACGTGGCTGTACGTGCGCTACGCCAACAAGAACCTCGACCCGCTGGCCGAGCGGATCAAGGACGACATCGAGAACCCGGCGAAGGAGACGCAGTGAAGACTCTCGCCGCGAGCGTCGAGGGAAGCAACCCGGCGCTCAACATCACGATCTTCGCGCTGTTCGTGGTCATCACCCTGGTGATCGTGTTCCGCGCGAGCCGCAATACGAAGACCGCGTCCGACTACTACGCGGCCGGCCGCGCGTTCACCGGCCCGCAGAACGGCATCGCGATCTCCGGCGACTACCTGTCGGCGGCTTCGTTCCTCGGCATCGCCGGCGCCATCGCGGTGTACGGCTACGACGGGTTCCTGTACTCGATCGGGTTCCTGGTGGCGTGGCTGGTCGCGTTGCTGCTGGTGGCGGAACTGCTGCGCAACACCGGCAAGTTCACCATGGGCGACGTGCTGGCGTTCCGGATGAAACAGCGTCCGGTGCGCGCGGCGGCGGCGATTTCGACGCTCGTGGTGTCGTTCTTCTACCTGCTGGCGCAGATGGCGGGCGCGGGCGGGCTGGTCGCGCTGCTGCTCGGCATCGAGGGCAAAGCCGCCCAGTCGCTGGTGATCGCGGTGGTCGGCGTGATCATGATCGCCTACGTCCTCATCGGCGGCATGAAGGGCACCACCTGGGTGCAGATCATCAAGGCCGCGCTGCTGATCGTCGGCGCGCTGGCGATGACGCTGTGGGTGCTCGGCAAGTACGGCTTCAACTTCTCCTCGCTGCTGCAGGGCGCGGTCGACAAGGCGGGCAAGGCCGGCGAAGCGCTGCTCGGGCCGGGCAAGCAGTACGGCACCAACGGCACGACGAAGCTGGACTTCTTCTCCCTCGGCATCGCGCTGGTGCTGGGCACCGCGGGCCTGCCGCACGTGCTGATGCGCTTCTACACCGTGCCGACCGCGCGGGAGGCGCGTCGTTCGGTGGTGTGGGCGATCGTGCTGATCGGCGTGTTCTACCTGTTCACCCTGGTGCTCGGCTACGGCGCGGGCGCGCTGGTGGGACCGGACGCGATCAAGAAGGCACCGGGCGGCGTGAACTCCGCGGCTCCGTTGCTGGCGCTGAACCTCGGAGGCCCGGTGCTGCTCGGGTTGATCTCGGCGATCGCGTTCGCCACGATCCTCGCCGTGGTCGCGGGGCTGACGATCACCGCGTCCGCCTCGTTCGCGCACGACGTCTACGCGAACGTGCTGAAGAAGGGCAAGGCCACCACTGGTTCGGAGGTCCGCGTCGCGCGGATCACCGCCGTGGTGATCGGCATCGTCGCGATTCTGGGCGGCATCCTGGCGAACGGGCAGAACGTCGCGTTCCTGGTGGCGCTGGCGTTCGCGGTGGCGGCTTCGGCGAACCTGCCGACGATTCTCTACTCGCTGTTCTGGAAGCGGTTCAACACCCAGGGCGCGCTGTGGAGCATTTACGGCGGGCTGATCGTGACGATCGTGCTCATCGTGTTCTCTCCCGCGGTGTCCGGGAAGCCGGTCGACCCGAAGACCGGCAAGAGCGCGTCGATGCTGCAGGGCGTCGACTTCCACTGGTTCCCGCTCGACAACCCGGGTCTGGTGTCGATCCCGATCGCGTTCGTTCTCGGCTGGCTGGGCACGATCCTGTCGAAGGAACACGACAAGGCGAAGTTCGCCGAAATGGAAGTCCGGGCGCTGACCGGTGCGGGCGCGGAAAAGGCCGTGCAGCACTGATTTCCCGCCCGCGGAAACCGCTGGGCACCGCTTTCGCCGCGGTGCCCAGCGGTTTTTTCAGTACGGCAGCTTCCCCTGTGCGATCTCGCCGAGCGTGCCCTCCAGCAGACCGCGCAGATACCGCCACAGTCCGGCCCCCAGGGAAATCCGGGCTACCCCCAGTTCGGCAAGCCCGGCCAGCCCCGGACCGCCGGGCAGCGCCGAAGCGTTGACCGGACCGTCCACCTGCCGGACGAATTCGGCCAGCACCTCGGGCGAACGCACGAGAATCGGGTACACACAGTCGGCACCGGCTTCGAGATACGCCCGCCCGCGCGCGACCGCGTCGTCGAGCACCGTCTGCTCGTCCGGCGCTCCGAGGAACGAATCCACCCGCGCGTTGAGCACCAGTCCGTCGCCCGCCGCACTGCGCAGCCCGGCGAGCCACTCCGCTTGCTCCGCGGCCGGCCGCTGACTGCCCTTGCCGTGGTCGGTGTCCTCGATGTTGCAGCCGACCGCACCGATCTCTTTCAAGCGGGCGGCGAGATCCGCCGGTGCCAGGCCGTATCCGGCTTCGGCGTCCACCGTCACCGGCACGGACACCGCGTCCACGATCCGCTTGGCCGCCGCGAGCATCTCGTCCGCCGACGCGCCTTCGTGGTCCGCCTGCCCGAGCGCCGCCGCGACCGCCGCGGAACTCGTTGCCACCACTGGGAATCCGGCCGCTTCGACCGCCTTCGCGGTATCCGCGTCCCACGCGTTCGGCAGGATCAGCGGCTTTCCCGGCACATGCAGCGCCCGCAGTTCCCGAGCGCTCACGCGGCACGCTCCGGCAGCGGCGCGTGGCTCGCGACCATGAGCCGGTTCCAGGTGTTGATGGCGACGACGCACCACGCCAGCGCGCGGTACTGGTCCTCGGTGAACACGCGGACCGCCTCGGCGTAAACGTCTTCCGGGACGTCCCGGTGGTCCGAAATCAGAGTCATCGCCTCGGTGTAGGCGAGCGCGGCGCGTTCCTGCTCGGTGAACAGGTCGGTCTCGCGCCAGCCCTCGAGCACATAAAGCCGCCGCGGCGACTCGCCGGCCTCGACGGCCATCGCCGCGTGCATGTCGAGGCAGTACGCGCACCCGTTGATCTGCGACGCGCGGATTTTGACCAGCTCGACGAGCTTCACGTCGAGCCCCGCGTTCGCGGCGGCCTTCTTCACCTCGCCCTGCAGGTGGGACATCGCCTGATACAACGCGCCCGTCGCGAGCGCGATTCGCTTCGTCATGGCACCCACGCTAATCGGGAGTGGCCTAGCCGAATGGTCCAGTTCGGGGCGGGCGGCTTGGGCCAGTCAGGCATGCGGCCGCGCAGTGCGGGGCCGGATCCCGCCTCAAAAGAGTGCAGTACCTGGCCCGTTCTGCTGCTCCCTCAGCGCCCGCAGAAGCAGAGCGGCAGAACCAGCTCCAGGTCCGTCTTCCGCACCGGCTTCCCGTCCACCGGCGTCTTGCCCGGCGGCGTGTCCGCGTCCGGCTGGATGCCGCCCGCCGCGACGCGGTCCAGCGTGCGCAGTCCGGCCGAACCGACCGTGCCGAAGACCGTGTAGTTCGGCAGCAGGCTGGAATCCCCGTACACCACGAAGAACTGCGATCCGTTCGTGTCCGGGCCGGCGTTCGCCATGGCCAGCAGGCCGCGTGCGTACGTCCGGCGCTTGCCGGTCGGGTCGGAGGGGGCGGGCGGGAGCGTCGTCGGGAGTTCGTCGCGGAACTTGTAGCCCGGGCCGCCTTCGCCGGTGCCCGACGGGTCGCCGCACTGCAGGACCTTCAGCGTCGGGTACGCGGTGAGCCGGTGGCAGGTCGTCTGGTTGTAGAAGCCGTGCGCGGCCAGGTGCAGGAAGCTCTGCACGGTGCACGGCGCCTGCGCGCGGTCGAGCTTCAACCGGAGCAGGCCCTGGTTGGAGAAGATCGCGACATCGACACTGCCGCGGTCCGGCGTGTGCTTCGGGTCGCGAGGCAGGGGAACCGGACGCACTGCGGGGTCGTCCGGGGTTTCGGTGTACTGGCACGGCCCCGAGGTGACCTTCGCCTTGGGCGCCTCCGCCGCCGAAGCCGGGGCGGCCACCGCGACCAGCGACAACGCGGTCAGCACGGACACGAGCAGTCTTTTCATTCCGGTCCCCTCCCAGTGCACGGAGGATCGCAGTATAGGGACGGGAAACTGCCCGCGCTTCCGGCGAAAGTCGCATCCTGGCCGGTGGCGAACGCCCGCGTCGGGTGTCTTGCGGCGAGGTCGCTAGCCCTTCAGCTCCGCGATCAACTGGTCCGCCGCCGCGAACGGGTCCAGCTCCCGGGCCACCACGCGCGCCGCCACCTCGCCCAGCCGGTCGCCGTCCCGGAGATCCGCCAGTTCCGCGTGCAACCTTCGCAACGCGATCGCGGCGACTTCCTCCCGGGCGCGAGCGGCGCGGCGGCGGTCCAATTCCCCGTGCGCGAGAAGCCATTCATGATGCGCACGCAACGCCGACACCACCTCGTCGACGCCCTCGCCTTTCGCCGCCACCGTGCGGACGATCGGCTGCCGCCAGCTCGGCCCGCGCAGTTCGCGGCGGGCGAGGGCGATCATCTGCTTGAGGTCGTGCACCGTCGCGTCGGCGCCGTCGCGGTCGGCCTTGTTAACCACGAACACGTCCGCGATCTCCAGCACGCCGGCTTTCGCCGCCTGGATGCCGTCGCCCATTCCCGGCGCCAGCAGCACTACCGTGGTGTCCGCGAGTTTCACTACGTCCACTTCGGACTGTCCAACCCCGACAGTCTCGATCAGCACCACGTCGAACCCGGCGGCGTCCAGCACCCGCGCCGCCTGCGGGGTCGCCCAGGAAAGGCCGCCGAGGTGGCCCCGGGTCGCCATCGAGCGGATGAACACGCCGGGATCGGTGGCGTGCTCGGTCATCCGGATCCGGTCGCCGAGCAACGCGCCCCCGGAAAACGGCGACGACGGATCGATCGCCAGCACCCCGACCCGCAAACCTTCGCCGCGCAACGCGGTGAGCAGCGCGGACGTCGAGGTCGACTTGCCGACCCCGGGCGGGCCGGTGAGCCCGACGACGCGGGCGCGCCCGGTGTAGGGCGTCAGCGCGCGGGCGATGTCCGCTACTCGCGGCGAGGAATCCTCAACCAGCGAAATGAGCCGGGCGACCGCACGCGGTTGTCCTTCCCGCGCGCGGCCGACCAGCTCGTCGAGGTCCGGGCCGGCCAACTTACGCCGACGGGACGCGGATCAGCAGCGCGTCGCCCTGACCGCCGCCGCCGCACAGCGCGGCCGCGCCGAGCCCGCCGCCCCGCCGGCGCAGCTCGTGCACCAGGTGCACGGCCAGCCGCGCACCGGACGCGCCGATCGGGTGGCCGAGCGCGATCGCGCCGCCGTTGACGTTCACCTTCGACTCGTCCAGGCCGAGCTTCTCGCTCGACACCAGGCCGACCGCGGCGAACGCCTCGTTGATCTCCACCAGGTCCAGGTCGGACACGTCCAGCTTCGCCTTCTTCAGCGCGGCGCGGATCGCGTTCGACGGCTGCTCGTGCAGGCTCGCGTCCGGACCGGCGACGACGCCGTGCGCGCCGATCTCGGCCAGCGGCGTGATGCCCAGCTCGGCCGCCTTCTCCGGGCTGGCCACGATCACCGCGGCCGCGCCGTCGGAGATCTGCGACGCCGAGCCCGCGGTGATGGTGCCGTCCGAGGCGAACGCCGGACGCAGCTTCGCGAGGCTCTCGGCCGTGGTGTCGGCCCGCACGCCCTCGTCCGCGGAGAACACGACCGGGTCGCCCTTGCGCTGCGGGATCGACACCGGCGCGATCTCCTCGCGGAAGAACCCGGCCTCGATCGCCGCGGCCGCCCGCTGGTGCGAACGCGCGGAGAACGCGTCCTGCTGCTCGCGGGTCACGCCATAGCGGCTGTTGTACTTCTCCGTCGACGAGCCCATCGCGACCTGGTCGAACGCGCAGAACAGGCCGTCGTAGGCCATGTGGTCGACCAGCGTCGTGTCGCCGTACTTGAAGCCCGAACGGGACTTCGGCAGCAGGTGCGGCGCCTGCGTCATCGACTCCTGGCCGCCCGCGACGACGAGGTCGAACTCGCCCGCGCGGATCAGCTGGTCGGCGAGCGCGATCGCGTCGAGACCGGAAAGGCAGACCTTGTTGACGGTCAGCGCCGGGACGTCCATCGGGATGCCCGCGGCGACCGCGGCCTGGCGCGCCGGGATCTGGCCCGCGCCGGCGGTGAGCACCTGGCCCATGATCGTGTACTGGACCTGGTCCGGGGAGACGCCGGCCCGCTCGAGCGCGGCCTTGATCGCGATCCCGCCCAGCTGGGCTCCCGAGAAGTCCTTCAACGAGCCGAGCAGTCGCCCGATCGGGGTACGGGCAGCGCCCAGGATCACGGAACCGGACACGACGTCCTCCAAAGCATCGGTGCACTGGCAGTGTTCCCACGATACGGCCTGCGCGGGCTTCCCGGCGCGTCTTGATGGAGCCAGTGTGAGGGGGCGCACGCGGGGTTCCGCGGGCCGCCGCGAGGCTTATCCTCCCCGGTATGGACACCGAGCCCAGCGCATCCGTGCTCAAGCCGTTCGTGACCGCGATCGACCACGTCGGGATCGCCGTGCCCGACCTCGACGCGGCCATCGCCTTCCACCGCGACCACTTCGGCCTGGAGGTCGCGCACGAGGAGGTGAACGACGAGCAGGGCGTGCGCGAGGCGATGCTGCGCGCCCCGGGTACCGCGGGCACCGAGACGATGATCCAGCTGCTCGCCCCGTCCCGGGACGATTCGACGATCGCCAAGTTCATCGGCCGCAACGGGCCGGGCCTGCAGCAGCTCGCGCTGCGAGTGTCCGATGTGGACGCCGCGGCGGCGGCGCTGCGGGAGAAGGGCCTGCGCCTGCTGTACGACGCGGCCAAGCGCGGGACGTCGAACAGCCGGGTCAACTTCGTGCACCCGAAGGACGCGGGCGGGGTTCTGGTCGAACTCGTGGAGCCCGCCGCCTCCGCACACTGACCTCTCCCCCACGAGGGTCTGTGAAGGGCTCCTGGAAGGAATCTGATTCCCGCAAGGAGCCCTTCACGGACCTGCGGGAGCGGGACAGGCGTCCACACCGAGGTGCCCGCGGCGCGGTTCTCACACCGCCGAAGCGGGCGGCGTGCCCTTCGGCACCCGGGCCGAGAGCGCGTTCGCCACGAACGTCAGCTCCCCGTCGAACTCCGCCGGACGGTCGTCCCCGGAATGCCGGGCCGTCGCGTGCCGGTGGGTGACCGCCCGGGCCAAGAGCCCGGAGGCGTTGTCGATGTCCGGCCCGGCGAGCCGTCCGCCGGTGGCGGCCACGATCACCGACCGCATCAGCCGGACCAGCTGCTGGAATCGTTCGGACAGCGCGTCCCGGACCACGTGATGGGTGTCGGCCTCGCGCCACAGCAGGTGCGAGAGCCCGAGCGAACCGGCGAACCGGCGGTCGAGTTCGCCGACCAGCCTGCGCAGCGAACCCGCCAGGTCGCCCGGAACGACGACCGCGGCGGGTTCGATGCGTTCGTCCGGCAGCCGGTCGACCAAGGCGGCCAGCAGGTCGGACTTGCGGCGGAAGTAGTAGTGGACCAGGCCCTTCGGGACCCCGGCGCGCTCCGCGATGCGGGACGTCGGGGTCGCCTCGAAGCCGGACTCGGCGAACAGCTCCTCCGCCGCGCACAGGATCCGTTCCTTCGCCGAGTCCTCGGTCATCTCACCTTTCCCAACCAGGGCGTCGCTGCCCCGTCAGTGCTGGCCCGCCATCCGGTGGGCGGCGTTGGCCTCCGGCATCGCGGCCGCGCCGGCGATGATCGTCAGCGCACCGGCGACCCAGGACGTCCACGACGCCCCGTTGAATTGCGTATACCCCATCACCCACGGCGCGATGAACAGCAACGCGCCGAGGACGATCTGCACGCCCTCGCCGTAAACCATGCTCGGCGCCGCGAGCGACACCAGGCCGTCGATCGCGATCAGCGCGCCGAGGATCACCATCGTCCACACCATCGTGGTGTTCGTGCTCAGCCAAAGGGGTGAAAGAGCGGCGACAACACCAATCACGACCTCGGCCCAGTCGTAGGGCCGCGTCCAGGCGCGCGTCGAGACTTCACTCATTCGTGCTCACCTCCGCCGGAAAAGAGCCGTTCAGGGAGATTTCCCATCTCCGACTATGCTCCTTGACTGGCCAGACGGTCAAGATTCGTGCGTCACACTTCGACTCGTGTACGGGGTCTTCGTCTCGTACAGTGAGGCCCCCGGTTACCGACGAGTAATTTCGTCCTGTCGCGCCGCGACCGACCCCTGGAGGTTCCCGATGACGCACCTCGACGAGATCCAGCAGGCGATCCTCGACGGCCGCCTCGACGCGATCGCCGAGCTGCCCGTGCCCGAGAGCTACCGGGGCGTCACCGTGCACGCCGACGAGGTCGACATGTTCGAGGGCCTCGAAAGCCGCGACAAGGACCCGCGCCGTTCGCTGCACGTGGACGAGGTGCCGACGCCGGAGCTGGGCCCGGGCGAGGCGCTGGTCGCGGTGATGGCCAGCGCGATCAACTACAACACCGTCTGGACCTCGATCTTCGAGCCGATCCCGACGTTCAAGTTCCTGCGCAAGTACGGGAAGCTCTCGCCGCTGGCCAAGCGGCACGACCTGCCGTATCACGTGGTCGGCTCCGACCTGTCCGGCGTCGTGCTGCGCACCGGCGCGGGCGTGCACAACTGGAAGCCCGGCGACGAGGTCGTCGCGCACTGCCTGAACGTCGAACTGGAGGGCCCGGACGGGCACAACGACACGATGCTCGACACCGAGCAGCGGATCTGGGGCTTCGAGACGAACTTCGGCGGGCTCGCCGAGATCGCGCTGGTCAAGGCGAATCAGCTGATGCCGAAGCCGGGGCACCTGACCTGGGAGGAAGCCGCCTCCCCCGGGCTGGTGAACTCGACCGCGTACCGGCAGCTGGTGTCGCGCAACGGCGCGGACATGAAGCAGGGCGACGTCGTGCTGATCTGGGGCGCTTCCGGCGGCCTCGGCTCGTACGCGACGCAGTACGCGCTCAACGGCGGAGCGATCCCGGTGTGCGTCGTGTCCAGCCCGGAGAAGGCGAAGATCTGCCAGAAGCTCGGCGCGGAGCTGATCATCGACCGCACCGCTGAGGGCTACCAGTTCTGGAAGAACGAGAACGAGCAGGACCCGAAGGAATGGCAGCGGTTCGGCGCGAAGATCCGCGAGCTGACCGGCGGCGAGGACCCGGACATCGTGTTCGAGCACCCGGGCCGGGAGACCTTCGGCGCGTCCGTCTACGCCGCGCGCAAGGGCGGCACCATCGTCACCTGCGCGTCCACCTCGGGGTACATGCACCAGTACGACAACCGGTACCTGTGGATGAACCTCAAGCGGATCATCGGCTCGCACTTCGCGAACTACCGCGAATCGTGGGAGGCCAACCGGCTCATCGCGAAGGGCCTGATCCACCCGACGCTGTCGAAGACGTACTCGCTCGAAGAAACCGGCCAGGCCGCCCTTGACGTGCACCGCAACGCGCACCAGGGCAAGGTCGGCGTGCTCGCGCTGGCCCCGGAAGAAGGACTCGGCGTGCGCGACGAGGAGCTGCGCGCGAAGCACCTCGACAGCATCAACGCGTTCCGCGGGGCATGAAGGCAGACCACCGGCCCAATCGGTCCGGCCGCTCGGCGCACGAGCGGCCGGACCCGCCGGGTGCTCACCCGTCCGTGACCGCGGAGCGACTACGGTGGTGTCATGAGTCTTGGCGATGAACGCGAACTCGTGCCGCTGGGAGCCGGCTTCGACGTAGCGAAGCGGGGGTACAGCCGGGCCCAGGTCGACGAACACCTGGAACGGCTCGACGGCGACCTGAAGATGCTCACCGCCGACCGCGACGCCGCCATCGCCCAAGCCGGCGACCTGGCCCGGCAGCTGGAGGTCGCGCGGGGCGAGATCGCCGACCTCCGCGGTCAGGTCGACCGGCTCGCGCAGCCGCCGACCAGCGTCGAGGGCCTGTCCGAACGCCTCCAGCGGATGCTGCGGCTGGCCCAGGACGAGGCCGCGGACACCCGCGCCCGGGCCGAGGCCGAGGCGGGCCACATCCGGGCCAAGGCCGAGACCGACGCCAGCGCCATGCGCGCCCGGTACGAGCAGCTGCTCACCGAGCTGGACCTGCGCCGCAAGGAGATGGAGGCCGAGCACCGCAAGGTGCTCGAGGACGCGCGCGCCGAGGCCAAGCGGATCACCGACGAGGCCGAGGCCGAGCGCAAGAAGCTCGACGCGGAGTCCGAGGCCCGCCGCACGCAGGTCGAGGAAGACTTCGAGATCGCCATGGCCACGCGCCGGGCCGAGGCGATGCGGGTGCTGGCCGAGCAGGAGGCGGCCAGCAAGGCCGAAGCCGAGCGCCGGGTCCGCGAGGCCGCCGAGGACGCGGCCGCGATCCGGGCGAAGGTGCTCGAGGAGGAGACGGCCGCCAAGGCCGACATCGACCGCCGCCAGCGCGAATCGGTCGCCGACGCGAACAAGCGCCGCCAGGACTCGATCACCGAGGCCAACGCGCGGCTCGCGGAGGCCGCCGACGAGGCCCGCCGCCGCGTCCGCACCGCCACCGACGAGTCCAACCGCCGGATCACCCAGGCCAACGAGCGGGTCGAGGCCCTGCGCGCGGTCCGGGCGAGCCTGGCCGAGCAGGTCCGGTCGGCCCGCACGGTGCTGGCCGAGGCGCAGCACGTGCTCGGCGAGATGGACGGCGAGGTGCCCGCGGACATCAAGAAGGCCGCGGCCGAGACGGCCAACGGCTCCGGGCCGAAGTCCGGCACGAACGGCAGCACCGCGGCCAGTGCGCAGAGCGGCGGCAAGGCGGCCGCTCAGGGCAGCGGTGCCGCTTCGGGTTCCCAGGGCGGCAAGCCCAGCACCCCGGCCGGGCAAGGTTCCGCTGGTCAGGGCGGCAAGAGCGCACCGGCGAACAGCGGAAAGGCCGCCGCGGGCAGCGACGTCGAGCAGACCGTCCGGCTGCGTACGTCCGACGTGCCCAAGCCGCAGCCGCAACCGCGCCCGGCGGGAAAACCGACTGGCGAGTAACCTTCCCCCGCGAAGGGGCCGCGCCGCCCCGCTGACCGATCGCCGGGAGGTTGTGGATGGCTGTCTATCGGACTGTGGTGGTGGGCACGGACGGGTCCGACTCGTCCTTCGCCGCGGTGGACAAGGCCGCCGGGGTGGCTGCCGACGCCGGGGCGACGCTCGTCGTCGTCTGCGCGTACCACCCGGCCAGCCGCCAGGATGTGGAACGCGCGCAGGACGAGCTGGGCGACGAGGCCTACCAGGTGGTCGGGTCCGCGCCCGCGGAGGACACGCTGCAGTCCGCCCGCGACCGGGCGGCGAAGGCCGGTGCCACGAACGTCGAGACGGTCGCGCTGGAGGGCCAGCCGGTCGAGATGCTGCGGAAGGTCGTGAAGGACCGCGAGGCCGACCTGCTCGTGGTCGGCAACCGCGGCCTCAACACCCTGACCGGGCGGATCCTGGGCTCGGTGCCGTCGGAGGTGGCCCGGAAGTCGGGCGTCGACGTGCTGATCGTGCACACCACCTGAGGCCGTGGCCGATACTTCCCGGGACCTGCAGCAGCGGCTGGAACGCGCCCTGCTGGGCGGGCCCCGCCGCTACACCCGGCTCGACGTCGCGAAACGAGCCGGCGTGCCCGAAGAACGCTCGCGCCGGCTGTGGCGGGCGCTGGGTTTCGCCACGGTCGAAGACGACGAGGTGGTGTTCACCGACGCCGACGTCGAAGCGATGCGCATCGCCGACGGCCTGGTGAGTTCCGGCTTGGTCGCGCCCGGGATGGAAGTCGCGGTGACCCGTGCCCTCGGCCAGCATCTGTCCCGGCTGGCCGAGTGGCAGGTGCACATGCTGTGGCAGCTGATCACCGAGAACCCGGAACTGGCCCGCAGCGACCGCCAGGTCACCCGCCTCGTCGAACGCCTGCTCCCCGAACTGGAGCAGGTGCAAAACTACGTCTGGCGCCGCCACCTGGCCGCCTTCGCCGGGCGCGCGTTCGCCAGTCCGGACGAGGACCTGGAAACGCGCGCCCTGGTCGTCGGCTTCGTGGACATGGTCGGCTACACGCGTTTCACGAGGGAAGCCGACGAGGAAGAACTGACCCAGGTTCTCGACGGTTTCGAATCGCTGGCCACCGAAGTCATCGCCGAACACCACGGCAGGGTGGTGAAGATGATCGGCGACGAGGTCCTCTTCGTCGCCGACACCGCCGCCGACGGCGCGGAAATCGCCCTGACCCTGGCCGAACGCACCGGCGAAGACGGCGGCCTGCCCGCGGTCCGAGCCGGCATGGCCTCCGGACGGGTCCTGTCCCGCTTCGGCGACGTCTACGGCTCCGTCGTCAACCTGGCCGCGCGACTCACCTCCGCGGCGAGGCCGGGGACCGTACTCGTCGACCGGGAACTGGCCGGAGAACTGGAGTCCCTGCCGCAGTTCGACCTCCGCACCCGCCGCCCGATCGCCGTGCGCGGATACAGCCGCCTCCGCCCCTCCGCGCTGCGCCGGGCGAAGGACAAACCCACCGGCCGCTTCGCTTCCTCCCAGCAGCTGGCCGCGGAAATGCTGGGCCTGGGCGAACCCGCCCCGGCGGAAACCCCAGAACCCGACGACTTCCCCACGCCGCCCGTGCCGCGGAAACGCCGCCGGCGCCGCTGACCGAACGTGAGGGGCCCCTTCACTACCCGCCGGGGTCCGTGAGGGGCCCCTTCACGTACCTAGATTCCCTCAAGGAGCCCTTCACGGACCGCCCGCTCGCCGAATGCACCCGGCAGCCGCTGGCCCCAACGCGCCCCCGCACCCAACCGATGCGCACCACCCACCCAACCGCACCGACGCACCCACGACCGAGGCACCCACCCCTCCCCCAACCCCGATACGAAGCCGACACACGGCGCGGGAGTGCTTGTCAAGGCACGCTTTCCCGCCTTGACAAGCACTCCCGCGCCGTCGTGACAATCAAACTTCGGGGTGCCCCACGCAACCACTCAACCCACTAACCTCAAGCATCGAAATCGACCGTGACCCGCTCAGAAACCGGATGCGACTGGCAAGTCAACACAAACCCAGCCTCCACCTCAGCCTTCTCCAGCGCGAAATTCCGCCGCATATCCACCGCCCCCTCGGTCACCCGAGCCCGGCAGGTCCCGCACACCCCGCCCTTGCAAGCGAACGGCAAATCCGGCCGAAACCGCTGCGCCCCGTCCAGCACCGAGGACTCCCGCGGCACATTCATCGTCGTGGACCGGCCGTCCAGCACCAACGTGACCTCGGACGAAGCCCCGGCCACCGCGGGATCGACATGTTTGACCGGCTCCGGCGGCACATCGTCCACATAGAACAGTTCCTGATGGATCCGCTCCCCCGGAACCCCCAGCGACGCAAGAAGATCCTGCGCCGAGGTCACCATCCCGAACGGCCCGCACAGCCAAAACTGGTCAACATCCGCAACCGGCACGATCGACTCGAACAGCGCCCGCAGCTTGTCCGCGTCCAACCGCCCGGTGAACAACTCGGCCTCACGCGGCTCCCGCGACAACACGTGCACGAGTTCCAGCCGAGCCGGATAACGATCCTTCAAATCCGCCAGCTCGTCCGCGAACATCACCGTGTCGGTACGCCGATTCCCGTACAGCACAGTCACCGTAGCGTCCGGCGTGGCCAGCAACGAAGCCGCGATCGACAGCACCGGCGTGATCCCGGAACCCGCGGCGATCAGCACGTGGTGGCCGCCCGCGGTGAGATCCGGCGTGAACGACCCCGTGGGGGCGGAAACCTCGATCGTGTCCCCCGGGCGGACCTCATTGACCAGCCACGACGAGAACACCCCTTCGGGCACGAGACGCACTCCGACCCGGGGCCGCTCCCCCGCCGCGGCACAAATCGAATACGACCGCCGCTCGTCCCGCCCGTCGACGACCCGGCGCAAGGTCAACGACTGCCCGGGCGCGAAGGCGTAAGTCGAGGCCAGTTCTTCAGGCACGGCAAAGGTCACGGCCACAGCGTCGTCGCAAAGCCGCTCGACCTCGGCCACCCGCAACGGATGGAACCCGGCACGGCGGGAAACGGTGGCAGTCACTCAAATCTCCTTGACGTGTTCGAACGGCTCCCAGCAAGACCGGCACCGCCGCAACGCTTTGCACGCGGTCGCGCTGAACCGCGACTGCTCCTCGGTATCCCACGACCCGCAATGCGGACAAGCCACCCGCCGCACGGATGGCCCGAGCGTCAACGGAATCGGCCCGGCCGCCCGGCGAGGCGCGTCCCCCGGCGGCGCGATCCCCGCTTCGGCCAGCTTGCGCCGCCCGTCCTCGCTGATCCAGTCCGACGTCCAAGCCGGTTCGAGCACCGTGCGGATGTCGATCTCGGTATACCCCGCGTCCCGCAAAACGTGCTCGAGGTCGTCCCGCATGGTGTCCATGGCCGGACAACCGGTGTAGGTCGGCGTGATCGACACCGTGACCCGACCGTCCTCTTCGGACACTTCACGCAGGACGCCGAGGTCGGCCAGCGTGAGCATCGGCAGCTCCGGGTCGGTCACCGTCTCGGCGACGGCGCGAGCGTTCCACAACATCGTCGTCACCACGTCGCTCCCGGCATCGCCCGAGCCACACTCTGCAGCTCAGCCAGCAGGAAGCCCATCTTCTCGGTGTGCACCCCGTCGCGCCCAGTACGCCCGGAAACCCCGGCGACAGTCCCGGTTTCCGGCCGTTCCAAGGCAGCCGCCGCCAACGCCTGGTCCACGACGGCGTCGAACTCCGGCCGCAGCGAAGAAGCATCCACCAGCTCGTCCGGATGCGTCGCGAACAGCTCGTCGACATACGGCCACACCGCGGCCAGCCCCTCGGCCATCCGCTCGTGCGACAACGGCGTGCCATCGCCCAAGCGGACCAGCCACTGCGCGGCGTAGTCCCGGTGATAGGTCAATTCCTTCACGCCCTTGGCCGCGATCGCCGCCAGCACCGGGTCCACACTGGACTCCAGCTGCTGGAACAACGCCAGCCGCCAGGTCGAGAACACGAACAGCTGCGCGATCAGATGCCCGAAGTGCCCGCCGCCCAGCTCGGCAAGCCGCACGTTCCGGAACTCGTTCTCCGCGCGCAAGAACGCGAGCGTGTCCTCGGTACGGCCGGTGCCGTCCGCCTTGCCGGAACGAGCCAGCAGCAACCGCGCCTGGCCGAGCAGGTCGAGGGCGATGTTCGCGATCGCGACCTCGTCCTCCAGCTCGGGCGCGCTCGCGACCCACTCCTGCAACCGGTGCGAGAAAATCAACGCGTCGTCGCCCAGCATCAGGCAGTACGCGGCCAGCCGCGCCCCGTCCACTCCGGACGGCACCGACGTGTCCACACCGGACAACGGGTCGGCGAACCCGGTACCGAAGGCCCACCGGGCGTCGTTGTCCTCGGTGATGGCTTCGTAGACGTTGTCGAAAGACATCCCAGACCTCACATGTGGGGAACGTTGTCGGGGATGTCGTAGAACGTCGGGTGCCGGTACACCTTGTCCCCACTGGGCGCGAAGAACGGGTCCTTCTCGTCCGGCGAGGACGCGGTGATGTCCGAGGCCCGCACGACCCAGATCGACACCCCTTCGTTGCGGCGGGTGTAGAGATCGCGCGCGTGGTGCAGCGCCATCTCGTCGTCCGCCGCGTGCAGCGAACCCACGTGCACGTGGTTCAGTCCCCGCTTCCCGCGGACGAACACCTCGTACAGCGGCCAGTCGTGCTTCATGCCGAAACCTCTCTCTTGGCCGCGTGCGCCGCCGCGGCCTCCCGAACCCAGGCACCGTCTTCGTGCGCGCGCCGCCGGTGCGCGATCCGCTGCGCGTTGCACGGGCCGTTGCCCTTGAGCACGTTCTTGAACTCGTCCCAGTCGACCGCGCCGAAGTCGTAGTGCTCCCGCTCGGGATTCCAGCGCAGCTCCGGGTCCGGGAAGGTCACGCCGAGCGCTTCGGCCTGCGGCACCGACATGTCGACAAAGCGCTGCCGCAGCTCGTCGTTGGTGTGCCGCTTGATCTTCCACGCCATCGACTGCGCGGTGTTCGGCGAATCCGCGTCCGGCGGGCCGAACATCATCAGCGACGGCCACCACCAGCGGTTCACCGCCTCCTGCACCATGTCCCGCTGCTGCTGGGTGCCCTTCATCATGGTCATCAGCAGCTCGTAGCCCTGCCGTTGGTGGAAGGACTCCTCCTTGCAGATGCGGATCATCGCCCGCGCGTAGGGCCCGTACGAAGACCGGCACAGCGGCACCTGGTTGCAGATCGCCGCGCCGTCCACCAGCCAGCCGATCACGCCGACGTCGGCGAAGGTCAGCGTCGGGTAGTTGAAGATCGACGAGTACTTCTGCTTGCCGGTGATGAGCTTGTCGGTCAGGTCCGCGCGGTCCGCGCCGAGCGTCGCCGCCGCGGAGTACAGGTACAGCCCGTGCCCGGCCTCGTCCTGCACCTTCGCCAGCAGGATCGCCTTGCGCCGCAACGACGGCGCGCGCGTGATCCAGTTGCCCTCCGGCTGCATGCCGATGATCTCCGAATGCGCGTGCTGCGCGATCTGGCGGATCATCGTCTTGCGGTAGCCCTCGGGGATCCAGTCGCGCGGTTCGATGCGCTGGTCCCGTTCGATGGTCCGCTCGAAGAGCGCTTCGAGTTCCTCCACAGGTTCGGCGCTTTCCAATGTCTCGGTCACGGCTGCTCCTTCGAGACGAGGGTGAGCACGTCGTACTTCGCGACCGAGTCGCCGTTCTGGTTGGTGACGTCGGCGTCCCAGCGGACTTCGCCGTACTCCTGGTCGATCCGGGGCGTGATCTGCTTGGCCGTCAAGGTGACCGTCAGCTGGTCGTCCACCTTCACCGGCGTCAGGAAACGCAGGTTCTCCAGGCCGTAGTTGGCCAGCACCGGGCCCGGCTCGGGCGAGACGAACAAGCCGGCGGCGAACGACACGACCAGGTAGCCGTGCGCCACGATGCCGCCGAACAGCGGGTTCGCCGCGGCTGCCTGCTCATCGGTGTGCGCGTAGAAGGTGTCGCCGGTGAACTCGGCGAAGTGGTCGATGTCCGCGCGGGTGACGGTGCGCGGACCGGCCACCACCGTGTCGCCGATGTTCAGCTCCGCCAGCGACTTCCGGAACGGGTGCTCGCCTTCGACGCGCGGACCGCCCTCGACCCACCGGCCGGTGACCGCGGTGAGCACCTTCGGGCTGCCCTGCACGGCCGTGCGCTGCATGTGGTGCAGCACGCCGCGGATGCCGCCCATCTCCTCGCCGCCGCCCGCGCGACCGGGGCCGCCGTGCACCAGCTGCGGCATCGGCGAACCGTGCCCGGTGGATTCCTTCGCGTCCTCGCTGTCGAGCACGAGCAGCCGGCCGTGGTACGGCGCGACGCCCAGCACGATCTCGCGGGCGAACTCCGGGTCGCCGGTCACGACCGACCCGGCCAGGCTGCCGCCGCCGCGGGCCGCGAACTCGATGACCTGCTTGACCGACGTGTACGGCATCAGCGTGGACACCGGGCCGAACGCCTCGACCTCGTGCGGTTCGGCGCGTTCCGGATCCGCCTTGAGCAGGATCGGCGACATAAACGCGCCGGTCGCCTCGTCGCCGTCCACGACCTCGACGTGCTCCGGGTCGCCGAACACGATGCTGCCCGCGTCGAGCAGCGCCTTCAGCGAACGGCGCACCTCTTCGCGCTGTTCCAGGCTGGCCAGCGCGCCCATCCGGACGCCCTCGGAACCCGGGTTGCCGACAGTCACCTTGGCGAGCCGGGCACTGGCCGCTTCGGCGACGTCGTCCAGCATCTCGGCCGGGACGAACGCGCGGCGGATCGCGGTGCACTTCTGGCCCGCCTTCACCGTCATCTCGGTGACCAGCTGCTTGACGAAGAGATCGAACTCCGGCGTGGACGGGCGGGCGTCCGGGGCGAGGATCGAGCAGTTCAGCGAGTCGGCCTCGGCGTTGAACCGCACCGAATTCCGTACGATCGCCGGGTGCGCGCGCAGCTTCTGCGCGGTGGACGCGGAACCGGTGAAGGACACCAGATCCTGCGCGGTGACGTGGTCGAGCAGGTCGCCGACGCTGCCCGCGACGAACTGCACCGCGCCTTCGGGCAGGATCCCCGACTCGACGATCAGCTCGACGAGCCGCGCGGTCAGGTACGCGGTCTGGCTGGCCGGTTTGATCAGGCTCGGCACCCCGGCCAGGAACGCGGGTGCGAACTTCTCCAGCGGACCCCACACCGGGAAGTTGAAAGCGTTGATCTGGATCGCCACACCCCGCAGCGGGGTGGCGATGTGCTGCGCGACGAACGTGCCGCCGCGGCTGAGCGGCTCGACCGCGCCCTCGACGTACACCGTGTCGTTCGGCAGCTCGCGCTTGCCCTTCGAGCCGTAGCTGAACAGAACGCCGATGCCGCCGTCGATGTCGAACTTCGAGTCACCGAGCGTGGCACCCGTGCGCGCCGACAGCGCGTACAGCTCTTCGCGGTGCTCACGCAGATGCGAAGCGAGCGCCTTCAGCAGCGCGGCCCGCTGATGGAACGTCAGCTTCCGCAGTGCCGGACCGCCGACGCTGCGGCCGTACTCGAGCGCCGCGGCGAAGTCGATCCCCTCCGACGAAATCCGGGCCACTTCCTCCCCGGTCGCCGCGTCGTGCAGCGGGGCGCCCTCGCCCGGCGCCGTGTGCCATCCCCCGGAGACGTAGCTGCGGAGCAGAACCATGCCGACCCTCTCGCCGAATTACCAACCGGACGTTCAGTAATTCGCAGGATAGCCGTTCTCCCGGCTGATCGGAACCCCCGCATTGCTTGACACCGCCGGAGTCGCGGCCTTTACTGTGGTCCAGCTGGATTACCGGCCATTCGGTCAGTAAGTCACCATCCCGGAGGACTGTCTCGTGACCCGCAACGCCGCGCACGCCATGTTCGACACCGACGAGGCGTCCCGCGCCCTCGGCATCGAACTCGTCGAGGCGGCCGACGGCCGGGCGGTGGCCACGATGAAGGTCACCGAGACGATGGTCAACGGGCACGACATCGCCCACGGCGGTTACGTGTTCCTGCTCGCCGACACCGCTTTCGCCCTCGCCTGCAACACGCACGGGCCGGTCACCGTCGCCGCGGGCGCGGAGATCTCGTTCGTCGCCGCCGGAAAACTGGGCGACCACCTCGTCGCGACGGCCGCCGAGCGCACCCGCTACGGCCGCAACGGCATCTACGACGTCACGGTGCACCGGGAAACCCCCGGCGGCCCCGAGGTCGTCGCCGAATTCCGCGGCCGCAGCCGCGTCATCGAGAAAAACCGGGAAACACAGTGACCCCCATGACCGCAGACCTCGCCGAAACCGTCAGCGCCGACGAGCTGGCCGCGCTCCAGCTGGAACGGCTGCAGTGGACGCTGCGGCACGCGTACGAGAACGTCCCGCTGTACCGCAAGAAGTTCGCCGAAGCCGGCGTGCACCCCGACGACTGCCGCGAACTGGGCGACCTGGCGAAGTTCCCCTTCACCACCAAGGCCGACCTGCGCGAGAGCTACCCGTTCGGGATGTTCGCCGTGCCGCAGGAGAAGATCCGCCGGCTGCACGCGTCCAGCGGCACCACCGGGAAGCCGACCGTCGTCGGCTACACCGAGGACGACCTGGACACCTGGGCCACCGTGATGGCGCGCTCGATCCGCGCCGCGGGCGGACGGCCGGGGCACAAGGTGCACGTGGCCTACGGCTACGGCCTGTTCACCGGCGGGCTCGGCGCGCATTACGGCGCGGAAAAGCTCGGCTGCACGGTGATCCCGGCGTCCGGCGGCATGACCGCCCGGCAGGTCCAGCTGATCACGGACTTCCAGCCGGAAATCATCATGATCACGCCCTCGTACATGCTGACGCTGCTCGACGAGTTCGAGCGCCAGGGCGTGGACCCGCGGGCCAGTTCGCTGAAGGTCGGCATTTTCGGCGCGGAGCCGTGGACCGAGCAGATGCGCGGCGAGATCGAAGAGCGGTTCGCGCTGGACGCCGTCGACATCTACGGCCTGTCCGAGGTGATGGGCCCGGGCGTCGCGCAGGAATGCGTGGAAACCAAGGACGGCCTGCACATCTGGGAGGACCACTTCTTTCCCGAGGTGATCGACCCGTTCACCGAGCAGGTGCTGCCCGAAGGCGAGCGCGGCGAGCTGCTGTTCACGTCGCTGACCAAACAGGCGCTGCCGATCATCCGCTACCGCACCCGCGACCTGACCCGGCTGTTGCCCGGCACCGCGCGTCCGGCGTTCCGGCGGATGGAGAAGGTGACCGGCCGCAGCGACGACCTCATCATTTTGCGCGGGGTCAACGTTTTCCCCACGCAGATCGAGGAAATCGTGCTGCGCACCGAGGGCTTGAGCCCGCACTTCCAGCTGGTCCGCTCGACCCGCGGCCGCCTCGACCACCTGACCGTGCGCGTCGAAGCCCGCGCCGACACCACCGCCGAGGGCCGGTCACTGGCGGCCTCCGCGGTGGCCGCCGGGGTAAAGGACGGCGTCGGCGTCAGCGTGTCGGTGGAGGTCGTGGACCCGGACACGCTGGAGCGGTCGCTCGGTAAAATGCGACGCGTGCTGGACGAACGCTCGTGACCGCCCCCGCCCGCCGCGGCCGGCCTGGCTACGACCTGGAGTCGCTGCTCCAGGTCGCGGTCAAGCTGTTCAACGACCGCGGCTACGACGGGACCAGCATGGAGGACCTGTCGCGCAAGCTCGGCATCACGAAATCCGCGATCTACCATCACGTGCCGAGCAAGGAAGAACTGCTGCGGCTGGCGGTGGACCGGGCTCTGGACGGGCTTTTCGAGGTCGCGGAATCGACGGAAGCGCTGGACGGGCGTGCCATTGACCGCCTGGAGCATCTGGTGCGCGGAAGTGTGCTGGTGCTGGCGGACCGGCTGCCGTTCGTGACGTTGCTGCTGCGAGTACGGGGCAATACGAAGGCCGAACGGGCGGCGTTGGCGCGACGGCGCGAGTTCGACCATCTGGTGACGGACTTGGTGAAGCAGGCCGAGGCGGAAGGGGACGTCCGGCCGGACATCGACCCGGCGATCGCCGCGCGGTTGCTGTTCGGCACGGTGAACTCGCTGATCGAGTGGTACCGGCCGCGGCGCGGAGCGTCCCCGGAGGAACTGGCGGACGCGGTGTGCAAGATGGCGTTCGACGGGTTGCGCGCCTAGCCGCTCAGTGCCAACCGGCTTCGAAATCGGCATCCGGTATCGCCCGCAGAAACTCGGCGGCGGCGAAGGCCTCGCCTGGTGCCAGCGCGCCCGAACCACGATATCTGCCGTCGAGGAGCCGGACGGCGGCTTCGACCAGCATCGGCGCGGTCGAGGCGTAGATGTCGCGCCCGGTCGCGGTGCCGCGGCGACGCTCGGCACCGGAGGCGACCACGACTTCGACCGCGAAGCGCTGAGCCGAACGTCCGCGCTCCGGGGCCGGGGTGTCCGGGTCGTGAAGGTCGTCGAGCGGGGCGGTGTTCAGCCAGGAGCGCAGTGTCCCGATGTCGAGATGCCGGTCGATGGTGACGACTTCGGAGAACGGCAGCTCCACAGTGGACTGTGCGCCGATCGGCTCCGGGAAGTCCCATTTGCCGGTCGCTGCCGGAACGGAGAGCGGAGCGAGGACACCGTCGCGGATCACCAACCGGGTCGCGGTGTTGCGGGCACCGGTGACCCGGGTTCCCGCGGTCGGCCACCAGCGGTCCAGCCCGATGGCGATCTCGACCTCGGCGGCGGCCGTCTCCGGACCGAGCGTGGCGGTAAGGAGCAGGTCGGCCAGCCCGCCGTAGAACGCCATGGCGGGCACGACGACGGTTCCAGCTGAACGCGCGGGCGCGTCGAGTTCGCGGTAAAGCTGCTGGACGGCTGGCTGCTCAGCGGTCACGTCCAGGTAGTGAGTGCCGGTCTCGACGGCTGCCGTCGCGAGCGGCAGCGCGGTGTCCAGGAACGGGCCAGCGCAATTGAGCACTACCGCGACGCCGTCGAGGAGCGCCCGCAAACCAGGTCCGTCGTCGACGCTTGCGGTGCGCTGGGGCAAATCCGGGAAGCGCGACGACGGACCGCGTCCCGCGACGATCGGCTGAATACCGCGTCGCAGCAACTCGGCGACGACGAACTTTCCGGTGTGGCCGCTGGCGCCGTAGACCAGAACACGCTGGGAATCTGTCATGCCCCTGATTCTGGGCACTCCCGCGCGCCGCTGGTGAGTGTCTGAAAGGACCAGTTGCGTACAGTATCGGACATGCCCCGGCTCGTACTCGTCCTGCATGAGCACGCGATGCTGTACGAGGTCGCGATCGCCGCGGAAGTCTTCGGCGTGGATCGTTCGGATCTTTCCCCCACCGGCGCCTGGTACGACGTCGTCGTGGCCTGCTCGGAACGGTCGCCGCGGCACTGGCTGCCGCACCTGCCCGCGATCGACGTCTCGGACCTCGGCCAGGCCGCCGCCGACCTGATCGTGGTCCCCTCCACGGATTCCCCCGGCGAGGACATCGATCCGGCGCTGTCGGCCGCTCTCCGGGAGGCGCACCTGAGCGGGGTCCGGATCGCGGCCTTGTGCACCGGCTCGTTCGTCCTGGCCGCGGCGGGACTGCTGGACGACCGGATCGCGACCACCCACTGGATGCACGCCGACGACCTGGCCCGCCGCTACCCGCGAGTGCAGGTGCGCGCCGACGTGCTCTACGTCGACGAGGGCGACATCCTCACCTCCGCGGGCAAAACGGCCGCTCTCGACCTGTGCCTGCACCTGGTGCGCCGGGACCTGGGCGCGGCGGTCGCCAACGACCTCGGACGCCGGCTGGTCGTTCCGCCGCACCGGCACGGCGGACAGGCGCAATTCGTGTCCCCGCCGCCTTCCCCCGACGGATCCGGCCTGGCGCGCACCGCGGAGTGGGCCCGGGCGCGGCTGGACCGACCGCTCACGGTCGTCGACCTCGCGCGCCACGCTGGTCTCAGCTCCCGGCAACTCGCTCGCCGGATGCACGCCGAGTTCGGCGCCGCGCCGTTGACCTGGCTGCACCAGCAGCGGCTCGCCCGGGCGCAGGAACTGCTCGAGCGCACCGATTCCTCGGTCGACCAGATCGCCGCGAGCTGCGGAATGGGCAGCGCGGCCACCTTGCGCCGCCGCTTCCGCGACGCGCTCGGCGTCTCGCCGTCTGAATATCGCACGACGTTCCGCCTGACCTAGGACGTTTCCCGCGAAGAAGGAGCGGGCATGGTCACCACAAACCCCTTGCTCCGCCCCACGTCGTCCAGCAACCAGCCCATCCGCTTGACCGTGCGCAGGATCAGCGCCGAATCCACCACCGACAGCGGGGCGAGATCCTGCTCCAGATGTTCCTGCATCCGCATGGATTCCTCGATCGACCGCATCCACGTCGTCACCAGCAGGTTCGCCGGCCCGGGCAGGCTCGCCATCTGCCGCACGGTCGGGTTGGCGCGCAGCCGGTCCACGCACGTCGACACGTGCGCCACCGGCACCTGGCACCACCAGTTGACCACGATCGGCGACGGCGTCAGGCCCTGTGCGATCTCGCAGCGGAACGTCAGAGCATCGGCGTTCAGCAGGTGTCCGAGCTGGCGGCGCACGGTCGACACCGGACGCCCGGTGATCCGCGCCAGGTCCGCGGCGCTGCGTCGGCCGTCCTCGCCCAGAGCAACGGTCAGCGGGGCGTACGGCTCTTCCCACGGCTGCAGTTTGGCCATTCTCCCGCCACCGATGGACGGCAGTTGCGACAGCGCCTGCACGCGTCGTCGGTCGAGCGCGCCCACTCGCCATGAGCTGCCCTCGACGTGCAGTCGCGACGCCAGGTGCGAGCGCGTGTTGAGCACTCCGGGCAGACTGGGGATCGCGTCCAGCAGCAGGGCGGACAGGTCGCGCAGGCCGAGCCCGAAAACGGTCAGCACCAGGCTGTATTCACGCGAGGCCTCTTCGATGCTGGCCACCGAAGGCCACGTCGACAACTCCCGGATCAGCTCGCGCACCTGGCCGCTGGCGCAGCGGATTTCCACGTACGCGGCCTGCACCTGATACAGCCCGGGCACGTGCGGATACGCCGTCACCCACGCCGCTCCCCCGTCGCGCAGCCGTTCCCAGCGCCGGGCCAGCGTCACCGGGGAGGAGTCGAGCGCCGCGGCGAGCTGCGTCCACGTGGCACGGGGGCGCACTTGCAGTGCGTGGATGAGCGAAAAGTCTTCCTCCTCCAGCGAGTCGATCACCTTTTGTTCCTCACATGGCCGATTGGCGAGCGATTCCGACAACTCTACCTCGATATCGGACGGGAGTTCGCACACTCGACCACCAAAGACGCCGTTCCCCGACGAAGAGGAGCCGAGCCGGTGGACCTCCACGAAGACGCCCGCAGCCAGCAGGACGACCTGGCACAGCTGCGCCAGGAACTGCACCGCGAGCCTGAGATCGGCCTCGACCTGCCGCGCACGCAGGAGCGGGTGCTGCGCGAACTCGACGGGCTCGGACTGGAGATCTCCACCGGAACCGACACGACGTCGGTGACCGCGGTGCTGCGGGGCGAAGGGCCGGCGCGCGATTCCGCTGAGCCGCGCACGGTTCTGCTGCGGGCGGACATGGACGCGCTCCCGGTCCAGGAGGCGACCGGGCTCGATTTCGCCGCTACCAACGGCGCGATGCACGCGTGCGGCCACGATTTGCACACCACTTCGCTGGTCGGCGCGGCCCGGCTGCTCCACACGCACCGCGACCGGCTCAACGGCGACGTCGTCCTGATGTTCCAGCCCGGCGAAGAAGGCTGGGACGGCGCGGGCGTGATGCTGCGGGAAGGCGTGCTCGACGCCGCCGGCCGACGCGTTGACGCCGCGTACGGGCTCCACGTCTTCTCGTCGATGCTGCCCAGCGGCCAGTTCGCGAGCCGTCCGGGGACGCTGATGTCCGCGTCGCACAAGCTGCTGGTAACCGTGCACGGCGAAGGCGGCCACGGGTCGATGCCGCACCGCGCCAAGGACCCGATCTCCGCTGCCGCGGCGATGATCACCGCGCTGCAGACAATGATCACGCGTCGCCTGGACATCTTCGACCCGGCCGTGCTCACCGTCGGCGTCATCCGCGGCGGAACGAAGCGCAACGTCATCCCGGCGACCGCCGAGTTCGAAGCCACTGTCCGCTGCTTCTCCGACGACACCGCTGCCCTGCTGGACACCACGATCCGCGAGACGATCGACGGCGTCGCCCGTGCGCACGGCGTCACCGCGGACGTCGTGTTCGAGAACGAATATCCAGTGACCGTAACGGATGTCGACGAGACGGCGTTCGGCGCGGAAGTCGTCCGGGAGACGATCGGCGAGCAGTACTACACCGAGCTGCCCAATCCGGTCGCCGGTTCCGAGGACTTCTCCCGCGTGCTCGCCGCGGTGCCGGGCACCTTCCTCGGCCTCGGTGCGCTGATGCCGGGCCTCGAACCGCACACCGCGCCCAACAACCACAGTCCGTACGCCGATTTCGACCCGTCCGTGCTGTCCCGCGCGGCCACCGTTTACGCCGAACTCGCCGTCCGCCGTCTCGACCGTTTCGCCGAAGGAGCACTGCGATGACAACTGTGGTCCCAGACCGGCGCCGCACCCTGTTCGGGCTCGGTGCCGGCAACGCGATGGAATGGTTCGACTGGAACGTCTACGCCACGTTCGCGTCGTTCTTCGCCGCGCAGTTCTTCAACGCCCACAGCGCGGTTTCGGCGCTGCTGAGCACTCTGGCGGTGTTCGCGGTCGGTTTCGCCGCCCGTCCGGTCGGCGGATGGGTGTTCGGCTGGATCGCGGACCGCAAGGGCCGTCAGCTCGCGATGGCACTGACCGTCGCGATCGCCGCCGCGGGCAGCCTGGTCATCGGCCTTTCCCCGACATACGGCCAAATCGGCGTGGGGGCGTCGGTGATCCTCGTGGTCGCGCGGCTGGCCCAAGGCCTCGCGCACGGCGGGGAGCTGCCGTCCGCGCAGACCTACATCGCCGAGGTCGCCCCGCCGGCCCGCCGCGGGCTGTGGTCGAGCCTGATCTACTTCTCCGGCACCTGCGGCGTGCTCGTCGGCACCCTGCTCGGCGCGGTCCTCTCCGGAGTGCTCACCCACGAGCAGATGCTGTCCTTCGGCTGGCGGATCCCGTTCATTCTCGGCGGTGTCTTCGGGATTTACTCGCTTTACGTCCGGCTGCGCATGCGCGAGACCGAGGTGTTCCAGGCTTCGAAGAAGGGCGGGGCCAAGGAGAAGGGCCAGATCTGGCAGACGATCAAGCAGCACCCGAAGCTGCTCGCGCAGGTCGTCGGGCTCACCGTCGGCGCGACAGTCATCTACTACATGTGGGCCGTCGCCGCACCGTCGTACGCGATCACCGTGCGCGGCGTCCCGCCGACCGGTGCGCTGTGGGCGGGCGTGTTCGCGAACGTGGTGTTCCTGATCGCGCTGCCGTTGTGGGGCATGCTGTCCGACCGCATCGGCCGCAAGCCGGTGCTTTTCATCGCGATCGCGGGCCTGCTCCTGCTGAGCTTCCCGCTGAACGCGATGGTCGGGCACCAGGCCTGGCAGCTGTTCGTGGCGATGTCGATCGCGCTGATCTTCATGGCCGGGTTCTCCTCGATCGGACCGGCGATCTACGCGGAAATCTTCCCGACCCGCATCCGGGCGGTCGGCGTCGGCGTGCCGTACTCGATCGCGGTCGCGGCATTCGGCGGAACGGCACCGTACTTGCAGACCCTGTTCGCCGGTAACGGGCATCCGTCGCTGTTCATCATTTACGGGATCGTGCTGATGGTGATCAGCGCGCTGGTCACGTTCACGCTGCCGGAGACCCGGGGCGTGGACCTGCGGGAGAAGACGGAGACGGCCGGTCGGGCGGTCACGAATATTCCATAGTGGACCGAAGGTCCGTGCGGGGACGCTGGATTCCCCTCACGGACCGTTCGGGTCTCCGCTGTCCGGCCGTGCCTCGCCGAGCTGCCACCACAGCGCGGCGCGCAGTTGTTCGATCAGCGTTTCGTCGTCTTCCTCGCTCGGCTCCGTGCCCAGCGGGACCCAGCGCTCCTCCACGAGTTCGCCGTCGTCGTAGCTGCTGATCAGTATCCCGGGGTACGAAACCGTCAGCTCGTCCTCCGGGCAGCCGGTCGCGCACGGCCGGTCGTCCATCCGGACGTGCCGGTACTGCAACCGCACCCCGACCCACCGGCCGGACGGCCGAGGCTGCTGGTCCGTGCCGTTCATCGCCCGCTCCCGCCGCCCCAGGTCCCCCGGCAGAAGGTCGCGGCCGGGGCGGCCGGAGTTACCGGCCGGTTGTTCCGGTTGGGTAACGGCATCCGGTGACAACGCCGGCGCGCGCTTGGCAACGTGTTGACAACGACCTCGCCCGGCGGCGAGGCTGGCCCGGTGAGCAGCGGACCCCGGCGGCGGCTGGACCCCGCCGAGCGCCGGGCCGAGATCCTCGCCGCGGCCCGGCGGTGCTTCGGCGCGGGCAGCTATTCCTCGGTGTCCACTTCGGACATCGCGGCGGCGGCCGGGGTCGCCAGGCCGCTGATCAACCACTATTTCGGCGGCAAACGCGAGCTGTATCTCGAAGTGGTGCGGCAGATGACGATCGTGCCCGCCCCGGTCGTCGACGCGCTGCCGGACGGCCCGCCCCGGCTGCGGCTGGAAATCGGCATCGACCGGTGGATCGACGTCGTGGAACGCAACCGCGACGCCTGGCTCACGGTGATCGACGCGGCGCACGACCCGGAGGTCGAGCGGATCATGCGGGAGGCGGACGAGATCGCCGCCGACCGCGTGCTCGCCGCGGCCCAGCTGCCCGAGAACGGACATCCGCAGCTGCGCGCGATGATCCGCGCGTACGGCGGGATGTTGCGCGCCGCGTCCCGCGAATGGCTGGTCCGCGGCACGCTGGACCGGGCCGAACTGCGCGCGTTCCTGGTGGAATCGCTCGTGCAGCTGCTGGAAACCACCTATCCGGCGGTGCTGGCGCAGCAGACCTCCGGAGCGGGCAATACCTGAGCCTCCCGTTGGCGGAAAGCGCGCGTCGGGCAACAGCTAACGGTTCCGGCGGGCGTACGCGGCGGGTGTCGTGCCGGTCCAGCGCTTGAAGGCGTAGATGAAGCTCGACGCTTCGGCGTAGCCCAGGCGCAGGGCGACGTCGTCGACAGACAGCACGCCGGTGTCGAGCATTTCTTCGGCGAGCGTCTGGCGGACTTCGTCGAGCAACTGGCGGTAGCCGGTGCCCGCCTCGGTCAGGCGCCGGCGCAGGGTTCGCGTGCTGAGGGTGAGCTGGCGGGCGATCTCGTCCATTCCGGCATCCGCGCCGCCGAGCCGAACCAGCCGTTCCCGCACCAGCTGCGGGATGCCGGAACGCGTGCGGCGGCGGGCGACGAGAGCGTCGCATTGCGCGGCGCACAGCGCGACGGTCTGTTCGTTGGCCTGCGGCAGCGGACGGTTCAGCAGTTCCGGGTCGAGGATCGCTTGGTGTTCGGCCGCGCCGAACACGGGGGCAATGCCGAAAGCGGTTCGATACGCGTCCACAAAGGACGAGGACGGGAAGCGGAATTCCAACCCGGCCAAGGAGATTTCCGGGAGGAGGTCCCGCATGACAGTGCAGATCGCGGACAGGTCGCGCAGCGCGAGGAACCGGGCGACGTCGGCGGGCACTCGCGAATCGTCCAGCACCAGACGGAGTCCGCCGGCGTCCAGTTCTACGTGCGGAATGCAGAAGGTGAACGACAAATCCAGGTAGCGCAACGCGAACACCATCGCGTCGCGCATGGTCGGGCTGCTGATGCAGGCGAAGCCGAAGATGCCGAACGTCGTCACGCGGTACCGGCAGCCGAGGCGGAGCGCGACGTCGTCGCCGGAGCCGACGGTCGAGAGCAGCGCGCGCACGACAGCCAGCTCCTGCCGCGCGTCGAGCTGCCGGTCCGGCGCGCGCAGTTCCTCGGCTGGCAGGCCGGGCAGCGAGACGCCGTGTACCTCGGCGAACCGGTGCATGAGCAGCACGCTCGCCGTGCCGCGCGGGAAGTCCCAGTCGCGGATGGCGGGGGCGGCTAGCTCGGCCATGGCCGGAATTATGGATCAACCGGCCGGCTGGTCGCCGTTCGAGGGCCGAAACTGTCCGGGTTGCTCGTTAAGCTCCCGCCGTGCACCTTTCCCACCGCGTCCTCAACCGCGCGACCCTCGACCGGCAACTGCTCCTCAAGCCCGCCCCGATGCCGGTCCTCGACGCCGTCGCCCACCTCGCCGGGCTGCAAGCGCAGGCGCCGTCCCCTCCCTATTACGCGCTGTGGTGCCGGTTGCCGGGATTCCAGCCGGACGATCTCGCGAGCCTGCTGCTCGACCGCAGCGTGGTGCGGATGGTGCTGATGCGCGGCACCGTGCACCTCGTCCCCGCCGCGGACGCGCTCGCGTGGCGGCCGCTGGTGCAAAGCGTCATGGACCGGGCTCTGACGGCGGCCAACCAGCACCGGGAACCGCTGGCCAAACTCGACCACGACGCGGTGGCGAAGACGACCAGCGAACTGCTGCGCGAACGGCCGTATTCCAGCGATCAGCTCGGCAAAGCACTGGCCGAGCACTATCCGGACACGCCGGCCGCGTCGCTGATGTTCCTGGTGCGCGCCATCCTGCCGCTGGTGCAGATCCCGCCGCGCGGGGTGTGGGGCAAGGCCGGGCAGCCGACCTACCAGATCGCGCACGACTGGCTCGAAGGCGTCGCCGCGCCCGAACCGTCCGCCGCCGAGCTGATCCGCCGCTACCTCGCCGCGTTCGGCCCGGCCACGGTGGCGGACATGCAGACCTGGGCTGGCGTCACGAAGCTCGGCGAGGTGGTCGAGGAGATGGACCTGCGCACCTACCTCGACCCCGACGGTCGAACGCTCTACGACCTGCCGGACGCCACGCTGCCCGACGAGGACACGCCCGCGCCGCCGAGGCTGCTCGGGCCGTTCGACCAGACGCTGCTGTCCTACGCCGACCGCACCCGGATGATCAGCGACGAGCACCGAAAACGCGTGATCACCGTCAACGGCCTGGTCAAAGGCACCCTGCTGGTGGACGGCCGGGTCCGCGGAAGCTGGGAAACCACGACCACCCGAGGGTCGGCGACGCTGGTCCTCACGCCGTTCGAGCGGATCGCGAAGCGCGACACCGCCGCGCTGGAGAGGGCCGGACGGAAGCTGCTCGCCTGGGCCGAGCCCGGCAAGACGCACGAGGTCCAGGTCGTGCCCGGGTAACGGCGTCCGCTGGCCGGAATTCTCGATCGAGTGGCCGTTCGTGCCCTTCCGCGCCGGCCGCCGCGTGCGTAGCTTCGGCCTATGGACGACACCCCGTCAGTGCTGATCGTGGGTACCGGATTCGGCGGAATCGGGGCCGCGATCGAGCTGAAGCGCGCCGGTTTCCGGAACGTCACGATCCTGGAGCGGGCGACCGAGCCGGGCGGCGTGTGGCGCGAGAACACCTACCCTGGCGCGGCCTGCGACATCCCGTCGCCGCTGTACTCGTTTTCCTACGAGCCCAATCCGGACTGGCCGAAGCGGTACGCGATGCAGCCGGACATCCACGCCTACCTCAAGCGCGTGATCGCGAAGTACGGCATCGAACCGCACATCCGCTACGGCCGCGAGGTCACGGCCGCGACCTACGACGACGGCCGCTGGCGGATCGAGACCGCGCAGGGCGAAACCTTCGAGGCAGCCGTCTTCGTGCCCGCCGTCGGGCAGCTTTCCCGGCCGGCCTGGCCGTCGATTCCCGGCCGGGAGACCTTCGCCGGTCCGGCCTTTCACTCCGCGGAGTGGAACCACGAAATCCCGTTGGCGGGCAAGCGGATCGCGGTGATCGGCACCGGCGCGAGCGCGATCCAGTTCGTGCCGGAGATCCGCGAGGAAGCCGCACACGTCACCGTCTTCCAGCGCACTCCGCCCTACATCCTGGCCAAGAACGACGGCCGCTACGCAGATTGGCAGAAGCGGCTTTTCCGCCGCGTCCCGAAGACCCAGCTGTTCGGCCGCGCGCGGATCTTCCTGCTCGCCGAGTACGCGACCTACGGCATGACGAAACACCCGCTGCTGACCAAGATGTTCGAACTGCGCGCCGCTCAACTGCGCCGCCGGCATCTCCCGGACCGCACGCTGCGCCGCAAGGTCACGCCGGACTATCCGTTGGGCTGCAAACGGATTCTGTTCACCAACGACTACCTGCCCGCGCTCGCCCAGCCGAACGTCTCGGTCGAAACCTCCTCGATCACGGAGATCACCCCGCGCGGCGTGCGCACCGCGGACGGCGCGGAGCACGAGGCGGACGTGCTGATCTACGGCACCGGGTTCAAGGCGACGGAATTCCTCGGTCCGATGAAGGTGCTCGGCCGTGACGGCCGGTCGCTGGCCGAAGCGTGGAGCGGCGGAGCGCGGGCGTACCTCGGCATGACGGTGCCGGGATTCCCGAACCTGTTCTGCGTCTACGGTCCCAACACCAACCTCGGCGCCGGCTCGATCATCTACATGATCGAGCGGCAAGCCCGCTACCTCCGCCAGGCCGTCGAGCACCTCGCCCGGCCGGACGTGGCGTCGCTGGAGGTGCGGGCCGAGGTCGAGGAACGCTACGACCGCGAGGTGCAAGCGCGGCTTTCGCACAGCGTCTGGAGCGGGTGCAGCAGCTGGTACCGCCAGGAAAACGGCCGGGTGAGCACCAACTGGCCCGGGCTGGTCACCGAATACGACCGCCGGACCAGGGCACTCGACCCGGCCGACTACCTGGTGCGTTCGCTCAGGGCAGGTTCTTCAGCCCCGCGCTGACGGTGTTGGCGAAGGAGTAGCCGTTCGCCGCGTCCCAGTTGATGGACCAGGTCATCGCGCCGCGGAACTCCGGATACGTGGCCGACGGCTTGAACGACCCGCAGCCGGTGCCGGTGGCCATGCAGTTCATCGCCGACACGACGTTCGCCGGCGACTGGTACCCGCCGCCCGCCGCCGAGCCCGAGGCGGGCAGCCCGAACGCCACCTGGTCGGCTCGCAGCCCGCCCTGGAGCTGGATGCACGAGAGCGCGGTGAGGAAGTCGACGGTGCCCTGGGAGTAGACGTTCCCGTTGCAGCCGTTCATCGCGCCCGAGTTGTAGTACTGCATGTTGACGACGGTGAGGATGTCCTTGACGTTCAGCGCCAGCTGGAAGTAGCCGCCCTGGGTGGACTGCATGTCGATGGTTTGCGGGGCCATGGTGAGCACCGAGCCGCCGCCGTCGTGGATGCTGCGCAGCGCCTGGCCCATGTAGGTGGCGTTGATGCCGTTCTCCAGGTCGATGTCGACGCCGTCGAAGCCGTAGGCGGAGATCAGCTGCTTCACCGAGCTGGCGAAGTTGCTCGCCGACTGGCTGTCGCCGACGCTGATCGTGCCCTTCTCGCCGCCGACCGAGATGATCACCTTCTGGCCGCGCGCCTGCACGGTCTTGATGTCCGCGCGGAACTGCGCATCGGTGTAGCCGCCGAGCTTCGCCGACAGGTCCGGGTCGAGCGTGAAGCTCACCGCGCCAGGCGTGCTGGTCGCGTCGGCGAAGGCGACCGCGATGACGTTGTAGGTCGTGGGCACGTCGGCGAGTTTCAGCGTCTTCGCGCCGTTGTCGAAGTTCTGCCAGTAGCCGGTGAGGATGTGCTTCGGCAGGTCGCCGTTGTGCGGCGGCGTGCTGGTCGTGGTCGTCGTCGGCGGGGTGGTCGGAGTCGTCGGCGTGGTCGGGCTGGTCGGGTTCGTGGCCGTCGTGGGCGGGGCGCCCGGGCCGTCGAGGTTCACGTCGTCGGCGAGGTAGGCGGGCTGGCCGTACCAGCCGTGCAGGTACACCGTGAGGCTGGTGGACGAGCCGGTGGTGAAGCTCAGGCTGAGCTGCTGCCAGCCGGTCGCGCTGGGCGTCCAGGTGTTCTGCGTGGCGGAGCCGGAAACGCCGAGGTAGACGTAGCTGCCCTGGACCCACGCGGACAGCTTGTACGCGGTGTTGGGCGCCACCGTGACCTGCTGGGAGCACTGCCCGGTGTCGGAACTCGAGGGCGCCGCGCTCAGCGAGTGGCTGCCGTCGTGCGCCTGGGTCGTGACGACCGACGCGGTGCCGGTGCAGGTCCAGCCGGAGAGCGAGCCGCTTTCGAAGCCGGCGTTGGCGAGGATGTTCGCGGCCGACGCGCTGCCGGTGCCGAGGGCCAGCGTGACACCGAGCGCGAGCGCGACCGAGGCCAGCAGGGACACCAGGGCAGGCAGCCGCCGCCGGGGGGACGGGTGTGGGGACACGGGCAGACCTCCGCACGACAGTGAGCCAGGTCACCTCAAAATGGACTAGACCAATACGGATGTCAAGGAACTTCCGGAGGGGCTTCGGCGGGCCATGCGCGGCGGGCCGGGCGGGCAGCGGCACAATGCAGGCTCGGAGCAACCCGAGACGGAGCAGGAGCCTGGTTTTGAGCGTGCAGTCGGTCGAGCAGCGGATCGCCGAAGAGCTGGGGGTGCGCGAGGGGCAGGTCAAGGCCGCCGTGACCCTCCTCGACGAGGGGTCCACGGTGCCGTTCATCGCCCGGTACCGCAAGGAAGTCACCGGAGAGCTGGACGACGCCCAGCTGCGCACGCTCGAAGAGCGGCTGCGCTACCTCCGCGAACTGGACGAGCGCCGCGCCGCGGTCCTGGAGTCCATCCGGAGCCAGGGCAAGCTGGACGAGGCGCTCGAGGCGCAGATCCTCGCCGCGGACACCAAGTCGCGGCTGGAGGACATCTACCTGCCCTACAAGCCCAAGCGGCGGACCAAGGCGCAGATCGCCCGCGAGGCGGGTCTGGAGCCGCTGGCCGACGGCCTGCTGAACGACCCGTCGACCGACCCGCAGGCGGCCGCCGCGGTGTTCGTCGACGCGGACAAGGGCGTCGCCGACGCGCAGGCCGCCCTCGACGGCGCGCGCGCCATCCTGGTCGAGCGCTTCGCCGAGGACGCCGACCTGATCGGCGAACTGCGCGAGAAGATGTGGGCCGAGGGCCACCTGTCCTCGAAGGTCCGCCCGGGCAAGGAGGCCGACGGGGCCAAGTTCTCCGACTACTTCGACTTCTCCGAGCCCTACACCAAGCTTCCCTCGCACCGGATCCTCGCGATGCTGCGCGGCGAGAAGGAAGAGATCCTCGACCTCACGATGGAGCCGTCCGAGCCGGTCGCCGAGGACGCCCCGCCGCGCGTCGGGCCGACCGAGTACGAGCAGCGCATCGCCGCCCGGTTCGGGATCAGCCAGCAGGACCGCCCGGCCGACAAATGGCTCGGCGACACCGTGCGCTGGGCCTGGCGCACGAAGATCCTCCTGCACCTGGGCATCGACCTGCGGATGCGGCTGCGCCAGTCGGCCGAGGACGACGCGGTGCGGGTGTTCGCGGCCAACCTGCGCGACCTGCTGCTGGCCGCCCCGGCGGGCACCCGCGCGACGATGGGCCTCGACCCGGGCTTCCGCACCGGCGTGAAGGTGGCCGTGGTCGACGCGACCGGCAAGGTCGTCGACACCCACGTGATCTACCCGCACCAGCCGGCGAACAAATGGGACCAGTCGATCGCCGAACTGGCGGTGCTGGCGAAGAAGCACAACGTCGACCTGATCTCGATCGGCAACGGCACCGCCTCGCGCGAGACCGACAAGCTGGCGATCGAGCTGATCAAGAAGCACCCGGAGCTGAAGCTCACCAAGGCGGTCGTGTCCGAGGCGGGCGCGTCGGTGTACTCGGCGTCGGCGTTCGCTTCGCAGGAACTGCCGGGCATGGACGTCTCGCTGCGCGGCGCGGTCTCGATCGCGCGGCGGCTGCAGGACCCGCTGGCCGAACTGGTGAAGATCGACCCGAAGTCGATCGGCGTCGGCCAGTACCAGCACGACCTGTCCGAGGTGTCGCTGTCGCGTTCGCTGGACGCGGTGGTCGAGGACTGCGTGAACGCGGTCGGCGTGGACGTGAACACCGCCTCCGCCCCGCTGCTGACGCGGGTTTCGGGCATCACCACGTCGCTCGCGGAGAACATCGTGGCGCACCGCGACTCCCACGGCCCGTTCCGCACCCGCACCGCGCTCAAGGAGGTGCCGCGGCTCGGCCCGAAGGCGTTCGAGCAGTGCGCGGGCTTCCTCCGCATCCCGGACGGCGACGACCCGCTCGACGCGTCCTCGGTGCACCCGGAGGCCTACCCGGTGGTGCGGCGGATCCTCGACCGCACCGGCACCGGCATCCGCGAGCTGATCGGCAACGCCCGGACCCTTCAGTCGCTGAAGCCCGCCGAGTTCGTCGACGACACCTTCGGGCTCCCGACGGTCACCGACATCCTGGCCGAACTCGAGAAACCGGGCCGCGACCCGCGTCCGGCGTTCAAGACCGCGACCTTCGCCGAGGGGGTCGAGAAGATCGCCGACCTCAAGCCGGGCATGCGCCTGGAGGGCGTGGTGACGAACGTGGCCGCGTTCGGCGCGTTCATCGACGTCGGCGTGCACCAGGACGGCCTCGCGCACGTTTCGGCGCTGTCGAAGAACTTCGTGAAGGATCCGCGCGACGTCGTGAAGCCGGGCGACATCGTCAAGGTGAAGGTGCTGGACGTCGACGTGCCGCGCAAGCGGATCTCGCTGACGCTGCGCCTGGACGACGAGCCCGGCGCGGGCGGCAACCGCGGCGGCGGCGGCCGGGACCGCAGCCAGGGCGGCGGCGGGCAGCGCCGGAGCCAGCCGCAGCGCGGTGGCGGCCGCGACCGGCGGGATTCCGGAGGCGGCGGCGCGATGGCGGACGCGCTGCGGCGCGCCGGATTCGGCAAGTAGCCCAGCGAACGTCCGTGAAGGGCTCCTTGCGGGAATCAGATTCCCGCAAGGAGCCCTTCACGGACCGCTGCGAAAGCGGAGGGCCAGAAAGGGCTCTAGCGGGCGGTGCGCATCACTGATTCATCTCGTACGAGCCGGAAAGCCCGCGCACCGTTTCCCACACGCGGCTGAACCGTTCGTGGTCCACGACCGGCTTCCGCAGCCCGGCCAGTGCCAGCTCCTGCTGCTTCTCGGTGGAGCTCGGCTTCCCGTGCAGTTCGACCGCCGCGACGCTGAAGTCCTGCACCAGCACCGCGAACAGCTGGTCCAGCACATCGTCGGACACCCCGGTCAGCTCAGCCTGCTCCAGGATCAGCTGGCCGTACACGACGAGCGTGAACAGTTCGGTCAGCGCGAGCCCGAAGTCCAGGTCCTTCTGCTGCGCCTCGTCCGGCGTCGCCTCGGAAAGCAGGCGCACCAGCACGTCGGCCTGCTCGGTGAACCGGGCGACGTTCGGCAGGTGCTTCGCGTTCTCGTAGGCCGGTTTCCAATCGTGGAACCGGATCTTCGACAGCCCCCGCGCCGGGCCCTGCCGGAACAGGAAGTCGTCGTCGGAGGCGTCGTCGCGGGTCGGCACCGCCGGGTATTCCTGCGGCGCGAACAGGTACGCGGGCATGAACTTCGCGATCAGCGCGAGGTTCACCGCGACCGTGCCCTCCAGCTTGGGCAGGCCGTCGATGTCGTTCTTGGCCATCGCGAGGTAGGTGTCGGCCTCGAACCCCTTGGCCGCCACGACATCCGCGACCAGCCCGATCACCTTCTGCGCCTCGGTCGTCACCTTCATCTTCGTGATCGGGTTGTACAGCAGGTAGCGGCGGTCCTGCTGGTTCGCCGAGCGGAAGTAGTCGATCGCGCGGTCGGAGAACAGCTTCATCCCGGTCAGCCGCGCGTAGGCCTCGACGAATTCGCGGCGCACGTGCGGGAAATCGGTGACCGGGTTGCCGTACAGGATCCGGTTCTGCGCGTGCGTGATCGCCTCGTACAGCGAATGCGTCGCCATCCCGATGCCGCCGAAGCACAGGTTGAACTTGCCGATGTTGACCGTGTTCAGCGCGGCGCTGAAGGCTTCGGCTCCGGTGTGCAGGATGTCCTCGGCACGCACCGGGTAGTCCTCGAGCCGGAATTCCGCGACGTACATCTGCGACGGCACGATGTTCTTCACGACGCGGTAGTTCGGGTGCTCGGAATCGGCGTAGAAGAACACGTACTGCTCGGGTCCTTCGACGCCCTCGATCCGGCCGAACACCGAAACCGTGCGCGCGCAGTTTCCGTTGCCGATGTAGTACTTCGACCCGTTCGCGCGGTAGCCGCCCTCGCCGTTCGGCGTGAGCACGAGGTCGGTCGAGTAAATGTCCGCGCCGTGTTCCTTTTCGGACAGTCCGAACGCGCCCACGCCGCCGTCGGCCAGCGCTTCCGCGGCCCGCTGGCGAGCGGCCGCGTTTCCGCTCTGCCACACCGGTCCGAGGCCGAGAACGGTCACTTGAAATGGGTACCAATAATTGAGCCCGTAGAAGCCGAGGATTTCCGCCAGCGCGGCGATCCGGCTGGTGTCCCAGCGCTTGTCCGGATTCCCGGCGGAATCCGCGGCCGGGGTGAGAAAGGTGGCGAACAGCCCTTCCTTGCCCGCGAACTCCAGGAAGTCGGCGTAGAACTCCCGGTCGTGATACGCCTGTGCGAGACGGCGTTTGCCGCGCGCTTCGAACCAGTCGATCGTCGCCCGCAGCAGCCGCCGGGTCTCCGGGTCGAACTTCCGGGCGTCGTAGTCGCGCGGGTTCAGCAGCGCTGTCGCCGTTTCGCTCATCGCATCTCCAGGTCAGCCGATATTACTGCCCGGTAACTTTAGCGCGGTGCGGCCGCCGAACTCCACCGCGTCCACCCGCCCGCGGCCGTCGCGCCGGAAACGCGCGCTCGGCCTGCGCGTGTCCGCGGCGCGGGCGAGCACGTCCTCGGCCACGAAGACGACCTCGAACGGCGGCGCGGAGAGGATGTCCGGATCGTCGGTGTCGAGGATCATCTGCGCCCAGAGCGAGCCCTCGCGTTCGGCGATGTCGAAGATCAGCGAACCCGTCCGATACCGTCCAGGGCAGTCGCCCGGGTCGATCGCCCGGGCCGGACGACTGCCCGGTTCCGGCAGGCCGGCCACGTTCTCCAGGCACCAGTCGACGACCCGAGGGCCGAGCGCGCCGCCGCCCGCGCTGTTGGTGAGCACGGTGACCGCGAAGTCCTCGCTCGGCGCCATGACGAACTCCGACAGCTGCAGATTGCTCACGTTCCCGCCGTGCCGCACCAGCTGCGCGTCGCCGTGGCGCAGCCGCAGCCAGGACAGCCCGACCTCCTCCATCGGCAGCGCGCCCTTGCGCTGCGCGGCGTGCATCAGCCAGCGCGTCTCGTCGCTGAGCACCTCCGCTCCGTTTAGCTGGAACCGAGCCCACTTCAGCTGGTCCCGGGCAGTCGACCAGAGCCCGCCGGCCGGCGCGTCCGCCCGCGCGAGCCCGATGGTGTGCGCGACCGCCGGACCGTCCTCGCGCAGTGCGTGCCCGACCGCGTGTCGCCGGGTCAGCACCTCCCAGGGCTGGAAGAACGAGTCGGTCATGCCGAGCGGCTCCAGCAACCGGGTGCGGACCAGGTCCTCGTAGGTGCCGCCGGACACCGCCTCGGCGACGCGACCGGCCAGCAGGAATCCGGCGTTGCAGTAGGAGAACACCTCGCCGACCGGGAACACCTGCGGCAGCTCGGCGAACCGCTCCACCGCGCGGTTGAGCGCGTCGTCGCCCCACCCGGTGTCCACCTCGATGTCGCCGAGGAAGCCGGACGAATGCGTGAGGAGATGGCGCAGCGTCACCGTCTTGGTCGCGACCGGGTCGGCGAGCCTCAGCTCCGGGAGGTACTCGGCCACCGGCCGGTCCAGGTCGAGCACGCCGTCCTCCACCAGCACGAGCACCGCGGCGGCGGCGAACGTCTTGCTGGTGGAGCCGATCATGAACAAGGTGCCGTCGTCCACCGGCGTTCCAGTGTCCACCCGGGACACTCCCGCGGTCAGCAGGGTTTCCTTGCCCTCGTGGAAAATCCCGACCGACACGCCGGGCACGTTCGCTTCCCGCGCCCATTCGCCCAGCAGTCCGCGGAGTTCGTCTGCGCTCATGCGGCCAGCCTCGCACCCGCTCGCGCGGCGGCGCTGGTGGAAACGAAGGAACCTCGCGCGTCCGCTTCGTCGGTTCGCGCGTGGCGGCCTGCGGGCGATATCACGTAGCCCGCTGGATCTTGGAACGGTATAGTGGAGCGTGCGGTCCGCTCAGTTCTGCCTCGGACCGCGTTTCACTGTTGTCGACGACCACGCGCCGCAGCCACCCGAGGCCGCGCCGGGCAGGACAACCGCGCTACGTACGGAGATACGGGACGCTTTCGCGTCCGCACCCACCATGACGACTTTCACTGAACTCGGCCTGCCCAAGCCCCTGGTCGACGCACTCGCCGCGCAGGGCGTCACCGAGCCGTTCCCGATCCAGGCCGCCACGCTCCCGCACACGCTCGCCGGCCGCGACGTGCTCGGCCGCGGCCGCACCGGCTCCGGCAAGACCTACGGCTTCGTGCTGCCCGTGCTGGCCCGCCTGGCCGCCGGCCCGACGCGGCGCCGCCCCGGCCGTCCGCGGGCGCTGATCCTCGCCCCGACGCGCGAACTGGCCACCCAGATCGAGGCCGCGATCGTGCCGCTGGCGCGCCCGCTGGGCCTCAAGGCCACCACGATTTTCGGCGGCGTGAGCGCGAACCCGCAGATCACCCGCCTGCGCGACGGCGTCGACATCGTCGTCGCCTGCCCCGGCCGGCTCGCCGACCACATGCGCTCCGGCGAGGCGAAGCTGGACAAGATCGAGATCACCGTGCTCGACGAGGCCGACCACATGGCCGACCTGGGCTTCCTGCCCGAGGTCCGGCGGATCATGGCGGCGACCCCCGAGCGCGGCCAGCGCCTGCTGTTCTCCGCGACGCTCGACGGCGGCATCGACGTGCTCGCCAAGCGCTTCATGAACGATCCGATGCTGCACAGCGTGGACTCGGCGCAGTCCCCCGTGTCCACGATGACGCACCACGTGCTGCACCTCGAAGAAACGCACCGCCTGCCGGTCCTGGTCGACCTGACCGCGGCGTCGGGCCGCACCCTGGTCTTCACCCGCACGAAGCACCGCGCGAAGGCCCTCACCCGCAAGCTCGTCGCGAGCGGCGTCCCGGCGGTCGAACTGCACGGCAACCTCGGCCAGAACGCGCGCACGCGGAACCTGGAAGCGTTCTCGTCGGGCACCGCGAAAACCCTGGTGGCCACGGACATCGCCGCCCGGGGCATCCACGTGGACGACGTCACGCTGGTCATCCACGCCGACCCGCCGGTCGAGCACAAGGCCTACCTGCACCGCTCCGGCCGCACCGCTCGCGCGGGCGCGTCGGGCACCGTGGTGACCCTGATGACCGACGAGCAGGTCTCGGACGTCCGCGCACTGACCCGGAAGGCCGGGATCTCGCCGACCACCACGCGGATCTCCCCGTCGCACCCGCTGCTGGCCGAGCTGGCGCCGGGGGACCGCTCGTTCACCGCTTCGCCGCGGCGTCCGGTGGTGGACAACCGGCCCAAGAAGGTGACGGCTTCCGGCGCCGCACCGGGCACCGGCCGGCGCCGGGGCGCGCCTTCGGAGAACCGCGGCGGGCTCGGGGCCCGGACGGGCTCGCAGTCCCGCCGTTCCGGTGGCCGGGGCGGGCCGCGGCAGGGCACGGAGCCGCGGGCTGCCCGGGCCGGGTCTTCCGCGGGTTCGGAGCGGCAGCCGGGGCAGGCTCGCCGGGAGGACCAGCGCCGCAGCTCCACCACCGGTCGCCGCGGCACGGAGAGCCGTCGTGCCGCTGGTGGCGACCATCGCGCCTCGGGCCAGCCGTCGCGCAACCGCCGCAACGGTTCCGGCGGGCGTCGGCAGCCCAACGCCTGAGCACCTTCGCGGTGAGGGTCGTGAGTGCCGGTTCTCCCCGGAACGGGCGCTCACGACTCCGGCTTCGCTAGGCTGGCCCTCGATGGAGCATCGCGGGAAAGTCGCGCGCTGGGAAGTCGACGAGGGCTGGGGAATTCTCGAATCGCCCGCCGTCGACGGTCCGGTCTGGGCGCATTTCTCGATGATCGAGGCCGAGGGCTTCCGGTACTTGACGGTCGGGGAAGACGTGCGGTTCACCGTCGAGCGCGCTGCACAAGACGGCTGCCACTGGCGCGCGATCCGCGTGCGCGCCGCCTGATCAGCTGAGCATGAACAGCAGAAACGGCCCCACGCCAAGGAACGACAACACCGCGGCGTTCGTCTTCCGGTACTCCACCAGCAGCGCCACGAACTCCCGCAAGAACGCGCTCGGCACGAAGTACGACGCCGTCCTGGCCCCGATCACGTTGAGCCGCAACCCCAACTGCCGCGCCAGCACCGCCGTCCGGAAGACGTGGTAGTTGTTCGTCACCGCGAGGATCGGACCGGAAAACCCGCGCTGCTCAAGCACAGCGACGCTGAACCTCAGGTTCTCGCTGGTGGTCGTGGCCCGGTCCTCCAGCACGATCTGCTCCGCGGGAATCCCAGCGTCGACGAGGTACCGCGCCATCGCGTCCGCCTCGGACGTCAGTTCGTCGGCGCCTTGCCCGCCGGACACCACCAGCAGCGCCCCGGGCGACCGCTGCTGCACCTGCACCGCGCGGTCGAGGCGGCTGGCCAGCAGCGGCGGCACCCGGTCGCCCTGCAGTCCGGAGCCGAGGACAACGACTGCGCCCGCGCGGGCGCGGCGGGTGACGCGGCTGTAGAGGATCGAGTACAGCAGCAACGCCGTGAACAGGAACGCCAGATAGCCGGTCACGAAGAGCACCGCCATCGCGGCCACCCGCAGCAGCGGCTGGTCGTCGAAGATCAGCGAACTCACCGCGAGGGCGAACACCGCGAGCAATCCGAGCCCGGCCAGCAGCGACAGCAGGTTCGCCAGCCGCCGTCCTTCCTTCCGTAGCATCACGACGCCGTTCGCGATCAGCGCCCACGGCAGGGCCAACGCGCCGAGCCCGCCGACGATCGCCACCAGCGCGATGATCGCGATCTGGGCCCATTCGACGTGGTTGAACAACGACAGCAGCCACAACCCGGTGAGAAAAAGCGCGATCAGGAACCACACCGCGTTGCCGACCCGCCGCGGCTCGCGCGCGAACCGCACGACGAACACGAGCACGGAAACCAGCGCGATCAGCCCGGAGGTCATGGTCCAGCATTCTGTCTGGCCGCCTCGAACGGCGCGCGGCCAGGTACTCAGAGTGACGTCGTCAGGCCCCGCGCGCGCAGCACCGACCGCTCCAGTGGACGGAACACGATCAGCTCGATCGCCACCCCGACGAACAAAATCAGGAAAATCGCCGCGATCACCTTGGGCATCGAGTTGTAGGACGAGCCGTCGTTCAAGTACGTCCCCAGCCCGACGCCGAGGCTCGGCGAGCGCGCGATCAGTTCCGCGGCCATCAGCGAGCGCCACGAGAACGCCCAGCCCTGCTTCAGCCCGGCCAGGAACCCGGGCAGCGCGGCAGGCAGCAAAATGTGCCGGGCCGCGGCGAAGCGTCCGGCGCCCATCACCTTGCCGACGCGCGGCAGGATCGGCGGGATCTGGTCGATGCCGGACACGAGGCCGTTCGCGATCGACGGCACCGAACCGAGCAGCACCACGAAGTAGATCGCCGCGTCGTTGATGCCGAACCAGATCACCGCGGCCGGCACCCAGGCCACCGACGGCAGGCTCTGCAACCCGCTCAGCAGCGGCCCGATCGCGGCGCGCACCACGCGGACCTTCGCCACCAGGATCCCCAGCGGCGTGCCGATCAAGACCCCGGCCGCGAAGCCGAGCGCGGCGCGGTGCACGGAGGTCCAGATGAAACCGAAGACCGATCCGTCGGTGACCGTGCTCCAGAACTCGGCCCAGACGTCCAGCGGCGCGGGCAGCGTGGTTTCCGGCCAGAACGCGGCGGCCCACAGGATCTGCCAGATGGCGACCAGCAGCACGAGCGCGCCGACCGGCGGCAGGAAGCCGCGCACGAACCGGCGGCGCAGCGAAGCCGGCCGCGCGCCGGTGGGGGTGTCGAGCCGGTCCAGGCCGGCGCCGACGGCTTCGTCGAGGTCGGGGGCCGCCTGGTCAGGCTGCGGCATGGGTGCTGATCACCTTTCGCAGATCGGCCGTGATCTCCTCGGCCAGCAGTTCGGCTTCCGACGACGGCACGTCGTGCCACTCGCGGACCACGCGCCCCGGACGCGACGACAGCAGCACGACTCGCTGGCCGAGCCGGACCGCCTCGCGCACGTCGTGCGTCACGAACAGCACCGACGTACCGGTGCTGCGCCACACCCGCAGCAGCTCGCTCTGCAGCACGTCGCGGGTGATCGCGTCGAGCGCCGCGAACGGTTCGTCCATGAGCAGCAACGCATTGCCGTCGTCGCCGCCGACACGATGGGTCGCGGCGAGCGCGCGGGCCAGCGCGACCCGCTGGCGCATCCCGCCGGACAGCTCGTGCGGACGCTTGCGCGCCGCGTCGCCCAACCGCACCAGGTCCAGCAGCTCCGCGGCCTTCGCCCGGCGCTCGGCGCGGCCGAACCCGGCAAGCCGCAGCGGCAGTTCCACGTTCCGGGACGCGGTCAGCCACGGCATCAGCGCGGCCTCCTGGAACATCACCGCGGGCCGCGAGGTGGTGAGAGTGATCTCACCGGCCGATGGCTGGTCGAGACCGGCGACGAGGTTCAGCAGCGTGCTCTTGCCGCACCCGGACGCGCCGAGCAGGCAGACGAACTCGCCCGGTTCGACGGTGAGGTCGACCCCGTCGAGCGCGGTCACCGCGCTGCCGGCGGAGCCGAACACCTTGCCCACGCGGTCGAGGTGCACGGCGGCGGTCACTGGTCGCGCCAGGGTGGTGGTCATCGCGGATCGCCTTCCGGTCGGGACGTCACTTCGCCAGTTCGGGCGCGTTGACGGCGGGCAGCTGCTGTGCCTTGAGGACCTCGTTGAGCGGGCCGAAGTCGGCGAACCCCTTCAGGTCCACCACCTTGTCGACCACGCCGGCGGTCACCGAGTCCTTGGCCAGCTGCGGGAATTGCGCGGGCACCGGGTCGGTGGTGAGTTCGATGTTCGCGAAGGCGCGGTCGAGCACGGCCGGGCTGAGCGAGCTGCCGGACAGCTCCTTGAGCGCGCCGTTGACCACGGTCTTCGCCTCGGCCGGGTTCTTCTTCGCCCAGTCGATCGCCTGCAATTCGCCCTTCAGCAGCGCGCGCACCGTGTCCGGGTGCTGCTTGAGGAATTCGCTGCGCACGATCGCCACGGTGGTCGGGAACCGGCCTTCCGGCCACAGCGATTTCTCGTCCACCAGCACCTTCGCGCCGGCGTCGGTAACCAGCCGCGACGACCACGGCTCGGGCAGCCATCCGCCGTCGACCTCGCCCTTGCGGAACGCGTCGAGCGTCTTCGGGTTGTCCAGGTTGGTCACGTTGACCTGGCCGGTCAGGTGCTTCTCGGCGAGGAACTTCTTGAGCGCGACGTCCTGGGTGTTGGCCAGCTGCGGCGTCGCGATCGTCTTGCCCTTGAGCTGGTCGACCGAGGTGATCCCGGGCTTCACCACCAGCTGCGCGCCGCCGGTGACCGCGCCGGCCACGAGCTGGATCTCGCCCTTGGACTTGGTGAAGGCGTTGATCGCCGGCCCGGAGCCGATGAACGCGACGTCGAGCGAACCGCCGAGCAGCGCGTTCACTTCGGACGGACCGGCGTTGAACGTCTGGGTCGTGAGCTTCGTGCCGCCGAGGTTCTGCGCGAAGAAGTTCTTCTTGACCCCGATCAGCGCGGGAGTGTGCGTCACGTTCGGGAAGAAGCCGACGCGCACCTCCCCGGCGGCGCCCTGGTTGGTCGCGGCCTCGGTGCGGTCCGCGCGGGAACACCCGGCGAGCGCCCCGAGTGCCGTCAGCGCGGCGAGTGCGGAAGCGAGCAATCGGGTTCGCGGAAATGTACGCACAAATGGCCCTTTCGCGGTCAGCGGAACGCGGCGAGAATGACACGTTCACCCGCGAGACTGCATATGCATCCGCATCCCGGGAAATTGTGTGGGATTACTTGACAGCCCCGGGCCTCACCTGCTTGTCAGGAGCGAGACGTCCCCGAACTCGTGCCACAGATACTCGCGCCGCACCGCCGCGTCGTACGCCCGTTGCACCAGCTCCGGACCCACCACCGCTTCGAGAAGCAGCAGGTGAGACGCCTCAGGAGCGTGCAATCCGGTGATCAATCCGTCGACCGCGCGAGCCGGCCGATCCGGACCGAGCACCAGTTCCGTCCAGCCCGCCGCGGCGGTCACGAGTCCGCCGGGATTCGCGGCCGATTCGATCGCACGCACCGCCGTTGTCCCGACTGCGATAACGCGTCCACCCTGGTCACGCACCCAATTGACCAACGCGGCAGTCGTCGCCGGAACGCGGAATCGTTCGCCGTACGGCGGTTCGCCCGCTTCCGGAGACGAGACGCCGGTGTGTAACAAGATCGGCGCGAACAGCACCCCGCGCGAGACGAGTTGTGTGACCAATTCCGCAGTGAACGGCCGGGCCGCGCTCGGCATCTCCGCCGAACCCGGCTCCAGTGCGAACACAGTCTGATAATTCGGCAACGGCCACGCGCGCGGCACATAGCCGTACCGAATCGGCCGCCCGACCTTCGCGAGATACCGCGAAACCTCGCCCTCCACTTCGATCTTCGCGCGCCACAACCGTTGTGCACCGGCGACGTGCGGCTCGCACAACGTGACCGCAGCACCGCCGGGCAGGCTGAGCCGCTCCCCCGCGCGGCCGTCGAGAAGAGGCCCGCCGGGAGCGCGAAGTTCGACGACCCAGGTTCCGTCGTCGAGTTCGGTGGAGAAGTGGACAGTGATGACGTGCTCGTCCCGGACCGCGTCGACGGCAGCGGGCAGCGTGCCGGAAGTGTTGACGATCAGCAGGTCGCCGGGGTGCAAAAACGTGGCCAGGTCACGGAAAGTGGCGTGCTGCACCCCTTCCGGACTGGCGGCGAGCAGCCGCACCTCGTCCCGAGCGAGACCGCGCGCCTCGGGCGGGGCGGACGCGCTGCGCTCCTCGGCCAGGTCGAATCGGGTGCGCGGCGTGGTCATGACCGCACCTGCAGGTCCGCCGCCTGGTACCGGCCGCTCGGCGGACGTTCCGCCAGCAACCGCAGGAAGGCCGGCACCGCGGTCTCCGGCAGCGGCCGGTCCGAAATGTCCTCGCCGGGGAAGGCGGCCTGGTGCATGGCCGTGCGCATATCCCCAGGGTCGACGGCGTACACCGCGAGGTCCGGGTTTTCCACGCCCAGCACCGCGCTCACGTGGTCCAGCGCGGCCTTCGCCGAACCGTAGCCGCCCCAGCCTTCGTACGCCTCCACCGCGGCGTCGGAGCTGATGTTGATCAGCACGCCCTTTGCCGCGGTCAGCGCGGGCAACAGCAACCGGGCGAGCGCGAGCGGAGCGAAAACGTTGGTGCGGAAGACAGTTTCCAGCTCGTCCGGCGGGTACTCGGCCAGCGGCGGCAGCGGGCTGACGCCGAGCGTGCTGGCGTTGTTGACGAGCAGGTCGAGCCGCGGTCCGGCGGCTTCGGCGAGCCGGGCGCGGTGCGCGGGGTCGGTGACGTCGCCGGGCACCGGGGTGAACCCGGCCTCCGCCGCGGCGGCGCGCAGCGTCCCCGGGTCGCGTCCGGTGCCCAGCACTGTCCATTCGCGACGGACAAGGGCCGCGGCGAGCGCCCGGCCCAGACCGGCGGAAGCGCCGGTGACAACAGCTGCTGGCATGTGGTCCCTCCAGAAGTAGGCACCTGCCAGCGTGCGACCTCTACCTTACTGGAGGTCAACCGTCCGGCGGCCGCGCAGCAGCGTGTACGCCACCAGCGAAACCACGAACCCGGCGTAGTAGGCCAGGTCCGCCCCGTGCAGCGCCGCGGCGACCGGTCCGGTGTAGACAGTCGTGTTCATGAACGGCACGGCCGCCGCGAAACCCACCACGAACGCCACGATCGCGGCCCAGCCGCGCACCGGACGCCGCAGCTCAGCCAGTACATCGACCTCGTGGCCCCGGCGCGTGCGACGCAGCCAGTCCGGCACGACGACACCGAGGAACGGCGGAATCCAGTAACTCACCACCAGCAGCACGTTCTGGAACTTCGCCGCCAGATCGCCGCTGTGCATCCAGAGGATCAACGCGAACGCCAGCACCGTCACGACGACCGCGGACACCGGACGACGCACCCGCACACCGACGGTCTGCAGCGCGAGCGAGCCGCTGTAGTCGTTCATCGCGTTGGACGACACCGCGGCCAGCGCGATCACCAGCAACGCCGCCGCGCCCAGCACGCCGCCGCCAAGCAGCGTCGACACGCCGGCGGCGGTCTGGTCGCCCAGCGCCGTGCCGAGCGCGAGGCCAATGCCCTCGCCGAGCGCGTACGACGCGGTCAAGCCGAGCAGCGTGAACCAGAAGACGCCGCTCGGACGGGTCGAAGCGGGCAAGTACCGGCTGAAATCCGCCGCGTAAGGAGCCCAGGAAATAGCGAGACTGAGCGTAATGGTGGAAAACAGCACGACGGCGCCGGCGAAATCGCCGCCGGTCGCGGAATCGGCGAACGTGATCGGGTGATCAAGCACCACTTTCACGGCGAGCGCGACAAATGCGACAACCAGCACCACGCTCATCACGGCCTGGACCCGGTGGATCACCGCGTAGCCGAACACGCCGAGCGTGCACTGCAGCACCAGCACCACGAGCACCGCGGCCCAGAACGGCAGCCCGGTGAGCTGGGCCAGCGCTTCGCCGCCGAACAGGCCGACCAGGGCGTCCCACGCGATCGAGCCGAGCCATTGCACCAGGCCGGGCAGCACGACGCCGCGGCCGAACGGGAGCCGGGCGAGCGGCAGCTGGCCGGTCCCGGTGCGCGGACCCCAGGTGGACAGCCACGCGACCGGCAGCGAACCGACCACGGTGCCGATCAGCGCGATGACGAACCCGGTGGTGAAGCCGAGCCCGAGCGTCGCGCCGAGGGTGCCGGTGAACACGGCGGTCATGGTGAGGTTCGGCGCGAACCACACGCCGGCGAGCCGCCACGGCCGCCCGAACCGGTTCGCATCCGGGATCGGGGTGATTCCGTGCGTTTCGATCGCGAAATCCCCTGCTCCGGCCGGCATCCGGCCCCCGAAGACCTCGGCGTCGATCCCGCTCATTCCCTGCCCTTTCTCCCGGCTGACCCGTGAGTCTGAACCGGGGTACCCGGCCGAGCCAATACTCTGTGGCGTTCCCGACCCGTTCTCGGCAAGATCGCCGCAATGGGGGAAGGCCCGCGCACGCCGCTGCGCCATCGCGCGTTCGCCGTTTTCTACGCCGGACGGCTGGTCTCGCTGCTGGGCAGCGCGATGACCCCGGTCGCCCTGTCGTTCGCGGTGCTGGGCAGCAGCCACCGCCCGACCGACCTGGGCGTCGTGCTCGCCGCCGGGATCGTGCCGCTGCTGGCGTTCCTGCTCGTCGGCGGCGCGGTCGGCGACCGGTTCCCGCGCAACCGCGTGCTGCGGCTGTCGAACCTCGGCGCGGGCGCGGCACAGCTGGTCGCCGCGACCATCCTGCTCACCGGCCACTACTCGCTGGCCGCCCTGTCGGTCACCGAGTTCCTCGGCGGGGTCTGCACCGCGTTCACCACGCCGGCGCTGCGCGGCATCGTGCCCCAGATCGTCCCGGCCGACGCGCTGCGTCAGGCGAATTCGCTGCTGGCCACCAGCAAGAACCTCACCAAGGTCGGCGGTCCGGCGGCCGCCGGGGTGCTGGTCGGCACGGTCGGCGGCGGCTGGGCGATCGCCGCGGACGGGGTGTCGTTCGTGCTCGCCGCCCTGCTCTACCAGACGGTCACGCTGCCGCCGGCGAAAAGCACCGAGCAGCACAGCGTCGTGCACAGTGTGCGAACCGGCTGGCGGGAGTTCTGGGGGATCCCGTGGCTGTGGCGGGTGGCCACGGCGTTCACCGTCTACAACATCGTCTTCACCGGCGGCTGGCTGGTGCTCGGGCCGGGCATCGCGCAGGACACCTTCGGCGCGACCGGATGGGGCGCGGTGCTGAGCGTGCGCGCGGTGGGCGCGCTGCTGTCCGGCCTGGTGATGTACCGGGTGTCTCCGCGGCGGCTGCTGCCGGTGGGCTTGACGAGCGCGGCCCTGACCGCGCTGCCGCTGTTCGCGCTCGGCCTGCACGCGGGCGTCGTCGTGCTGGCCGGGTCGACGTTCGTGGCCGGGTTCTGCGCGGGCGTGATGAGCGTCGCCTGGGACACGACGATGCAGGAGAACATCCCGGGTCATCTGCTGTCCCGGATGGCCGCGTTCGACGATTTCGGCTCCTACGCGGGCATTCCGGTCGGCGAACTCCTGGCCGGACCGCTCGGGGCCGCGTTCGGCGCGCCACAGGTGGTTCTCGTGGGCGGGATCGTCCTCGTCGGCACCGCGTTGTCCCCGCTGCGCTCCCGCGCCGTCCGCGCGCTGCGGCATCCGCCGGTCCGCGTGCCGTGAACGCGAGGAAGGGCCTGCCGGGAACTCCCGGCAGGCCCTTCCTTCACCACTCGGTCACACCAGCAACAGGAACGCCACTCCGTTCGGCGAGCCGAGGCCCGTCACGTCGTCGTAGCCCTTGGTCGTGTGGATCGTCAGGTTCGGGTAGTCGAGCACCCGGGCCGAGGTCTTCAGCCCGGCCGAGGCGTCGACGCCGTTGGCGAAGTCCACGCGCTGCACCGCGCCGTCGACGTGCTGCACGTCGTGGATCGCCGACGTGCGCGACGTCAGCTGGTACAGCACCGGGTTGATGAACCCGTGGTGGAAGTGGTCGAGGCTGTCGGCCACCGCCATCACGCCCGCGAACACCGGCGACGCGAGGCTCGTGCCGCCGATCCGGTACTGGTCGTAGTAGACGCCGTCCGGGAAGGTCTGCGTCTGGCCGACCAGGAAGCCGGTGTTGGGGTCGGCGACCGCGGAGATGTCCGGGACCACGCGGCCCTTCGCGCCGCCCGTCTGGTTCTTCGTGGACAGCGCGTCCGGCACGATTCCCTTCTGGTAGAAGGGCTGGCCGAACAACCGGCTCGTGCCGCCGCCCGCGCCGCCGTTGAACGCGCCCGGGAACGCCGGGGTGTAGACGCCGTTGGTCAGCGTCGACTTGCCGGTCTCCCAGCCGGTTTCGAAGATCCGCTTGCCGTCCTGGCCGACCGCCAGCGACGTGCCGCCGACCGCGGTCACCCACGGGGCCGAGGCCGAGAAGTCCGGCGACGGCGTGCCCAGCCGCGCGACCTCGTCCCCGTTGTCGCCGGAGGAGAAGTACACGCCGATGCCCTCGAGCACCGCCTGCATCGAGATCTGGTTGAACACCTTGACCTCGGCGGCCGGGATGTCCTCGCCGGTGTCGCCGTAGGAGTTGGAGATGATGTCGGCCTTGTGGCCCGCGACGACGTAGTTCAGCGCGGTGTCGAGCGACAGGTCTTCGCAGTCCTGCCCGCCGACGTACAGGATGTCCGCGCCCGGCGCGAGCCCGTGCGCGGCCTCGACGTCCAGGGTTTCCTCGCCGTACCAGCCGGAAGCGTCGCACTGGTCCGGCGGCTCGAGCGCCGGGTTCGGCGGGAAGATGTGCTGCTTGAACTGCTGTTTGGTCAGCGGGTGCGCCGGGTCGTTGCGCTTGGCGTACTCCGAGGCGTCGGCGTAGATCGTCGGCGACGCGAACGCGTCCACGATGGCGATCGTCGTGCCGCGACCGTCCGCACCGGCCTTCGCGACCTGGTCCAGGCCGTACGCCGAACGCAGCTGCGCGGGCGTGTAGCCGCAGGGCGCGTACGGAAGCTGCTTGCCGTTGTACGCCGGGTCAGTCGTGTCGGTCTTCTCGCCGTAGTAAGCGCTGCACGGACCCGAGTTGCGGAACCCGTTGCTGGGCGGAGCGGTCGACGGGCTGCCCTGCCCGCGAGACTGCTTCGTCGCGCTCGGGTCCGCGCCGTCGGTGTGGTCCGGCTTGAACAGGTTCGTGGCCTGGTCGACCCCGATCACGCCGAGCACGTCGTTCGCCAGCGAGGCCGGAACGGACAGGTCCTTGTCCGCCGCGCGCAACGTCTGTCCCTTGACCTGGTACTTGCCCAGGGTCACGGCGAACGCGCGCTGCACCTGATCGGCGGTACCGGTCGCCTCGACGTAGGCCCGGTTGGACGGCACCTCGCCGATGCTGAATCCGCTTGCCGAAAGCCAGTCCTTGACCGCGGACACCGTCTGGTCGGCAGCCGCGAACTGGTCCCGCACCTGGTCCGGCGACAGATAATGCCGGAAATTGCGGCTGTTCGGATCGGACACCGACTGCGCGGCCGCCTCCGCAGCGCCCTGGTCCTTGAGGTTCAGGTAAACCCGGAAGTCCATAGTGGACGACCCAGCGGTGTCGGCCACCTTGGACTGCGGATTGGCCCAAGCCGGATGCGATTGCGGAATGTCCGCCCGCCCCTGAGCCGACGCCACGGCAGGCGAAGCGGCTAAACCGCCCACCACCGCAAGCGAAAGAAACATGGTGACGCTTCTACGCACAGCAACTCCCTCGTGTTGCGCGGCCTTCGACCCCGCCAGCCGCCGGAACGAGATTAGGACTGCCCCCACCCGCCAGGGAAGCGTCCGGCTTCCCGGTGCGGAACCGTTATCTGCCCCCCTCACCGCGACACAAGGGACAAGTGCGACCAAAGTCCGTTTCCTCCGCACTGTCCACAGCGGAATGTGCCGAAATCAGCAAATCGCCCGTTTCACCCCACACTCCTCCCAGCACTACGCACCCGAAAACACCACCTACGAAGGTCGCACAACCCAGATCAACAACACCAGAAACTCACCCACCTATGTCCGTGGGGGAACGACCCACCAGCACCAACCGCAACCAGCCCACCCAGCCAGCGAGGCAGCCAGCCCCCGCCCTGCACCCCGATACGAAGCCTCCCTGCGGTCCGGGGGTGCTTGTCAAGGCATCTTTCCCGCCTTGACAAGCACCCCCGGACCGTCAGCACAATCAAGCTTCGGGGTGCCCCACACCAGCGACGAGCCGCCACCCAGCCCACACACACGTGAAAACACTTCACCCCACCCCGGCGAACACCCCGTGACATCCTCCCCCGATATCACCCCTTATGGGGTATTCCTCCCCCAGTGGATCTAGCTAACCGCCCCGAACGCTCCTAGCATGCCGACCATGGGGACCTTGCCGCCAAGGCGGGTAAATTGATTTCGCTGACCTTCCGGATCCTGGGGCCGCTGGAGGTCGTCGCCGAGGGCCGGGCCGTACCGCTGGGCGGCCCGAAGCCCCGGCTGCTGCTGGCCGCGCTGGCGCTGCAGCCCAACATCGTCGTGTCCACCGAAGCGCTGGTCGAAGTCCTCTGGCCGACCACCGCCCCGCGTTCGGCGGCCGCCAACATCCGCACCTACGTCCACTCCCTCCGCCGCCGGCTCGCCGAGACCTCCCCCGACCTGGCCGACCGCATCACCAGCCGGGCCTCCGGCTATCTCCTCACCGTCCCGGAAGACGAACTGGACCACCTGGTCTTCACGAGGCTGGCCACTCAGGCCTGGGAATCCCAGGACGACCCGGAAACCGCCCTGGCCCTGCTGGACGAAGCACACTCCCTGTGGCGCGGCGAAGTACTGGAAGGCCTCCCGCACGACCCGAGCTGGGGTCCGGCCGTCGCCCGCCTCGACGAACTACGCCTGGCAGTGCAAGAACAACGCCTGCGCGCCCGGCTGGCGCTGGGCCGCCACAACGAAGTCATCGCCGAACTCCGCGCGCTGGTCACCGAACATCCGCTGCGCGAAGAACTCTGGCACCACTTGATCACCGCGCTCCGCGACGCGGGCCGCACCACCGAAGCCGCGGAAGCGTACGAACTGGTCGAACAAACCCTCGCCGACGAACTGTCCGCGAGCCCTGGCGCGGCGCTGCGCGAACTCCGCACCACCCTCGAAGTCCCGTGCGCGAAGGTCCCGCCGATCTGCCAGCTTCCCCTGGACCTGCCGGATTTCACCGGCCGCGGCGAGGTAATCGAGCAACTGGTCGCGAAACTCCGCCACCACGCCGAAGCGGAACGGCCCACGATCGTCGTCCTGTCCGGCGCACCCGGCATCGGCAAATCCTCCATCGCCGTGCGGGTGGCGCACGCGGTCCGCACCGTTTTCCCGGACGGACAGTTGCATGTAGACCTGGCCGGAACCTCGTCGTCCCCGCGCTCGCCGATGAGCGTTCTGGCCGAACTCCTGCGCGCCTTGGGCATCCCCGACTCCGGGCTGCCCCGAGACCTGGCAGAACGTTCCGCCCTCCTGCGCTCCCAGCTCGCCGGCCGCCGCATGTGCGTCGTCCTGGACGACGCGGGCAGCGCCGCCCAGGTACGCCCACTGCTGCCCGGCGCGGGCGCGTCCGCCGTACTGGTCACGAGCCGGATCCGGCTGCCCGACCTCGCCGGCTCGACGCCGGTGGACGTCGATCTCCTGCCCGAGCCGGAAGCCGCCCGTCTGCTGGAAGGCATCGTCGGCCACGACCGGTTCGCCGCCGAACCCGAGGACGCCGCGGCGATCCTGCGCCAATGCGGGCACCTGCCGCTCGCGATCCGGGTGGCCGGGGCCAAACTCACCCACCGGCCGGCCTGGTCGCTGCGCATCCTCGCCGACCGTCTCCACGACGAGCACCGCCGTCTGGACGAGCTGCGCGTCGGCGACCTGGCCGTCCGGGCGAGCGTGACCCTGAGCTACGACCTGCTGCCCATGTCCGCCGCCGCGGCCTTCCGCCGGTTGGGCGCGCTGGGCCCGGTCCAATTCCCCGCCTGGGCAGTCGCCGCCGTGCTGGGCCGCCCGTCCGCCGACGACGTGCTCGACGTGCTCGTCGACGCGCACTTGGTGGAACTGGTCGCCACCGACGTCGCCGGCCAGCCGCGCTACCGCCTGCACGACCTCCTGCGCGTCTACGCCGCCGAACTGGCCGAACCCGCCGAGACCCGCGCCGCGCTCGGCCGCGTGCTGGAGGGATATCTAGCGCTGGCGGTAGAGGCCGCCGAACGGATGCCGATCCACTTCTTCGGCCAGTACCACGACGACACCGACCTCGCCCTTCCCCCGGACGCCGACCGCCTGCTGACCGATCCCGCCGCCTGGTTCGCCGCCGAACGCGCCACCTGCGTCGCCGCCGTCGGACTGGCCGCCGAACACGGTTTCGACGATCTGACCTGGCGGCTCACCGTCGCGCTCACGCCGTACTTCGACCTCCGCGGCCACCAAGACGACTGGCACGCCACCCACCTGGTCGCCTTGGAAGCAGCCCGCCGGGCCGGCGCGGTCCGCGGCGAGGCGGTCGTTCAGCGAAACCTCGGCCAAGTCCTGCTGTACCAAGACAACGACGCGGACGCGATGATCGCCTTCGAGGCCGCGCGCGAGCTGTACCACCGGATCGGCGACCGGCAAGGACTCGGCGAGGCCTACGCCGGGCTCGGCACCGTGCTGCGGATGCAGGGCCAAACCGACCGCGCGCTCGAACCCTGCCACGAAGCGCTCCGGTTGTTCGGCGAAGCGGGCGACCCGCACGGCGAAGCGGTGATCCGGATCGCGATCGGCTCGATCTGGGTCGCGCGCAAGTGCTACGCGACCGCACGCCGCTGGTACACCGACGCATTGGAACTGTCCTGCGAAATCGGCGACCGGCACCGGGAAGCCCATGCGCTGCAACGACTCGGGCTCCTGCACCAACGCGAGGGCAACCTCGCCGAAGCCCGCGAGCACGTCACGCGCGCCATCGCCGTGTTCACCGATCTCGGCGACGACCACTGCGTCGGCTACGCGAACCAGAACCTGGGTGCGCTGTGCCTGTACAGCGGCGATCTAGCGCACGCGCAGTTGCTGCTGGTGAACTCGCTGAGCGTGCATCGCCGCAATGGAGACCGCCGTTCCGAGGCCGAAGTCTCCCAGCTCCTCGGCGAACTCCACTCCGCGCTCAGCCAGCCCGAACGCTCCCGCAGCTACGCCGAACGCGCGCGAGCCATCCGCCGCGAACTGTCCGCCGACTCCCGGGTCGACGACCGGGTGCGCAAGACCGGACCGCACCGGATCGTGTCCGCCTGACGCGCGGGCCGGGTTGCGCGGTCAAACCCGCGCGCCGGGCCACGATGCGCTCATGAACACCTGGAAAGCGGCTGGTCACGTTCTTCTCGCCCTGGCAATTGTCGCTTTGTCGACCCCGGCTCCCGCCGCGGCCAAGCCGAAGCACGGGAGAAGAGCACTGGAAAGACCGCTGACCTACCGCCTCTACGCGACCCGCGAAGGGCTCGTCGGCGGCACCACCTCAAGCGGGCACCGGATCACCGAACGAGACCATTTCGTCGCGCTACCCTCGACGAAAACGGTGTCCTCCCAAGGAAAAGGGACCTTCACCGTCCGGGTGTGCCGCACTGACGGCACGCGCTGCGAGTACGCACCGGTGTGGGATGTCGGGCCGTGGAACGAACATGACGACTACTGGAACCCGGCTGACCGCCGCGCGAAGTTCGGTTCGCTGCCGCAAGGCGTGCCGGAAGCGCAGGCGGCGTACCAAGACGGCTTCAACGGCGGCAAGGACGAACACGGCCGCACCGTGCGCAACCCAGCCGGTCTCGACCTCGCCGACGGCACGTTCTGGGACGGACTCGGCCTCCAGGGCAGCGGCTACGTGGACGTCGCTTTCCTGTGGACCGGCAGCTCTCCGGCCATCGGCGTGGTGACCGGCGGGGCTCCGCTGATCGTGCGGACGTCCGCGAACAACGACGCACCGTCCGCCGGATTGGCGGCCAATGCCGCGCAGGTGCCGATTGAGTGTTCCGTGCAAGGAGATTCGGTGGACGGCACGACGCGCTGGAACCGGATCGGCCCCGGACACTATGTGCCCGAGGCTTATCTCCGAACCGACGCGGCCGTGCCGTCCTGTTGAAACTCAGTGCTGGTGGTGCGCATGCACGACCGCGTGTCCACGTCCGCGGCCGATCATCCATTTGTTGACCGGAACCGTGACCACGAAGGCGATCGCGAGCGACAACACCAGCGACAGCCAGAACAATCCGCTCGACAAGCCCGCGTCCATCGCCCCCGGGATCGCCACGACGACGGTGTTGTCGACAACCTCCATGACCGCGATCGACACCGTGTCGGCGGCGAGCGCGACCTTGAAGGCAGCCCCGAGCGCGAGACCCGACTTGAGCACTCCGCGCATGGTGAGGGCGTAGCCGAAGACGAACGCCAGCACGATGGACAGCACCACGGTGGCCGCGTTGTGCAGGCCGAGCGCGGTGCCGAGAACCATGCCGAGCACCTCGCCGATGGCACAGCCGGTGAGGCAATGCAGCGTCGCTTGCGCGGCGGTGGACCAAGACGCTCCGTGCTGGTGTTCGTTCATGTCGCCGACTATACCCCTAAGGGGTATCTACGCAAGGTCGCCCGATGTGCTGAGCCCGACCCGGGCGCCGACGGCAAGGCCGCGCGCTCTCCGGGACAAAACGTGCCCGGCGGGCGGAGAACGTCGCGCCGTCCGGCGGTTGAACTCGCTTGCGTAACCGTTTGGTCGCGTTCGGTTGACCCCCTGCCGCCACTGGCCCTACCTTCGGCTGCCAGGTCACATAGCCGGGGAACGGTGGGGGATGCGAGGGCGGACCAAAACGCTCGTGCTGGGTGCGGCGCTCGTGGCGACCGCGGCGGCGGTGGCCGGCAGTTGCTCGCCGGTCCTGCCGGACTCGGCTCCGGAGCCGGCGAAAATCGCCTTCGTGCCGAAAATCGGCGGCATCCCGTACTTCGACGCGATGAACGCCGGCGGCATGCTGGCTTCCCGGCGGCTCGGGGCGAAATGGCTGCTCCGCGCCCCGGCTTCGGTCGACCCGGCCGCGCAAACCGCGATCCTGCGCCAGCTCATCGCCGAGCGGGTGGACGTCATCGCGGTGGCCCCGAACGACCCGGCCGAGCTGGCCCCGACGATCGCGGAAGCCCGGGCGAAGGGCATCCACGTGCTCACCACCGACACCGACGCCGCCGATTCCGAGCGCGAGGTCTTCGTGAACCAGACGAGCGCCGAAGGCATCGGTTCGGCGCTGGTCGACTCGCTGATGAAGAAAACCGGCGGCGCCGGCGAATACGCGATCGTCTCGTGCGGACGCGCCGCGGCGAACCTCAACTCGTGGATCGAAGCCGAGAAAACCTATGCGGCGCAACGCTATCCGCAAGCGAAGCTGGTAGAGACGGTGTACGCCGACGAGGACACCACCACCGCTACGAAGCTGGCGAAGGAGATCCTCAACCGGCACCCGAAGCTCACCGGCATGATCGGCCAGTGCACGACGGCGACGCCGGGCATCGCGCGCGCAGTGCGTGATCAGCAGAAAATCGGCCAGGTCTTCACCGTCGGCACGGGCACGCCGCAGACGATGAAGCCGTACCTGGTCGACGGTTCCTGCTCGATGACGGTGCTGTGGAACGTCGAATCCCTCGGCTACCTCACCGCCTGGACCGCCGAGCAGCTCGCGACCGGCACCCCGCTCCGGCCCAAGAACAACGTGAGCCCGGAGCTTCCCGCGGTGCGCTACGACGCGGCCACCCGGACGGTCCTGCTCGGCGATCCCCTGCTGATCACGCAGAACAACGTCGATCAGTTCAAGTACTGACGGCCTCAGCGCACGTCGACGGTCACCGTCAGCGTGCGCGTCCGCGCGGGCAGCTTCGTCAGGTCCACCCGCAAGTACTCGCCGTCGTCTTGGCGGCCGTTCGGCTGGGTCTTGGCGTGCAAGGTGTACGGAGCCGCCGTGTTCGCGACCCCGTCGATGCCGAAGTCGCTGTCGTTGCTGATCACCACGGTGCGCCCGCCGTCGGTCGTCGCGACGCCTTCGACCTTGTCATGGCCGAAGAAACCGCCGCTCGGGTCCAGCCCGGTCACCAGATCCCCGACGTCAAGGAAAAGCTTCTTCGCCGCGGGCGTCACGCCGGCCTTCGCCAGCGCATCGGCGGCTTCCGCGGTGGTGGCCTTGCCGACGTAGGCCTCGATGCTCTTGCCGCCGTCGACGAGAAGGCCGCCCTTGGCCGCGTCATACGTCGCACCCGGCACCTTCGCCGCCGGTCCGAGGTCGGTCGCCTTGCTCAGGTCGATCTCGAACAGCTTCTTGTACGCGCCCGGTTCGGCCTTGCCGTCGCGCTCGTCCACGAGGAACCGGGTCGCCGACAACGCGGTGATCTCGGAGACCGCGGCGCCGGTCTCGTCCGGGTTGTCGAGCAGGTACGCGTATTCGTGCGTCGCGCGGGTCTTCAGATCGACCGTCACGATCCGGAGCGCGGGAACCTTGCTGGGCTTCTTCGTGAGATCCGGCTGCTGCAGCGCGGACTGCATGACGCCGACGAGCGTCCCGCCGTCCGGCGTGAGCGCGAGTCCTTCCATGCCCTTGTTCGGCACGCGGTTCTTCAGTTCCTTCGGCAGCGAACCGTCGAACGGCGAGAGCCGCTCGATCGCGCGGCCGTCCGCGCGGAAATGCGTGATGAACGGGCCGTACTCGTCTGAAACCCAGAACGTCCCGTCGCGCTGCGCGACGAGCCCTTCGGAGTCGTAGCCGTTCGGCGACGCGGGCAGTTTCGCGCCGTTGAGGTCCACGATGGTCTCGCCGGTGTTCGCCAAGGTGTTGACCTGGCCGTGGTACGGCGAACCGTCGGCCGCGCGCAGCGGAATGGTGCGCTCCAGCACGGCTTTCCCGCCCTTGAGCCGGAACTTGCCGATGGCGGGCGTGAACGACGGGAGCGGCTCCACTTTGGACCCGTCCGGTGCGTCGACGTTCGGGCCGCGGTCGGTGAGCCCGTAGTACTCGTCGCGCGAACCCGGCACCGGCGCGAGCGCGGACCCGTACCCGCCACCGGTGATCTTGACGCCGCCGACGGTGCCGAGCGGCGGCAGGTCCGTCGGGTACAGCCGGACCGCGTCACTGACGGTGTAGGTGAACGTGTCGCGTCCGGTGAACCCGGCGGCGGGTGTGTAGCGGAACGATCCGTCCGGTCCGATGGCCAGCGTGCCGTGCCCGGGCTCGGTGTGCCGCACCACCGCACCGTCGCGCTGCGCGTCACCGCGCACCTGCAGCGACTGCCCGGCTCGTACCCGGTACTGGTCGTCCGGACGCCCCTTGGCCTCGGCCGGGCCCACGGCGGCCAGCGGCAGCACCAGCGCCCCGGCGACCAGCCCGATCTTCACGCGTTTCATCGGCTTTCTCCTCCTTCGGCGTCGTTTCGACGCCGAAGGGAGTCTCGACGGCCGAGTTGGACAGCGTCCGTCATCGAGACGACCGCCGCGTTAACGAGCGCGCCGTACTCGAGCCGCTACCGCACCTCCTCCGACGACGAGCAGGATCGCCGCGACCCCCCAGCGACGCTGCTTCTTGACGTTATTGCGCGCTTTCGCCGCGCGTTTCTCGGGCGGTTTCGGGATGGCTTTCACCGGGGCGGCGCGCGACGGTGCCGGGGGTTGGGGCATCGGGATGGGCTGGATGATCGCGTCCGGCGGCTGCGGGGTCGGGGTCGGGGTGGGCACGATCGGGCTCGGTGTGGTCGGCGGCGGGGATGACGATGTTGACGATGGGGGTGGCGGGGGTGTCGGGGATGTCGGGGTGGAGGACGGCGTGGGGCTCGCCGAGGTCGACGGCGTCGGGGAAGGCGACGTCGGGGGCGGGGCGGACGACGACGGAGGCGGCGGGGGTGGCGGAGGCGGGGGTTCCGCCAAACACCCGGCACCGTCGGACATCACCAACGGCGGCCCGGTGCTCACCTCGACCGCGGAACCGCCGTCCAGCCGGTACGTGACGTTCCGTCCGTCGATCCAGTTCGCGGTCGCGTAGAGCTTGTGGTCCGGCCCGAACACCACCGAACCGTAAGTCGCGTCCGGAAACCGCTCCCCCGGCACCTTCGCGACCTGTCCGCTCACCGGGTTCACCGTGACCACCGCGCCCTCGGCACTGGACGAAACTCCGTACAGCAGACCGTCTTCCGGGTTGTACGCGAAGTCGTCGACCCCCGAGGCGAGCCACCACGGACGCAGCAACACCGGCCCGGTCGCGCTGAGATAGCCGGAACTGTGCGGGTCAACGTCCACTGTGTACAGACTGGTGGCCCGCTTCACGTACCACGAGTTGCCGGACATCGCCCCGGCCGTCGCGCCGGTCACCCAGCTCCATTCGCCGTGGTGCGTTTCGCGGCCGACCGCGCCGAGGTCGGTCAGTTCGCCGCCGGAGTCGATCCGGACCGCGTGCCAGCCGTCGGGGAAGCGCCCGTCAGCGACGCCGTAGGTCACGTCTTGCGCCGCCGAGTACGCGATCGCATTCAGCGCGAAAGGACTGTGGTGCACCACATGCCGCGAACCGGAGGGCAGCGTCAACCGCACGATGTCGGACGACCGCCCGTCGCGGCTTTCGACCTGCAGCACCCGGCAGGACGCCGCGGCCGCGCGCTGGCGGGCCGGAGCCAGCCACCCGGACGCGACGAGCAGCCCGGCGACCGCGGCCGCGGCGGCCGCCACAGTCAGGTACCGGGAACCTCGCACCGGTCAGCCGAGCCGCGAGATCGCCGTGGTGAACGCGTCCGGATGCACGTTCGCGCCGCCGGCATAAGGGTTCTGCAGCTGGAAAATCGCATACAGCAGCAGGACGATCGTCCCCGCCAGCGTCGACACGATCACCAGATGCGCGGCCATCCGCGTGCCGCCGAAGAGGTTCGGCAAGAGGATCGAGATGACGCTGCCGAGAATGAGCGCGAACCACATGACCGAGCCGACGCCGTCGGTTTCCGCGCCGGTGATCCGGGTCTGCCGGGCCTGGTAGACCTGCCAGAGCTGGGCGGCGGCGTCCTTCTTGCGGTCGTTCGTCCAGTCGTCGCCGGCCTGCGCGCCGGCGACCACGCGGCGCATCTGGTCGAGCTGGGTCCAGCCGGTGTCCGGGATCGGGCCGTCGTCGACGAGCCGGGGCCGTTCCTGCTTCGACACCGTCGTCGCGTACGCGATCGCGAGGCGCCGCACCTGCTCGCCGGTGTCGCCGGGCAGCGCCTCCGCCGACCAGGTGGCGGCGACCAGGCCCTCCGCCTCGGTGTAGGAACCCTCGCGCGTGGCCGTGACGGCGTCGAAGAGCGAGATGAGCACGAAGGCGACCAGCACCGCGTGCAGCCCGCCGACGATGGTGAACACCTGGCCGGCGGCGTCGTTGTTGTCGCGGCGGCCCTCGTCCCAGCCGAAGCGCCGGACGAGATACCCGATCACCGCGGCCGCGATCGCCGCGCCGACGACCCAGAACACCCCGGTCACGTAGACGTTCATCCGGTTCCTTTCGCGCGGGGAAATACGCTGGCCGACGCTATCCAGCCGATTCCGGAACGGACAACGGAGAAACCCGCGATTCAGCCGGGTGGCCGTCCGGGGCCAGCGCGGTTCGCCGGATCGGAGCAGCGCGCGGTTTCCGGGTTCCCGCGATTGCTCTTGCTTCCCAGGGAAAAGGCCTCGGATACCGGTCGCGCGTCCCCGACCGGGTTACGGCAGCCGACCCACCGTGACGCGTTTCTGGTTGTCAGCCGGACAACAGCACCGGCGATGTCCGAAAAGGAGCTTCGGCAAACAGGTGAATCGGAGGCGGTTACCCTATCGAGTGATTGTCGGGATGATCCGCCTTGCTATGTTGATGCGCGGCACCGCTTACGAATCGCATTCCTCTCCGGAAAACACCGCACCGCCGTGTTCCGCCGTTTTCGACGTTAGGTGGTTTCGCAGTGATCGTCCCGATCCCGTCCGCACTGTCCACTGTGGCCGCCGCGCTGCGTCCGGAAGCGGAAAACCGGTGACCGCGCTGGACGCCCGCACCGGGGCCCGCTCGGTGGCCGAGGTGCTGGAATGGAGCCGCGGCCGCTGGGAACCGGCGATGCGGTCGGCGGTGGACCGGCTGCCCGGGTCGATGCGCCGGATCGCCGGCTACCACCTCGGCTGGTGGGACGAAACCGGAACGCCGACGACCGCGTCCGGCGGCAAAGCCCTGCGCCCCGCGCTGGTGCTGCTGTGCGCGGAGGCCTGCGGAGGTGACCCGGTGGACGCGATCCCCGCCGCGGTGGCCGTAGAACTGGCGCACAACTTCTCTTTGCTGCACGACGACGTCATGGACGGCGACCGCACCCGGCGCCACCGGCCCACCGCGTGGACCGTGTTCGGCACCGGACAGGCCGTCCTGGCCGGGGATTCCCTGCTCGCCCTGGCCTTCGACGTCCTGTCCGCGGACGGCCCAGCCGCCGCGCGCCTGCTGAGCACCGCGGTGCTGGACCTGCTGCACGGCCAGCACGAGGACCTGGCGTTCGAACAGCGGACGGACGTCGAAGTGGCGGAATGCGTCCGAATGGCCCAGGGCAAAACAGCGGCGCTGCTCAGCGCGGCGTGCACGCTCGGCGTGCTGGTCGTCGGCGGCCGCGGCGAGCACGTCGAACGCTTTGGCCGCTTCGGCCGGTCGCTAGGCCTGGCCTTCCAACACGTCGACGACCTCCTAGGCATCTGGGGCGACCCGGCCGTCACCGGCAAGCCGGTCTACTCGGACCTGCGCAGCCGCAAAAAATCCCTCCCGGTCGTCGCGGCGCTCACGTCGGGCACGTCCGCCGGACAGGAACTGGCGATGCTGTACCGGCAGCCCCTGCCGGACAGTTGCCTCGCCCAAGCCGCCGCCCTGATCGACGAAGCCGGCGGCCGCTCATGGAGCCACACCCAGGCGGACGAGTTGCTCACCGACGCGTTGACCGCCCTGACCGCCGCCAACCCAGCCCCACGCGCGACAGCCGAGCTGACCGCACTGGCTCAGCTCATCGCCCGCCGGGACCACTGACCCGGACGGTCGCCCTGGGCGATCGCCCTGGGCAACCGTCCGCTCAGGACGAACGTCTGGCCCTGGCGACAGCCCCCACCAGGCCGCGGCTTGCCCACGCGCGCGGAGGCTCAACCAGGGCGTCCGCCCAGGGCGATCGCCCAACCCACCCCCGGCGAACGCCCAACCAGGACAACCGCCCAGGGCAATCGCCCGCCCCGCGGCAACCGCCCAGCCAGCGTCATGGCCAGGGCGGTCGTCTGCCCTGAACAACCGCCCGAGCCACCCGACCATCCGAACCGGGCGAACGCCCGACCAAGACGGTCACCTGCCCAGGGCACTCGCCCTGATCCCGCCACCAGCCCCGAACACAGGCGGCCAAATCACCTCACCGCGACCTTCGAGACCCAGAAAAGGCCCCACCAGACCCCAGCCCGGTCACCGCCCCGCGCGGCTCAACCCGTCCTCCCCCGCGCCCCGGGACAGCACCACCTCGTCGGTATTCGCAAGCGCTTCTGTCCCCCGCTGGCTCGGCGGCGCGGCCGTCAGGTCCCGCAATCGGATCGGCGGCCCGAGGTCGATCAGCGTCGGCACGTACTCCGCCCGGTCCACCGCCCACTTCCCGCCGGCCCGGCTGAACCGGAACCGTGCCGCGACCCCCTCCTCGGTCGACCCGCGAGGTTCGTCGTGCCGCGCGACTTCATTGCCGAGCCCGAACGCCACCCACTTGCCGCCGACCTTCTGGAACGGCTGCACCACGTGCGCGTGATGCCCGACGATCAGGTCGAGATCCGGCGACGCTGTCAGCTTCTGCGCCAACTGTTTCTGCTCAGCCGTCACGTCATGCTGAAACTCGACCCCCCAATGCAGACTCGCGATCACGACCTCCGCCCCGGCCGCCTTCGCCTCGCGCGCCGCGGCGAGAATCTCGCCGGGGTCGATTTCGTTGGCCAGCCACGGTTTCCCGGCCGGCCGTTTGATCCCGTTGAACCCGAACGCGTAAGACAGCTGCGCGACCTTCACCCCGTGCACGTCGAGGAGCAGCGGTTTCCCCGCCTCCTCGGCCGAACGCGCCGAGCCGGTGTGCTTCAGCCCGGTCTGGTCGAGTTTGTCGAGCGTCCGCCGCACCCCCGCCGCGCCCTGGTCGAGCGTGTGGTTCGACGCGGTGGAGCAGGTGTCGTACCCGGTGTCCTTCAACGCGTCGGCGATCTCCGGCGGCGCGCTGAACGACGGATATCCGCGGTACGGACCGCCTTCCGGCGCGAGCGGCGTTTCGAGGTGGCAGATCCCCAGATCCGCGCGGGACACGAGCGGTTTGACCCCGGCGAACAGCTGCCGGTAGTCGATCTTCCCGCCGCCGTCCGTCTCCGCCTGCTCAGTGAGCCGCGGGTGGATCAGCACGTCGCCGGTCGCCACGACGGTGAACGAATCCGGCGAAGCAGCCGCCGACGACGTCCCGGGCGAGGACCGGTGCGGGGCTTCGCTCCCACACGCCGTCAGCATCAGCGCGACCCCGGCGAGGGCGGCGGCGCGGCGCATGTTCGTCATGATCATCCCCTTTGCCCGACTGCCGGCCCATCCTTCCGTATCACTCTTGTGGGTTAACACCCGGTTGTGACCAGGCAAAATGCTCAGGCCAGGCAGTCGGAGGGCTCTCCGCGAGTCAGCGCCGGGTCAGTCTGGTCGAACGTCCGCGCGACGCCCGGGCCGGAGCTGCGCGTCTCGAACCGCACCGTCACCCGGCCGTGCCCCGCGCCCTGCACCCAGCCGGTGCCGAACTCGGCATGGACGACGTCGTCGCCCGGCCGCCATCCCGACGACGACACCGGCGCGCTCCCTCCCGGCGACGGCGCCGAGGTGACCACCGGCGCGTCCGTCGCAGCAGGCACGGTCAAGCTGAACAACGCGTCCTGATGCGGCACCGAAAGCCCGCTGAACGCGACGCCCGCGAGCCGTACCCCACCGAATTCCTGCGGGTCGAGCAATAGCCGTTCTGCCGTAGCCGCAAGCTGTTCGAGGTCGTCGGTCGGCGACGCGGTGGTCTCGGAGCGGGTCACCGTGCTCATGTCCGTATGCCGAAGCTTGATCACGACTGTGCGCGCGACGCGTCCCGCCTTGACCAGCCGAGCGTGCGCGCCTGCCGCGATTTTCCTTACCTCAGCACGCAATCGGCCGAGATCGACCACATCGACGTCGAAGGTCGTCTCCGCGCTCACCTGCTTGGCCTCGCCCCGCTCCGCGACCGGGCGGTCGTCGAACCCGCTCGCCAGCCGCCGCAAGTCTCGACCGACCACGCCCCCGAGCGTCGACACCGCGTCCGGCTCCGGCAACGCCGCCAGTTCGCCCAAGGTGAGGACCCCGATCGTGCGCAGCTTCGCTTCCGCCACCGGTCCGATTCCCCACAACGCGCGTACCGGCAGCGGAGCCAGAAACTCGCGTTCGGTGCCCGGCAGCACGACGAGCAGCCCGTCCGGCTTCGCGCGGTCCGAACCGATTTTCGCGACCTGCTTGCCGGTCCCGGCGCCGATCGACGCGGTCAGCCCGGTCTCTTCCCGGATCCGCGCCCGCAGCTTCTCGGCCCATTCGGTCACCTGCTCGACCGACGCGCCAGCCAGCGCGGGCGGTTCGGCGAAGGCCTCGTCGAGCGAAATCCGTTCCAGCACCGGAGCGACTTCGCTGACGACGTCGAAAACCTGCTTGCTCAAGATCTCGTACAACCGGAACCGCGGCGGCAGCACGACGCCGCCCGCTGGAAGCAGCCGTCGAGCCTGGGACATCGGCATCGCCGAACGCACGCCGTACTCGCGGGATTCGTAGCTCGCCCCGGCGACGACGCCCCGGTGTCCGGTGCCGCCGACGACGACCGCGCGCCCGCGCAGCGTCGGCCGCGTGAGCTGCTCGGCGGAGGCGTAGAACGCGTCGAGGTCCAAGTGCACGACCCAGCGAGACATGTCAGGTTCCAGCGTCCAGGAGCCGGTGCAACGCCTTGGTGTAAGCGTCGAACGCGGCGCGGCCCTTGCTCGTGAGCCGCACCAGCGTGACCGGCGTGCGGTGTTCGTAAGCCTTGGTGATCTCGACGTACTCGGCGTCCTCGAGTTTGCGCAAGTGCGTCGAGAGGTTGCCAGCGGTCATCTCGAGCAGCTGCTGCAGCCGGGGAAAGGTGATCTGGTCGGCCGGCCGCAGCCCGGCGAGCGCGACCGTGACGCGCAACCGCGCCTGGGCGTGGATGACGGGATCCAGCTCCGGCAGGTCAGCCACGGGGCCGCACCACGTAGACCAGGGCGGCGACCGCGAATCCGCCGCCGCCGGCGAGCGAGAGGACGAGGAAGTTGCCGGGCACGCCGACCAGGACGCTCGCCCCGGCGCACACGATGATCCAGCCGCCGAGGAAGTACTGCCGCAGGTCCTGCCAGAGCGTCCCGCCAGCGAGGTAGAGCGCGCCGGTCAGCAGCAACGACGTGCCGGACCACAGCAGCGGAACGAGAGCGGAGCCCACCGGCATCAGCTTGGTGATCCGGATGTCGACCAGGCACATCCCGGCGAACGAGATCCCCCACGCCCAGCCGTACATCGCCCCGATCCGCCGCGACGGCCCGCGAATCCCGCGGCCGCCTTTGCTTCCGTGCCAAGCGGAGTAGACGATCGCGCCCACCATGAGCACCGCGACGACGATTCCCGCGACCCAGCCGGGCAGCAGCGCCGCCGACCGCTCGTCGGAGAGGTAGACGAGCCCCCAGCCGACGAGCCAGGCGAACGCCCAGACGCTGAACAGACGCGCCGGGCTGACTCGCAGCTCCCGGCGCGTCCGCTCGTTCTGCCGGGCGATGAGCTCGAGCGATTCCGCCGCGGACAGCGGCTCGCCCTCGTCCTCGACGGGGTCCCCCGCGTCGTTGTTCACCCCGGACCGCCCTTCCCCCGTACTGACCCCTCACGCAGCACGGAAGCTAACACGTCACGCGACCTTCACCGGGCCCAGCCGGAACCGCCGCACCACCACGAGCGCGGGCACGACCAGCCAAGCCGCCAGCACGCCCACCGCGAGACCGAGCCCGCCCGCGTGAGCCACCGGCATCGTGCCGACGCGGCCGAGCCAATACGTCGGGAAGAAATGCGCGACCACCGTCATCCATCGCGGCAGGAACGCGAGCGGCATCCACAGCCCGCCGAACACGCCGAGCGGCAACATCAACGCGCCGGTCATCGCCCCGACCGTGTCGCCTTTGCCGAACAGGCCCAGCAGCAGTCCGAGCACCGCGAACGGCAGCGCGCCCAGCCACAACGAGACCCCGCTGAGCAGCCATTGCGCCGCGGTGAGGTCCACTCCGCGCAACGCACCGCCGACGAAGACGACCAGGACCACCGGCAACGCCATCGCCATCGAGGACGCGATCTTCACCAGGAGGTAGTCGGGCCCGCGCATCGGCGTGAGCCTCAATTGCCGCTGCCAGCCGTCGGTCCGCTCGGTCGCCACGCGGGTGCCGGTGAACAACGCACCGCTCATCGCGCCGTACGCGCCCATGTTGATCATCGTGGTGACGTTCGCCTTGACGCCGTCCGCCCCGACCTGGTCGCCGAACAACCCGCCGAACAGAAGAAACATGCCGAGCGGGACCGCGATGGTGAACAGCGCGAACTGCGGGCTGCGGGCAATGCGCAGGATCTCCAGGCGCAAGTACACGAGGTTCATCGGAGTGCTCCCTGCGGCTCGTCGGAAGTGAGGGCGAGGAACGCTTCCTCCAGTCCCGCGGAGGTGATCTCGATGGAACTGGCCCGCGGAAAGGCCGCGAGCAGCGCGCGAATCGCCAGGTCGGAGTCGGTGCAGCCCAGTTCCGTACGATCGCCCTGTACGACTGCCCTGGCGACCCCGTCGAGCGCGGCGAGGTCTTCCGCGCGGGCGCCCGGTACGACTGCCCTGAGCACTCGCCCGGACACGTTCGCGCGCACCTCGTCGACCGGCCCGTCCGCGACGACCTTCCCGTGCCGCATCAACACGACGCGATCCGCGTAGTCCTCCGCCTCGGCGAGGTAATGCGTCGCGAAGAGCACGGTCCGCCCGCTCACGGTGAACTCACGCATCGACGCCCAGAACTCGCGCCGGGCGTCGACGTCCAGCGCCGCCGTCGGCTCGTCGAGCACCAGCAACTCCGGATCGCCGGCGAGCGCGAGCGCGTACCGGACCCGCTGAAGCTGCCCGCCGGACAGCTTCCCGCACCGCCGCCCGGCGAACTCCCCGATCCCCGCCCGCGCGTAAACCTCCTTGGCCGGCAACGGATTTTCGAACATCGACCGATGCAACTCGACCAGCTCGGCCGGCGTGACATCCCGCAGCAGGAACCCGTTCTGCACCATCGCCGCGAGCCGCCCGGAGTCCAGCGCCGCCCGAGGCGCACCGCCGAACACCCGCACGCTTCCCTCGTCCGGCGAGGTCAGCCCCAGCAGCAGGTCGATCGTGGTCGACTTGCCCGCGCCGTTCGGTCCCAGCAATGCGACAACCTCGCCCCGCCGCACCGTCACCGACACCCCGTCGACCGCGCGGACCTGCTTGAACTGCTTCACCAGGCCGGTCAGCCTGAACGCTTCCGTCATCTCGTCCCCCAGTGCTCGCCGTCTTGGACTTTGTAACACAAAGTTGGTTGCGTTGAAAAGTGGTGTGCGCTGCCGAGACATTCGGCGCGACGGACCCGTACCGGCTATGCCCGGTTAATCCGGTTGCTCCCCGCCGCCACCCGCACTACCGTCAGACTCATGATGATCTTCGCCCGCTGCCGCCTGTTCTGATCCCGGCATGACTTTCCGGGCCGCCCGCCGTCGGGCGGCCCCCGCTCTGCGTGCCGGACCGCATCTCGTCCGGAAAGGACGCTTTCGCCTCATGGGCAAGCACATCGTCATGGTCGGCTGCTCCGCGCCGAGCCACGTCTATCCGTCACTGGGGATCATCCGCGAACTGGTGCGGCGCGGGCACCGGGTCAGCTACGTCGTGGGCGAACCGCTCGCCGAACTGGTCGAAGCGACCGGCGCGGACGTCGTCGCGCATCCCACGATCTTCCCGCTCGGGCCGGACGCGCAATGGCCGGAAGACCCGGCCGCGGCGATGCGCGTCTTCCTCGACGAAGCGATCGCGATCCACCCGCGGCTGCTGGAAACCTTCGACCAGGACCGTCCCGACCTGCTGCTCTACGACATCGGCGGCCTCGGCGCCCCGCTGCTCGGCCTCCGCTACGACGTGCCCGCGGTGCAGCTCTCGCCCACCTACGTCGCCTGGGACGGCTACGAGGAAGAACTCGCCGAAGTCCTCAAACCGATCCGCACCTCACCGTCCGGAGTGGACTATCACCGGGCGTTCACCGAATGGCTGGCGGAAAACGGGGTCGCCGAAGACGCCTGGACGTGGCTCGCGCGACCGGTGCCGACCCTGTCCCTGATCCCGCGCGCGATGCAGCCGAACGCCGACCGGGTACCGGAAGACCGCGTCCAATTCGTCGGCCCGTGCCTCGACCCGGCGCGCGAGGCGGAGCACTGGACGCCGCCGGCCGACGGCAAACCCGTGCTGCTCGTGTCGTTCGGCACCGCGTACAACGACCAACTGGACATCTACCGGTACTGCGGCACCGAATTCGAGGACTGGCACGTCGTGCTGGCCATCGGCAAGCACGTCTCAAAGAACGAACTCGGCCCGCTGCCGAAGTCGGTCGAGGTGCACGAAACAGTGCCACAGCTGGCAATTCTCGACGTCGCGTCCGCCTTCATCACGCACGCCGGCATGGGCGGCTGCACGGAAGCCCTGTGGTACGGCGTCCCGACGGTCGCTATCCCGCAAGCCGTCGACCAGTTCGGCAATGCCACGCAGTTGGAGGCTTTGGGGGTCGGCAAGCATCTGCCCGCGGACCAGGTGACCGCCAAGTCGCTCCGCGAAGCCGTCGAGGAGGTCAGCAGTTCGCCGGACGTGGCCGCGAGGTTGGCCAAGCTGCGCGCGGAAATCCGCGCCAACGGCGGAATCACCGCAGCTGCGGACGCGGTGGAGAGGTTCCTGAAATGAGCGAAAGCAGCACGCCGCGGTCGAACCATTCGCCGCCGGTGTGTTCCTGGTGCAGGTAGGCACTGACCGCCCGGGCCTGGCAGCATCGCGCCGCCAGTCCCGGGTCTATCTGTGCGGCAAGGGAAAACCGCGTGATCAACGCGGCAAGATCGCTTCGGCGGGCCCTTGCGACCACGGTGAACGCGTCGAACGCCGCTGTCCCGCGCCACCCGACCGGATCAATCGCCAGCCACGGTTCCCGCCGCGCGCGCAGCACATTTCCGAAGTGCAAGTCGGCGTGAAGCATCGTGGTGGTCCGGTCGTCGGCGAGATGCGTGATCAGCTCGCGCGCTTGGTCGACCGCCCGGGCCGGCAGCAGCCCCGGCTCCGCCTGCTGCTCCAACTGGGCAAGCCACGGTTCGGCGGTCGAAGAGAGAGACCGGGTGCCGACGGGCGCGGGCACCGCCAGCCGGCGGGCCAGCTCACCGGCGATCTCGGTCGCTTCCTCTGCCCGAACTGTTTCCAGCGTCGCGGGACCGACGCGTTCGAGCAAGAGCGTGCTGCCGTCCTCGGAAGCCGCCAGCAGCCGCACGACCCCGGCACCGGCGAAATGCTTCAACGCCGCCGATTCCTCAGCACAACGCCGATGGGGAAACGAAACCTTGAGCGCGGCCGCGTGCCCGGCGCGTTCGACCGGCAGCACCAACGCTGTCTCCCCGTGCAGCGGAGCTCCCGCGATCCGACACCCCCACCGCGCGCAGGCCGCCGCGACCAGCTCGGGCAGTTGCCCCAGCCACGCCTCGCCCGCGGCACCCTCGCGCCGCCGCACTGCCGTCGCCAGCTTCGGCGGAACGGTGATGTTCATCCAGCCCGGATCTCGTTGAGGTAGTTGTAAATCGTGTACCTCGTGACCTCGAGCTGCCCGGCCAGATGGTCCACCGCGTCCTTGATCAGGAAGTACCCGGCCTCGTCCAGCTCGCGGACCACCGCCGCCTTGTGCCGTTTCTTCATCAGCTCCACCGGGATCCCCGACTTCCCGATCGCGCGTCCGACGAGGAACCGCTGCAGGCTGTCGACGTCCGGCAGGAACGTCTCCTCCCGCCGTTCCTCCGAAGTCTGCGCCGTCGCGGGCAGTTCGCTGTTCACGCACAGGCAGCCGATCGCCGTGCCCTCGGCGTCGCGCAGAAACAGCGTGGACGAACGGATCTCGCGACCGTCCGGGCTGTGCGTGCGGTAGTTGGTCAGGTCCTGCGTCGTGCCGCGCCGGACGAGCCCGAGCAGCAGATCCGTCATCGGCCCGCCGACCGAGCGGCCGGTGAGCTCCCCCGCGATCGCGACGATCGAGTCCGGCAGCCGCGACAGGTCGTGCAGCAGCACCTCGTTGCCCGGCCCGAGCATCGCGGCCAGTCCGTCCACCGCCGGGATCAGCGCGGTCAGCAGCTCGTGCGTCGCCGTGCCGGAAGCCGAGGCGACCGGCACGACCCGGCGGGGCCGAAGCAGCTTTTCCAACGCGTCCCGTACCAGGTCGGCAGCCGCCGCCGGGGTCGACGCGTGCGGCGACAACCGGACGTGTTCCGGACGCACCGTCGCCGCGATCCCCGCCGCGGTCAACGCCGCCCCGACCTGCTCGGCCGGCTTGCCTGGCACCGAAAACGCGAGAATCCCGGCCCGCCGCTCAGTCGCCGACACGATCTCCGCGCCGAACGAGCGCAGCACGTCCTCCAGTTCGCCCACGCGTTCGTTGATCCGGTCCGCGATCGCCGCGACGCCGGTTTCCTCGACCAGTTCGAGCGCCGCCGCGAACGCACCGGACGTGACCGGGCTGAGGTTCGAGATCGACCAGCTCGCCGCGGTCGGGTCGGCCGGGTGGATCTCGTTGTCGAACAGACCGGGGTCGCGCGCGCCGGTCCAGCCGGACAGGATCGGGTCCATCCGTGCCAGTGCCCGGTCGGACAGCACCGCGAACCCGGTGCCCCAGCCCGCCCGCAGCCACTTCTGCCCGCCGACCACGAGCACGTCGGCGACCTCCCACGGCGCGTCGACGACCCCGAAGCCCTGGATTCCGTCGACCACCAGCAGCCGGTCGCCCACCACCTCGCGCAACGCGGCGAGATCGGCCCGGTACCCGGTGCGGAAGTCGACCGCACTCACCGAAACGACAGTGGTTTCCGGCGTCAGCGCGTCCGCGAGCCGGTCCGCGGTGACGTAACCGCCTTCCAGCCGCCGCATCCGCACCCGTCCGGCCTGTTCGGCGCGCGCCCACGGGTACGTGTTGGCCGGGAATTCCGCGGCTGACACGAGCACTTCGCCACGACTGTTGAACGCCGCCTGGAACAAGCCGAGGCTCGTGTGCGGGAGCAGCACGGTGTGGTCGGTGTCGCTGCCGCAGAGCCGCGCGGCCGCCGCCTTCGCCCGGATCTCCTGCCGCATCAGTTCGTCCACAGTGGACGGACCGGCCTTGGTCGTCGCCTCGAGCAGCCGCGCGGTGGTGTCGAGCACGGCGTGCGACGGCGGCCCGAACCGCGCGAAATCCAGGTAGCCCGCGGGCTCGTCGAACTGGAGCAGGTACCGGGGCGGGATCCGGGTCACGAGAGGACCCGCGCGAGGAACTGCCGCGTCCGCTCGTGGTCCGGGGACTTCAGCACCCGCTCCGGCGGCCCGGTTTCGACCACCGCGCCGTCGGCGAGGAACACCACCTCGTCGGCGGCCTCCGCGGCGAAGGCCATCTCGTGCGTCACGACCACCATCGTCATCCCCTCCCGAGCCAACGTACCCATCACCGCGAGCACCTCCCCGACCAGCTCCGGGTCCAGCGCCGACGTCGGCTCGTCGAACAGCATGAGCTTCGGCTTCATCGCGAGCGACCGGGCGATCGCGACGCGCTGCTGCTGCCCGCCGGACAGTTGCCCTGGGTAAGCGCCCGCTCGGTCCGCCAGCCCGACCCGGTCGAGCAGGTCCAGCGCCTCTTTCCGGGCCTTTTCCGGGTCGGCGCCGAGCACTCGCACCGGCCCCTCGACCACGTTCTCCAGCGCGGTCCGGTGCCCGAACAGGTTGAACCGCTGGAAAACCATGCCGATGTCCCGGCGCTGCCGTGCGACGTCCTTCTCCCGCAGCTCGTACAGCTTCCCGCCGCGGAGCTTGAACCCGATCGGCTCGCCGTCCACCCAGACCTGGCCGCCGTCGATCGTCTCGAGATGGTTGAGACAGCGCAGGAACGTGCTCTTCCCCGCTCCCGACGGCCCGAGCAGGCAGACCACCTGTCCCCTGCGGACCTCCAGGTCGATTCCCTTGAGCACCTCGGTGTGCCCGTAGTTCTTCCGGACCCCGACAGCTTTCAGCAGCGGCTCAGACACGGGCACCCCGCACCATCGGTATCCCCTTGAGGGCTTTGCCCGCGCGCACCGCCGGGCTCCGGTCCGCCGCCCCGAACGAGCGTTCCAGGTAGTGCTGCCCGACCCCGGCCACGGTTACCACGACCAGGTACCAGATCGCCGCCGCGATCAGCGTCTCCATCACCAGCAGGTTGTTGGACGAGATGTTGTTGGCCGCGTGGATCAGCTCGGTCACGCCGATCACCGACGCCATCGACGTGCCCTTGAGCATGTTGATGAAGTCGTTGCCGGTCGGCGGGATGATCACGCGCATCGCCTGCGGCAGCACGACCCGGCGCAGCGTCGCGCCCGGCGTCATGCCGATGGATTTCGCCGCCTCGGTCTGCCCGGCGTCGACGCTGGTGAGCCCGGCGCGGACGATCTCTGCCATGTACGCGCTTTCGTTCAGCGCCAGTCCGAGCAGCGCCGCGGTGAAGGCGCTGATCAGCACGTTGGTCGGCTCGTGGACGAGGTAGCCGCCGAACGGCAGCGGGATCGAGACGGTCGGGAAGATCAGCGCGAGGTTGTACCAGATCAGGATCTGCAACAGCACCGGAAGCCCGCGGAACAGCCAGATGTAGGCCGCCGCGAACCACTTCGCGACGGGGTTGGCACTGAGCCGCAGCAACGCGATCAGGATGCCGAGCACGATCGCGATCGCCTGCGCGATCACCGCGAGCACGACGGTGTTGAGCAGCCCGAGCGCCATCACGCGGTAGAAGACGAAGTCAGGTACCGACCCCCAGTCGATCTGCGCCTGCGCGAACGCGAAACCCAGCAGCACCAGCAGTGCGACGAGCACCGCCGCGCTGACCCAGCGACCCCAATGCCGCAGCCGGACGATCGGCAGCGGTTCAGCTTCCGCCATTGACGGCCGCCTCCTTGATCGCGCCCTGCTCGACGCCCCAGGACTGCAGGATCTTGCCGTACGTCCCGTCGGTCACGAGCGATTGCAACGCCTGTTTGACGGCGTCGCGCAGTTTCGAGTTGTTCTTCGCAAAGCCCATCCCGTACCGCCCGCCTTCGATCGGCTGGCCCGGCACGACCTCGAAGAACTTGCCGTCGCCCGCGGTGCGCGAGATGTAGACCGCGCTCGGCAGGTCGTTGAGAATCGCCGCGACGCGCCCGGTGCGCAGCTGGTTCTGGTTCTGGTTGTCGCTGTCGGTCGCGGTGACCGTGATCGCCGGCTTGCCCGCCTGAGTGCATTTCGCGCTCTGCGCGGCGGCGAACTTCTGGTGGCTGGTGCCCTGCACGACCGCCACGTTCTTGCCGCACAACGTGTCCGGCCCGGTGATGCCGTCCGGGTTGCCCTTGCGGATCATGATCGTGATGCCGGACGAGAAGTAGTCGACGAAGTCGATCTGTTGCTGACGTTCCTTGGTGTCGTTCATCGCGGCCATGGTCAGGTCGACCCGGCCGGACTGCAGGCTCGTGATCAACGAACCGAACGCGAGGTCCTGGTACGCGACGGTGACCCCGAGCTTCGCCCCGACGGCCTTGGCCAGATCGACCTCGTAGCCGATCGGCGTCTTGCCGTCGGCCGCGTAGAAGTTGTTCGGCGCCGACTGGATATTGGACGCCAACCGCAACGTCTTGGCTTGCGCGACGGCCGGCGGCAACGCTCCGGCGAGCTGTGGGTCGGCCTTGATCGCCCCGAGCAACGCGGTGTTGTCCGGAACAGCGCTCGGCTTCTGTTGCTGCTGCCCGCCGCCGGCGCCGTCTGGGCCGCCTCCACAGGCGGTGGCGAACGCGAGCAGGCCGCCCAGCAGAGCGACCTGCCAGGCACGGGAACGAGGCGACGACATGCGGATCCTCCAGGACGTCGTTGGTTCCGCGGGACGCTACAACTGGTTGTTTAATAGGTCAACAAGCAGTTGAAATTTTGTCTCGTCTAGCGTGCGGACATGACAGTCGACGAGAGCTTCCGCCAGTTCTGGACCGAACGGCGGCTCGCGTCGCTCACGACGGTGCGCCCCAACGGATCGCCGCACGTGGTCGCGGTAGGCGTGACGGTCGACTTCGAACAAGGCATCGCCCGCGTGATCGCCTCCGGGACCTCCTACAAGGCCCGCCTCATCCGCGCCGCCGGCGATGTCGGACTGGCCGCCGCGGTGTGCCAGTTCGAGGGCCGCACCTGGTCCACATTGGAAGGACGGATCCGCCTCCTCGACGACGCCGCTTCAGTCCGCGACGCCGAGGACCGCTACGCCCAGCGGTACCGGAAACCGCGCGAGAACCCGCAGCGAGTCGTCTTGGAACTCACCATCGGACGGGTGCTGGGCAACGCCTGAGCTTCCGCGGTCTGGTCGATCGCCCTGGGCAGTCGCCCTGGTCAGTCGCCCTGGTGAATCGCCCCGGTCAGTCGTCTTGCTCGACGCCCTGGCCAACTGCCTGGGTCAGTCGCCCTGATCGGTCGCCCTGCGCAGACGTCCTGTTCAGTTGCCTCGGCCATCCGCCCCGGACGATCGCCCGGAATGCATGAGTCGCCAAGACCTCGGCCGTTCCCCTCGGGCGGCTGCCCTGGTCGATCGCCCCGGCCGCCTGCCCCGTCCGGCTGTCCCGATCAGTTGTCTCGGCCAAGCGTCCCGGACGATCGCCCTGTACGTCCGCCCTGTGCATCTGCCCTGATCAGCGGCTCCTGCAGAAACCCGCTCGATCGCCCGGACGAGCTTGTCCCCCTGAGTTGCGACCCCAGCCAATCGCCTTGGCCAACCGCCCGCACGGGCACCAAGCTCAGCAGTCCCACCGCGCAACCACGAGTCCCGGGCAATCGCCCAGGACGACTGCCCGGTCACACGAACTGCGCCAGCAACCCTTCCGCACTGCGCACCACGACCTGCGCCGCAGCCCGCTCCGCCACCGTGCGGTCCGGCCGTTCCGCCTCGTGCCGCCAGCGCATCACCGCGTCCAGCCCGGCTTCGTACATCTCGCGCGGATCGGTGCCCTCCGCGAGTCCGAGCCGCTCCTCCGACGCCGTCCCCTCCGCGCCGAGCAACCGCACGGCCTCCTCCGCCGACTCCCCCGCCAACGCCGTGCGCCCGCCACGAATGTCCGCGATCAGTCGCAACTCGCGGAAGTCGTGCGCACTAGCCGAAAACCGCTCAACCCGCGCCGCAAGCCGATCACTGTGCGGTCGCGGCTCCGCGTTCAACACGGTCTCCAGCCGGATCAACGCCGTCCGCGCGCGCAACGCGTCCGCACGCGCAGCGAAACAACCCGCGATCGTGTCGCGAAGCTCGCCTAGGCCGCTACGCCGTACGAGTTCCGCCGACAGCTTCACTCGGTCGTCACAACCCGTACGGATCAGCGTCAGCGCGAGCTTCACCCCGTACAGCCCGAAGCGCACCACCAACGACCGTCGCGTCTCGACCGACACGGGTCCCGGAAACGCCGGATCAGTAAAGGTATCCACCGAAAGCAGATACCGCTCCAACTCCTCGCGAGGCACCGCCGCGAAAGCCGCGAGAAGCTCGAACTCATCATCGGTGAACGCGCGCGCCCCGTACGCAAGCTGCGCCGCAACCGCGATCACGCCTTGAAATCCGCTGCACAGCGGATCTTCGCGCCACGCCCGCCGAGCAATTTGCTTCGCGCTAAGCAGTGCGTCAATCCGCCCCGCGCCGGTCTCGTCCGCGCGCGCGAGCACAAGGATCGTGTCGACAGCCGTCTGCCGCGCGAACGCTGAAGGTGTTGCCGGACGTAGCGTTGCCAACTGGTCGGGCTCAAGGTGACGTAGCAGCTGTACAGACGCATCAGTGAGCGTCGACGGATGCGGCGCGTCGAGAAACTCCAGATCGCGCAACGCACGCGTCGGCCAATCCCCCAACGCGGCAGCCAAGGTGGACTTCCCCGTCCCCGCGGCTCCCCCGATGCTCACTCGAAGCGGCTCGTCGAGATGGTCAAGGGCTTCGCCGAGCAACGCCGAAGCCCTCGGACTGTCGCGGTAGTACGCACAAGCATCCACCAGAAGCGCCCGAACGTCCTCTACCACGCGCGACACCACTCCTCACTCGACTCACCCGGCACAGCCCCGAACATCCTCGACTACCCGGCACCACCGCGCTCACCGAATGCCCGAGTCCGCGATCACCAGCTCAACCGACGAACCACCCTCAACTGCCCAAGAACGGCATCTCCCCGACTGCCACACGTTCCAACACGCAGCACCACCTCCCGACTCAGCTCCCGCGCCCGGAGCAGGTCACCCCGCCGAACTCATCGATCAGCCCCACTGCATCGGGACCAAGCAAGCCCGTCTCAGCTCGCCGAAACGTCAACGCACCAAGACCAACTCGCTCCCACGATGCGGAAACCGCTCAGCCGCAGACAGTCGCCAAAACCGAAGCCCGCCGCGCCGGAGTCACGCAGACAGCTCCTTGGGTGCGCGGTTGGCCAGCATCCCCAGCTCGCCAGCCCGTTTGTGCAATCCCGCGAGCCGGTCGATCTCCCGCCGCAGCGCCGCACCGCGCCGCTCCCGCTCGGCCGACCCGGCGATGATCATCTCGCGTTCCCGGGTCAGCTCGTCGGCAAGACTGTCGGCAAGCTCGGTGAAGTGGTCCCGCAACCGCCGGTGCACGTGGCGGATCGCGTCGCGGCATTCCTTGCTGAACCGCAGGAACACGTCGTCGACGTGCCGTTGCGCGGTCATCTTGGCCACCGCCTGGCGACGTTGCAGCCGCATGCCGCCCTCGTCGCTGATCGTCTTCGCCGCGAACGCGACGCCGGCGCCGATCGACACCGGGTTGATCAACGGCAAGCCCGCCAACCCGGTCACCAGGCCGAACATCAGCACGCCGCCGTACGAACCGCGCAACCCGGTGAACGCCTTCTGCCCGATCTTGAACCGTTCGATCCGCGGTTGCCGCACCTCCGCGATCCGGTCCGCACCGGAGTCGGTCAAGGCCAGTTCCGGCAGGTCGTACTGCGCGCCGAAGCTCACCGCCACCGCCTGCGCGATCCACTCCGCGCGCTCGGCCGCGAACGTGTAGGTCGTCTCGACCGCTTCCGCGAGCGTGCTGTCCAGCCACGGCCCGAACTCGTCCCACACCTTGACCGGGTCCCCGCGGTCGAAGGTCTCGTCGATCGTCTCGACGATCTTCCGCGTGCGTTCGCGCAGGTCGTACTCCGCGTCGGACTGCAGGTCGGCGATCTCGTCCGCCAGCAGGTTCTGCCACCGGCTGTTGCGCCGCCGCAGCTCCTCGGCGCGACGTTGGGAGCGCTGCAGCAACGTCGCCTGGTCGACGCCTGCCTCCTGCCCCGCAGCTTCGGCGCGTGCCCGCAATGTCTGGACCAACTCGGCCGCCGCCGCGCGCACACTCACCGCGGCGAGCAGCGCTGCCGTGCTCTCCGCGGGCCGGGAAACCTGCGTCGCGATCCAGGAGAGCAGCTCCGGGAACCCGGAGCGCGCGTTGAGGTCTTGGTCACCGTCCTTGGCCGCGGCGAAACGAACCGTCGCGGACACCGGCAGCACCGGCGAATCGATCCCGGCCGCGGACAGCGCGGTGCGGTTCTGTTCGGCAACCGTGCGCCATCCGGGGCTGACGTCGATCTTGGTCAGTGCGACGACCACGTGCGGGCACCAGGTCCGGATGTGATGCGCCAACGCGAGCTCGGCCTGATCCAGTGGAGCGGCCGCGTCGGAAACGAGTATGACCGCGTCGGCGTCCGCGAGAACGTCCAGCGCGGCGGCGGTGCGCGGCGACCTCGGATCACCGATCGCCGGGGTGTCGATGAGCACCAAGCCCGCGGACAGCAAGTCGCGCGGGACCCCGACCTCGACCCGCCGCAGCGACCCGGCAGGCCGGGCACCGACCTCGCCGGTCAGCTTCTCGATCTCGACCGGGACGCGTTCGTCGGCGCGTCCGACGAGGGTCGCGCCGGGTTCGGCCGCGTACCCGACTTCGATCGGCACCGCGGGCGTCGCCGCGTCGCCGACCGGGCAGACCGGCGCGTTGAGCACCGCGTTGACCAGGTAGCCCTTGCCTTGCTTGGGAAATCCGAGCACGGCGACCCGCGTGCCCCCCGGCGGCCGGTCCTGACGCCGGCGAAGGCGTTGCGCCAGGTCTTCGCGGCCGTGCGTCCGGCAGGCATCCGCGGTCTCGGCGAGCACTTCGAGCCAAGCTGGAGCCGTCACGGCGAACCAGTGTCCCCCGTGTACGGGGAGTATCCGAACCGGGTGGTGGCTCCGCGGTCGCACCCAGACCGCGGAGCCACTCCCGAATTACCCTCGCTCAGAGGGAAATGTGCAGCTCACCGCCGCCGTGCGGGGACTCCGCGCCGGCGTGCAGGTCGAGGCCGAGGCCCTGGTGCCCGAGGTCGGAAACCGTCGAGACGGTGTCGTGCACCATGCCGACGCCAGCGTCGGTCCCGGTGTGCGTCTCGTGGACCGCGTCGGAACGCTCGGAGTCGCCGTGCGACATGAGCGAGTGCGCCTGCTGGGTGACACCGTTCACAGCGTGGTTCAGCCCGTTGGCGCTGAGCGTGTTGCTCAGGCTGCCGACGTTCTCGGTGACAGTCCCGACCGTGTCGCTGACGTGCCCGGCGATCCCGCCGCCGGCCTCGGTCGCGTGGTCGGCGACCTGCGCGGCGGAGTTCGCGACCGGCAGGTCGCTGACGTTGACCGGCGAAGCCGCCGCCAGCTCGCCGCCGACGTGCTGCACCTGCGAGACGGCGCCGTCTGCCGCGGTGGCCGCCTGGCCGCTCGCCTGCGCGACAGCGTTGGAGTCCAGACCGCGGGCCAGGTCGTTGCCCAGGCCGAGCGCACTGGTCGGGTTCTGCGCGAGGGCGGTGACCGACGCGGCGGCGTTCTGCACGTCGCCGAGACCCGGCGCGGCGGGGAGCCCCGGCACCGACGGCAGCTCACCGGCGGACGGAAGCGCCGGAACCGCGCTGGCGACGTCGCCGACACCAGGCAGCGAACCGACGCCCGGAAGAGCACCGGCGCCCGGCAGCTCGCCAAGGCCCGGCAGCTGGCCGGCACCCGGCAGCTCGCCGAGACCCGGAACCGCCGGAAGGTCGCCAAGGCTCGGGAGTGCGCCTGCGGGCAGCGGCGAAGTGCCAGCCACCTCGCCGACGACGGGCAGGTCGCCGACGCCCGGGACCGCACCCGCGCCCGGCAGCTCGCCAAGACCCGGCAGCTCGCCCACGCCCGGCACCGCCGGCAGCTCGCCGAGCCCCGGAAGCGACGGGCCACCCGCGGACGCCTCCGCACCGCCAGCGGCCTCGCCGCTGGCCGAGGCGCTGCCGCCCGAGGCGCCGAGCGAAGCGGTGAGCGCCTGCAGCTGCTCGATCGCGCCCTGCGGGCCGTCGCCGAGCGCGGTGGTCAGGTCGCCCGCCTGGGGCAGCTGGCCGAGGGAGGCCAGGTGGTCCACTGGCACGTAGTCGAGCACCAGCGGCGCGACCTCGTTCACGTCGGCGGCGCTGATGTCGCCCAGCCCAGCAGCGGCCAGCGCGGCCTGCGGGTCCTGGCCGAAAGCGGCGAGCGCGGACGGGTCTTGGAGCAAGGTGAGCGTGAAGTCGTGCAGAGTCTGCACCGAATCCATGGGGGGATCTCCACTTGTAGTGATTACGGGGAAATGCCCGACCCTCCCCGGCCGGGCGTGGCGCCCAACGTAGGGACGGGGCACCCCCGCTCACATCGGGGTTTACACCCAGTCGCGCCTCGCTCAGCCGTTAGGGGGTCGATATGAGATCGTTAGGGAGTTAGGGGATCGGACACGCGGAACCCGGTTGGGTTAAATCCCACCCCACTCTTGCCCGTCTGACCCGAACGGGTGAGGATGCGTATCCGTTCAGTAAGTACGCCCCTTGGCCGAACCCTGACTGCGACGAAGGGAGGAAGCGGCGGTGCCCTACGTGCTCGGCATCGACCTCGGCGCTGCCCGGACCCACGCCGCGCTCCGCCGCAGGCAAGGTGACCGGTGGGACGATCCCGAGCCGTTGTGGCTGGGCGAGACCTCGCCGGCGACCGCGACCGCACTCTTCCTCGACGACGAGGGCTACCTGCTCACCGGCGACGCGGCGGCGCAGGCCGGTGCCGCCGCGCCGTCCCGGCTAGTGACCGGTTTCCACCGCCGCATCGGCGACGAGGTGCCGGTGTTCATCGGCAGCGAGCCGTTCACCCCGGAATCCCTGACGACCGTGTTCATCGAAGGCATCGTCGACGTCGCAGCCAGCCAGGCCGGTGGACCACCGCGTCAACTCGTCATCACCCATCCTGGTGACTGGGGCGGTTACCGACGGGACCTGCTGCGCCAATCGCTGGCGGAGTCCGGTTTCACCGCGGTCACCCTCGTTCCGAGCGCGGTCGCCGCTCTCTATGCCCACCTCCCGGAGCCCGGCGCGGGCGACCGGACGGCTGCGGTGTGCGAGTTCGGTCCGGGCGGGGTCACCGTCACCTTGGCGACCGCCTCGGGAGCCAGCGGCTGGATCAGCCGGAACAGCACTGAAGGCGTCGCACCGGGGGCCGCGATCACGACCGCGTTCGGCCTGGCGCAGGTGGCCAACGTCGCCCCCGAGTCGCTGGCCGGCATCGTGTTCTGCGGCGAACCCGGCCCGGGCGCTCGTCCCGGACGACTGCCCTGCCCGTTCTTCAGCGGCCCGCAGCCTGCGCACACGGCCGCGCTCGGCGCCGGGGTCCTCGCCAGTCAACGGGCGCGGCCTCTCGCGCGACGCGAAGCCCCCGCGCCCGAAACCACCTTGCTGCCACGGGTCGACCGCGAACCCGAACTTCCCGAGAGACCCGAGCGGCCGCCGGTGGAGATCACTCCATTCACGCTGCCGGAACCCGAGGGCGCTGCCAAACTGTTGCGTCGATGGCGACCGCTCGCCGCCGCGGCGGCAGTGCTGGCGATCAGCTCCTCGATCTTGATCGCGGTCCTCACGTCACACGAAGCGACCGCCGACAAGGAACCCGTTTCTCCCCGTCCCCCTGTCCTGAGCTCGTGCGCCCACCCAGCCACAGCTCCCTCCGGTGAAGGTCACTGTTGAACGCACTGCTGGCGAAAACCGGCACCGACGCCGTCCACCCCGCAGCCCGCCGCCTCCTCGAAGAACTCGCCGACGCCCCCGCCGCCCCAGTCCGGCTCGTGGTCGTCGCACCGGGCGGTTACGGCAAGACTGCCTTGCTGGGCGCCCTCGACCGCAGCTACCGGGAAGCGGGCGTCGAGGCCACCGTCGTCGACGACGCCGACCAGCTCGACGACGAAGACCTCACCAGGCTCACCATGCTCGCGGCCGCCAAAGAGGGACCGCTCGTGGTGGCACATCGTCCAAACCCTCGCGCGCAAGCGTTGCGGACGCTCGGCGAAACGCTGCTGCTGCCGCCGCTGACCGTTGACGAAGTCGGCAAGCTCGCGAAACGGCTCACCGGCCGCACCGCAGATGCCTCCGCCCTGCACGCCAGCACCGGCGGTGTCCCCCGCCTCGTTGAGCGAGTCGTCACTGCCCGCCTCGCTGACTTCCGCGCTGAGTTGGCCGCGCTGGACGATGACGTTCTCCGCTACCTCATCGCCGCCGAGGCCGGTGCTGCCCGCAACCTCGACCTGCTGTGTTCGTTGTTGGAGCGCACACCGGACGAACTCCCCGAAGTCGTCGACGGAGCCCGCGCGACGGGCCTCCTCGACGCCGAAGACAACCTCCTCCCGGCTGCCGCCGAAGCGGTGCGCGCTTACGGCCCGCCCGCCCGTCGCTTGGCGGTGCTGCAGCAACTCGTGGAGGCGCAGCTGACCCGGGGACTTCCCGTACTCGACCTCGCGACCTCCCTGCTCGACGCCGGCAGCTCCGGCGCGTCCGCCGCGGCCGCGTTCGCGACTGCGGCGAGCGAAGCACTCCCGACCGACCCAAAACACGCCGCACGACTCTTTGAAGCCGCAGCCGACGCCGGTGCCCGCGACGCCGCGACCACTACCGGCTGGGCCCGCGCCGCCGCTCTGTCCGGAGACTTGGACACCGCACTCCGCCTCGGCGACGGCATGCTGTCCGGCGAAGACCCCGAAGCGCGTGCCGCCGGTGCCGAGATCGCCGCGACAGTCCTGGCCCACCGTGGTGAACTGGCGCGCACTGCGGAGCTGTACCGCTGGGCCGCCGCCACGGACAGCTGGTCTCGTCAACATGCCGCCACTCCGCCAGCCAATGCTGGAGGCCATGACTCCGCCCAGCCAGGCGACAAAAACCCCGCTACTGCGGCAACGGGCCACCCGACGGCCAACTCGGCAAGTTCGCAAGGGTCCGCACTCTCCGACCAGGCGAACAGCGCCGGAACTCCCGCCGATCCCGTTTCCGCGGCACCGGCCGCCTCCGTTCCCGGGGGTGCTCCCTCGTTCTCGACGCCGCCCCAGCCAACTGGCGAAAGCTATCGCTGGGTCGGCCCCGGCGCGGTGGATGCGTTCGCCACGATCGCTCTCGTCGGAACCGGCCAAGCCGCCGATCAGCAAACTGTCGCCAACGTCCCGATGCCCGCAGTCGCGCCGACGTTGTTCGCCGGTGCCGCCGCACGAACAGCGAACGGGATCGTGGAATCGGTGCTCGGCTGCGGAACTGAAGCATTGCCAACGCTCGTCGGTGCGGCAGCAATGCTCGAACCAGCGGTCGGCGGTGCGCCGCTTCCGGACAGTCCGGCTGCGCTCGCCGCGCTCGCCGGTCTCCACGCAGGTGAACTCGCACTCGCGGAATCGGTGCTGGAACGCGCATTAGCCAGCGGCATCGGCGGCGACCTGCTTGCGACCCGACATCGGCTGTTGCTCGGCTGGGTCGCGATGACCGGCGGCCATCTCGCCGCCGCGACCGAACACCGGGACGCTGTCGCCGGCACCAAACTTGAAGCGCGCGACGAACTCTTCTTCGCGACGCTGGAACTCGGCCTCGCCCGGCGAGCTAGCGACCTGGTCGGGCTGCAACAGTCGTGGGAGCGGGCGTATCAAGCGTCCATGCGTCAACAAGTGGACTTGTTCACGCTGCTTCCATTGGGCGAGCTGGCAATCGCAGCCGCTCGCACCGGCGCGCACGCCAAACTGTCCCCGCGGCTCGAAGGTGCGCACGCCATGCTCGACCGGCTCGGCAATCCTCCTTTGTGGACGGTCTCGCTGTGCTGGCACGAGCTGCACGCCGCGATCACCACAGAAGACCGTGCCACCGCCGAACAGCAACTGGCAGCGCTGAACCGCTTCGCCGGTTGCGGCCGCTATCCGGCCGCGCTCGCTCGTGCCGCTGGATGCTGGCTCGCGGTGCTCGGCGGCGCGTTCGATCCCGGCGAGATCTCCGCAGCAGCCGCGGAACTTCACGAACTGGACCTGTGCTGGGACGCTGCCCGGCTGGCCGGCCAAGCCGCGATCCGCACCTCTGATCGCAAAGCGATGGTCCAGCTCCTCGAAGCGGCTCGGCAGTTCCAAGGCACGACCGGACGCCTCGAGTCAGCCGCACCGACACCAGGAGCGGCGACCGGCTTGAGCGCGCTCAGCGAACGCGAGCTCGAGGTCGCGCGTCTGGTGGTCGACGGCCTGACTTACAAACAAGCCGGAAGCAAGCTGTTCATTTCCGGCAAGACTGTCGAACACCACATGGCCCGCATCCGCGGCAAACTCGGTGCCGCAGACCGTCGCGAGTTGCTCGCGACCCTGCGCGAACTCCTCGCCAAACCGACTGCGCAGTGACTCGTGAACGGCCTCAGTCCCGGCTGGGGCCGAAACGCTCAGTCCGGATCGACTGCGGCGAGTGACCCAGCGCGAGCATGATGTCCGCGGCTGTCTCGACGAACCCGGTCGGCCCGCAGATGTAGGTGGTCGCACCGAACTCCACCGGCCACGCGGCGGTGTTCAGCGTGGCGACGTCGATGCGCCGCGGAATCCCGGAGCGACCTTCCGGGAGTTCGCGGGTGTAGACGTAAGTGATGTCCAATCCTGCGTAAGGTCGGCGAAGTTCCTCGGCGTAGTACAGCTCCGCTGGAGTGCGCAGCGAGTAGACCAGCCGGAACAATGCTTTGCTGCCTGCTTCGCGACGAGCTCGAATCATCGCCATGAGCGGGACGATGCCCGCGCCGCCGGCGACTAGCAGCACTGGTGCCGAATCGGTGGGGTGCCACACGAACCAGCCGCCGATCGGGCCGCGGATTTCGACCGGGTCACCGATCGCGTAGGGGCCGGTGAGGTGTTCTGACACTTCGCCGTCGGCTACCCGTTGCACGGTCAGCTCGATTCGGTCTCCATTCGCCGGTGCGGCGAGCGAGTAGCTGCGTTGTGCCGTGTAGCCGTCGGCTGCGGTGAGGCGAACGTCAACATGCTGTCCCGCGAGATGGCCCGACCACCCCGGAATGTCGAAGACCAGGGTGCGCGCGGTCGGTGTCTCCTGCCGGATCTCGGCGAGCCGGGCTACGCGCCACGCTAGTCGCCCTGATACCGCTGTTCCCGCCATGGGTCTCCGTAGTCGTGGTAGCCGGCCGCTTCCCAGAAGCCCGGATCGTCCTTCGTGCTGAGCCGCAGCTCGCGCACCCACTTCGCGGACTTCCAGAGGTACAGGTGCGGCACCAGCAGCCGGGCTGGGCCGCCGTGTTCCGGCGTGAGCGGCTTGCCGCCGTACTCGTAGGCGATCCAGGCCTGTCCGTCGAGGAGGTCCGCGAGCGGAAGGTTCGTGGTGTAGCCGCCGTAGGAATGCGCCATGACGTAGTCAGCGGCCGTATCGAGATCACCTACGAGCGCGTCCACCGGGACACCACGCCAGTGAGTGTCCAGTTTGGACCATTGGGTGACGCAATGGATGTCGACCGTGATCTTCTCGCTCGGCAACGCCATCAGTTGCGGCCACGACCAGGTGCGACGTTCGCCGCGCTCGGTCACTACCGCGAATTCCCACCGCTCGGTGCTGACGCGTGGGGTCGGCCCGGCCGAGAGCACCGGGAAGTCTTCGGCGAGATACTGCCCTGGCGGCAACCGCGGGTTGGCACCTCGAGCGCGTCCGGTGAAGCCTGGCGTGACGACTCCCATCGCGCTCCCTCCGGACGTCCTCGACAGCTCAGTGTCTCCGACGCGAGACTACCCGCGCACCTGCAGCCCGAGCGACGTGACGAGCACCGCCGCCTGCTCCAGGGACACGATCGCGCCGGTCAGCGACGCACGAGTCACGTCGAGGGACGACAGATCGCTGCCTCGAAGCTCGGCGCGCGTGAGGTCGATGTCCTGCAGCTCAGCCCCGGACAGGTCCACGTCGGTGAATACCGCTTCCGAACACTTCGCTTTGGCGAGGTCCGCTTCCCGCATCCGGACCGCTTGGAACGTGACTCCACGCAGGTCGGCGCCGTTCAAGCCGACGAAAGACCAGTCTCCACCGACCACGCGCAGCGGACGCAGGTCGCAGTCCTGGAATCGGCTGCCGACCAGCTTGCACCCGGTGAACTCGGCGTCGAACAGGTTGCACCCCTTGAACGCGCAACCGGTAAACGCCGAGTCGGTGTGCCGGGAAGCGTTGAACTGGACGTTTCCGAACACACAGTCCACGAAGGAGACACCGCGCGTGACCGACTCGGTGAGGTCGACCTGGTGGAACTCGCACCGCACGAACCGACGCGCGATGAACTCCTCCGCGTACCAGTCTTCTCGCCGGTAGACGCGGTCCTCGACCGTCTCGATGCCATCCGGCTCCTGGTCGTGTTCAGACATTCGCCAAGCCTAGTTCGCTGCCCTCCCGGCCGAGGTCCAGACGCGACGCCAAGTGCCTCGTAGCCCAAGGTCCTGGCCGGTGGTGACCAGAAACACCGGGATCGCGGCACCTGCCGCCTCGCCTGTTGTTCGGCAGGCTTGCGTGGTCGTCCCCTTCCGGTCCGTTACGCGGTCCATGCCACAGCGAAGAGCGGTCTGCGTGGGGCAGCCATACGATGGCCGGATGAGCGAAGGCCGATGGTTCGATGCCTGGGTGCCTTGGCCCGAGCTGTCGGGCCTGGCCGCCGCGGGCCGGGCACTGCTGCCCGCAGTGCCCGCGACCCCGGCCGCGCTCGCCCGAACCGTCACCGAGCAGCTAGTGGGCCGTCGCCTCACGACCACGGTGCAAGGCCACGAGGTTGGCCTCACCCTGACCGAGCTCGACTACCCGGCGGACTCGCTTCGCCTGGCCACTGGTCGGGTCGGAGACGTCCGGATTGTCGCGGAAGACGTCGACTGGCCTGTTCCGAAGAGCTCGGCGGCCCTCGGTGAGCACGGCGCTGGCACCCTTGCCGGCACCGCCCGGTCGTCTCGAACTGGAGCGGTCGCAGCAGCGTCGAACGTGCGTGGCGAAACGAAGGACCCGACCACCGCGGGCGCATCAGGCATGCCTGCCGGGACAGGCACTCTGTCTCTTGCCGACGAAACGCGCACAACGGGCGACCTTCCGCCTGATCGCGTCGCGCCGTCCGCCGACGACCGAACTGGCGCGCCGTCCGGTCCACAAGAGAGCACGGCATCGTCGGATTCTGGTCAGGCGCAACGTGATCGCCGAATCGCGGAAGCCACACCAGGTGCCGCAGCATGGAACCCCACGTCGGGATCTGGCGCAACAAACGCGGAGCCGTGCGAATCCGAACGAGCGACTGATCGCCGAGACTCCCGACGGGCGTGCACCGGTCGCGAAGCCGGCTCGACAACCCGACTACCTGTCGGACCGCCTGCTCAGCCAGACGTCGACCGCATTCCGTTGCGGCGCGTAACCGTGCTCGCCAAGGACGTGCGGCTTCGAGGACTGCCGTCGCCAGCGGTGATTCCCGGATCTGTCGAACTCGAGATAGAAGTGAGCGGGACTGTGGTGCGGGATCGGGTCGCCGCGGCGCGTCCGGACCTGATCGCGACGCCGCATCCGGAAGGGTTCCGGGTGCACTGGCGGAAGCGTCCGCACTGGGGACACTTGACCCTCGTCGCAGACATCGAAGACGAAGCGATAGTGCTGACCCCGGCCGCGCTCCACCTCGGACGGTGGACGAGGCGTCCGCCGAAGCGGATCCGGCCGATCGTGCTTCCCCTCCCGGATCTGCCGAAAGGGTTGCGCCTGACCGGAATCCGGCCGGGCGAAGACAAGCTCGCGCTGACGATCGCAGCCGACGAATGGCCTGGACGGCTAGCCCGGATCCCGTTGCCGGACCTGCTGACCTGGCTGACGACAGCGGCAATGACACTGACACTTCCCGGATTCGGATCACGGTCCCTCCCCTGAACCGGCGGCGGCGCCCACTGGGCCCCTTCTGAGCCCGAGGAATGGATGCGTGCTGCCGTGCTCCAGAGTGCTCGAACATCCGTTCGCAAGCATCACTCGATCGGGGATAGTTCGAAAACCGTTGGCACACAAGGGAAACTCGAAAACGCCCGAAAATCCTGTCGGTGCGGTCGGCTAGCCTCGGAATCGAGCCGTCAATTCGCTCCGAGGGGATACCGCCGATGACAACCGCCGCAGAACCGCTCCGACTAACCCGAAGATCCCGGCCCCAGGCCGATCCTCCGCAGGCAGGCGCTCGGTCAGAGCGACGCTTGCTCCTCCACCGGAAGGCACACCTCGAACCGCGTGTCGCCCGGTTCCGACGTCACTTTGATGCCGCCCGAGTGCCGTTCCACCACGATGCGCCACGAGATGTCCAGTCCGAGGCCGGTGCCTTCGCCCACGCCCTTGGTGGTGAAGAACGGCTCGAAGATGCGCTGGCGCACCTCTTCCGGGATTCCCGGCCCGGTGTCGCCGATCTCGACGCGCACCTGCTTGCCGACCTGCCACGTGCGCAGGGTCAGCGTTCCCTCGCCGCCCATGGCTGCGATGGCGTTGTCGATGATGTTGGTCCACACCTGGTTCAGCTCGGCGGCGTAGGCAGGAACCCGGTCGATCGAGCAGTCGTACTCCTTGACCACCCGGATTCCCTCGCCGAGCTTGCCCGACATCATCACCAGCGTGGAGTTGAGTCCTTCGTGGACGTCAATGAACTGATGCGGGGCGCGGTCCATTTGCGAGTAACGCTTCGCCGCGCCCACGAGCGTGGAAACCCGGCTGGTCGAGTCTTCGATCTCGCCCATCAGCATCTCGGTTTCGAGCGCGTACGCGAGCCAGCGGATCGCGCCGTCGAGCAGTCCTTCGCCCACCGACTCCAGGACGTGGTCGAGGTTTGCCGGGGTAAGTCCGGCGGCGACGAAAATGCTGGCGAGGTCCCAGCCCTGGTCGATGCCGTGTCCGTCGAACCAGTCGCCGATCTCGTCCTCGCGGTCGGCTTGCTGCATCGCGGAGAGCTTGGGCGCGTCTCCGACCTGTTTCACCAAGCGTTCCTGCACATCGAGCAGCAGCTCGAGCAAGTCCGGGTCGATGTCTTTCTTCGCCAGGATCGCCAGCTTGTGCCGCATCCCGGCGACTCGCTCCCGCAATGCGGCAGTGGCCCGCACCGCGGCCGCCGCGGGGTTGTTGAGTTCGTGCATGAGCCCGGCGGACAACTCGCCGAGGGCGACGAGCCTGCGGCGCGACGACACCAGCGCGTCGGTGTTGCGCCAGCCGAGATACATCCCCTCCAGCAGGTGCGCCGCCATCGGGAACCACTGCCGGAACTCGACGGCGAACTCCGCGGCAGGAAGAGTGAGGAAGGTCAGGTCGCTGACGGCGTAGATCGTCGCGCTGTAGGTGGCTTCGCTGTCCTGGTACGCCAGGAATTGCGTTGCGCCGCAATAGGAACCTCGCTGATCGGACCGCTTCATCTCGACCTCGGCGCCGGCCACCACGCGGGTCATCCGCAAAGCGCCGTTGAGGAGGACGTAAAAGCACGTGGCCGGGTCGCCCTCGCGGATCACCACGGAGTCCGCTTTGAACTCCTCTCGCACCGCGTTCTGCTCGATCCAGTCGAGCTGCGCGTCGGAGAGATGTTCGAACAAGAACAGGCCGCGGAGTTCCTCACGCGGCAAGGCGGGCTGAGTCACTGTTCCTCCAGGTAACGGTGGACCAGGGTCACTGCCATGGCGCCCTCGCCGACGGCGGACGCCACGCGTTTCACCGACTGCGAGCGAACGTCTCCGGCCACGAACACGCCGGGTACGGACGACTCCAGGTAATGCGGATCGCGGTCCAGCGTCCATCCCGGCGGCCGGCGTCCGTCTTCCACCAGATCCGGGCCGGTCCGGACGAATCCGTGGGCGTCCCGGAGAACGCTCTTGCCCAGCCACTCCGTGCGCGGAGCGGCTCCGATGAAGATGAAGAGGTGTTCCGTGTCCAGCTTTTCGGTCATGCCGTCTTTGCAGATCGTGATGGCCTCGAGGTGATCGTCCCCATGGGCTTTGACCACTGTGGTGTGCGTGCGGACGTGGACGTTCTCGATGGCAGCGATCTGCTCGATGAGGTAGTGCGACATCGACGACTCCAGCGACGCGCCGCGCACCAGCAGCGTCACATCGGTGGCGTGCTGGGAGAAGAACACCGCCGCTTGCCCCGCCGAATTCGCGCCGCCGACGATGTACACGTGGTCGTTCGAGCACTCGGGCGCTTCCGTCGCCGCGGAGCCGTAGTAGACGCCCCGTCCGGTCAGCTCCGCGATTCCCTCGGCTTCCAGCGCTCGGTAGTTGACGCCGCTGGAGAGGATCACGGCGTGCGCGGCGATCTCGGATCCGTCGCCGAAGGTCACGACGCGGCTCGATCCGCGTGCTTCCAGGCCCACGACATCGCGTGCCGTGAGCACTTCGGCGCCAAATTTCTGCGCCTGGCGGCGGGCTCGATCCGTCAACTGCGCGCCGGACACTCCGTCCGGGAAACCGAGGTAGTTCTCGATCCGCGAGCTGGTTCCGGCCTGGCCGCCGGTGGCCTTGCGCTCGACCAGCACGGTCCGCAGGCCCTCGGAGGCGCCGTATACCGCGGCACCGAGTCCGGCCGGACCGCCGCCGATCACCACCAGGTCGTAAAAGTCCTGCGCTGGCTTCGTGGAAAGGCCCACCGCATCGGCGATCTCGCTGCCCGATGGCTGCTTCAGCACCGTGCCGTCGGGTGTCACGACGACCGGGATGTCGGTCTCGCACGCGCCAGCGGCTTGGAGGATGCGACCGCCTTCCTCGTCGTCGACCGAGTACCAGCGGTACGGGACGGCGTTGCGGGCGAGGAAGTCGCGCATCCGGAACGATGGCGCCGAGTACCGGTGCCCGATCAGTTTCGTCTCTTCCACCGGACGGTCGCCGACCGCGAGCCAGGTCTCGACGAGAGAGTCGATGACCGGGTACAGCTTCTCCTCCGGCGGATCCCAGGGCTTGAGCAGGTAGTGGTCGACGTCGACCACGTTGATCGCCTGGATCGCGGCGTCGGTGTCGGCGTAGGCCGTCAGCAGCGCGCGCCGGGCGTTGGGGAAGAGATCCATCGCCTTCTCCAAGAAGACGATGCCGTCCATGTGCGGCATGCGGTAGTCGGCGAGAATCGCCGCGACGGCGTCGCCGCGCAGCTTGATCTCGCGAAGCGCGTCGAGTGCGTCGGCACCCGAGTCGGCACGGATGACGCGGTAGTCCTTGCCGTAGCGGCGGCGCAGGTCACGCGCCACCGACCGCGAAACGGCGGGGTCGTCGTCGACGGTCATCAGGATCGGCTGGCTCACACGGCACAGCCTACGGTGTCCCGCCAGCCGTCGTGGCGAACAGCGGAACCAGGGACCGGTGCCCGTCGCGGCCGCCACCGCGGCGGGCACCGGTGGTCCAGGCGGCCGCTATGGGTAGCGCACCAAGTTCACCGGTTTCGTCCCCGCCGGGGTGGCCGTGCCGGCGTCGTTGATCACGTGGACGATCGTCCCCTGGTGGTTGAGCGAGACCGTCACCATGCCGTGGAACCGCACGTCGGGGGCGACCGGTGCGGCGAAGGCGTGCGAGCAGGACACCGACGGGTTCGTGCTGAAGAAGCAGTAGCTGCCCAATCCCCAGGCTTCGTGGCTGGTCACGTCCGAGGCGACCTCGTACGCGGCGTAGCCCGCGCGCTCGCCGTTCATCCAGGCTGCCTGGTCGGGGACGTCGTAGGGCATCTCGTTCTGGAAGAAGTAGGTGCGCCCGGCGTTTCCGTTCCAGGTCACCTGGGTCTTCTGGAAGTGCTCGACGAACAACCCGTAGACGGTCACGTCGTCGCCGTTCACGACCAGGCCGGTGTCCGCGGTATTGGCGCTCCAGCCGACGTGGCTGTCGTCTGCGCCGTGGTCGGCCCGCCAGAGCCACAGGTGGTCGCCGATCACGTTGTTGCTGTTGATGACGAGGCTGGTGCGCGCTTTGCCCGCGACGGCACCGCCGACGCGGAAGAACACATCGTGCAGCGAGGTCGGGTTCGCCGCGTGGTCTGCCCCCGAACCGGGGTCGCCGACCTGCATGAGAGTGGCCGACGAGGTTGTTCCCGCGTCGATCAGCAGGCCGGCGATCTTCACGCCGTCCACGTCGTCGACAGAGATGGCGGTGATTCCGCCGTCCGGCACCAGAGTCGCGATGCCGAGGCCGAGGACGACAGTGTCCGGGCGGATCACGTGGATCGGTTGATCAAGGTGGTACACGCCTGGAGTGATCAGCAGGTTCTTGCCCGCCGTCAGAGCGTCGTTCATCTCGGCTGCGGTAGCGCCCGGCTTCACGATGAAGAACTGGTCGATCGGCAGCGACGCACCTGGTGCGCTGTCGTGTTCCCAAGTGATCCCGGAAGTGTTGTTTCGCAGTGCGGGGACGAAGACCCGATATTGGCCGGACTCGTCGACCTGGAGGCACGGCTTCTCGCGGACAACCGGAGTCCGGGCGATCGTCGTGTAGGGCGGATCCGGGAAGGTGCCGGCGGGAGCGCCGTCCACTCCGACGAACACCATGTTCCAGGTAGAGCCGGTCCAGCCGCCGAACTGCGAATCGCGCGAGATCCATTGCTGCTGCGATCCGGAACGGACCTGGCCGTCGATCTTCGTGTCCGAGATCCAGCCCCCGCTCGACCAGCCGCCGCCGTCGTCGAGGCGGAGGTCACCGCGGACGTGCATGCGCCGGTACGGGCTGGCCTGCGACACGGCCCATTGATCCACGCCCGCGGCCGGGTTCACTGACAGGTTTTCCGCGCCGCGCCAGAAGTTCTGGGTCGCGTTGTTCGGGGGGAACCAGTCTGCTTCGACGTGCACCGCACCGTTGATCGTCACGGCGTCGGGCGTGCTGCCCAGTCCGAGGATTTGGGTGTAGAAACCGACGTTCACGTCGTTGGAGTACGTACCTGGCTTGAACAGGACCGCGTAGCGCTGACTGCCGAACTGGTTCTTCTCCTGCTCCGCGAAGATCGCGTCCAGCTCGCGCTGAATGCGCGCACTCGGCGTTGACGGATCGAAAACGACGACGTTCGGCCCCAGGTCCACTTGTCCCGGCGGCGGAGAAGTAGTGCCACCCACGGAAGTCAGTGTGAACGACTGGTTGGCGGCGTCCGGACGGCCGGGCTGCTGCGGCGTCGCCCGGTCGGCAGCCAGCATGGCCGGGCAGGCTTCCTCGTCTCGGGCGGGGATCAGATCAGTAATCGGAGCACTCGGATGCGCTGGCCATTGCGGGTCGGGCTCGGTAGACGGCAGCCGCGGCAAGGCTGCGCCATCGCGGGCCCCCGGTGCGTTCGTGTCCTTCGACGAGGGGAGTCGGGACGGACGGGTGGTCGCCTCGGTATCGCCCTCGCGGGTGAGGTGGAAGTGCCAATCGTGCGCGTTTGTTCCGGCGCTGGTGTACGGGCGGGCCAGCGAGACGGGTGTGGCGAGCGGACGAGCAGCGACACGCCTGTCGTCCGCCGTGCGGGCCTGACTGGGCCACGCTTCACTGTTCGCCTCGAGGGCCTGGTAGGGCGGTGTTCCACTGTTCTGGATCGGGCAGGCGACCGAACTCGGAGGTGCCAGCGCCAAGGCGGCCACTCTCCGTGGCTCCGGGTTCATCGCCACCTCCTCCTGAGACGGGACCGCCGGGCGGTCACAACCGGCGATACGACCACTGCGTGGCGGTGGGTGGCCCGGCGGCACGACTGCGGAGGAATGTAACCGCGCACACACCCGCACTCAACCTAAACCTGAAGAAAAGTCAGGAAGTGCAGGTGACCTGCACTAACATGCCCGGAGGGACGAGCAAAGGAGCGCGTTCGACCAGTTTGGCGGGCTGTTTCAGCAGGCTTGCGACACCTAACCGACCCCCTGACGAAGGCGCCGCAGGCGGGGTGTACTGTATGTCCATACGAGATGCGGAGTTCACCTCTGCTTCGGGGCTATGGCGCAGCTGGTAGCGCACCTCACTGGCAGTGAGGGGGTCAGGGGTTCGAGTCCCCTTAGCTCCACCGCAGGTCAAAGGCTCTTTCCGGACTACCGGGGAGGGCCTTTTTGCTGTCGTACAGCTGCCAAGTACAGCAGTAGCCCTCATTCGAGTGGGTCGCCCAGCTTCTTCAGGCCAGCCCGGGTGACCTCGTCCGGGGACAGCGTCGCCGGTCCATCCTTCCTCCGTCGCCGCGGCCCGCGACCGGATGTCCGCCGCCCGGCGGTCGTACCGGGCCTGGAACGAGTTGATGTGGTCGGCCGCCTGCATCAGCCCGCCCGGCCCCACGCCATTGGCGAAGTTCTCATAGATCTGCTGACCGGACATGGACTGCCCTCGCCATCTCACTGCCCGCCTTGCACGGTCGACAGGACAGCCTTCGCGACGTTCGTGGCCGCGGTCGTGGCATTGCTGCCAGGCACCCCCTGGATCAGCACCAACATTTCGTCTTGATCCGACAAGCCGACGATCAGACTCGCCTGTCCTTCTTTTCTGCGATCGGCCGTATTGGCCATAACCGCCGGAAAACCGTTCACCACGGTCGGTTCGAAGTATCCGTCGCGATAATACCCGGTCGCATGCTGTCGGTAGGTATTGGTAAGACCGTCCTTGACGGTCGTGAGAAACGTGGCACTGACAGCGGTGTATCCGTCACTGAACCGCCAGGAACAACGGATTCCAGTCGATTCCGAGTGCGCTTCCGCCTTGCTGAGCTGCAGCGATGACAGCTGGGTCGACGTCAACATGCCGCACGGATCAGAAAGGAACTTGTCGATCTTCAGCGGGGTCGCAACCTTGGGCGCAGTGACATGTCGACTTCCGGCCGAAGCAGGCGGACCGGCTTCACCGGAAGCAGGGCTCGCCGTCCCCGGATTCGAATTGCCGCAACCCCCAATGAAAGCGACTCCGAAACTTGCCGCAGCAGCCACCGTAAGGCGAAATTGATAGCGATTCACAATAGTCCTATTGGTACATTCCACCCGAAGGGGAGTTACTCGGATTTGCTTTCCCGAGGGCTTCCGCCACGTCGGCATTGTGTTGCACATAAGTACCGTTGGCTTTTTTCAGCGCATTGATATAGACGCAAGCACTGCGCTGCATCGACACATTGTGGGCAATCATTTTTTGAATTGACGCCTGCGCGACTTGCGCCTGCTGGACGGCAGGCTGGTCAGGCGACGGGGGTTGGGCGGCAGTCAACGCGCTTTCCTGAGTTTGCTGGTCGTCCTGCAGATCGTGGAGCACGTTCTCCCATCGGGAGATCAGTGCGGCGACAGTGCCCGGATCGAACCGATACCCGCCTGGGCGCGTGGAGTTCATCGTGGCGAACGCCGAATCGCCGGCGTCCGCGGTCCCTGCGTCCCACGGGGCGATGAGCTGGTCGGATGCCCGCTGCACCGATGTTCGGTCAGTGTCGGTCGACGAGTGCCCTGGCCCCATCGGCTGCCGTCGAGTGCCTGCCTGGCGGCGCACCGCCATCCGCTCTCCCCACGTGATGCTCCCCTCACAACCCGTCATCACTTTGCCGTCAGAGTATCGCACGAGGCTTCGTCGCGGGTGTCGATTGGCGAACCGGGACGCACTCGGAGCGCGACCGCTCGCAAGGGCCCCTGACCTGCGGCAGACACCTACTCTCGACGGCAAGGCTCGAACCCCGGGCGAGCCGTCTTTTTCGCGAGCTGGGCCTCGTGGGTGCGCCGGCTCGATCCAGGGCACGAAATTCGTCCACCGCTCCTTACCGCTCCCAGGGGAACCCCGCTCCGGGGCCCCATGCCTCCCGACGGCGCACCGCAACGGACGACGTCCGCTCGCACGCCATGCCCGATCTCGCCTGAGCCTGCCGCCGACGCTGGCCTGCACCCATGAGCCGTCTGACGACGGCCACGCCAAGGAGATCAAGGCGATCTTGCCGGCCAAGCCGCCCGAATTGACGACAGCAGCCGCGCAGCCTGCTCGCCCTGCTCCTCGAGACCGAACCCGCACCACCGCCTGCCCGGCGATAACGTACCGCCACGAATACCGCCAGGCTCGTCCGCCTGCGCCACGACAACCTCCCGACGCACGACACGACACGCCACCCCGTCATGTACTCAGGTGCCTTGCGGAAGTCGACCCCTGGCGGGAGCAGCACGATGACAGGTGTCGGGCTCTGACGTTCCGTGTCAATGAGGAGTTCAGAGCCGGGAGGTGTCGGGCCGACAAGCCGACTGGCGGCTGGCTCGCTACCGACGAGCCGTATGGGGCCTCGAAACGTTGACGGCCGCCGTACTGATCAGGACGGCAGGTCGACCAGCGCTGAGAGTCGGGAGCGGTGAACGCCGGAAGTGCCGAGTGCGAGCTGGTCCGACTTGGCGCGTTTGAGGTAGAGATGCGCCGAATGCTCCCAGGTCATTCCGATGCCGCCGTGCAGTTGCACGGCTTCCTCCGCGGCCACCACAGCGACGTCGCCGCAGTAGGCCTGTGCGACGGCCACCGCGACCGGGACGTCCGGGTCGCCTGTTGCGAGGGTTGCGGAGGCGTATTGGGCTGCTGCGGCGGCGGATTCGACGCTCGTGTACAGGTCGGCCAGGCGGTGTTTGAGGGCTTGGAATCCGCCGACGACCCGGCCGAACTGACGGCGCATCTTGAGGTACTCGACGGTGCTCTCCAAACACCAGCGGGAGACGCCGACCTGTTCGGCGGCGAGCAAACCCGCACCGCACTCGAGTGCGCGGCGAATCGCGAGCGAGGAGTCGGCGAGGACGCGGCGGCTGGGTGCGGCATCGAGGCGGACGTCGGCGAGTTGGCGGGTCATGTCGAGCGAGACGACCGGTCTCACCGTCGCATCGGCGGCCGCGACCTCGTACAGCGCTCCCCCGGCGACGGCCAGGAAGACGTCGGCCTCGAGTGCACCGGCGACGCTGGTGACGGTTCCGGTGATCCGGTCTCCGTCCAAGCCCAGCAGGGGCAGGTCCGCGTCGGGTGCAGTGGACCAGGGAACCAGCAGTGCTGCAGTGCGGGTGCCGGCGGCCAGGTCGCCGAGAAGGGCGGTGTCGCTGCCGGCCAGGGCGGTGGTGGCGATGACCGCGCTGGTGAGGAACGGGACCGGGGCGGCGGCGCGGCCCAGTTCCTCCAGGACGACTGCTGCTTCGCGGGCCGACGCGCCGTGGCCGCCGTGTTTCTCGCTGACCAGGAGTCCGGCCAGGCCGAGGTCGTGGGCCAGGGACTTCCACAGGCCGGGGACGAGCGAGCGGTCGCCGTCGTAGAGGGCCGTCACCGCTGCCGGGGAACAGCGGTCGTGCAGGAGGTCCCGCACGGTCGCCTGCAGGTCCTGTTCGAGTTCGCTGGGGAGCAGGTCGAGTTCGCTCATCGGGGAATCTCCTTCCACGGCACGTTTTTGTCGGCCCGGGGTTCGGCGGGCAGGCCCAGCACGCGTTCGGCGACGATGTTGCGCAGGATTTCCGAGGTGCCGCCTTCGATGGAGTTGCCTTTGGCCCGCAGGTAGCGGTATCCGGCGTCGCGGCCGGTGAAGGTGACCGATTCCGGGCGGGTCAGGGTCCAGTCGGAGTAGCGCAGGCCGGCTTCGCCGAGGATTTCCAGTTCCAGGCCGGACAGGTGCTGGCTCAGGCGCGCGAAGGCCAGTTTCATCGCCGAGCCTTCGGGACCGGGCTGGCCCTGGGCGAGTTTCTGCCGCAGGCGAGCGCCGGTCAGGCGGACGACTTCGGCTTCGACCCACAGCCGCAGCAAGCGCGCGTGCAGTTCCGGGGTGCGTCGTTCCGGACGGTCGCGCCAGGTTTGCGCGACGACGCCGATCATGCCGGTCTCGCGTTCGGCGGACTTGCCGATGGACACCCGCTCGTTGTTCAGCGTCGCGTTGGCGACCTTCCAGCCCTCGCCGACCGCACCGAGCCGCTGACTGTCGGGGATCCGGACGTCGGTGAGGAAGACCTCGTTGAACTCCGCCTCGCCGGTGATCTGGCGCAACGGCCGCACGTCCACGCCCGGGTCGGTCATGTCGCACAGGAAATAGGTGAGACCGGCGTGTTTGGGCGCGGACGGGTCGGTGCGCGCGAGGAGGATCGCGCACCGGGCCCGGTGCGCGACGGAGGTCCACACTTTTTGGCCGTTGACGACCCAGTCGTCGCCGTCGCGGACCGCGCGGGTGGCGACGTTCGCCAGGTCCGAGCCGGCGCCGGGTTCGCTGAACAGCTGGCACCAGATCTCTTCGCCGGTCCACAGTGGACGCAGGTAGCGGTCCTTCTGCTCGGCGGTGCCGAACGCGGCGATCGTGGGCGCGGCCATGCCGAGGCCGATACCGTTGGCTTCCGGACGGTTGCCCGGCGCGCCGGCGTCGGCGAAGAGCCGGTCCACGTCCGGCTGCAGCGACTGCGGGAGCCCGAGGCCGCCACAACCTTCGGGGTAGGAGATCCAGGCCAGGCCGGCGTCGAAACGCGCCCGAAGGAACTCCAGCCGTTCGACGGCGGCCGGATCGTGCGAGGCCAGGAACCGGGCGACCCGGTCGCGGAGCTGATCGGGAGTCATCGCCTTCCTCTCTTGTCTGCTTGCCGACGGATTTCCGCGCGGGCGAGCGAGTTCTTGTGCACTTCGTCGGGTCCGTCGGCGAACCGGAGAGTCCGGATCCCGGCGTACGCGGCGGCGAGCGGAAAGTCCTGCGAGAGCCCGCCGGCGCCGTGCAGCTGGATGGCCTTGTCGAGGATCCACTGCACGGTCCGCGGGGCCGCGATCTTGATCGCCTGGATCTCGGTGTGCGCGCCCTTGTTGCCGACGGTGTCCATGAGCCAGGCCGTCTTGAGCACGAGCAGCCGCAGCTGTTCCAGCTTGACCCGCGACTCGGCGATCCAGTCCTGGACGACGCCTTGCCGCGCAAGCGGTTTGCCGAACGCGACGCGTTCTTCCGCGCGGGCGCACATCAATTCGACCGCTCGTTCGGCGACCCCGATCGCGCGCATGCAGTGGTGGATCCGCCCCGGGCCGAGGCGGGCTTGGGCGATCGCGAACCCGTCGCCCTCGCCCGCGATCAGGTTCGCCGCCGGGACCCGGACGTCGGTGAACGTCAGCTGGGCGTGCCCGCCGTGGTCGTGGTCGTCGTATCCGAACACCTCCATGCCGCGTTCCACGACGAGGCCCGGGGTGTCGCGCGGGACGAGGATCATCGACTGCTGCCGGTGCCGGTCGGCGTCCGGGTCGGTCTTGCCCATCACGACGAAGACCCGGCAGTTCGGGTTCATCGCGCCGGTGATCCACCACTTGCGGCCGTTGAGCACGTATTCGTCGCCGTCCCGCTCGATCCGGGTGGCGATGTTGGTGGCGTCCGAGGACGCGACATCCGGCTCGGTCATGGCGAACGCCGACCGGATCCGGCCGTCCAGCAGCGGGGTCAGCCACTGCTGTTTCTGTTCCGCGGTGCCGAACTGCGCGAGCACCTCCATGTTGCCGGTGTCCGGGGCCGCGCAGTTGAGCGCGGGCGGTGCCAAGTGCAAGGCGCGGCCGGTGATTTCGGCCAGTGGCGCGTACTGCAGGTTGGTGAGGCCGGCACCGTGCGCTCCGGGGAGGAACAGGTTCCACAGTCCGCGGCGGCGGGCCTCGGCGCGAAGGTCGGCGAGGACCGGAGCGGAGTCCCAGGCCCAGCGGTCCGTCAGCCCGGCCAACTGCTCGGCGAACTTCGCTTCGGCCGGGTACACGTGCGTGTCCATGAAGTCAAGCAGTTCGGTCCGCAGCCGCGCGGTGCGGGAATCGAAGGCGAATTCCATCAGCGGTGCTCCTTCAGGGACTTCAGACCGCTGTCCAGCAGCGCCACGACGAGGTCGCCGATGCCGGCGAATCCGTCCCCGACCGTCAGGCCCCGGACGTAGCGGCAGTGAATGCCTTCGAGAATTCCGGCGAGTTTGAACGACGCCAGCGCCAGGTAGTACCCGAACGCGGAGAGATCGCGACCGCTTCCGCGCGCGTACCGTTCGATGATTTCGTTCTCGCGGAGAAAACCCGGCGCGGTGGAGACGTCGGCGATCAGGTCGCTGTCCGCGGCTTCGGCGAGCCGGCCGTAGACGAGCATCAGCGCGAGATCGGTCAGCGGGTCGCCGAGGGTCGCCATTTCCCAGTCGATCACCGCGGCCGGGCGGTCCTTCGCGTCGACGAGGACGTTGTCGAGGCGGTAGTCGCCGTGCACGATCCCGGCCGGGGACTCCGGCGGGACGCTGGCAATGAGTTGTGCGTGGAGTTCGTCGGCAGCGGGAAGGTCGCGCGTGCGAGAGGCGTCGATCTGCTTCTTCCACCGGTTCGCCTGGCGGGCGAGAAAACCCTCCGGGCGGCCGAAGTCCGCGAGGCCGACCTCGGCCGGGTCGACGGAGTGCAGCGCGCCGAGGGTGTCGACGAGCGCTTCCGAGATCATCCGGACGCGCTGTGGCGTCAGACCGGCGACGTCGGCGGTGTACCGGTACGGGACGCCCTCCACCCGTTCCATGACGTAGAAGGGCGCGCCGAGCACGTCCGGGTCCTCGCAGAGCGCGAACGTCGTCGGCACCGGCACCTCAGTGTCCTGCAGCGCGGCCAACACGCGGTACTCCCGCGCCATGTCGTGGGCGGTGGCCAGCACGTGCCCGATCGGCGGCCGGCGCACGATCCACGTGGTCGTGCCGTCGCTGACCGCGTAGGTCAGATTGGATTTGCCGCCGGCGAGCAGCGTCGCGGACAGCGTGCTCCCGGCTCCGGGGACTGCGGTCGGCAGCCATTGCCCGAGCTGCCGCAGGTCGAGTCCCGGCGGGTTCTGCGCGGTCACGGTGTCACCACGCTGACGGTCTCGACCACGCAGGCAGGCTTGCCGCCGGAATCCCGTTCGATCGTGACGCGGACGACGACCCGCCATCCGCCGGAACCTTCCGTGACGGACACCAGCTCGGCACCGGCCCTGACCCGGGAACCCACCGGAACCGGTGCCGGGAACCGGAGCTTGTTCGCGCCGTAGTTGACCGATGCCTGGAAGCCCTCGACGGTGTAGATCTGCCACAGCAGCATCGGAACCAGGCTCAGCGTCAGATACCCGTGCGCGATCGTCGTGCCGAACGGGCCCTCGGCAGCGCGGGCCGGGTCGACGTGGATCCATTGGTGGTCGCCGGTGGCGTCGGCGAAGGTGTCGATCTGCTGCTGGGTGACCCGGTGCCAGCCCGAGTAGCCCAGATGCGTGCCGACCACCCGCTCGAGTTCCTCGATGCCGCGGAAAACCTTCATGCGGCCGGCCCTCCGGCGACGTACAGCACCTGGCCCGAGACGTAGCCCGCGCCTTCGCTGGCGAAGTACGAGACCGCGTGGGCGATGTCCGCGGGCAGGCCCGAACGGTTCACCGGGATCTGCGCGACGACCGCCTCGCGGAAGTCCGCGAAGGACATTCCCATCCGCGCCGCGGTCGCCTCGGTCATCTCCGTCTCGATGAAGCCCGGTGCGATCGCGTTGACGGTGACGCCGAACTTTCCGAGTTCGAGCGCGAGCGTCTTGGTGAACCCCTGCAGACCGGCTTTCGCCGCCGAGTAGTTCGCCTGGCCGCGGTTGCCGAGCGCGGAGATGTTGGACAGGTTCACGATCCGGCCCCAGCCGGCCTTCGTCATGAATCCCTGCACAGCACGGCTCATCAGGAACGACCCGCGCAAGTGGACGTTCAAGACCGCGTCCCAGTCGCCGGCGGTCATCTTAAAGAGCAGATTGTCGCGGATGATTCCGGCGTTGTTCACCAGCACAGCCGGGTCGCCAAGCTCGGTCGCGACCCGTTCGACGGCGGCGGTCACGGCCTCTTCGGAGGTCACGTCGACGGCGACCGCAAGGGCGCGCCCGCCCTCGGCTGTCAGCTGGTCGGCGACCTTCGCGCATAAGGCTTCGTCGAGATCCAGTACTGCCACGGCGAATCCGTCCGCGGCCAATCGCTTCGCAACGCCTGCGCCGATCCCGCGGGCGGCTCCGGTCACGATCGCGGTGCGCGGTGTGGCTGTTGAGGTCATGAGAGATCGCTCCCGTAAGTAGTGGTCATTCGACGCTCGAGGCGAGAGTTCCGCCGCCGTCGACGACGACCGTCTGACCGGTCATCCAGGCCGCGTCGGACGACAGCAGGAAGGCGACGACCCCGCCGACGTCGTCGGGGACGCCCAGTCGTTTCAGCGGATACGCCCGGCTGGTTTCTTCTTCCCGGCCTTCGTAGAGCGCGGCCGCGAACCGGGTCTTCACCACGGCCGGGGCGACGCCGTTGACGCGGATTCCCGGACCCAGTTCGAGGGCGAGCAACTCGGTGATCGAGTTCAGCATCGCTTTCGTCGCCCCGTAAAAGCCGATATTCCGAGCGGGCCGGATGCTCGACACCGACGAGACGTTGACGATCGCGCCGCCGTGCGCGCTCATCCAAGCCGCGCAAGCCTTCTGGATCCAGGACACCGCGGCAATGCAGTTCACCTCGACGATCTTGCGCGCCGCGTCGAGATCGAGGTCGATCATCGGTCCGTAGGTCGGGTTGATCCCGGTGTTGTTCACCAGGAAGTCGACGCTGCCGAACGTGGCGAGCGCCTGACGGATGACGTCGTCCTGGTGCCGCGCGTCGTCGGCCCGCCCGGCCACCCCGAGTGCGTGCTCCGCGCCGCCCAACTGCTCGACCGCCGCGTCGAGCGCGTCCTGCTTCCGGGCCGTGATCACGACCCGCGCGCCGTCGGCGACCAGCCGCTGGGCAATGGCGAGCCCGATCCCGCGGCTGGCCCCGGTGACGATCGCGGTCCGACCGGCGAAACGGCCCGTCATGACAGCCGCTCCAGCACCATCGCCATGCCCTGGCCACCGCCCACGCACATGGCTTCCAGCCCGAACTGCTTGTCGTGCCACTGCAAGGAATTGATCAGCGTGCTCGTGATCCGGGCACCGGTCATGCCGAACGGATGCCCCACCGCGATCGCGCCGCCGTTGACGTTGAGCTTCTCCTCGTCGACCCCCAGCTCGCGCGCCGACGGAAGCACCTGCGCCGCGAACGCCTCGTTGATCTCCACCAGGTCGATGTCGCCGATCGACAACCCGGCCAGCGCCAGCGCTTTGCGCGACGCCTCCACCGGGCCGAGACCCATGATTTCCGGCGACAGCCCGGAAACCCCGGTGCTCACGATCCGCGCCAACGGAGTCAGCCCGAGCTGCTTCGCCTTGTCGCCGGACATGACCACCAGCGCGGCGGCACCGTCGTTGAGCGGACAACAGTTGCCCGCCGTGACCGTCCCGTCCGGACGGAACACCGGCTTCAGCCCGGCGACGCCCTCCAGCGTCACCCCGGGACGCGGGCCGTCGTCCGCGCTCACCACCGTGCCGTCCGCGAGCGTCACCGGCGTGATGTCGCGGCTCCAGAATCCGTCCGCGATGGCCTGCTCGGCGAGATTCTGGCTGCGCACCCCGAACGCGTCCTGCTCCGCCCGGGTCACGCCCTTCAGCTGCGCCACGTTCTCCGCGGTCTGCCCCATCGCGATGTACACGTCGGGCAGGCTGCCGTCGACGCGGGGATCGGACCACGTCTGCCCGCCTTCGGCGAACTTTTCCGTGCGCGCCAGCGCATCCGCGAACAGCGGGTTCTGCCCCTCCGGATTGTCCGCGACGCCGTTGCCGTACCGGCTCACCGTCTCGACCCCGGCGGAGACGAACACCTCGCCCTCGCCGGCGCGGATCGCGTGCAGCGCCATCCGGGTGGTCTGCAGGCTGCTCGAGCAGTACCGGTTCACGGTGACGCCCGGCAGGTGGTCCATCCCCGCCAGCACGGCGACCGCGCGGCCCAGGTTGTTGCCCGACTCCCCGGCCGGCTGGCCGCAGCCGAGCATCAGATCGTCAATGTCGCGCGGATCGAGCTCGGGGACCTTCTCGAGGACAGCCCGCACCATGGTCGCGGCCAGGTTGTCGGGGCGCAGGTCCTTCAGCGACCCTTTCCCGGCGCGGCCGATCGGCGACCGGGCCGCGGCGACGATGACGGCTTCACGCATCGGAACTCCAGATTACTAAGCGCTTGCTTATTAGGTGGTCAGCGGCGACCTTCTCAGCTATCGGGGCCCGCCGGGCGGTCCGACCCCGATATCGCGCCCGTTAGGGGGATACCGGACCTCAGCCCTGGGGCGCTTCAGGGACGTTCGGCTCGCGGCCGAGCGCCTGCATCCAGTGCAGGAGCGCGCCGCCGGTCTGCGCGGGGTCGAGGAAGTGCTCCGCCCAGCCGTCGTGGTCGGCCGACTCCCCGATGACCGCGGCACCGCCGGCGACGGCCAGCGCTCTGCACGCGCCGATCTCCGCGGTCTCGAAGGAGACGTGGTGCAGCCCGCCGCCCGACCTGGACAAGTATTTGGTGATCGGACTCTCGATCCGATGGCGGGGCGCGAACACTTCGAGCCGAAGGCCGGAGCCCACCTGGAGCCACGTGCCCTGGATGTCGAGCTCCTCGTCCTCGCCTTGTTCCTCGACGACGCCGCCGAGGCAGGCGACGATCGTGGCCACGGTGTCGTCGTAGCGTCGGCGCGCGGTGACGATCCCGATGTGGTGCAGCGAAAAGAGGTCCTTCCCCGGCAGTACGCCAGGGTTGTCCGCGGGAACAGTCATGCGTTCTCCTCAGGGGTCGTCGTCGCGCCACATCGTGTGTGCATCGACGGGCGATCCTTGTCACTGCGCTCGAATTGCGCCCGGCCGGGCGACGGGGTCCCGGGCGCCGCTCCCCCGCTCGGGCTGTCCTTGCCGCGGAATCGGCTCGGACCGGTCGCTGTGCGCGAGAGTCGACGCAGCCTCGATGGGGAAGGATCGTCCGATGCCACTGAAAATCGTCGCGGACACCGCCGTGTGCCAGGGAACCGCCTGCTGCATGATGGAATCGCCCGGCCTGTGCGACGTCGACGAGCAGACCGGGAAGGTTATCGTGCTGGTCGACGAGATCGGCGACGCCCGGCGCGCGGAGGCGGAAACCGCGGTCCGCGCGTGCCCGACGAAGGCGCTCGAACTCCAGGACTGCTGACCATGGACCGAATCGTGGTCGTCGGTGCTTCGGTGGCCGGCGTGAACGCGGTCGAAACCTTGCGCAAGAACGGCTTCGACGGGGATGTCACGCTGGTCGGAGCGGAGCCGCAGTTGCCCTACGACCGGCCCCCGCTCTCGAAAGAGGCGTTGCGGACCGGCCCCGCCACCGCCGACCTCGCGCTGCGCCCGCCGAACTGGTACGAGGAACACGGCATCACGCTGCGGCTCGGCCAGCCCGCCGCGAACCTTTCCGCAATCGACCGGCAGGTCGAGCTCGCGGACGGAAGCCGCCTGCGCTACGACGGCCTGATCGTCGCCACCGGCTCGGCGGTGCGGCACTGGACCCAAGCTGAACATCCGGTCCGCACGCTGCGGACCTGGTCCGATGCCGCGGCACTGCACGGCGAACTCCGGCACGGACGGCATCTCGTGATCATCGGAGCCGGTTTCATCGGCCTGGAGATCGCCGCCACCGCACGGGAACTGGGCTTGGACGTCTCCGTGATCGAGATCGAGGCCGCCCCGCTCGCCCGGGTGCTCGGCGCGGAAACCGGCCAGTGGTTCGCCGATCTGCACGCCGCCAACGGCGTCTCGATGCACTGCGGCAGCCGAATCGAGCGGCTCGAACGTTCCGGCGACCAGACCAAGCTCGAACTCTCCGACGGGACCGCTCTCACCGCGGACCTCCTCGTCGCGGGAGTCGGGGTCACCCCGGCCGCGGCGTGGCTGGCCGGCAGCAACATCTCGCTCGACGACGGCATCGTCTGCGACGCGCAATTGCGCACCACATTGCCCGACGTAGTCGCCGCCGGGGACGTCGCCCGCTGGCACAACCCGGTGTTCGGCTACGACATGCGCGTCGAACACTGGCTCAACGCGGTGGAACAGGGCAAGCACGCCGCACTGAGCCTGCTGGGTTCGGACGAGCCCTACACCCACGTCCCGTACTTCTGGTCCGATCAGTTCGACGCGAAGATCCACAGCGTCGGAATCACTGCCGACGCCGACGCTTCGACGGTCCGCCGATCCGACGCGGACGGGATCTCGGTCGTGTTCGGCCGCCACGGCGTCGTGTGCGGCGCGTTGTGCGTGAACGCCCCGCGCGACGTCGTCCGCTACCGGCAGGCGATCCGGAACGGCATGCCCTGGGGCGACCTCGTCGCCGCCTGACCCGCGCGACCCGACCGGCCGATCCCGACACGGAGCCCGCCATGGCGTATGTGATCACCCAAGGATGCTGCAACGACGGCTCCTTCGTCCCGGCCTGCCCGGTGCCGTGCACCCTGCCCTGGGGATCCAACGTCACGCACACCGAGCAGCTGTAGATCGACCCGAACGCGTGCATCGACTGCGGTGCCTGCATGGACGCCTGCCCGGTCGAGGCGAACTACCCGGACTTCGAGCTGCCGACGACGTCGATTTCGAACTACGGATCTTCCCAGCCAAGCTGCTATGAGTTCAAAGGCCGGGTTGCCGGGCAATTCCAGTGCGTCAAGAACAACGCACTGTCGGGATATAACCGGACCAGTCGCACGGTCCGCCTCTACTACAACAGCGACTACGCGGGCACCTACATTGATTTCCCGCCCGGCAGCGGCCGGGACGGCGGCCTCGGTCCACTCGACTTCAACAACGCTTCCCACAAGTTTCTGTAGAAGTGGCACCCGGCTACCCAGGGTTCTCTGGGTAGCCGGTCAGCCGCAAAGGAGTGCCAGCAGCCCGGACGCACCCGCTTCGCTCACCACAACACGACGGCAGTGAGCACATGCACCGCGCCCACCACCGAACTTCCCGCGATCATGCCGCGTTCCCCGCGGAACACTCCGATGCCGACGTCGCCCGCCTGCGCGACCGCGGCCGCGATCAGGACCGCCGCACAGACTGGTCCAGGCCAGACCAGCGGCACGACCGCGGCCGCGGCGCCCAGCGGCACTGCCCGGACCGCGTACATCCAGCCGTAGAACTTCTCGCCGTTCGTCGGCTCCGCACTGCGGCTCAACGCCGCCGGGCGCACTGCCGCGACCACCGCGAAAACAACACTGACCACCGCGAGCACGGCATTGGCCACCACCAAGACGGTCATTACTACCCCAAACTATTTACAGATTGAACTATTCACCGATGCTAGGGTACCGGCGTGGCGACCAACAGCTCTTTGCCGGAGACCTCGGCCTTCCGGCTCCTGGTGCTCGGCACCGACCTGGCCGGAGAGTTCGCCGAGCACCTGCGCGAAACCGGCCTGACCCCCAAGCATCTCGGGGCGCTCGCCATGGTCGAGCAGGGGTTCGCGCGGACGCAGGACGACATCGCCCGGCTCATGCGGGTGAGCCCCAGCCTGGTCGTCCGGCTGGCGGACCAGCTGGAACAGCACGCCCTCCTCGAGCGGCGGCGCGACCCGGCCAACCGGCGCAAGCACGTCCTCACCGTCACCCAGGCGGGGAAATCCCTCCTTGCCGAGATGGGTTCGCTCGCCGCGGCCATCGACGCCGAACTGGTCGCCCGGCTCGGCCGTCGGCTCGGCGGTCAGCTGGACGAGGCGCTCGGACGGCTGATGGGCAAACTCCTGGAGGACCGGCAGCGCCCAGCGCCGCGGTAAGCAGCGGGATTCCGCGCACCCGGCTACCGTCGCAAGCATGCGCGTACTCGTCGCCGGAGCCTCGGGGTTCGTCGGCAGGCGGTTGTGCCCTGCGTTGCGAGTCGCCGGGCACGACGTGCTCGCCATGACGCGCCGTCCCGAGAACTACCGCGGCGCGGGCGAGGCGGTCCACGGCGATGTCGCCGACATCGGTTCCTTGCGGGCCGCGCTGAAGAATGTCGAAGCCGCCTATTACCTCGTGCATTCGCTGGACAGCACTGACTTCCAGCAACGCGACGCCAACGCCGCACGCGCTTTCGCCCGGGCCGCCGCGGAGGCGGGAGTGGGCCGGATCGTCTACCTCGGCGGTCTCGGCGACGACGCCGACTCGCTGTCGAAGCATCTGGCCAGCCGACGCGAGGTCGAACGGCTGCTGGCCGAGACCGGGGTGCCGGTGACCGTGCTGCGCGCCGGGATCGTCATCGGGCACGGCGGGACGTCGTGGGAGCTGACCCGCCAGCTCGTCGAGCGCCTGCCCGCGATGCTCACCCCGCGCTGGGTCGGCACGCGCACCCAGCCGATCGCGCTCGCCGACGTCGTCCGCTACCTGACCGGCGTGCTGGAGCATCCGGAGACCGAGGGCCGGACGTTCGACATCGGCGGCCCGGAAGTCCTGACCTACCGGGACATGCTGCAGCGCGTCGCGGTGATGGAGGGCCGGATGCTGGCGATCGTGCCGGTCCCGCTGCTCTCGCCCCGGCTGTCGTCCTACTGGCTTTCGCTGGTCACTGACATCGACGTCCCGACCGGACGCGCGCTGATCGACTCGATGGGCAACGAGGTCGTCGTTCGCGACGACGCGATCCGCCGGATCGTCGAATTCGAGCCGATGGGCTACGACGACGCCGTACTGCAGGCACTGGGCGAACGCGCGCGACAACGGCGGGCCCGGTGAAGGGATTCCTGACCGCGGTGACGGCGGCGGGCTCCGGACTGCTGGGCGCGTCGCTGGCCAGCAAGCCGGGCTCGCGGCGGTTCCACGCGCTGACCGCGTCGGTCGCGGCGACCTGGCTCGCCGGCGCGCGAGTGGCCGGGTCTGCGCCCCGGGGCCGGCCGGACGTCGTGCAGCCAGTGCTGGCGGGCGCGGGCGCGTTCGGGGTGTTTTACGGCTGCGCGCTGGTCGCACGCCGGATTCCGTTGCTGCGCCGCGCAATCACCGGCGTCCTCGGCCACGCCCACCACGGCTCGACACCGACCGTGGTCACGACGGCCCTCGTCACGGGTGCCGCGGAGGAGGTTTTCTTCCGCGGCACCCTCTACGACGCGGTCGGCCCTCGAGGCTCGACCGCGCTGTACGTGGTGTCCACGGCCGCGACACGGAATCCGGCTTTGGTGCTGGCGTCAGCGACCATGGGCACGCTCTTCACGCTGCAACGCCGTTGGAGTGGCGGAATACAGGCGCCGTTGCTGACGCACCTGACCTGGTCTGCCCTGATGATCGGCTTCCTGCCGCGGCTTTTCCCGCCCCCGGATCCCAGCACTGCCGAGCCCAGGCCCGTAGGCGTTGCCACAGGCGGCGATGCGCGGCTACGACCGGTGCTGAGCCGGCTGCTCGGCCCGCCGCCTGGTCAGCAAGGTCCACGCGATCAGCCCCGCGAACGCGACGACCATCAGCGCCTGCGAACAAGCAGCCGCGGTGTCGAACGGCAGCGTGTACACCCCCACGATGCGAAGCACCGAGTCTGCGATCAACCCGCTGCCCCACACCAGCGAAATCTGGTACCAGCGCCGCCGCAGCGTCGCGTCGTGCGCGGTGGCTTCGAATTCGCGTTGCTGAGCACCGCCCGCCGAACGTGCGAAGCGTCGTGCCGCGTAATACGCGAGCGGGCGGTTGAGCACGCAGCTGCCGACCAGGGCGACCCCCGCGCAGAAGGTGGTCACCGATTCTTTCGCCAGCAGCAGGCGCGGGTCCCCGGTCACGAAGCTCAATCCGAGGCCCAGCCCGAAAAGCAGCACGAGGAACGACGAGAACAGGTCGAGCCGCCGCTGCGCCACCGCGACCCAGATCGTCCGCGCCGCGGCGACGACCGTGCCGATCAGCAGGGACACGTAGGCACTCGCGCCGAGCAGGTTGGCGGTGTAGTAGGCGACGACGGACAGACCGACGTCCAGGAACATCGTGGTGATCAGCGCGCGGGCTTGCTTGGTCATGCCGTACTCCCCGGTTCGTGGCTTGGAATTCGCCCGCCGAACGCTACGGTCGCCGCCGCCGGTCGTCTTGGTGCCGGAGACGTATCCCGGGTGGAGAAGTCCGGGCGCGGGTGGAGGGATTTCTCCACCCGCGGATACGCCGCGCACCGCACGACTTCGAGGCCGTTCCTCCGTAGTTTTCTCGGCATCGGAACGACTTCGGAAGGCAGGAACAACCCATGAGCGGACCCGTGGAGATCGTCCTGATCGTGGCGGCGGTCGGTTACGTGATGGTGCGGCGGCTGATCGGCGAGCCGGCGCAGGCCAAGCAGATGCTGATCTTGCCCGCGGTGCTGTCCGCGGTCGGGCTCAGCACCGTGTCCGGCGACGTGAAAACCGCGACCTCGCTGGTGTTTCTGGTCGGGACCGCGGCGATCAGCGTCGTCCTCGGCGTGCTGCGCGGGGCCAGCGTCCGGATTTCCCGGCGCGACGGCGCCGCCTTCGTCCGCTACACCCCGGTCACCGTCGGGCTGTGGGTGGCGAACATCGTGCTCAAGGTCGGCGTGAACTTCGCGCTCAACGCGTTCGACCCGCGGGACGCCGGCGGCGTCTCCAACAGCCTGCTGCTCACCATCGGCGTCGGCGTCCTCGCCGAAGGGCTGGTCGTGCTCTACCGCGCGCTGCGCGCCGGGCACCAGGTGCTGTGGACCCAGGGCCGCGACGGCGCACCCGGACAGACCTCTCCGCTGCTGGACAACCTCCAGCGCAACCTCGGCGGCCGCGCGGCGGAGTGGAACACTCAGTCCGGCCACGACGCGAACCAGACGAGGAGGAACCTGGTCCCATGAGCAAGCCGGACCAGCGGGCGCTGTCGCTTCTCGGGCAGTACCGGGACGGCCTGATCCAGCCCGTCCTCGTCATCACCGCGATCGCCTGCACCGCGGTTCAGTGGGCGGACGCGACCATCGCGTACCGGCCATTGGCCTTGCCGCTGTTCGTGCTCGTCTCGATCGCCGGGATCGTCTCGCTGCTGCCCTGGACCCGGCTGCCCGAACGGCGGCAGATCGCCGTGATGAGCTTCTACATGCTGTTCGGCGCGCTGCTCCTGCCGCTGGCGCACGGCACGTTCGCGGCGACCTTCCCGTTCGTCGCCGCGTCCGCCTCCGGGATCAAGCTCGCGTCCCGCCGGGCCGCGGCGACCATCGCGGTGGCCGGCTCGATCGTCGCGGCGGCCGCGACCTGGACGGTCGGACAGCTCGCCCCCGGCACCCCGGTGTGGCCGGTGTGGGTGACGTTGACGGTGGGCCTCCCCGTCGCGGTCGGCATCTCCCACCACGACCGCCTCGACGCGGTCCGCAATGCCCAGCTCGCCGCCGAATCGGCCCAGCGCGCCCGCGAGTCCGAAGCCCGTGAGGCAGCGCTCGTCGAACGAGGCCGGATCGCGCGCGAGATCCACGACGTCCTGGGCCACTCGCTTTCCGGGATCGCCCTGCAGCTAGACATGGCCGATGCCCTGCGCGACAGCGGCCGCGACGACGAGGCGGCCGCCGCGGTCCGCAAGGCACGCGCCATCGCGGTCGACTCGATCACCGAGACCCGCCGCGCGGTGCACGCGCTGCGCGAGGACACGCTGCCGCTGTCTGAGACGTTGTGCAAACTCGCTGAACACGCCTCGGCCGGGTTCTCGATCGAGGGCGAGGCCGGCGCGGTCGGCCCGGAGACCACGCACGCCATGGTCCGGGCGGCGCAGGAAGCGATGACCAACGCGGCCAAGCACGCGCCGGGCGCACCCCGGAGCCTCCGGCTGGCCTTCACCGCCGATCAGGTCAAACTGACCGTGCACAACGGGCCCGCGACCGAACCCGTCCGCGCCGAACTGGCCGGCGGCTCCGGACTGGGGCTCGTCGGCATGCGCGAACGCGCCGCCCTGCTCGGCGGCACCCTGCGAGCAGGCCCGGCCGACGGCGGCTGGACCGTGGAACTGGAGCTGCCTCGATGACCGACCGTCCGATCAGCCTCGTTGTCGTCGACGACCAGGCGACTGTCCGCGAAGCGCTCGCGGTCATGCTCGACCTCGCCGAGGACGTCAACGTCGTCGCGACCGCCACCAACGGCGCGGAAGCCGTCGAGGCGGCGCAGCAGCACCGCCCGGACGTCGTGCTGATGGACCTGAACATGCCGGTTCTGGACGGGGTCGCCGCGACCGGGCGGATCCGCGAAACCCAGCCGGACACCACGGTTCTCGTGCTCACCACGTTCGACGACGACGAATCGATCCTGGGCGCGCTGCAGGCGGGCGCGAGCGGCTACCTGACGAAAGAGGCGGACCGCACCACGATCCTGCACGCCGTGCGCACCGCGGCGCAGGGCCAGACCGTGCTCTCGCCCGAGGTGCAGCAGCGGCTGCTCGCGCTGGCCGCCAAACCGGCCCCGCCCGCGGAACCGGACCTCGCCCTGACCGCACGCGAACGCGAAATCCTCGGCCTGATCGGGGAAGGGCTGCGCAACCCGGAGATCGCGGCGAAACTGGTGATCAGCGAGGCGACGGTGAAAACCCACATCAACAACCTGTTCGCCAAAGCCGGCTTCCACTCGCGGGCGGACGCGGTGCGCTACGCGCTCAAGTATCAGAACGGGCAGCGGTAACTTCCGCGGGGCAAGGTTTTCTCGCGTTTTCGGCGGGAAGCTCGACCGGCGAATGACCGGGGCCGACGTGGCGGATCTGGGTGGCGGCGCGGGTTTGCCGCCTTGGCGAGAATGCTGCTGCCCGATCCACGTTCGTTCTGGGGAGCGCGCCTTTCGAAGCCACGGCCTCGCGGTCGAAACCCCCGCCACGGGCAGGGAAAACCCGGTGCCATCCGTGGTCGTCTTCGTGACAATCGCGGCCATGGCGGAAGTCGAAATCATCGTCGCCCACCACGAACGCGCGACTCTGCGCGTCGGCGACGTGTTCCTGAAGGTCGACACCGATCAAGCGCGCGCCGACGCGGAGGTCGCGGCGATGGCGCTCGCTCCGGTCCCGACACCCGAGATCCGGTGGCGGAAACCGCCGGTGCTCGCGCTCGCCGCCTTGCCCGGACGCGAACTCGGCCGACCCGGCACTCCGTCGACCGCATCGCCGGCAGCCTGGGCCGCCGCGGGAGCCGCCGCCCGGAAGCTGCACGACGCGCCGTTGCCGCCCTCGCCGGGCTGGGACCCCGACGAACTCGCCGCGGACCTCGACCGCGAATGCGCGTGGCTGATCGCGAACGACGTCCTCCCCGCCGACCTGGTCACCCGCAACCGCCAGATCGCCCAAGCCGCGCTGCGCCCGTGGACCCCGGTGTTCACCCACGGCGATCTGCAGGTCGCCCACATCTTCGTCCAGGACGACGAGGTGACCGGCATCCTCGACTGGTCCGAGGCCGCCCAAGGCGACGCCCTCTTCGACCTCGCCGCGCTGACCCTCGCCCACCAGGAACATCTGCCGGACGTCCTCGCTGGATACGGCACCGAGGTCGACCTCGACGTGCTCCGTGCGTGGTGGTCGCTGCGCGGCCTGCGGGTCGTCTGCTGGCTGGCCGGACACGGCTTCGACCCGGCGCCGGAGGTCGCGATCTTGAAGACACTGCTATTCTAGTACTAGAATAGCGGTCATGCCCGCCCTCACCGACGCCGAACTGACCGTCCTCGGCCTGCTCGTCGAGCAACCCCGGCACGGCTACGAACTGGAACGAGTGGTCGAGGAACGCGGCGTCCGGTCCTGGACCGCACTCGGCTTTTCGTCGATCTATTACGTCCTCGACAAACTGGCCAAGCGCGGCCTGATCGAAGCCACCGGCGGCCCGCGCTCCGGGAAGTCGCGCGCGACCCTTCAAACCACCCAGGCAGGTGTCGAACTCTGCGCGGACGCCACCCGCGAAGCGCTCAGCAGCATCACCCCGACCCACGCGCGCGTCCTCGTCGCCATGGCGAACAGCCCGGTCCTGCCGGACGAGGAAGTGCGTTCCGGACTGACCGCGCGAGTAACCGCACTGCGCGAGCAACTCGCCGAAGTCCGGGCGACGCGTGCCCGCCAAGAACCCCTGCCGGACGCCGCGGCGGCGATCTTCGACTACAGCGAAGCAATGCTCACCGCCGACCTCACCTGGACCGAAAACGTCCTCGCCAAGGAGACCTCGATGGAGAAGTACGACGTCAAGAAAGCTCACCGCGCACTGTATGCGCCGTCGGCGAAAGACTTCACCGTCGTGGAAGTCCCCGCGCTCCAGTACCTCGCCGCCGACGGCCACGGAGATCCGAACACCTCTCCCGAGTACTCGAACGCCGTCGAAGCGCTGTACGGAATCGCTTATGCAGTGAAGTTCGCCAGCAAGAAAACCCTCGGGCGGGACTTCGTCGTCGGACCGCTCGAAGGACTGTGGCGCGCCGAGGACCCCGCCGTCTTCCTCACTCGGGAGAAGGGGAAATGGGACTGGACGATGCTGATCAATCAGCCGGACTGGGTCACCGAGGAGATGGTCCGGGAAGCCGCCGAAAGCGTCGCGAAGAAAAAGGACAACCCAGCGCTCGCCGGAGTCCGGCTGCGCACCTTGGACGAAGGCACCAGCGTCCAGATCCTGCACGTCGGCTCATACGACGACGAAACGCCTACGCTGCACCGGCTCCACGACGAATACCTGCCGGAAAACGGCCTGACGTTCAACGGCGACCACCACGAGATCTACCTGAGCGACCCGCGCCGCACCGCTCCGGACAAGCTCAAAACGGTGCTGCGGCAACCGGTCAAGCCTCTTGGAACACGATCTGCTCCGGCGGAGGCGTGAGCTTCAAGGGCTGCCGCGCCTTTGCTGCCACTGCGCGCCGCGATCGAGCCGTCAGTGGATCGTCCCGCACGCTGCCCGGGAAACGCGAAGGCGACCGCGCGGCCGTCAACGGCACGAGAACGACGGTAACTGCCGGACCGGCCGGCAGTTACCGTGCTTCCCGAGCCGCCACGGACCGGTCACTCGGATCGCGACCACTTGTCCCGCAACGGATTCCTCCGTGCGCGCCTCGTTACTGGCAGGCTTCGCAGTCCGGGTCGTCGATCCGGCAGGCGGCACCGTCGACGAGCGGAAAATCGAAGTCGTCCAGAACGGGAACGACCGCGGCGGACTCTTCTGGCGTGGTGGGAGCAGACATATCCGTTGTAGCGCTCAAGATCGCCGAACATTCCGTGACGCCCGCCACAGTTCAAGCGATCCAGTCCGGAAGAATCTTGTCCCCGTCCTCCGTCGCGCAAGCCGGCACCACCCCGGTCCGATACACCCGCGTGCTCCCCGGCGCACACACGATCGCCACCATGCCGCTCCGCGCGTCAGCCCGCACCTGCCGCTCCAGATCGGCGGGCAACACCACCGTCTCCCCCTTTCCCGCGACCTCCACGACCCCGTCCACGGTGATCTCCGCAGCTCCGTCGAGGATCGTCCACACCTGCTCGGTGTCGAACGCATGCACCGGCCCCACCGCACCGGGGGCCATCTCCACTCTCCACACCGCCTGCCGGCTGCCGCCCTGCGTCGGCGAAGCCAACGTCGTCATCACCGCATTGGGCGTCTCCGTCCGGCGGCCGTCCCGGATCACTGTCATGTGCCGCTCCCCGTTAAGATAGACAATCAGGTTGTCCATATAGTCAACGGGGTTGTCTACCTATGTCAAGCGATCCGCACGGATACGAGCTGCCGCTGCGCCTGCTGTTCGGCTTCCGCAGCCTGATCGACGACCTGCACGCCGAACTGGCGAAGCAAGGCCACCCCGACGTACGCCCGATGCACGGCTTCGTCTTCCAGGCAATCGGCCCGTCCGGCACGACGGCCGTGGAGCTGGGCCGCACGCTCGGCGTGTCCAAACAAGCCGCGGGCAAGACGATCGACGCCCTGGAGCGCCTCGGCTACGTCCACCGGCAACGCGACCCGGACGACGGGCGCCGGATGCTGGTACGACTGACTGACCGGGGGTTGGACTGCCTGGCCAAGTCAGCGCGAATCTTCGACCGGCTGCGGACCGGATGGGCGGAAACCCTGGGCGCCGAGCGGCTTCGCGCGCTGGAGGAGGACCTGCGGAAGGTCACTTCCCCGGAGTCCGCGCGACTGGATCTGCCGGGATGGTTCGCCGGCCATTGACGCAGCGCCTTGACACGGCGCGGAGGCGGCAGTTGGATCCGTTCATGCAGCGAAGAGGGGGAATCCTGCTGGCGTCCGCTGTGACGGCCGGCGCGGTGCTCGCGGTAGCGATCGGGTTGTCGTCCGGCGGTGATCAACCGCAGGCCAATCCGGTGGCAGTTTCCACTCCTTCCGCGACTCCCACTCCGCCGTCCCCGCCCCCTTCTCCCTCGCCCTCGCCTTCCCGAGCCGCGGCGACGCCTGCACCGCCGGTTCTCCCCTCCACCAGCGCGCATCCCGCACACCGGAGCGCATCCGCACCGAAACCCGCGCATTCAGCACCGTCGGGGAACGCCCCCAGCGACGCGGTCCGCTACCGCGTGTACGAGCCGCCGATCAACCCACGGCCGCAAGGACAGGTGCCCGGAGCGGGGTGGGAACCGGGCACGAAGTCCGGCAACACCGGCCCGTCGGACGAACCCGTCACGACCCCGACCCCCCCTGCCGAACCCAGGGACGCACTAGCCCGATCACGCGTCGATGACCACGCATCATCGTCGGCAGTTCCCGCTGAAGCACCCGGCCAACTGACCACCCGCCCGGAGTGATCAGCGCGAACGTCCAGACATCCGTTACCGGCGAAGGCTGATCGGCGGAACCGTCGCTCCCCGCAACGTCAGCGCGTCAATCGAAACCGGCCGATACGTCAGCGTCTCCAACCGCTCCACCATTGTGTCCACCGGCGCTTCCCCGTCCGTACCGAAGAAAAACGCCCACTCATGCTCCGGCGACCCGAAGTAAACCGGCATCGGGAAGACCTCCTCGAACCGGCGCCAGCACTTCACCAAGGTCGAGTTCCGCCACAACGTCGGACACCCGCCCTGATACGCCACCACGCCGCCAGGCGTCAGCAATGCCCGGCACCGCGCCAGAAATTCCTTGCTGTACAACCGATTGTGCTGCGCTTCAGGGTCATCCTGCTCATCCGGAAGATCCACCAGCACCACGTCGTACTTCTCCGCGCAGGCGTGGACGTACTCCCACCCATCGGCGTAACGCACTCGGATCGGCCCCTCGCCCCGTTCCGCCCGCGCCAGCTCAGCCGGCGTGTACCCGTACGGAAGATGCTCCGCACAAAGCCGCACGGCCTCCGCGTCGATGTCCACGTGATCGACCGACGCCCCCGCCTCAGCCGCGATCTGGCACACCACGCCCTCACTGGACCCGACCACCAACACCCGATCCACAGTGGACGCCAGGAGCAACGCCGGAACCAGCAACGCCTCGTGATATACCAGCTGGCTGAACTCGGTGCTCTGCCGCTCGTCGTCGCAGAACAGCGAAATCCCCTGCGCCGTCTTGCCGATCACCAGATGCTGGTAAGCCGTCCGCGTGTCGACGAGCACGTCCGATACCTGCCACCGCCGCGTCAGTCCGGCACCGACCGGTTCCTCGATGTTCAACTGTCTTCCTGTCCTCTGTGGATAGTGGTGACTCGCGAAACGCGCGCACCGAGCAAGTCGCGCAACAACTGAACGGCCAACTCCGGATCTGCCCTACGCCCGCACGTGAACACGTCCACAAACGCTGAGCCGCGCTCCGGATACGTGTGAATCGAAGCGTGCGACTCCGACAGCAACGCCATCGCCGTCACCCCGTGCGGCTCGAACTGTTTGTACGTCACTTCGCACACCGTGGCACCAGCCTTGTCCAGCGCACGTTCCAAGCTCTCACACAAAACCGCCGGGTCGTCGAGCAACTCCGCGGACACTCCGGAAAACTCAGCCAGCACGTGTCGTCCCGCGAATTCTCCGACGCCGCTGGATTGCCCGCCCACGAAGTACGACCGCAACGGCGGAAACCCGTTGAAGGACACCGAAGAGTAACTTTGGGTATACGCCCCCGCGTTCGGAATGTCGACGTAATCCCCAGCCCGCAACGCCAACGGCAACCGATACGGCGTGCGTTGATAAAGCACGTCGTCCCCGTCGCAAGTCGGCCCCGCAACCACCACGGGCCCGTCCGGACCGCCGTCGTGCGCGGTGACCAACCGATACGCGATGGCCTCGTTCTCCGCCTCGGCAAGCCCGCCGTACCGACCGATGTCGAGGTACACCCAACGCTTCTCGTCCGCCGGCGATTTGCGCGACACCAGCACAACCTCGCTGCGGATCATCCCCGCCGAAGCCACTACGGCCCGCCCCGGCTCGAATGACAACTCCGACGCTGCCGCGAAATGCCGTCCCACCGATTCGCGAATAACGGCCGCGTACTCCGCCAACGGCGGCGGCTCGTCCCGATATGCAACCGGAAAACCGCCGCCGATATTCAACCCCCGCAAGGAAACCCCGCACTCGGCAACCGCACGAGCGACCGCGCCCGCCGCCGCGATCCCGACTTCCCACGCCCGCGGATCGACATGCTGCGACCCAACGTGAAACGCGACCCCCTCCGGGTCAAGCCCCCACTCCGCCGCCCGCGCCAAGAGCTCGACCGCCATCTCGGGCGCACATCCGAACTTGCGTCCGAACGGCGTCTGCGCCCCCGGACTGTCCACCAGAATCCGGCACGAAACAGTCGCGCCCGGTGCGAACTCCGCGATCTTCTGCAGATCCTCGAGGCTGTCAAAGGTAAACCGCCGCACCCCCACGCGGTGCGCGAACTCGATGTCCCGCGCCTTTTTCACCGTGTTGCCATAGGACAGCAACTCCGGACGCACCCCTTGCGCGAGACACAACTCGATCTCCTCGCGCCCCGCGACATCGAACCCCGCACCAGCTTGCCGCAACACCCGCACGACTTCCGGCGCAGGATTGGCCTTGACCGCGTAGTACATCCGCGCTTCGGGCAGCGCCTCGCGAAGCCGCTGGCAGTTCGCGCGCACCAGGTCAAGATCCACGACCAGACACGGCGTCGGCGGCTGCCGCTCCTCCAGGAACGCCCGGCAGCGCTCCAACCCTTCAGTCACAACGCCCGAGTATAGGTGCCAGGTTCAGCGCAACAGCTCTGCCAGCCTGCGCCGCGCGAAGTCTACGAACGGTACACAGTCCATTACTTGACAGCCCGCGTCGCCGATCTTCCCCCCACGGAAACCGCTGCATCTGTCCCGAGGTACGCCGGAGACGGATCCGCCACGTGCGGCGTAAACGCCGTTCCCGCAGCACTCACCACGCACACAAAACCCCGCGGGACCGACTCCGCGTCAACGACACCCACGCGCTCTTCTGCCCGCCAAGACGCCCACTCCAATCAGCTCTGGCTCGGCCCCCCGAAGGACGCCGAGCCAGAACTGACCAATCAACCGCGACGGAGCCACGATCACCAGGCGACCGGAAGCTTCTGCACCCCGTAAATATTCTGCACCTCAGGCCGCAGAGAAACCTCCCCCGCCACCCGCAACGTCGGGAACCTCCGCGCCAGCGCGGGCAGCGCCACCGTCATCTCCACCCGAGCCAGTTGCTGCCCCAGGCACTGGTGAATCCCGTGGCCGAACCCGACATGCCCGACCGCCGAGCGCCGGACGTCCAGCTCGTCCGGCCGGTCGAACTTCGCCGGATCCCGGTTGGCCGCCTGCACCGACAGCACGACCGTCTCCCCGGCCCGGATCACCTGACCGCCGACCTCGACGTCCGCCAACGCGGCCCGCACCCCGGTGTGCGCGATGGACAGGTACCGCATCAACTCCTCGACCGCTGCGCCGGCAGCCTCCGGCTCGTCCCGCACCACCGCCCACTGCTCCGGATTGCGAAGCAGCGCGTAGGTCCCCAACGCGAGCATGTTCGCCGTCGTGTCCAGCCCGGCCGCCAGGAGGAACGTGCCCAGCCCGGCCAGTTCCTCGTCGGTCAGGTCGCTGCGGGTCAGGTCGCTGAACAAATCGTCCGTGGGCGCGTCCCGCTTAGCCGGTACCAGCGAAGCCACATACTCCTGCAACTGGCCATAAGCAGTCATCCGTTCTTCTTCGGAAAGATCGACGTCGTTGATCGCCGCCGCGTGCCCCAGAAAAGACGCCCGGTCCGAATACGGCACCCCGAGCAATTCGCAGATCATCACCGCGGGCACCGGATGTGCGTACGCCTCGAGCAGATCGACCCCCGGCCCGGCCTTTTCCATCGCGTCCAGATACTCGCGCGCGACCTCGGCCACCCGGTCGCTGAGCAACCGCATCCGCCGCACGGTGAACTTCCCGGTCAGCAGCTTCCGGAACCGGGTGTGCTCCGGCGCGTCGATTCCCGTCATGTCCCCCACCGGAGCCGGCGGCAGTTCCGGATAGTGCTCCATCCCGGGGAACGGGTAGTGCCACAATTCGTACCGGTTGCTGAACCGCTGGTCCCCCAGGATCGCCCGGACCTCCGCGTGCCCGGTGGCCAGCCAGCCGACGTGCCCGTCCGGGAACCTCATCCGGGCGAGCGGAGCCCGGTTCCGCACCTCGGTCAGCGACGGCGGAGGATCGAACGGGCAACCCGGCGCCCGCCCCATCGGAACCCCTTGCACGATCTCCTCGCCAGTCATCCCCCAAGCCCCTTTCAGTGTGCGTATTCGCGATTGAAAAGCTTCTTGGACCAGAGATAACCGCCGACGCCCATCACGGCACACCAGCCGAGCGCGAACCAAAGGTGGTTGCCGAGCGGCCGGTCGAGCAGCAGCGCGCGCAGGGTCTCGATGATCGGCGTGAACGGCTGGTATTCGGCGAACCACCGCAGCGCGCCCGGCATCGAATCGGTCGGCACGAACCCGCTGCCGAGGAAAGGCAGCAGCAGCAACGGCATCGGCGTGTTGCTGGCCGATTCGACGCTCTTGCTCACCTGCCCGAGCGCGACGCACAGCCACACCAGCGCGAGCGCCACCACCACGAGGAACCCGACCGCGGCGAACCACGAACCGACCCCGGCGGCCGGCCGGAATCCGACCAGCAGCGCGACCCCGGTGACCACCACGAGCCCGAACAACGCTTGCAGCACACTGCCGAGCACGTGCCCGGTCAGCACCGAGACCCGGGCGATGTGCATGGTCCGGAACCGGGCGATGACCCCCTCGGTCAGGTCCATCGCGACCGAAATCGCCGTTCCCTGCACGGTGGCGGTAATGGTCATCAGCAGAATCGTCGGCGCGACGAAGTTGGCGTATTCGGCTCTGCCGCCGCCGGCACCGCCTAGTCCGGCGCCGAGCGTGCCGCCGAAAACGTAGACGAACAGCAGCAGGAACACCACCGGCATGCCGACCAGCATGATCGTCAGCGACGGGTACCGGAGCATGTGCTTGAGGTTCCGGCGCAGCATGGTCAGCGAATCGCGCACCGGGTAGAACCGCAGATCCGGTCCGGCGAGAGCGGGAGCAGTCATCGGGAAGTCACCTTTTCGTCAGTGGGGTTGCCGGTCAGGGCAAGGAAAACGTCGTCGAGATCGGGGGTGTGCACGGAGAGTTCGCCGACCTTCACCGGCAACGCGTCGAGCCGGTCGATCAACGCCTTGAGCGAGTGCAGGCTGCCGTCGCTGGGCACCCGCAGCACCAGCGCGTCGTCCTTCCGCGACGCCTCGCTCAGCGCGCGTTGCGCCTCCGCGAGGTCGGCCTCGTCGTCGAAGCGCAATTGGACGTGTCCGCCGGGAATTTGGCGCTTCAGCTCTTCCGCGGTGCCCTCGGCGACAATCCGCCCGTGATCGAGCACCGCGATCCGGTCCGCCAGTTCGTCGGCCTCTTCGAGGTATTGCGTGGTAAGGAAAATCGTGACGCCGCCGGCCACGAGCTTGCGCACGATTTCCCACATCGCCCGGCGGCTGCGCGGGTCCAGGCCGGTGGTCGGCTCGTCGAGGAAGATCACCCGCGGGCTGCCGACGAGCGTCAGCGCCAGGTCGAGGCGCCGCCGCATGCCGCCGGAAAAGGTCGAAACCGGTTTCTTGGCCGCGTCGACGAGATCGAACTGTTCGAGCAGTTCGGCCGTGCGCTGGCGGCGCGCGGTCCGGTCGAGGTGGTGCAGATCCGCCATCAGCAGCAGGTTTTCTTCGGCGGTCAGCAGATTGTCGACGGCGGAGAACTGCCCGGTGACGCCGATCGAGGCGCGGACCCCGTCCGCCTCCGCGGCGAGGTCGTACCCGGCGACCTGCGCCGCACCGGCGTCGGCATTGATCAAAGTGGACAGAATCTTCACCGTGGTGGTCTTGCCCGCGCCGTTCGCGCCGAGCAGCGAGAAGACCGTGCCGCGGGCGACCGTGAGGTCGATGCCGTCGAGCACGACGTGGTCGCCGTAGGACTTGCGCAGTCCGGTCGCGGCGATCGCCGGCCGGGAATGGTTGCTGGACATGACTTTCTCCCAAGCTTTGGTCAGGAACGGTGGACGATGATTTCGCCGAACGCGGTGTGCCCGCGGACCTCGACGGTCTCCTTGGACTCGCCCGGGCTGGCCGAGGTCTCCAGCTGGTTGCGCACGTGGCCGAAGTTGGTCTTCACGTCGAGCCAGGCCGCGGTGCCCTCGGCGATGCCGATCCGCAGGTCGCCGATCGCGCTCTCGAGCAGGACCGAACCGCGCACGATCTCGCCGAGCCGGATGGCGCCGTTGGACGTCTTCGCGTCGACCCCCGCGCCGGCGTGCTCGACCGTGATGTCGCCGTTGGCCGCGCGCACCCGGACGTCGCCGGACGCGGACTCGATCGTGGTGTCTCCGTTGGAGTTCTTGACCACGACGGTCCCGTCGACCGGGCCGAGCCGGACCTTCCCGGACGAGGTCGAGACCTCGGCGTCGCCCGCGACGTCCTCGACGGTGACGTGGCCGACCGAGGTGTCGACGCGCAGCGGGCCGGTCCGGTCGAGGCTGACGTTCCCGGCGGCGGTCTTGAACCGCGCCTGCCCGAGCTGCCCGGCGCTCTGGAAAGCGCCCGCCTGCACTTCGGCGGCAATCCGGGAGCCGGTGGGCAGTTCGACGGTCACGTCGACCGAGCGCGTCTTGCGGGAGAAGTCGAACGCCCGCAGTTTCGGCCCGGTGATGTGCAGCGTGCCATTGCTGTAGTCGACGCGGACCTGCTTCGCGGTCTTCACGTCGGACGAGTCCGTCTCGTCGGTCGGCCGGACGTCGACGACCGTGTCGGCGCGGTCGCTCGCGGCGAACCGCACCTGGCCGACGCCGAGGTCGAGGGTGACGGAAATCGGGTCGGGAGTGTCGAATTTAGGCATGGTTGTCCCCACATCGGTATTCGGTGTGCCGTCGCCGCAGGTCGGCGACGGGTGAAGAAATCAGCGAAAAACTGAGCTACCGGACCCAGCCGGTGAAACTCTGTTTGGAAAACGTGCCGCCGGGCGACTCGAACCGCGCCTCGCGTTCGGGCCGCTGCTGCAGCGCCGCGGTGGCCGCCCGGACGAGCCAGGCGTTGACCGAACGGCCCTCCTTGGCGGCGGCCTCCTCGACCGCGGCCTTGAGCTGCTCGGGCAGCCGCACATTGATCCGCGCGGACGGGCCGTCCTCGGAGAACAGCGGTTCCGCCTCCGGCGCCGGTTCGGCCGCGGGCGCGGCGGCCGGAGCGGGTTCGGCGGGCGGCGCGGTCACGACGAAGTTCGGGTCGCGGCCACGGAGGCGCAGTTCGACCGAACCGGGCGCGAGGTCCCGGGTGATCTCGTCGACGGCGCCGGACAGCGTGTCCAGGAGGGTCATCCGGATCGCCGATTCGAGCGATCCGGTGAGCCGCTCGACCAGCGCGCGTCCCTCTTCGCCGCCGGCCTCGGCCAGCGTCGCGAATTCCCGCCCGAGGTTGCTTACGTACGTGGTCAAGTCCATGGCACCACTATGGCACACGTATGGCACCACCACAAGCCACCTTGGCTCACTTTGGCGCCATGATGGCACCTCAATCGGCAAAACTGCAGGTCAAGGCATGGTGCCATCCTGGAAAATAGGTGAGCCAACGTGGCACCACGGGCCGGGCGACCGGGATTGCCGCCCGCTCTGACTCCGCGACTTGGCCGCTTACGCGACCGGCAGCTCGACCCCGGCGCGGTAGTGCGGACACTCGTCCAGCGGGCCGTCGTGACCCGCCGGTCCGGCAGTGCTGCAGCGTCACCGCTCCTGGATCGCCTCCGAGCGGTGACTGTGCTCCGCCAGTCGCCGCACCGGCCATTGCCCCTGAGCAGCGCGCCGACACCTCGCTTAATCAAACAATCCGCGGGCGTACCAATCGGCCTGGTCTCGGACCCCCGGCAGCGTGAAGAAGTAGCCGCCGCCGAACGGCTGGACGTAGTCCACCAGCGGCTCGCCGGCCAGCCGCTCCTGCACCGTCTCGAACTGCCGCCGCACGTCCTGCTGGTAGCAGACGAAGACGTGCCCGGCCTGGAGTTCCCCGTTCCGGTCCACGCCGAGGTCGTAGCTGTAGGAACGGCGGACGAGGCGCTGGTTCTCGGTGGCGGGCGTCCGCGGGTTGGCCTTCCGGATGTGCGCGGTCAGCGGGATCACCGCACCGTGGGGATCCGCGGCGTAGTTCGGGTTGTCGGTCTCGGCGTTGCCGTCCAGCGGGGCGCCCGAATCGCGGCGGCGGCCGAACATCTTCTCCTGCTCGTTGATCGACACCCGGTCCCAGAACTCGACCAGCATCCGGATCAGCCGCACTACCTGGTAGCTGCCGCCCTGTGCCCACGCGGGCTCGGCCGGATCGTCGACCCACACCAGCCCGCTCGCCTCGCCGCCGACCGGATTCGCCGTGCCGTCCTTGAACCCCAGCAGGTTCCGGCCCGCGCCGGACGGCCGCGGCGGCGGGTTGTAGCCGTGCATCTTCCACCGCAGCTGCATCGCGCCGCGGGTGTGCCGGGTGAGGTCGCGCAGCGCGTGGTGCACCGTGTCCGGGTTGTTCGCGCACAACTGGATCAGCAGGTCGCCGTGCATCCAGGCGGCTTCCGGCGCGTCGTCGGGGAAGATCCGCATCGGGGTCAGCTTTTTCGGTTTCCGCGCGGCGAGGCCGACCCGGTCGAAAAGGCTGGCGCCGAACGAAACCGTGACGGTGAGACCGTCGGCGGGGACGGACGGGCCGAGCACCTCGCTGTCCGACGGCGGCCTTCCGACGCCCAGATTCGGCGGGGTGCCGCCGGTGGTGAGGAACCGGGCGCGGTCGGTGAGCGTGTGCAGGAGCGCGATCAGGTCCGTCTTCGAGCTGCTGAGCAGGTCGAAGGCCACGAAGGCGGCGGAGGCCTGTTTTTCGGCCGGAGCCGGGGTGAGCACGCCGGACTGGTTGGCGCCGTGGAACGGATACTCCGTCGCCGGGGTCGGCGCCGCGCCGGCCGAGCGCTCGTCGGCCTGGGCGCCGCCGATCAGCACGCCCCCGGTGAGCGCGGTGCCTGCCGCGCCGGCGGCCGCGCCTTTCAGGAAATTGCGGCGATTGACGTTCGTCACTTCGGGATTCACCAGCCGATCAGTGGCTCGGGGGAACTTCGAGCAGAGTGGGCACCGCGGACAGGGTCTCGACGACAGCTCCGGCCGCGCCGTTCACCGCCTGCCGTTGGGCGAGGGTCGTGGGCGCGTGGTTGGCCAGCGCTTCGTGCAGCGTGGTGAGCTGCTTTTCCGCCGTCTGGACCAGGCCCGGGGCGCGCTCGTTGAGCAGCGGGGTCAGCTCGGCCAGCACCGTGCGGGTGACGTCGATGTCGGCATCCGTTGCCGGGTAGGCAGTCCCGCTGCCTTGATCGTCCATTCCGGACAGATGGTCGCGGATCGCGTCCTCGAGGATTTCGTGCGCGCGGATCGGCAGCTTCGTGGGGTCGCCCGCCACGTCGTCGGTGTCGAGTTTCCCGTGCAGGGTCGTGAGATCCTGCGCGAGCTGGTCGGCGACCGGGACCAGCGACGCCGGGGCCTGGCCGTGCCACAGGCCGTACTCCAAGCGGTGCAACCCCGTGAAGCTCGGATCAGCCGTGTTCGCGGGGAGACCGTCGGGCAGGCCGTCGACCGCGGTGCCCGCGTCCCCGAAGCTGTTGTAGGACGCGCCGACCCGCTCCCACGCGAGCTGCGCGGTCAGCCAGTCTTTCTTCGCCGCCTCGGTGTTGTTCGCGGCCAGGTCGGCCCGGACCGTGCCCACCGCGGCCGACACCGCGCCGAGCTGCTGGGCGGCGTAACCGAGATATTGCCGATTCGGGCCGGCGAGGTCTTCGGTGGTCACCGGTTTGACCGGGGCCGGGCCGTCGTTGGCCGCACCACCGCTGACCTGCACTGGAGCCGAAGCGGTGGTCGCCTGCCCGGACATCAGGCAGTGGAAGGTGTAGGAACCGTCGGACAGCGTCGCGGACATCGTGGCGCTCGTGGCCGGTCCGATCGTCTCGATCTCCGCGACGATCCCGCCGCTGCTGTCGTCGAGCCGGATCTCGCCCGCCTTCGCCGTCTTGTTGGTGACGGTGATGGTTTGCGTCCCAGCGGGAGCGGACTTCCATTCCGGCGCGCAGTCGTGGTCGGTCACCGAGATCGCCGAACCCGCCGCAGCCTCCGGAAGAGCAGCGACCACCGAAGCCGCCACCGCGACCGGCACGATTACCAGCGCGCCCGCGACGATCGCGGTGTGGTTGCCCGCCAGCCGTTCCCACTTGCCCGCGGGGGCCGGTTCGCTCTCCGGCTTTCGTTCGACCGGCTGCCGACCGGCCGCGACGAACAGCGGCAGCACGACGGCGAGGTAGCCCAGCCAGGCCGTCACCTGCAGGACGGTCATCCGGGGCGTCAGCTCGGTGACGCCGCTGATCAGCGAAACCCACCACGAGTTCGGGTCGATCGAGCCGGTGAGGTCGAACGCGACCCAGCTCTGGCCGGGCAGCACTCCCCCGTCCTGCAGGTCGCCGAGACCGTAGGACAGCACGCCGGCCGCGATGACGATCAGCACGAACGCGGTGCGGCTGAAGAACACGCCGAGGTTGAGCCGTACCGCGCGGCGGTAGAGCAGCCAGCACAACAGGATCGCGAGGCCGAGCCCGAGCGCCGCCCCGGTCAGCGGCGCGACCGTCGTGCCGGACGCTTTCACCGCCGTCCAGAGGAACAGCGTGGTCTCGAGGCCCTCCCGGCCGACCGCCAGGAACGCGGTGAGCGTGAGCGCACCCGCGCCGATCGCCACCGCGCGTTCGACTTCGCCGCGCAATTGCGCGGAAAGCCCCATCGCGGTCCGGCGCATCCAAAACACCATGCCGGTGACGAGAAATACCGCGAGCACGCTCAGCGAGCCGCCGACGATCTGCTGCGCACGGGAAGAAAGGACATCAGTGGAAAAGGTGAGAATCGTGGCGAAACTGCCCGCCACGGTCACCGCGCCCAGCACGCCCAGCCACACCGAAGCCGTGGACCCCGCGCCGCCACCCGGCCGGATCTTGCGCAGCGCGGCCAGCAGGATGCTCACCACGAGGCCCGCTTCCAGCCCTTCGCGCAAGCCGATCATCAAGTTCGGAACCGCTTCTGCCCACTGCACGCAGATTACGATAGGCAAACCTAAATTGACGGTCGAGAGGGGGCCGCGGAACGGGTCTTTTCCTCCCGGATAGTCCCTATTCGGCGGCGACGATCCGTTCGACCGCTTCAGTGATCAAGTGCTCCCGCTCCGCCTCGTCGAAAACATCCGGCAAGGTCAGCTGTTCGACGATCAGCCAGTTCAAGGCGAGGATCAGCAGTTTGACCGCCGTGGCGTCGCCGGGCAACCCGGAAGCCTCGTGGTAGGCGACATTCGCGTCGACATCGGCCCGGACGCGCTCGGTCAGCACCCGGCGCAACTCCGGCCGGCGCGTGGCCTCGAGCCGCAGCTCCAGCAACGCGAGATACCCGGTGCGAAACGCCGCGACCCGGCTGACCAGCTCGCGCATCAGCTGGGCGTACGACTCCCGGTCCCCGATGCCGGGCGGGAGCGTGTCGTCCTCCGGCTGCAGCCGTTCGTAGACCCGAGCCCCGGCCTGCGTGAAAAGCTCGTCCCGGTTGGCGAAGTAGTTCGACGCGGTGCCCGCGGGCACGCCGGCCTCCCCGTCGACCGCCCGGAACGTCAGCCCGCGCGCCCCCTCGCGCGCCAGGACCTCGATCGCCGCGTCGACGAGCGCGGCCCGCCGCTGGTCGTTCCTCCGCACCATTTGACACCACTCCAGCTGTAGTTGTATGGTCCAAACCACTTCAGGCATAGTACTACAGACGGAGTTAATAGATGCGAAAGCTCGTGTACTACATCGCGGTCACCCTCGACGGCCGCATCGCCGGTCCCGCGGGCGAGTTCGACTTCTTCCCGCAAGGCGACGCCGAGCAGACCGCCGCCTACATGGGATTCATGAACACGCTGTACCCGGAAACCATCCCGACGGCCTTCCGCGCGGCCTTCGGTGTCGTGGACACCCCGAACCGCAGATTCGACACCGTCCTGATGGGCCGCGCGACACACCAGATCGACCCGACCGCGCCCAGCCCGTATGCGCACCTGCGCCAGTACGTCGTGTCGAGCACGCTGAAACCCGACCTGGATCCGGCAGTGACCGTCGTCCCCGGCGATCCGGTCGGGCTGGTGAGAGAACTGAAGGAAGGGGACACAGGGAAGGACATCTGGCTGTGTGGCGGCGGGAAGCTGGCCGGAGCCTTGCTGCCGGAGATCGACGAGATCGTGCTGAAGAGTTATCCGGTAGTGGCCGGCGCGGGCATCCCGATGGTGGAGGGCGGGTTCGATCCGACGGTGTTTTCGGTGGCGGAACGGACGGCTTTTCCGAACGGGGTCACGGCCACCCGGCTGGTGCGCAACTAGGCCGACGGGCGGCGGGGCTCCGGCTCTCGGTCCGGTGCCGCGGATGCTCGCTGCAGAATCCCGCGCACCAGTCGGCCGGATCGCCGTATCGGATGCGCCCCACGCACCCGATACGGCGTCGAGGAAGGGGCCGGTTTCCGTTGCCCCGCAACGGTCAGTTGAACTGATCCGGATCCGGACCGGTGCGCAGGCCGCGGTCGGCGGCTGCGATCGCGGCGAGGTCGGCGTCGGCGAGTTCGAAGCCGAAGACGTCGAAGTTCTGCCGGATCCGGGCGGGCGTCACGGACTTCGGGATCACGATGTTGCCCACCTGCAGGTGCCAGCGCAGCACCACCTGTGCGGCGGATTTCCCGGTGCGCGCGGCGATTTCGGTGATCGCCGGGTCGTCCAGGACCGCACCCTGGGCGAGCGGGCTCCACGCTTCGGTCGCGATGCCGTGCTCGGTGTGGAAGGCGCGCAATTCGGCCTGTTGCAGACCGGGGTGCAGCTCGATCTGGTTGACCGCGGGCACGAGGTCGCTGTGGTCGAGCAGGCGGCGCAGGTGCGCGGGCTGGAAGTTGGACACGCCGGCGGCGCGGATGCGGCCGTCCTTGGCGAGGTGTTCCAGTGCGCGCCAGGTGTCGAGGTAGCGGTCGCGGGCGGGCGTCGGCCAGTGGATCAGGTACAGGTCGACGTAGTCGAGACGGAGTTTCGCGAGGCTGGCGTCGAAGGCGCGCAACGTGGAGTCGTAGCCCTGGTCGTCGTTCCACAGCTTGGTGGTGACGAACAGGTCGGCGCGGGAAATCCCGGACTCGGCGATGGCGCGGCCGACGCCTGCTTCGTTGCCGTAGATCGCGGCGGTGTCGATGCTGCGGTAGCCGGCTTCGAGCGCGCTGGCTACGGCAGCGGTGGTCTGGTCGTCCGGGACCTGGAAGACGCCGAAGCCGAGCTGCGGAATTTCGACGTCGTTGTTGAGGCGGACATTGGGGACAGTCACGGATGGTGCCTTTCTCAGTGCTGGACAAGGGGTTCGGCCGCCGCGACGCGCGGACGTCGCTCGAGCGCGGCCGACCAGACGGCGAGACCGAGCGCCGAACCGGCGAGCGCGGCCCCGACCCAGTTCGGTGCGGTGTAGCCGAATCCGGCGGAAATCACGACGCCGCCGAGCCACGCGGACAGCGCGTTGCCGAGATTGAACGCGCCGATGTTCACGACGGACGCGAGCGTCGGCGCGCCGTGCGCCTGGTCGAGAACGCGTTTCTGCAGCGGCGGAACCGTGGCGAAACCGAGCGCGCCGATCAGCAGAATCGTTGCCGCGGCGAGGATTTGGCTGTGCGCGGTGACGGTGAACAACGCCAGGACGATCGCGAGGCCGCCGAGGCTGACGTACAGCATCGGCATGAGCTTGCGGTCGGCGAACCGGCCGCCGGTCAGGTTGCCGAGGAACATGCCGATGCCGAACAGCACCAGCAGCCAGGTCACCGCGCCCGCCGAGTACCCGGCGATCTCGGTCATCATCGGGGCGATGTAGGTGATCGCGGCGAAGACCCCGCCGAAGCCGAGGACCGTCATGGCCATCGCGAGGACCACCTGGACGTTCCGGAACGCGGCCAGCTCCTTGCGCAGATGTGCCCCCTCGGGCCGGGGCAGGTCCGGCACCAGCTTCGCGACCCCGGCGAGCCCGACGACGCCGAGCGCCGCGACGATCCCGAAGGTGACGCGCCAGCCGACCGCCTGCCCGACGAACGTGCCGAGCGGCACGCCGACGATGTTGGCGACCGTGAGCCCGGTGAACATGATCGCGATCGCCCCGGCCCGCTTGTCCGGCGCGACCAGCTCCGCCGCGACGACCGAGCCGATCCCGAAGAACGCCCCGTGCGCGAGCGACGCGACGATCCGCCCGGCGAGCATGACCCTGAACACCGGCGCGACCGCCGACAGCAGGTTCCCGGCGATGAACAGGCCCATCAGCAGCATGAGCATGGTCTTGCGGTTGATCTTCGTGCCGAGAACCGTCATCACCGGAGCGCCGGCGACGACCCCGAGCGCGTACCCGGTCACCAGAAAGCCGGCCGCCGGGATGGACACGCCGAACTCGGCGGCGATCTCGGGGAGAAGACCCATGATCACGAATTCGGTGGTGCCGATCCCGAACGCCCCGATGGCCAGCGCTACCAGTGCTAGTGGCATGAGCCCGCGTCTCCTTGGTCTGCATGTGGATGCCGCTTGTCGGCTTCCGCAATAGTTGCATACGCGGTATGTTGTTGGCGCTTGTTGTTGATGAGAGTCACAGCTGAGGCTGGTTCGAGTGGAGGCGGGCGGGCCGGGCTGGGCGGCTAAGGCAGTCGGAGTGGACTGCGGAGCTGTGTGGGGCCCGGAGACAAGGCCACAGGCTTGGTGGACAGACGCGGGAGCCTCGGGACGGAAGTCCTGGCGACGGAGGCTGCACAAACTGCTGAGGTGGAGCCGCGGGCGCGGGGCGATCGCGGCCGGAGCGAGCGCGCAGGCGATCACGGCGTCTGCGCACGCAACAGCAGCCGAGGTGGAAGGGCGGGGCGCGCAGGCGACCGCAACCAAGGCAAGCGCGCGGGCATCATGGCGTCTGCGCACGCAACCGCGGCCGAGACGGAAGCGGCAGGCGCGCAAGCAACCGCAGCCGAGGCTAGCCCGCACGCGATCGCGACCTGCGCCAAGCAACCGCCGCCGAGACGGGAGCAGCAGGCGCGCAAGCAACCGCAGCCGAGGCTAGCCCGCAGGCGATCGCGGCCTGCGCGCAAGCAATCGCCGCGGAGACGGAAGCGGCGGCCGCGCAAGCAACCGCAGCCAAAGTGAGCCCGCAGGCAACCGCGGCCGAGACAGATGCCGCAGGATCGCAGGCAATCGCGGCACGCGCGCAGGCAACCGCCGCCGAGCTGGTCGCCGCAGACCCGCAGGCAACCGTGGCATGCGCGCAAGCAATCGCGGCCGAGGCGGATTTGTGCACAGGCAATCGCGGTCGAGACGGGCGTGCGCGGTCGATCGCGGCGAAGACAGTCACAGCGTCATCAGCAAGTCCCGGGCGACTACCGCGGCCGTGTCGATGGCCCACCAACAGCAAGTCGACGGTATGCAATCGACCGGAATACTTGCGACAGGTAGGCGCGTGGACGGAATTCAGTCGCCCGTCCGGCTGGACTCAGTCCGCCAACCGGTCGAGCGCTTGCTTGAGCTGCGGAATCCAGGCCTCGTGCTCCGGCTTCATCAGGACCGACCGGAGAATGGTGACGGTCTCGGCGTCGCGTTCGACGTCGGGGTGCAGGGTGGCGAAAGCGTCCGCGTCGACGCGCAAAGTGGACAGGTACAGCGGGTTTTCCTGGTCGGCCATGCCGTTCTGGAGAATGGCGTTGGCGGCTTCGGTGATCTCGCTCATCCGGGACCGGCGCGGCCAATAGGCGACAATGTCCAAAGCGGGCTCGAGGTGCAGCGCGAAACGGTCGGATTCCTTGAGCAGTCTGGCGAAATCGTTCGCTGCCCGGCGGCACGCGGCCAGCAACGGACCCAAACCGCGGCCACGTTCCAGCGGAAAGGCTTGCAGGGTAAGCCAAAGCGCACCGGCGGCGGCACCCGCGCGGGAGCATTCCAGGGAAATCTCTCCGAGGTGCAACTCGTCGGAAGTAAAATATGTATAGGGAGAATCGTGTTTGTAGAACCGACCGACCGCCGGATCGGCGAACAATACCGCACCGCATCCGTACGGCTGAAGCCCGTGCTTGTGCGGGTCGACGACGACGGAATCGCACGAGCCGATGGCGCGGTAGGCCGCGTATTCGTCCAGCAGGGTGTAGAAGCCACCGTACGCGCCGTCGACGTGCAAGCGGACGCCGTACTGTTCCTTTAGCGCAAGGGCTTCCTGGATGTCGTCGACCGCGCCGAGCCCGGTGGTGCCTGGAGTCAGCACCACTGTGCCCACCCCGCCGCCGCGGACCTCGGCTTCGACTGCGGACATATCAACGCGTCCGTCTGGAAGTGCGCGCACCGCACGGGATTCCACGCCGAGCACCTGGCACATGCGGCCGTGCGTGTAATGCGCGTCCCGCGAGTGGACGACCGCCTTGCCGGGAGCCAGTTCGCGGGCAACCCAGAGGGCTTCGAGGTTCGCGATCGTCCCGCTGGAGGTGAGGTGACCGAGCGACGGCTGCGCGAAGCCGAACATCCGGGCCAGCTCCGCGATGACCTCGACCTCCATCGGCGAGGTGGCCTGGGACGCGTCGAGCGCGTGGTTGTTCGGGTTGACCACCATCGCGGCGAGGTAGGCGGCGACCGCGACCGGATGCGGTGGTTTGAGCATCTGGCCTGCGTAGCGGGGGTGGAAGAACGGGAAGGACGCGTCCATCCGGGCGGCGTAGGCGTCGAGCAGCGCGGCGAGATCGACGTCCGGGCGGCTGGCCGGGGACGGGGTGAACGGACCCCACTTGCGTTCCCAGGCCTCGACGCCGCGGAGAGCCTGGTCGATCAGTTCGCGCCGGTCCATGCGTCACCTCGTCGGTCGCTGGTTGCTGCCCCGTGCGCACCCTACCGACTGGCTTCGGCTTCGCGCGCTGGCTGGGCACCGCGGCGATTCCGGCCGCCGAGCTGACCGGCTTCCGGGTTGGCCTGCGGTGCCGCCGAATGCGCTCCCCCGCTACCGTGCGGTGGAAGATCAGCATTCTGCCCTGAGCGGAACCGCTGTCGCCGCGGGCCCGGCGGATGCCAGGCTGGGCCTATGGCGGACATCCTTCCCTTCCACCAGCGCCGCGCCCCCGCCCGGGACGACGAGGCGGAACCCCTGTGGCGCGAGGTGCTCGGCCGCAGTCTCCGCACTGCCCGGGAAAATCAGGGCGAGCGGCTCGTCGACGTCGCCGAGCGCGCCGGGATCTCGCCGCAGTACCTGTCCGAGATCGAGCGCGGCAGGAAGGAACCGTCGAGCGAGATGATCGCTGCGGTGACCGGTGCGCTCGGGGTCAACCTCGCAGGTCTGCTGAGCGGGATCGCCGTCGACCTGCGGCGGATCAGCGTGGTGGGCCCACGACCGACGCGCCGTCCGGCCGGACCGGTGCTGATGGCGGCCTGATCGGCGAAACCGCAGGCCGGACCCCGAGACCGGCCTGCGCTCGCCGAACGTGGGGCATCAGCCGGTGCGGTGCCGCACGCCCAGCTGCCCCACTGCGGAACCACCCCCGGACGTGCCTCGACTGCCAACCCGTGCCGCACCGGACACCCGACCCGTGCCGCGCAACGGATCCGCGACGTCCTGCTCGCGGGCGAGCTTCGACCGCCCAGTGCGCCGACGCACCCAGCCGCTGCCGCGCCACGAATCTGCCCCGTCCCACTCACGGGCGAGCTTCGACCGCCCAGTGCGCCAACACACGCTGCCGATGCCGCACCGCGAATCCGCCGCGCCCACCTCACGGACAAGCCTCAACCACCCGGTGCGCCCACGCACCCCCGCCGCTGCCCCGCCACGAATCCGCCGCGCCCACCTCACGGACAAGCCGCGACCGCCAACTCACGCCGCACCGCCGCCGAGACACGAATCCGCCCCGCCCCACTCGCGGACGAGCCTCGAGCACCTGATCCGCCAACCGGCCTCGACCGGACACCCCATTGCTGCCGCACCGTGAATCCGCCGCGCCCTCCTCACCGACGAGCCTCGACCGCCCAGTGCGCCACCGCACCCAGCCGCTGCCGCACCGCGAATCCCCCGTGCCCACCTCACCGACGAGCCTCGACCACCCAGCGCGCCGACACACCCCACCCCAGCCGAGCCACGAATCCGCCCCGCACCACTCACGGACGAGCCTCGATCACCTGATCCGCCAACCCGTACTCCACCGCCCCGGCTGCGTCGAACACTCGGTCGCGGTCGGTGTCGTGCCGGAGTTCCGCGACGTCGTGGCCGGTGTGCCGGGACGTGATCTCCTCCAACTGCGTCCGCACCCGGATCACCTCGTCCGCCTGCAGGATCAGGTCCGGGATCGTTCCGCGGCCCTGCGCGGCGGGCTGGTGCAGCACGACCCGCGCGTGCGGCAGCACCGATCGCCGTCCGGCCTCGCCCGCGGCCAGCAGCACCGCGCCGGTGGCCACCGCCTGGCCGACGCACGTCGTCGCCACTGGGGCCTTGATGAAGCGCATCGTGTCGTACAGCGCCAGCATCGCGGCCGGGTCGCCGCCCTCGGAATTGATGTACAGGTTGATTTCCTGCTCCGGATTGTCCGACTCCAGGAACAGCAGCTGCGCGATCAACGCGTTCGCGACGCCCGAGTCGATCGCAGTGCCCAGGTAGACGATCCGTTCGGACAGCAAGTGCGAGTAGACGTCCATGATCCGCTCGCCGCCCGCGCTCCGGGTCACGACGTTCGGGATGGTGTAGGTGCTGATAGCGGTACCTTCTTTCATGGCTGGGACCTCCGGGGAACGCTTCTGGTGCTTGTC
>NZ_ASXG01000155.1 GCF_000411975.1 Amycolatopsis orientalis DSM 43388
ACCGGCACCCCGAACCGACCAGTACCCCCGCTGCCGCTTGACAACAACATAGGGACACCCCCCGTTCTTTTTGGAGCTCGCCCAAGAGCCGGGAGTCCGGAGTCAACGGGGCGGCACCAGAGACGTTTGCCAGCAATTCGGCGACCTGCAACAGCGCGACCCGAACGGCTTCGATTTCCGCGCGCAGTTCTTCGATGTGTTCCCATGCGTTCTCGTGGTCGATCGGAGCCACGCCATCCGTGCGGGTGGCTTCCCACGCGCCGAGGCGGGGGTGCCAGCGCGCCAGCAACGGGCGCACCGCCACGTTCAGCACCGTCAGCGCGAGTTTGCCGAACGTGATCGCGTCCGCGCTGTCCCGCGGCGAAACTTCGGGACCGTACTTGCGCAGGATCTCCCTGGTCGTGCCGAACAACGTGTACAAGCTGCTCAGTGCTTCCCGCGCGAGGCCTTCGTCCCGGCGAAGCTTGACCACTGAGATCCGGGTCGCCAGTTCGACGTACAGCTCCCAGGCCGCTTTCGCCTCGGCCTGGTGCGGCGTCCAGGAACCGCTGATCTCGCCGACGAACGGCAGCTTGAGTTTCACGCCGACCTCGCGCGGCCGGAACTGCCTGGTTCGCCTGCCCATCACCGCACCGCCACAAGGAGCGAACCGGCACCGGCGAGTTCAGCGAGGCGTTCGGTCGCGTCGCGCAGCAGGACTTGCAGGTCGGCCAGTTCAGCGCGCAGTTGCCCGGCCTGGTCCCAGGCCCTCTCGTGCTCGAACTGGGACGAGTTCGGCGGACGACGCTCCAGATGGGCGTCGAGCAGCGGATGCCATTTGGCCAGGAACGGCCGCAATCCGTCGTTGAGCAGCCGGAACACCACCTGGTGCAACGAATCCGACGTCAGCGACTGCTCCGGCGGGTGCTCGGCCAGCGCGCGGCGGGCTTCGGTGAAGACCTGGTAGAGGCTGCTGAGCGCCTCCGACAGCAAGCCTTCGTCCGGGCCGAGGCGGACCGCGGAGACCCGGCTGGCCAATTCGACGTGCAAATTCCAGGCCAGGGACCGGTCAGGTCGCTCGGACTCGCTCATATTCGGCATTCTAGGTGTCGGCGGCAGCGATGGCAGCCGCCTCGGAGGGGAGGGCCGAGTGCCGGACTGGGATGTGTTCGTCAGCTACGACCGGACGGACGCGGCGGCCGTGCAGCGCATCGCGACGGCGCTGGAAGGCGCGGGACTTCGAGTGTTCCTGGACACCGAGCAAATCCGGCTGTTCGAGTCCATTCCGGACCGGGTGCGCCACTCTCTCGAACACTCCCGGGTGCTGCTCGCTTACTACAGCCGCAGCTACGGGTCGCGACGCGCTTGCCAGGAAGAATTCGTGACTGCGTACCTGGCCGGTCCCGAACGCGTGCTTGCGGTGAATCCCGAGCCAGGTGTCGACCACCTGACTCCGCGGGAAATCCGCGAGGTGTTGTTGCCGGGCCATCCGGTGACGGAATCCGCGGTGGCGGACCTGGTCGACGCCGTGCGGGCGCGCAGTGCCGCGCTGCGGGGACCGATCGGGAGCCAATCGCCGTCCGCCGGGTTGCCCGCGCTGGCCAAATTCACCGGCCGGTGGACGGAATTGTGGCAGCTGCACTCAGCTTTGCGCCACGGAGGAACCGCCGTCGTCCACGGGGTTGTCGACGTCGGCAAGACCACGCTCGCCCACGCCTACCTGCAGTTGTTTGGCCACCTGTACCACCGCGTTTTCCTCGGCAATGCTCCCTCCGCAGCCGCCGGTGACCTGATCGTGCTCGACGACGTGACCGCTCCGCCAGATCGGCTCCCGGACGAGACGTCCGTCCTGCTGCTGACCCGCGACCGGCGCCTGGCGAAACTTGGCACAGCCATCGAACTGACCGATCTGCGCGACGACGAACTGGACCTGGAGCCGATGCTGCGCACGGCCGCGAAAGGCAGCACCGGCCTGGCGCACCGGCTCGCCGTCCAGTTCTCCGGGAGCCCGGATTCCGTGCTCGACCGGCTGCACAGATTCGGCTCGCCCTTGCTGGAACCTCTGGCCGAACGGCTTCTGCCCGCGCTGCACCGCACTGGCGAATCCGGCTGGGACCTGGTCCGGGCATTCGTCGCGATCGCCCCGGAGCACGCGACCCGAGATCTGCTCAACGACATCCTGGCCAGAGCGGTCGGACCGGCTGTGATCGACGACGGCCTCGCCGAGCTGCTCGCCACCGGGGTACTCGTCGACGACGGAGTCGGGCATTTCGCGCTGCCTCCGGCATTCAGACTCGTGCTGCACCAGAAGGACTCCCGGCCGGGCCGAGCCGAGCAAGTGCGCAAGGCGGCGGTGAAACTCCTTGCCGACCGCACCCGGCCGCCGCACATCGCCATCGCCCCGAGGCGGCGATCGGACTTGGACGAGGCCGAACGCCGGACCGCGCACCGGATCCACAACGAGCTGGCGAGCCGGATCGCACTGCGCGAACTGCCGGACAGCGAAGGTCTGCTGCGTGGGGCACTCGCGTCGCTCCACGCCCTGTTCGACCGCCTCCGGCAGATCAGCGGCGAGGTCGACCCGGACGTCCTTCGCACCTCGACGCCGGTAAGGCCAGGACTGGGCACTCTCATCCATCAGCTCCGGGAAGAGATTCTGCGGCCGTTCCTGTCCCGATGGCACCCGCGGCTGGACAATCACCACGACCTTCGGCCGCCGGGAATCGGCAGTCGCGACCACGAGCTCGCCTGGCCGATGCAGGCCGAAATGCGTACCGACCTCGCGACCCTGCAGAGCGAAGTGGCCGAGGTTGCGGCAAAACTGGCCGTGCTGAGCGGAAACCCGCTCAGCTGACCGGCCAGGGAAGCTGTTCCCCGCGCAGTTTTTCGAACTCCGCCGCCACCCGCAGGACCTCCAGGTCGGCGAACCGGCGGCCCGCGATCTGCAACCCGATCGGCAAGCCCTCCGGCGTGTAGCCGCAGTTCACCGATACCGCGGGCTGGCCGGACATGTTGTACGGCACGGTGAACGCGATGTGTTCGAACGGCCGCGACGGGTCGTTCGTCGGGGAGGGCCAGTCGGCGGGCGGGGGCAGGACTGGGCAGGTCGGCGACAGGACCACGTCGTACGGTTCGGTCGCGCGCAGGGCCGCCACGCTGATCGCGTCGATGGCGGCGAAGCCTCGGTAAGTGTCCACACCGGACGTATTCGCTCCCCCGGCGGCCCATTCCGCGATGTACGGCAATACTTTCGCGCGCTGGTCCTCCGAGAGCACGGCCAGGTCGGACCAGGCTCGGACGCGCCAGAAAGTGTCCAGGCCGTCCAGGTGTTCGCGGGTCAGGAAGGGGGCGACGGGTTCCACGGTCGCACCCGCACCAGCGAACAACTCGGCCGCGGCGGTGATCGCGTCGGCGACCGCTGAGGCGACGGGGAGGCCGACGCCGGGGTCCACCTGGAGGCCGACGCGGAGGCCGGCGAGGGAACCGCCCAGGGAAATCCAGTCGATGGAAGCTGGCGGCAGGCTCAGGTGGTCTCGCGAATCAGGCTGCGCCAGGACGCTCATCAGCAGCGCGGTGTCGGCGACAGTCCTGGTCAGGGGGCCGACGACTCGACCGAGGAAGGGCGGGTCGACCGGTACGCGGCCGAAGCTGGGTTTCAGGCCGACTAGTCCGCACCAACCGGCCGGAAGCCGGATGGAGCCGCCGATGTCGGTGCCGACGTGCAAGGGTCCGTAGCCCGCGGCGGCTGCGGACGCGGCACCAGCGCTGGAGCCGCCGGGAGTGCGCGTGACGTCCCACGGGTTGCGCGAAGCAGCGTGGAAGCTCGAGAGGCCGGAGGTGAGCATGCCGTAGTCGGGCATGGTCGTCTTCGCCAGCAGTACTGCACCTGACTCGCGTACGCGCGCCGCGGCGGGAGCGTCAGCGGTAGCGGGCGTCAACGTTGTGGCGGCGGTGCCTAACGGCGTGGGGACACCTGCGGAGGCGATGTTTTCCTTCAGCGTCAGAGGGACACCGTCGATGGGACCCGAGGGCTCACCGGCGTGCCAACGTGCTTCGGACGCCTTCGCTGCTTCGCGGGCTGAAGCGGCGTCGTACGCGTACAGGGCGTGCAGTTCGGGTTCGCGAGCGTCGATGCGCGCGAGGACGGCTTCGGTGACTTCAACCGGCGAGAACGTCTGCGCGCGGTACCCGGCTACCAGCTCGTTAGCGGTCAGGTCGGCCAATTCGGTCATCGCGGAACCTCCGATTCACGAAGCGGGTGGGTCAAAGCGGCCGTCGACTGCGGTCCAGCCGCCATCGACTGCCAGGACGGAGCCGGTGACGAAGGTCGAAGCGTCCGAAGCGAGGTACACGACAGCGCCAGCCAGCTCGTCCGCGCGCGCCCAGCGGCCGAGGGCGCCTTTCTGGGCGTAGGCGTCGTACCACTCGGGACGCGCTTTGATCTGTGCGGTCAACGGTGTCTCTACAACGCCAGGGGCGATGGCGTTGACGCGTACGCCGGACGGCCCGAACTCAGCGGCCGCTGTGCGGAAGAGCTGCACTAGGCCGCCCTTCGTTGCTGCGTACGGGCCTTGGCCGGGTTCGACAGTAGTACCGCGGATCGAAGAGAAGCCGATGATGCTTCCCCGGCCCTGTGCGACCATCGGGGCCCCGAACGCGCGCAGCACCTCGAAGGCGACGCCTAGGTTCAGCTCCACTACGCGGTCGAACTCTTCGCGCGTGTAGTCCAGCAGGCGTTTCCGGACGTTGGTGGCAGCGGTGAGCACGACGGCGTCCAGCGGACCCAGTTCGGTCGCGGCAGCGGCGACGGCACCCGGCGCGAGCAGGTCGATCTCGTACGCCTCGCCGACGCCGGTCTCCCGAGCAGCGGCGACGTCACGGTCCGCGCAGATCACCGACGCACCGTGCGCGGCCAGCGCTCGGGCGGCCTCGCGGCCGATCCCGCTGCCCGCGCCGAGCACGACGGCTCGGCGACCGTCCATTCGGAACAGTCCGGCGTAGTTCACGGGCGCAGCACCGCCATCCTGGTCACGGTCAGCTCTTCCACCGCGAAGCGCGGCCCTTCCCGGCCGATCCCGGAGTCCTTGACCCCGCCGTACGGCATCGTGTCGGACCGGAAACCCGGCACCTCGTTCACCACTACCCCGCCGACCTCCAGCTCGTCCAGCGCCCGGAACGCGGTCTTCAGCGAGCGGCTGTACACGCTCGCGTGCAACCCGTACCGCGACGCGTTGACCGCGGCGAATGCTTCGTCCACATCGGACACGGTGCGCAGGCAGACGACTGGGCCGAAGATCTCCTCGTCCCAGCATTCGACGCCGTCCGGGACGTCCGCGAGCACCGTCGGTTCCAGCACTCCGTCCCGCACCGAACCACCGGCCAGCAACCGAGCACCCGCCGCGGTCGCTTTGTCGACCCACTCGGCGACCCGGGCGGTCGAGCGCTCGTCGATCAGTGCGGACACCCTCGTCGACGGAGAACGCGGGTCACCCACGGTCACTTCACCGAGCCGTGCGAGCACCTTGCCGGTGAACTCGGAAGCAACCGACGAAACGGCCAGCACTCGCTGTACCGAAATGCAGGCTTGCCCGGACGCGTAGAATCCGCCGCGCAGCACGGCGTCCGCGGCCGCGTCCAGGTCGGCATCCTCGGCGACCACGAGCGCGGCGTTGGAGCCCAGTTCCAGCAGGGTCTTCGTCGGCGCGGCGTCGCGGGCGATCCGGTGGCCGACGGCGGCCGAACCGGTGAAGGACACCGCACCGATCCGCCGGTCGGTGACCAGCTCCGATCCGACGGGAGCGTCTCCGGTGACCAGCTGGACCATCGCGGGCAGCCCGGTGCGGGAGCGGACCAGGTGCACCAGCCACAGCGTCGCCAGCGGGGTTTGCGGGGCCGGCTTCACCACCACCGGGCAGCCCGCGGCGATCGCGGGGGCGATCTTGTGCGACGCCAGCAGCAGCGGGTAGTTGAACCCCGCGATGCCGACCACCACGCCGATCGGCTTGCGCTTCCAGAACCCGACCAGCCCGTCCCCGGACGGCAGCAGATCGAGCGGCACCGTTTCGCCATGGAGCCGTGCCACTTCCTCGGCCGCGGCCTCCCAGGTCACGATCGTCCGCGCGACCTCCACCTGGCAGTCGACCAGCGGTTTTCCGGTCTCCAGCACGAGCAGCTGCGCAAATTCCGCCCGCCGTTCACGCACCGCCGAAGCCACGTCGTTCAGCAATGCCCGACGGCTCCGCGAAGGCAGCGAAGCGACCTCACGCGCCACTGCCACCGCCTCGTCCACCGCGCGCGAAGCGAGTTCGGCGGTGCCGACCGGCGCGGTGCCGATCACGCTGCCGTCATAGGGAAAAACGACGTCCGCGGTATCCGCTGTGGACACCCAGCCGGGACCGATCGGCAGGCCGTCCGGGTAGTCAGGCATCCGTTTCTCCCTTCAACCGAGCCAGTTCGGTCCGCAGATTCGGCGCGGCGGCCAGCAGCTCCCGGGTGTACTCGTGCTCCGGCGCGGCGTAAACCCGGTCGACCGCACCGATTTCCACGATCTCCCCGCGCCGCATCACCGCGACGCGATCGCACACGTGCCGTACCACGCCGAGGTCGTGCGAGACGAAAATCAGCGTCAGCGCGAACTCGTCGACCAGCCGGGCCAGCAGGTCCAGGATCTGCGCGCGCACCGAAACGTCCAGCGCGCTCACCGGTTCGTCCGCGATCAGCACGCTCGGATTCGGGGCGAGCGCACGGGCGATCGAGATCCGTTGGCGTTGCCCGCCGGAGAACTGGTGCGGGTACCGCGTCGCCGCGTCCTCCGGCAGCCCGACCGCGGTCAGCAATTCGGCGACGCGCTCGGGCGACCGGCGGCCGAGCGGTTCGGACACGATGTCCCGCACGCGCATCCGCGGGTCCAGCGAGCCCATCGGGTCCTGGAACACGATCTGCATTTCCCGGCGCAGGAACCGCAGTTTCCGTTCCGGCAACGAGTCGATCCGCTTGCCCTGGAACGACACCGTGCCCGCGGTCGGCCGGTCCAGCGCGGCGAGCAGGCGGACCAGCGTGGACTTGCCAGACCCGGATTCGCCGACGATCCCGAACCGCTCACCAGCCGAAACGTCGAAACTCACGCCGCGCAAGGCATGCACGTCGCGCCGCTGGTACCGCCGCTCCAGCTCCCGTACCGAGATCATCGCGCGCCCTCCAGGTCGGAAGCCGCCAGCAGCCGCTGCGTATAAGCGTGCTTCGGCGCGGTCAAGACCTCGCGTGTCGAGCCATGCTCCACAATGGACCCGTCGAGCATCACCAGCACCCGGTCGCACATCTGCGCCACCACCGCCAGATCGTGCGTGATGAACAGCAGCGAACTCTCCGCCGACAGCCGCTCCTTGATCAGCGCCAGAATCTGCGCCTGCACCGTGACGTCCAGCGCGGTGGTCGGCTCGTCGCAGATCAGCAGCGCCGGGTCGTTGGCCAGCGCGATCGCCAGCACCACCCGCTGCCGCTGTCCGCCGGAGAGCTGATGCGGATACGCCCGCGCGACGCCCGGCAATCCGACCGCGGCCAGCAGCTCCTCCGCCGGACGCCCGCGCCGGCCGTGCACCCGGAACGGCTCGGTGACCTGCCGTCCGATCCGCATCGCCGGGTTCAGCGCCGTCATCGGTTCCTGGAAGACCATCGCCATCCCGTTGCCGCGCAACCGGGACAGCTCCTTTTCCGGTGCGCCGAGCAACTCCCGGCCGTCGAGCCGCACCGAACCGGTGGCCGACAACCCTTCCGGAAGCAGGCCCAGCACGGACAGCGCGGTGAGCGATTTCCCGGACCCGGATTCGCCGATCAGCCCGACCCGTTCCCCCGCGCCCAGTTCGAACGAGATCCCCCGCACCAGGTCCGCGACCCGCAGGTTCTCCACCGTCAGCGTCATACCCGCGCCGCCAATCGGGGGTCGAGACGGTCGCGCAGACCGTCGCCGAGAAGGTTGAACCCGAGCACCGCCAGCGCGATCGCCACGCCGGGCACGAGCGCCAGCCGCGGATGCGCGGTGAGCAGTTCCTGCGATTCCTGCAGCATCCGTCCCCACGACGGCGTCGGCGGTCGCGTGCCGAATCCGAGGAACGACAGCGCCGCCTCGGCCAGCACCGCGATCGCGAACGACACCGAAGCCTGCACGATCAGCAGTCCGCCGATGTTCGGCAGCACGTGCGACCAGGCGATCCGCGTCCGCGACCGGCCGCCCGCACGCGCCGCGAGGACGTATTCGCTGCTCATCACCTGCAGCGCACCGGACCGCGCGATCCGGGCGAACGACGGGATGGTCGCGATGCCGATGGCCGCCATCGCGGTGAGCGTGTCCGCGCCGAACACCGCGCCGAACATGATCGCCAGCAACAGCGCGGGAAACGCGAGCACCAGGTCGTTCACCCGCATCACGAACTCGCCGAGCCAGCGGGGAGCGATCGCCGCCAGTACGCCCAGCGGGGTGCCGAGCACCGCCGCGATGCCGACCGCGACGACGCCGACGTAGAGCGTGGTCCGCGCGCCGACGAGGATCTGGCTGAAGACGTCGCGGCCGAATTTGTCGGTGCCGAACAGGTGGTCCGCGGAAAACCCGAGCAGCCGGTCCGCCGCGTTGACCTGCACCGGGTCGTACGGCGTCCACCCGAACGACACCAGCGCCGCCACCACGACGAGTGCGACCAGAATCCCGCCGAGCAGGAGATTTCCGTTGCGGCGCATCAGGACCCCCGCAGTCTCGGGTCGAGCACCGAATACAGCACGTCGACCACGAAGTTCACCAGCAGCACCCCGGCCACCAGCACCAGCACGATCCCCTGCACGGTCAGCAAATCGCGCCGCGCGACCGCGTCCAGCAGCATGCTGCCGAGACCGGGCAGCACGAACACCCGCTCCACCACGACCGCGCCGATCAGCAGTGTCGTCAGCTGCAGGCCAAGCACGGTGACGACCGGGACGGAAGCGTTGCGCAACCCGTGCCGGAACAGCGCTTGACCAGGCAGGAGACCCTTGGAGCGGGCGGTGCGGAGGTAGTCCTGGCCGAGCGTGTCGAGCACTGCGGAGCGGACATACCGCGTGAGCACCGCGCCCTGCACCAGGCCGAGCGACAACGCCGGGAGGATGAGACCGCGCAGGAACTCGCCCGCATCCTGGTTTGGCGGTGTCCATCCGCCGCTCGGCAGCCAGCGCAGCTGCACGGCGAAAATCTGCACCAGGATGATGCCCGCGAGGAACGCCGGAATCGCCACGCCGACCTGCGAGAGTCCGGAAACCGCGACGCCGCTGGCCTTCCGGTGCCGTACGGCGGCGAACGCGCCCGCCGGCAGCGCGATCACCAGCGCGACCAGCATCCCCGCGCCGACCAGCCACAACGTGACGCCGAGCCGGTCCAGCAGCTGCGGGCTGATTGCCTCGCGCGTGACGTACGACCGGCCGAAGTCGCCGTGCAGGACCCCGCCCATCCAGCTCAGGTACTGCTCGACCAGCGGCCGGTCGATGCCGAATTCGGCGCGCGTTTTCGCGAGCAGCTCCGGCGTCGCGTTCACGCCCAGCGCGACCTGCGCCGGATCGCCCGGCAGCACCGCCATGAACAGGAACACCACAATGGACGCCACGAACAGGCTCACCGCGAACACGGCCAGCCGCCGCAGCACGCGCGCGGTCATGCCGGCCTCACCCCGGTCAGGTCGAAGGATTCGCTGACCTGGTTGCGCGCGAGTCCGGTCACCTTCTTCTTGGCGACCACGACGTTCGGGAACAGGAACAGCCAGTCCGCGGCCGCGTCGGTGTTGATCTGCCGCGCGACCTCCTTCATGTCCGCCACCTGCTCCTGCGGGGTGCCGCTGTCCGCCGCGGCGAGCAGCTGCTGCACCCGCTTGTTGTCATAACCCCAGTAGTACTTCGGCTTTCCGAACGTCGAGATGTCGCGCGCCTCCACGTGCTGGATGATCGAGAGGTCGTAGTCGTGGTCGGTGAAAACCTGCTTGAGCCACACCGCCGGGAAGTCGAGCGGCTCGATCGTCGCGGTGACCCCGACGTCCGCCAGCTGCGATTGCACCACCTGCGCCGCCGACACCGCGTACGGCAGGTTCGGAATCCGCAGCCGCAGCTTGAGATCGTGCACGCCGGCCTCGGCGAGGAGCTGCTTAGCCTTCGCCGGATCGTACGAGTAGACCTTCGACAGGTCCTCGTACCACGGGTCGGTGGGCGGGACCATGCTGCCGATGAGCGTGCCGCGACCGTTGAAAACCAGGTCCAGCACGGCTTTTCGATCGATGGCGTAAGTAAGCGCGCGGCGGACGCGCACGTCGTTGAGCGGTGCGCGACGGCCGTTGAAGGCCAGCGTGACCTCGCTGTTCGTGGTGCCCTGCTGCACGGTGAACCGGTCGTCGCCCTGGAACTGCGGGATCGAATCGGCCGACGTGAGGTTGGAGATCACGTCGATTCCGTTGGACAGCAACGCGTTGTTGAGCGCGGTCGGATCGGCGAAGTACTTGAGCACGACCGTTCGATACGCCGGTTTCCGTCCCCAGTACCGCGGATTCTCCCGCAGCACGATGGAATCTCCCCGGCGACGCGAGGCGACCTCGTACGGTCCGGTGCCGACCGGATGGTTCGCCAGATCCGCGACGCCGGTCGGGCTGAACATCGCACCGAGCCTGCTGGTGAGGCTGAACAACCAGCCGTTGCTCGGCTTCGACAGCACGACGCGCGCGTGATCCGGCGCGACGACCTCGACGTGGTCCACGACGTCCATCGCCGATTTGAGCGAGATCGTCCAGTCGGTCTTCACCCGCATCAGCGAGAACTGGACGTCGGCGGCGGTGAACGGCGCTCCATTGCTGAACTTGACGCCCTGCTGGAGCTGGAAATCGTAGGTCTTGCGATCCGGGCTGATCGTCCAGGACTTCGCCAGCAACGGCACGATCCGGCCCTGCGGATCGAGCTTCACCAGGCCCTCGTAGACGTTGTAGAGCAGCGCCTGCGGGATGGCCACGCCGTCGGAACGGGTGAAGTCGAAGTTCGCCGGCTCCGCCGTGTATCCGACGGAAAGCGTGTCCGGACCTGGGGAAACACTCGCGCTGGAGCCTGCCGAACAGCCGGAAGCCACCAGCAGCAGCGCCAGGGCCGCAGCAGTGCTCCGGGCTTTCATTCCGCCTCCTGTGCCCTGCGGGATACCCGCACCCAGTCGGCGTCGCGAGCAGGCTGTCGCGATGATATGCCCACGCCGCCTCCAACTCAGTACACTGGTCTGACCAGTAACCCTAGGCAGACTCGCATCCGGCAGACACCGAGGTCAAGATGAAGTTCGAACCGGTGGCTCCGGTCCGCGCCTACGAGCGGATCGTCGAGCAGATCGAGGAAGCCGTGGTGAGCGGCCGCCTCAAACCCGGCGAACGGCTGCCCGGGGAACGAGAGCTGATGACCCAGTTCGGCGTCGGCCGGTCCACCGTGCGCGAGGCACTGCGGGTGCTGCAGGCCGCCGAACTGATCCGGTCGCGGCCAGGCGATCCGCGCGGCCCCGAGGTGCTGGCCGCGTCGCCGCGTGCGCTGCATCGGTCGATGCACCGGCTGGCCCGGGCGGAACACGTCGGCCTCGCGGAACTGCTGCAATTCCGGATGGTGCTGGACGGTTCGTCGCACCTGCTGGCCGCGGAACTGCGCACCGCCGAGGATTTGACCGCGCTCGATGTCGCGCTGGAAGGAATGGCCGCGGCGGACGGATACGCCGAATTCAGCCGGGCAGACGTCGCATTCCATGACGTCATTGCCCGAGTGTCGCGGAATCCGCTGTTGGTCGTCAGCGGCGAAGTGGTCCGCGGGGTGGTGCTGGAATTGATCGAGGACAAGCTCAGCCACGCCAACGACCGCGGCACGCTGATGCGCTCGTGGCTGCGCCACCACGAAGAGGTGCTGAACGCGATCCGCGCCGCCGACGGGGAGTCGGCGGCGCGGCTGGCGCGGCAAGCGCTGTATGACAATTACGCGGAATACGTGCCGAAGGACCAGCGAACGCTGCTCACTCCGTTGCTGACCTGAGTCAGGAGACCAGGTTCGCGTACACCACGATGTTGTCCTTGTAGCTGTGCTCGGCGTGGTCGAACGCGCCGCCGCAGGTGATCAGGCGCAGCTGCGGCTTGTCCGTGTTGCCGAAGACGGCCTGCGTCGGGAACGTGTCCTTGGGGACCTGTTCCTTGTGGTCCACGACGAACTTCAGCTTCTTGCCGTCGCTGCGTTCGATGTCGACCTCGTCGCCCGGGTTCACGTCCTTGAGCTTGTAGAAGATGCCCGGCTTGTGGTCGCCGTCGACGTGCCCGAGCACGATCGCCGGGCCCACGTCCCCCGGCACCGGCGAAAGCCGGTACCACGCGGCCTGCATCGGGTTCTTCACCGACGGAACCGAAATCTGCCCGTCCTTGTTCGGCAGGACGGTGATCAGCGACGATTTCGCGCCGATCTTCGGGATCTCGACCGAGGTCGGCCGCAGCCCGGTGAACGGCTTGGTCACCGGGACCGCGGCACTGGCCGGGGCCTGCGCGGCCGGGGCCGCCGGGGCGTCCGAACCGCACGCGCTCAGCGAGAGGGAGAGGAGCAGAGCGCCCGCGAGAGCGACGCCCTGCCCGTACTTCCTGGTCATCAGGCGGCCATGCCCCCGAAGCCGGTCTCGATGCCGTGCTTCGGCGCGTACTTCACCTGCGAGCCGCCGTGACCGCCGGTGGTGCCGGCCGAACCCGCGCCCGCGCCGCCCGCCGGGGGAAGCGTGCCGCCGTCGGTCGGCTTGCCGCCGCAGGTCCATTCCGCGCGCACGGTGCCGCTGTCGAAGGAGACGCCGTCGTGGCGCTTGACCAGCCACTCCCAGTAGCGACCGTCGGTCTCGTCCTGGTGCGGGCCCTCGAGAAGGTCGAAGTCGTTGGAGCGCAGGCCGGTCGGCTCGCCCGCGGCGCAGGCGATCACGACGACGCCGAGGTTCTCGTCGAGGTCGACGCCGTAGCCGCTGTCGTCGACGTACGGCGGCTCCTCCGGCGTGGAGGTCTCCGAGGAGGTCGGCGTGGTCGGCTTGCCGGTGTCGGTCGGCTTGCCCGTCTCGGTCGGCTTGCCGGTCTCGGTCGGCTTGCCCGTCTCGGTCGGCGCGCCCGTCTCCGTCGGCGCACCGGTCTCGGTCGGCGCGCTGGTCTCGGTGGGCGGCGTGGCGGTTTCGCTGGCCGGCGGCGTGGCCGGGGTGGTCTCCGTCGGGTCGGCAGGGACCGAGACCGACGTCGAGGTCTCGTCCGCGTTCGCGGCAGGCACGACGGCAAGGCTGATCAGGGCGCCCGCGAGCACAGCGCCCGCGAGTCTGCCCAGGGTCGTCTTCAAGGTGATTACCCCTCTGAGGAAAGGCGCGATGACCCCCACCGCGCCCGCTGATCCTGCCGGGGAATCAGCCCATAGGGGTAACCCTTTAGCTGGTGATTAACAACACCGGGGAAAGAGGTAACGAACGGCTTCTCGTGAGCGATGATTCCGCCCGATTGCCGGAATTCCGGCCCGTCGTGCCCATACCGTAACAGTTGCGAGGCAACCCGCCCAGCCCTCGTGAGGAAATGGCGGAAATCAGCCGAGTGCGGTCAGCAAATCCCGCCACAGGTCCTCCGGGTCTTCCAATCCGACGGAAAACCGGATGAGCCCCGGCGGCACGCGCTCCTCGCCGGGCAGCCACGCCCGCCGTTCCATCAGGCTTTCCACGCCGCCGAGGCTCGTCGCCGGCCGGATCAACCGGACGCTCGCGCACACCTTGTCGGCGGCGTCGGCATCGGCGACCTCGAACGCCACCATCATTCCGAAACCGGGGTAGCGCACCTTGGTTACCGCCGGGTGTTCCGCCAACCGGGACACCAGCAGCTGTGCGGTGCGAGTTTGCTCGGCAAGACGCACGGGAAGCGTCCGCAACCCGCGTAACGCAAGCCACGTTTCGAGCGCACCCGGTGTCGCACCTACCCGAGTCCGCGCTGCGCGAAGCTCGTCCACAATGTTCTGCTCGGCTGCGACCGCGACGCCGAGCAGAAGGTCGCTGTGTCCGCCAATGAGCTTCGTCGCGCTGTGCACCACGATGTCCGCGCCGAGCGACAGTGGTTGCTGATGCAGCGAAGTCGCGAAGGTGTTGTCGACGACCACGCGTCCACGCGTGCCGCGCGCGATGGTCTCGATCTCCATCACGTCGAGCGTCGGGTTAGTCGGCGATTCGAGCCACAGCAGATCTGCGTCGCACTCGAGCCACGCCTGCGTGTCCGTCGGCTCCAATTCGGTGACCGTGAGGCGGCCGAGTTGCTGCGCGTGCTTCAAAGCTCCGCGCGTGACGGCGTAGCTGAACGACGGAACCGCGACCGTCGACCCGACCGGCAGCGCATCCAGCACCGCGGACAACGTGGCGACGCCGGACGCGAAGGAGACCGCAGTGCCGCCTTCCAGTGAGCCGACGACCTCCTCGAAGGCCGCCCAGGTATCCGTGCCGTCGGAGCGGGCGTACACCGCGTCGCCGCCGGCCTCGAAGGTGCTCGTGGCGACAATCGGCGTGGTCAGCGGCTCGCCAGGGCCGTGCGGCCGGCCCGCCGCGATCGCGCGGGTCCGCGGAGTCCAGTCGTCCATGCGGACACGGTAACTTCGCGACCGCTCGGACGGCAGGCGATGAATATCACCAGGTGGTCAGGCGTTCCACCTGGTGATCAACGCGAAGAACCGCCCCGGCCGATCCCGCTGGCCGGGGCGGTCCATCACTGCCGAGGTCAGTGCGCGTAGACCTCGAATTCGTACAGCGAATACCCGTACTTAGTCCCGCGGGTGACGCCCTGCATCCGAACGAACCGCGCGTCCGAGGGCGCGAACGAGACGTTGTCCACGCCGCCGTTCCCGTCCGTCACCACCGCGGCGTCGTGCCAGTCCGTGCCGTCCGTGGACAGCTGAATCCGGTATCCCTTCCCGTACGCCTTCTCCCACGACAGCACCGCGCGCGAAACCTGCTGCACCGAGCCGAGATCCACGGTGATCGACTGGTTGTCGCTCCAGTCGCTCGCCCAGCGCGTGCCAGGGTTGCCGTCGACCGCGTTCGAGGCCGGGGAGGGGTAGAACCCGGTTTCCGCGCTCGAAGCGTTCACCGGCTTGCCCGCCGCGAGGTTCGAGACGTTGTCGCCGCGGTGCGCGGGGTACTCCACGACCTGCTGGAAGGTCGGCCGGTTCTGCGTGCTGATCTTGCCGTGCGAGATGCCGCCCAGCGGACGCTGGATAACCGTGTCGGCGCACCACTGGTCGCCCGCCGAGCAGTCGCCGTCGCCCGGGTACACCGTGTTCGCGGGCTGGCCGGCCGCCGTGGTCAGCGAGTCGATCAGCATCTGCCGGCACGCGGTCAAGTCGCCGCCGCCGCAGAACTTCGCGCCGAGCGGGCCCGCCACCGGCTGGCCGAGCGCGGTGCGGAGGTCCTTGCTGACGTAGCCCCACCAGCCGTGCTGATACGCCGAACCCTGGTGCGGCTGCCCGACGTGCTTGCCCGGCGTCTCGTTCTGGAACCCGGACGGGCTTTCGTTGATCTGCAGCACGTTCGTCATCGCGCCGAACGCGTCGTCGCCCATCGCCGGTTTGAACTCGCCGGTGACCAGCAGCGGCCACCACGCGTCCATGATCCGGATCGCGTCGGCGTCGTTGTAGGTCTTGCTGCCCGGGCTGGACTCGACGCGCTGGTGTCCGTGCTGCATCCACGTCTTCAGCTTCGCCTCGGCGTCGGCCGCGGCACCGGTGAGCGGGGCCTGGTCGAGCACCTGCAACAGCAGCGGCAGCACCTTCTCCGCCCGCAGGTCGGCCAGCGCCGCGTCCTCCATCGCCTGGGTCAGGTTCACCCGGGTCACCTTGGTGCCGCTGGAAAGCAGCGCCTTGACGCGGGCGTCGAGGAGATCGCCGCGGTGCACGGCGGACTTGTCCGCACCGCCGGACGCGTAGCCGGCTGCCTGCGCGTTGTTCCAGCTGATGTAGTAGTCCTGGTTCACCGACTGCGGATGCTGCGCCGCGGGCGTGTACTCGGCCTGGTTGCCCGCCGGGTTCCAGCCCTTCCAGTCGAACCCTCGGTCTCCCCACACGGGCATCATCGGGTCCACAGTGGAATTGCGCACCGGGTTCGCGCCGGAGTTGAAGTACGCGATGTCCTTCGAATCCGCGTAGAACCAGTTGAAGGTGAAGTTGACGTCGTTCGCGGCGCGCTGGAAGTCCGCGGCCGATTTGACGAAGCCCGGGTCGTTGAACTCCTGGAACCCGATCAGCGAGTCCACCTCGTGCAGGAACGACGACCGCAGCGACGAGTACGCCACCGGCTTCCCGTCCACCGTCGCCCGCGCGGTCACCGGGCCGTACTTCGTGCGGTAGCTGCGCAGGGTGTAGGACCCGGCGGCGGTGCCGTCCGCGACGGTCGGCGACCAGGAGTTCTTGCGCTCCACGGTGTCCATCGGGAGGCACTTGCCCTGGTAGAGGTAGTAGTTCGAGTCCTTCGTGGCCGGTTTGCCGCTCGGGTCGCACAGCGGCAGCGCGTAGGTGTCGATGATGTCCTGCGCCGCCGTAGTCGCGCTCCACGAGTAGTCCTGGCCGCGGCCGAGCAGCACGTACATGCTGAGCCCGGCGAACGACGCGCCCCGCGCGCTGATGCCCGGCCCCTGGATTTCCTGCAACAGCAACAGCTGCGGCGCGAAGTACCCGGTCTGCGGACCGAACACGGCGACCGGATGCCCGCTGGCGGTCTTCGCGCCGGATACCAGCAGTGCGTTGGACATGCCGTGCTTTTCCTTGAGCATGTTGCCCGGAAGCACGCCGTTGTCGAACATGCCGCGCGCGGATTCCTGGTCCTTCGGCGCGGGAACCTTGACCTTCGCGGAGTTCGCGGAAGCCGCCGAACCGGTCTGGTCGAACACGATCTGCTGATTCGTCACCGAGCCCTTGTCCGGCAACGCCGCGCCCCGCGGGTTCGCCGGAGTGGTGCCGTACGGGAAGGTTTGCCCGTCGTGCAGGGTCTTCACGGCCTCAGGATCGTCCGCGGCGCGCAAGCTCTGCCACACCTTCTCGCCCTGTTCGACGCCGTATTTCTCCTGCAGCGCCAGCTTCGCGACCGCGTTCTGCACCTCGCCGCCACCGCCGGCGCCGAACTGCGCGCCGACCACCGAGGCGAGCACGACGAGATCGGTGAGCTTGAACGGTTCGATGGTGCCCGCGTTGGTGATCGCGTCGACGTGCCCGGTCAGCACGTATTCGCCGGGGAAGTACCGGCCGTTGTGCGCATCGGTGATGTATTTGTTGATGCCTTCGATGTACGCCTGCGCGTCGGCGAGGCCCTGCTTGCCGCGCGGACCGCTCGCCGCCACCGCGTCGATCTGCCGCTGCAGCTCTTCCTCGGTATAGGGCGCGGAGGCGAAGAAGGACTGCTCCAGCTCGCGGTTCGCTTCCGCTCCGCCGGCGTACGAGGTCAGCTGGCCGCGGCCGACCCGGCGCATGATGTCCATGAGCCACAAGCGATCCTGCGCCGCCGCGTATCCCGCGCCGTATTCGGTGCCGGACCGCGTCGTGCCCTGGATGTGCGGGACGCCGGTGGCCTTGTCGCGCGTGATCGTCACGTCTTCGCGCGGTTTGATCGTGCTCGCGACCTGGTCGGCGGGAACGCCGAAGGACGAGTCGTTGAAGAATTTGCCGATGGTGTCGGTGGTCAGCGTTTTGTACCCGCCCGCCAGGTCGGCGTATTTGCCGAGCTGGTCGTCGGCATGCCCGGGCTGGGTGCCGAACGCCTTGTTGGCGAGGATTTCGGCGAGCGTCGCGCTGCCGTTCTCGCCCGGCGGGAGGATGTCGTTGCACTGGCCCGCGCAAAAGTCGTTGCCGGGCAACGCGGCGGACGCCGGTGCCGCGGTCCCGATCTGCACTAGGCCGGCCGTGAGCACGGCTACCGCGCCCGCGGCCAGGATGGGAATGCGTCGTCGCATGCCACAGCTCCGTCCACGATGGATGCCCCAGGGTGACCCAGCGCACGCTACCGACGGGTAGGGCACATGTGAAGACTTTTCGCGTTTATCCCCTCGTTGGGAGTAGTCCATCCGGCGGTACTCCACCCGACTCCACCCGGCGCAGGGAGTACCCGATAGGTACGGTGAGCCCCATGAGCGTGGAAAAGCCCCAAGTCGAGCGCCCGGACGGACCGCCGCCCGCCGAGCTGCAGGTCAACGACATCACGGTCGGCGACGGCCCCGAGGCCAAGCCGGGCAACGCGGTCAGCGTGCACTACGTCGGGGTCTCGCACTCCACCGGCGCGCAATTCGACGCGTCGTATGACCGCGGCGCGCCGCTCGAATTCCAGCTCGGCGCCGGCCAGGTCATCCCGGGCTGGGACCACGGCGTGACCGGCATGAAGGTCGGCGGCCGCCGCCAGCTGGTGATCCCGCCGCACCTGGCTTACGGCGAACGCGGCGCGGGCGGCGTGATCGCGCCGAACGAAACGCTGATTTTCGTCGTCGATCTCGTCGGCGTGGGCTGATCTTCACGGACAACGCGGGCAGCCGGGAAAGCCCGATCGGGCAGCCCCGGCTGTTCCCCCTTTCAGGGGAAACGGAAGGCGCCTAACGTTCGCCTTGAGTAGTCGTCTTCCGGAGGATATTTCATGCGTTTGCGTGCTGCCCTTTCCGCTGCCTTCCTCGCCGCCGGAGCCGCGCTGGCTTTCGCGGCACCCGCGTCCGCGGTAGCGAACGGCAACGATGTGGCGCCCGGCGAATATCCGTTCGCGGCCAAGCTGTCCATGCCCGTCATCCCGCGCGCGGACGGCACCACCTATTCGAGCGGATGCTCGGGTTCCCTCATCGCGCCGCAGTGGATCATCACGGCGGGACACTGTTTCCACGACATCAACCGCAAGCCGGTTTCCGGCCCGGTGCCGTACGGGACTTCAGTGCTTCTCGGCGCGACCACCGACGAGCCGGGCAAGGGCGAGCGGCGCAAGGTCACCGAGGTGCTGCAGGCGGGCAAGAACGACGTCGCGCTGGCCAAGCTCGACACCCCGGTCACCGACATCGCGCCGCTGACCGTTTCGCCGTCCGCGCCGGTCACCGGTCAGCAGGTGACCCTCGCCGGATGGGGCAGCCTGACCGAGGTTTCCCCGAAGCCGTCGGACAAACTGCAGCAGGGTGCGATGCAGGTCGTCGGCTCCGACGCCACCACCGCGAGCGTCATCGGGATCGCCCCGCACCAGGACACCAGCGCGTGCAGCTACGACTCGGGCGCGCCGTACTTCGTCGCCGAAGGCATCTCCGGCCGTCTCGTGTCGGTCGAGTCGACCGGCCCGGACTGCCCGCACTCGACGCCTGAGACCACCGCGCGCGTCGACATCCTCGCGGACTGGATCGCCACCCACACGGCGTGAAGACAAGTCCCGCGATCGGTCGGTTTTCGTCGCCCATCAAGGGAATTCCGCGGTGCGAACGGTGTCGTTAGCGTGGAAGGCCGAGTTCATCGGCATCCGCCGATGACCCGGACGAAGGGACAGAATGCGCGTCCGCGCCGCGATCTCCGCAGCAGTTGCACTGCCCATCCTCACCGCGAGCCCGGCCTTGGCCGTCGCCAACGGTTCTGACGTCCCGGCGGGCCAATTCGGCTTCGCCGCGAAACTGAGCATGACCGGCATTCCGCTGCCGAACGGAAGCACGTACTCGAGCTTCTGCTCGGCAGCGCTCGTCGCACCGCAGTGGATCGTCACCACCGGCCACTGTTTCCACGACGCGAACAAGAACCGAGTGTCCGGCCCGGTGCCGTACCCGACGACGGTGTCGCTTGGTCTCGTCGACGAAACCAAGGAGAAAGGCATCCAGCGCAAGGTGACGCAGGTGCTGCAAGCCGGGCCGAACGACGTCGCGCTGGCGCAGCTGGACAGCCCGGTCACCGAGGTCAAGCCGCTCACCGTGAACCACCTGGTGCCCGGCGTCGGACAACAGGTGACGCTGGCCGGCTGGGGCAGCCGGACGGCGCAGAATCCGGTGCCGTCCAAGCAGTTGCAGCAGGGCACGATGAAGATCTCGTCGGTCGGCGCCACGACAGTCGGCATCCATGGCGTCGCGCCTTCGCCGTCCACCAGCGCGTGCGCCTACGACACCGGCGCACCGTATTTCAGCGACGGCAAGCTGATCTCCATCGAGAACAACGGCCCGGACTGTCCGCACACCGGCGCGGAAACCACGTCGCGCATCGACGTCGTCGCCGACTGGATCGACCAGCACGCGAAGTGAGTACCGTGGAAGGGCCGTCGACCTGAGGAGAGTCGCATGCCCGAGCCGATCTTGACCGCTGTCGCCACCGCACTGGCCACGAAGGCCGCGACCGGGCTGTACGACCTGGTCAAGCGCAAGTTCTCCGGCAACAGCAAGGCCACCGCGGAACTGGAGGCGGCCACTCCGGACGACCCGGCCACGGTAACCGCACTGGCCGAACGCCTGGACGAGGTCAGCCGCCAGGACCCGGAATTCGGCGCGGCGCTGCGCACCGAGTTCGAGGTGCACCAGGAGGCCCGCAGCGGCGGGGTGACGAACCACGTGGGCACCGTGGCCGAAGGGGCCAAGGTCGTTCAGTTGCGTGACGTACAAGGCAATATCAGCCTCTGAGCCTTTTCCGACGACCGGCACGGAGCGCGATCGGTAGGATCGCTCTCCGTGCCTTCGTCGTCTTTCCCGGTGCCGCGCCGATGGCGCACCGTGCCCACGGAACGGACGCTGCTTGCGGTAGTGCACAACGTCACCGCAGCCACCCGGCTCCTGGACGTGCTGCCGCTGTTCGCCGGGGATCCGCGGCTGCAGGTGGTGTTCACGTGCCCGGACTCGAGCGCGTTCACCCGGGGGACGCAGGAGTACCTCGCGGCGCGCGGGATCCCGCTGGAACCGTGGGAAGACGTCGTGCTGGAAGACTTCGACTGGGCACTGGCGGCTAGTTACGGCGGAGATTTGCATGAATTGCGGGCTCCGTTGACTGTTTTGCCGCACGGAATGGGTTACAACAAGTTCTTGGAAACCGGTTGCGGGAAAACGGTTTTCGGGTTGTCCGAGCAATGGCTGATGCATGACGGCGAGGTGATCGCCGAACATCACGTCCTGTCGCATCCCGAACAGCTCACCCGGCTGCGCCGGTACTGTCCGGAAGCCGCCGACCACGCCGTCATCGCCGGAGATTCCTGCCTGGACCGCCTGCGAGACGCCCGGGAACTGCGCGAATCTTACCGTCAAGCCCTAGGCGTCACCGGCGAGCAAACCCTGGTACTGATCTCATCGACCTGGGGCCAGCTCTCCTCGTACGGATCCGGCCCAGACCTCCCCGGACGCATTGCCCGGCAGTTGCCGCTGGACGAATTCGCCGTCGTCCTGGCTCTGCATCCCAACATCGGCCAGGGCCATTACCCGTGGCAGCTGGAAATGTGGCTGCGAGAGTGCCGACGCGCGGGCGTAATCGTTCTTCCAGAAGAAGACCTGTGGCAACCAGCGGCAGTAGCCGCCGACGTCACCATCGGCGACCACGGCTCCGTCACCTATTACTCCGCCTGCCTGGGAAACCCGGTCCTGCTGGCCGCCGCACCTCACGAAGCCGTCGACCCGGACTCCCCCGTAGCCGCCCTCTTGCGCGCTGCCCCTCGGTTGACCGAGGAAAACCTGGCGGACCAGCTGCGCACCGCGGCCCAGCCACCAGCGCTCGTCGCCGCGACCGAACTCGCCACCAGCGTCCCCGGACAGTCCGCGGCTCTCCTGACCGACCTCGGCTACCGCACGCTTCGCCTGACCGCGCCAGCTCAACCAGCCGGGTTCACCGCGTTCCCGCTGCCGCGCGTCCAACGCCCAGAACCCGGTGCACAGTGGATCCAGGTGCGCGGCGACGAAGTCACCAGATTCGCCGCCGAAACCGTCGACGCACACCTGGTCGTCCACGTCGACGGCCCCGACCCGCGCCTGCTCCGCCGCGCCGACATCGTGCTGGGCGACCGTTTCCCGGACCCAGGCCGATGGATCGCACTCACCCTCGCCGAATTCCCGGGCTGCGAGTGGGCCGCCTGCCCCGCCGGATCAGGCTGGCTGGCCGGCAGCCGCGACGGCCGGGTCGTGTCCTTCACCGGGACCGACCTGCCGCAAGCCGTGCCGTCGCTGCTGTACAACCGCGACGTGCTGGGCCTCGATTTCCCCGAACAACTGCCCTTCACCGCGGGCGGCCGCAAACACGAGGTGCGGCTTACCGTCCACTATGGATAGTCAGATCTGTTCGATCCAGGTCAGCAGATCAGCAGCCTAGGCCGTGAAATCGTGCCACTGAGCGATGTCCAACGCATCTTTCGCGTGCGCCTTCGCCTGATCGCGGTAGCCTCGCGCGAGCGCTGCCTCCGCACGCGACCACAACGCGGCGATGCGTTCACGGTGCATGCGCAGCTGTTCCACCAGCGAGTCGAGTTGCTCAGCGGCTTCAGCTCGACATCCCGAACGTAATACCGGGCACGCAACACTTCCAGTCCCGATCCGACCACGAGCACATACGAGCCGGGATGCGTCGGCAGCAGCGCCGTGACTTCCGCGGCGCTCAACGCGTCGTCGATCAGCAGCGCGACCTTGAACTCGGCGGTCCGCGACTGCCACATCGCTCTGCGCGCCTCGAGACTCGCCGGCATCTCGTCCAGCCCGTATCCCAGCTTCGCCAGCAGCTCGGCCAGCACGTCCGCACCCGCACGATGGCCCACACGCACCTGGTAGGACCGGTCAAACCGCTCCTGGTTCTGGTGCAGCCAGGTTTCGCACAACGTCGTACGTCCGCTGCCCAGCGCGCCCAACACGATCGCGATCGCGACCCGGTCCAGCGCCGCGTCATAGATCTCGATCAGCAGATCGAGCTGCGGCTGGTGTTCCCGGTGATGCGCCGGCGGTGCCTAGACCCGCAAGGCCGGTGCCGTGGGCTGCTGCGGCCCGTGGAAATGCGCGTCACCGTAGACATAGGCGCTTGGAAGACCTTGTCCGCCTGACCGTCCAGGTGATTGCCGTCGCTCACAGTGCCTCTCCGCCCAGCCGGTCCGACCAGCCTATCGGGAACGTCACGGTCCGTGTCCAGTCCTTCACCACGATCAGGTGCAGGTAAGGTTTCAGCAAGGAATTCCGGGACGGATTTGGTAGAATTGAATTGAGCAGCAAAGCAGCAAAGCAGCAAAGCAGCAAAGCAGCAAAGCAGCAAAGCAGCAAAGCAGGTGGCGGACCTTCGACCCGGTCGTCGTGCTCGGGGTCGTGCGCACCTGGACTTCGGCGATCAAGCTGCTCGAGGTTTGCCGCCTGTTCCGGGATGACCAGCGGATTCGCTTCACGTTCACGGTCGACCACGGGTCCCGGTTCAGCGCGGGCGTGGAAGAACTGCTCGCCCGCGCGCAAGCACATAGCACGCCGTGGGAAAACGTTCCGGAACTCAATTACACACTCGCGATCACGGCCAGCGAAAACATCGATTTCGACCACGTCCGCGGACCGGTTCTCGTCCTTCCGCACGGCGTCGGATTCCACAAGTACGTTCCCGACTCCGGTTCTGCCGGCACCCGGCTTTCCGGGCTGATCCCGTCGGCCGCGCTGCGGTCCGGGCGGGTGCTGATGGCGGTGTCGCATCCGAGCCAGCAAAAGCAGTTGCGCGACGCCGACCCGCTTACCGACGGCCAGACCGTGCTGGTCGGCGATCCGCAGTTCGAACAGCTTCTCCGGAGCGAACCGCACCGCGACCACTACCGCGCCGCTCTTGGAGTGGCTGGACGCACCTTCGTACTGGTCAGCTCCACCTGGGGGGAGACCTCGCTGATCGGCCGCCGCCCGCGGCTTCCCGCCGAACTGCTAGCGGCACTGGACTACGACTCCGCAGCCGTCGGCCTCGTGCTGCATCCCAACGTCTGGTCGCGTTACCGGCCGTTCCAGATCCGATCCTGGTTCGCCGCGGCTGAGGACGCTGGGCTGCTGCTCCTCCCGCCACAACGGGGATGGCAGGCCGCCATCGTCGCTGCGGACGTCGTCATCGGCGACCACGGCTCGGTCTCCTTGCTGGCAGCCGCGACCGGACGACCGCTGCTTCTTGGCGCGTTCGGCAGCGAGGTCGTGCCCGGCACCAGCGCCGAACTGCTCGGCCGACACGCGGCCCGGCTTACCCGGGACCGGCCGTTGCGTGACCAGATCGCCGAGGCAGAAACGCAGCCCTGGCAAGAAGATCTCGCCGAACGCACCTTTGCGAACCCGCACGGAGCCACTGCGGAACTGCACACGCTGATACTCCGGCTAGTGAATCTCGAACCACGACCGCTCGAACTCCTGCGCGCACCGGACCCAGAACCGCAACCGATCGTTCCGCTCGGTTTCACCACATACCCGGAGTTCACCGGACCGTATTCTCTTACGCTGCATCGGTTTCCGCGCTCAGTCGAAGAATGGCGACCCGAGTTCGAGCGAGCCTCGACCAAGCTGAGACACGTGGTCACTGACGAAAGCGACGACAATCTTGGCCGGATCGGCAATGCCACCGTGCTCACCAGAACCGCTGTGCACCCTGCGCCAGAAGACTGGTGCGCCAACGCATTGCGGCTCCATCCCAGCTGCGCGCTGGCGGCGGCCGCAGTTCCGGATGGATGCGTCGCCCGCACCAGGAACGGCGAGATGTTCACCGTCACTGGCTCAGCTGATCTCGCCGCGTTGGCTTCGGCGCTGCACGCGTGCCTGGCGACCGGCCGGGAGGGCGGCCGTCCGTTGTCGCTACGACTCGGCTCCGTCGAGACCACCGTCGTTTTCTGAAGACAGTTTCTCGGCCCGCGGACTGCCAAGTTCTCGATACAGCTGAATCGCCCGATCCAGGTGCCCACGTGCTTCCGCTGGATTCTGCTCGACCAGCGCAGCGTGCAGCGCTTCGCGTGCCTGGGCCTCGTAGAAAGTCGCCCCGCTCGTTTGGAAAGCCTCCGCCGCCGCGGTCAACGCGTCGACGCCGCCCGGCAGCCCGCTGCGCACCCGCAGCTGACCGGTGATCAGCAAGGCACGCGCGGCCAACCGCTCGTCGCCGAGCTCGCCGAACGCGCGATGCGCCACCTCCAGCTCACGCAGGCCCTCCGCGTCGCCGAGCGACTGGCCGAGGAACATCCGGCTCAACGCCTCCCCGCGCTTTTCCCCGGCCGCCTCGTTCAGCTCGATCGACTCGCGGTAGTTCTGCCGCGCCTGTTCCGGCTGGTCGGTCAAATCGTGGTATCGACCGGCGAACTCCCGCACCGATGCCCGCAGCACGAGGTGTCCGTCCTGATCCGCCAGCTCGATCGAGCGGCGTACGAAGCGCCCGGCTTGCTCGAACTGCTCGAGATCCGTCAGCGGACGCGACGCTAGACTGCGCAACCGCGCCTCCGCCGCGCGATTCCCGGCCTCCTCCGCGGCCTTGACGCCATACCGGAGGCTGCTGAGCGAATCGGCGTGCCGCTTGCGATCGAAGTAGTAGGCCGCGAGCGATTCGGCGATCTGCCAAATCTCGTCGACTAGGCCGATCTGCTTGGCCACCGGCAGCAGTTCGTGCAGCGCGCGCCGGTTTTCCTCGAACCAGGCCAGTCCGTTGGCCCGCCGATCGCCGGTGAAGGGAACCGGGATGTCCGGCGCTTCCGCGACCCGATACCGCTGCACCCCGATCACCGCCGCGTCCGCGTAGTAGGCGGCGTCGCGGAACCCGCGCACCACCCGGGCGAGCGCCTCGTGGGTCTCCTCGTCGCCGAACCCCGTCAGGGACGCCGCGTGGTCATGGACGAGCGGATGCATGGAGTACCTGCCGTGCTCTTCCTGGACCGCCTTCAGCAGGACCAGTTCGGCGAGAATGTCCCTCGACGTGGCCTCGTCCAGTCCGATCAGCAGGTCGAAGACCGGCGCGGAGAAGTCGATCGCCGGGTACGCGCCGAGCATCCGGTACGCGCGCTGGGCGGGTTTGGTTGCTTCCTGGTACGTCGATTCGAACACCGGACCCCCCTTATTCGGCCCGCGGTCGGACCGCATCAATTCGGCGCGCGAACGCCGAAGCCGGACTGCCAGCTCCGGCAACGAGGGACACCGTCCGACCACGACGAGCGTCGCGGCGTTCCGGAGGGCCAACGGCAATCCGCCGCAGTAGCCCAGGATTTCGGTCAGCATCGGATCGTCCAGGTCCGCGTCCAGTCCGCTCAGCTCCCGAAACAGCTGAGCAGCCTGCCGATCGTCGAGCGGCGGGACGGGGATCGTCTCGCCGCCGACCTCACGGACCTCGATCGGCGACTCCACTCGGCCGGCGACGAGCACCAGCCAATCCCGGCCGCCAGGCATCAACTGGAGAAACTGCTCGGATTCCGTGACGTTCTCCAGCAGCAGCACCGCAGCTGGTCCGGACGACCGGCTCCGCCAAAGGCTCGCCAGCCCGGGTTCGGCAGGCATCACTTCGTCGCGGACCCCGTCGCGGCGCAACAATGAACGCAGAGCCGCCGCAGTTACCGGCTCGCCGTCGACCGTGTGGGTCGCGTAGTCCGTGTAATAAGCCCCGCCGGGATAGCGGTCTTTTACTCGCTCTGCGACATACCGCGCCAACGCCCGCCGCCCGACCCCGCTCAGTCCGTCGAACACGACCAGCGGCGCGCGTTGATCGTCAAGACAGCTCTTGAGCTGCTCGTCCCGCCCGACCAACCGCCGCAACGCCCGCGGCGTTTCGTGCGGCACCACCCGCTCGTGCCCGGGCATCTGCTGCGTGACCGTGCCGATGTACTGCGCCTGCACGAGAGAACCGCCGTTGCCCACCGACCCGACTTCGTTGTGCACCAGTCCACCCCTCACCCCGAGTGACCGCTAGCTTACCGATGCTCTGCCGCCTGGGAACCGTACCTGGTCAGCTTGCCGGGAGAAGGAAAGAAAAGGGAAAAAAACGATGATCAGGTTCGCGGAGTTGATGATCGACGCAATGCCGGGGAGGACCAGGTAGAGCACGATGGGCACCGTGAAGTGCAGCCGTTCCACGGCGGAGTAACCGCCGGAGGTCGTCACGGAAATGACGTACCAGAGGACGAACCCGAACGTCGCCAGCCATCCGGGGATGGCCGTCCCCAGCTGAACTCCCAGTACGGTGTACTCCTTGCGGTACCTGAGCTGATCCGCCACGAAATAGGTACGCGCCACCATCAAGCCGATCCCGGAAATCAGCAGGCAGCACGACGCAAGAATCCCCAAGACCACTGTCAGCGAAGTAGTCACGTCATACGAAGTAGGCAGGTTGTACCCAAAGAGGGGCACCGCAATAATCATGAGCACGCCAATTACGGCACTCACAGAACCCCACCGCATCGTAGTGACCCCTATCTTCCCTACCAGCGCAGGCGGAAACCAGCGCCCCAGAGATGCCGCAGGCGCATTGGGGTTCATCCCTCTCCATTACCTCTCTGCTCTGTCAGCCCACTCCCAAAGCCGCCACCGAAGATGACGCGTACACCTCACCTGGCCGTACCGCAGGCCTCAGATACGGTAGCTGTCCGTGATCAATGGATCACTCTGACAGTACTGCCGCAGCGCCGGGATATGTCCTGGCCAACGCCCCCAAACCGCGACTAAGCACAGATGCCTCGCGTGCGAGGGACTTGCTCCAGGGTGCCCGCCACCAGCTGTACAGTCCAGCCGGCCACGAAGAGCCGCACGCGAAACCAGACGCTGCGGTCGGCGACGATGACCGCTGACTGCATACAGCCCTTGCCGCCAGCCGTAAGCCGAAGCCGCTCGAATCGCAGGCTCCGCTTCGGCCGCACCTCTATCTCCGCAGTTCACGGGACACAGGGTTGCGGGTTGGCTACCATCGGTTCAGCTTAGTGAAGCTATGGGCGCGGCTAGCCGCAAGGGGAGGATGCAGATGGCTGAGCAGGCGACTCCACCAGGCGATACCGGTGCGATCGGAATGCTCACCGGGGCGAGCTTTTTCGTCGCCGACGGCCAGGCCGGCGGCGCGTCCGGGGGCGGAGGCGCACCCGGCTTCTACCTGAGCAAAGACGCCATGACCGCCGAACTCACGAACCTCCAGAAGCTGCAAGAACGCATCAAAGGGCAACTCGAAGCAGCCCGGCCCATGTGGTCCATCCTGTCGCCAGGCCAGGACCCGGCCTCGCTGCGGAACACCGACGCCAGCAACAACTCCGGATACCACTACCGCGACCATTTGCTGCGGCAGAGCGCCTACCTCAACTCGATCATCCAAAAGATGCAGGACGCGCTGGGCATCCACGAAGCGCACGACGAGCAGGCAGGCAAAGACATCAAGCAGGCAGGCCAGGAACCGATCTGATGACCACACGCACCCGCATGGCCGCTGTCGGACTCGCAGCTTCCGCCCTAGTCCTGAGCGCATGCTCCGGCAATCCCGGCACGGCGCAGCCGTCGTCGCCGGTAGCTCCGTCGCAGTCCCCGTCGGCAGCCGGGTCCGGAGCGCCGAGAGTCGCGAACCCCCTCCCGGCCGGAACGCTTGACCGAGACCCGTGCAGCACCTTGACCGCTGGCCAGATCAACGCGTTGCTGGGCACCTCATCGCCGTATGTGCAACCGGCGAAGGACACCGGGCTGGCGAAACAGTGCCGGTGGGCGAACCTCGACCGCGGATCGAGTGTCGGCGTGCAGCTCGTGTATGCCTGGAAAGACGGCCTCGGGCACGTCTACGCCAAGAAAGACCAGGGGTTCTTCAAGGAACTGGCACCCGTTCAGGGCTACCCCGCCGTGGCGTACGGCCCGACCGATGACAGCTCCACCGGCAGCTGCGGTGTCGCCATCGGCATCTCCGACACGATGGCGTTCGAAGCGGATGCGACCATCTCGCGGTCGAACGTCGGAAAACCGGGATCCGACCCGTGCGAGGCCGCGCGCCGCATCGGCGACGCCGTCGTCACCACGCTGAAGGCCGGTGCGTGACGATGAGCTTCATTGCGGACAGATTCAACGCGTTCCTGAAGCAGATGCAGGCCGAGGGGAAGATCATCCTTCCGGGCGAGTTGGTGCGGCGGGTGAAAGCCGGACCCGGCCCGGACAGTCTCGGGCAGGCGCAGCATGCCGCGTGGCAGCAGTCACAGGAGCAGCAGGGCATCGAGTCCGACACCCTGACGGCGGTCGGTCGGTTGGAAAGCGCCTGGTCGGGGCAGAGCGGCGACGCGGCGAGAGGATCGCTGAAACCGCTTGCGGACGTCGCGACCTCGGCGTCGATGGCCTTGCACGACAGTCAGAACACTCTCGCCGACCAAGGGCACGCGTTCACCTCGACCCGGGATTCGCTGCACGACGTGTCCGACGACCCGCCGTCGAAGTCCGCCTGGGACACGGCGACCCCGTGGGACACCGACAACGAGAAGAACATCAACGCGCGCAACGCCGCCATCCAGCAGAACAACGCCACCTATCAAAGCTTCACCGACACCAGCGACGGCCACGCACGGAAAATGCCAGTCGACTACGGGCAGGTACCCGATTCCTCGGACGGCACCTACGGGCTCGCTCCGCAGCAGGGACCGGTCGAGCATCCGCCTGAGCCACGCAAGAAGGAAAGCTTCACCCCGTACCCGCCCAGCCATTCCTACGGCCCGCCTGACCAGGGCGGCCCGGGGACCGCGCCGCCGCCCGGATCGTTCTCACCGCAGCCGGGGCACAGCGGGGTCTCCGGCAGTCAACAGCAGCCTCAGCCCTACGTGCCGGCGGCCGCGCACGGTGACGACAGCACCCGCACATCCGGATACGTCCCGCCCGGATCCACCGGCACAGGCAACACACCCCTCCAGTTCGGGCCCACCGGCTCCGGCTATGTGCCCGGCGGCTCCAGCAGCTACCAGACCCCCGGATACCTCGGCAGCCTGCCCGGGGCGTTCGGACCCGTCGGCGGCGCCGGAACACCCGGGTTCGGTGGCAGCGGAGCGGGCGGCTCTGGTTCTGCCGTGCGCGGCGGCCCGGGAGGCGCGGCCGGTGCGGGTGGGTCGTCCGGCGCTGGCCGGTTCGGTGAACCGGAACCCGGGATGCGCGGCGGAGCAGCTGGCACCGGTGCGCCCGGCGCCAAGGGCGCGAACGGGATGCCGATGGCCGGCGGCGCGGGCAAGGGCGGGAAAGGCGAGGAGGACAAGGAAAAGAAGTCCGCGTCCTACCTCCAGGAAGCCGACCCGAACGCGTTGTTCGGCTACGACGGCAAAGCGACTCCGCCCGTCATCGGCAAGTAAGCGGCATCAGCTGTATCGAGGGGAAACAACGTGATGCTGCTCGACGAACCCGTGACGCTGCCGCGCCTGGCGGTCGCGAAAGCCTGGGAATGGGAACGAATCGGCCCGGCGCACCCGGTCATCGGTGTCGTCGACCTCTGGGTCGAAGACGCCGCCGCCGCGCGCCTGGACGACCTCACCCGGCAGGTGCTGGCCGAGCCGGGGTTCTACAACCTGCGCACCAACCGGGTCACCGGAGAATTCCGCGACCTCATGCTGGCGGTCGCGAACGCCGACGCGGAATGCTACGGCTGGTCGGCCGACCGGCACGGCCGCGACCGCGCCCTGCTCGCCGTCCTGACCGGCCGCAACGCCGTGCTGGCCACCGTCCAGGACGAGCAGCTCACTTTGACAGCGATCGGCGCGGACCAGCTCGTCCGCGCCGTCGTGAGTGAACTGCCCGACTTCCCGGCCGCGAACATCCGCGAATTCACGGTGCCGAAAGCCGAGTACGACGGCGGCTCCAGCAGCGAGTCGTACGACCTCGACACCAGCAGCGACTACACCGTCACCACCCCCTCCGACCAGCTCCGCGCGGTCATGGGGTCGCGGCGGGAAGCCGGCCATCAGCTGTTCGTCGCCACCCGCCCCGGAGGCCACCGGGTCGCGAGCATGCCGCTCACCGCAGTGGACAGCCTCGACCACGGCCGGGTCCTTACCTACCTCCGAGACAGCCCCCACGGACACGTGGACATCGTCTGCGGACCCGGCAACCCCGGCTACATCACCGGCACCCTCGACAACACACTCCGGCTGCTTCGCGGCTGAACCACTCCCCGGAAATCCTTTCCTCGCGCATGGAAGGAACGGAACAAACCGACATCAGCATGATTTGAATTCGACTGAATCGAGTCCTCGACGGCGTGGGTCGCGCAATTCGCCGACCGGAGCCGTTCAGACAGCACTACGCATTCATCCAGTCGATGTTCGAGCCGTTCTCCAGAATACCCGGCCCCGCAGGCTACGGATCTGAACTCGGCCATGGCCAAGCAGAACACCGGATTGGCACACACGACCGAGCTCACCAACAACGTCACCTTGGCTCCCCGAATCTCGACAAGATGATGACCGATCGCGGCTACTGCAAGGCTGGAACGGCGAGGCCGCCATGGCGTTCAAAACCAACTCAATCGACACTTTCAAAACTGTCGCCGGGAACCAGTTCACGTCCTGTCCACCCACAAAGGCGTACTCCAAGCACCCCAGGCGATGCGGGCCAAGACTGGGGAGGATATCGACAAGATCGCGGAGAACACGAAGAACGCTCTGGACAACGCTGGCGGTTGCGGCAAGAACCAGTCGACTTTCGGGTTCTCGGTGCTCTCCGCGTTCGGCGCGATCGACGGCGTCGTCGTGCCGCTCGCCGCCATCGGAGGGCGACTCGGTCGAGACGCAGCGAATCTCCGACCAGGCGCGTGCGCTCACCGATGCCGTGCGTGCGAACAAGGACAAGCTCGTCTCCGCCCGCCCGAAGCTCGCCGGGATGAACCACCGTGAGGACCGTCATCCTGTTCAAGCTTGCACCCGTGGTGAGTACGAATGGATGCGGCCAGCTGAGTGATGGTCCTCCGGCCTCGGCGCCCCATCCGGCTGAACTCGCCACAAGCAAGTGCTCGGACAACACCGCTCGAGCTGGCGATCAGAAGTGTGTCCTGGCCCACATATCTGTCCAGACCCCACCCGACCCGCCCGCCAACCGCACCGAAGGCACCGCGGGGCCCTGGGGGCCGAGCCCCCGGGACAAGGAACGACCGACAAACGGAAAAGGCCCCCAGTCGCGCAAGCGGCTGGGGGCCTGACCATGGTGGGCGAGGAGGGAGTTGAACCCTCACGTCCTTTCGGACACACGGACCTGAACCGTGCGCGTCTGCCATTCCGCCACTCGCCCGAGTTGCTTCCTTGAGGCAGCCAGCAAAGCTTAGCAGGGCCCTCAGACGGGTTTCACCGGGGGCATGCCCAACCCTTCCTCCCCCGGATAGGATCGATGCGGAAGCACACGTGTGAGGAGGTTGTCCCCGGTGGGTCGCGTTGAGCGGTTCGACAGGCGGCTCGAGAACCTGGTGGGGAATACCTTCGCGCGCATGTTCGGCGGCAACGTCGTCACGCAGGAAGTGGCGGTTGCGCTCGAGAGGGAAGGCGAGGAGAACGTTCGTGAGCTGGCAGGCGGTCGGCAGCTCGCCCCGAATCACTACATCGTGTCTTTGGGGGCGGCTGACCACGATCGCATGGCCGGCGATGAGCAGCGGGTCACCGGGGTTCTCGCGAAGGCGGTGGCGGAACACCTCGCCGCGCAGGGCTGGGACACCTATGGTGACGTCGTCGTATCACTCGAGCGCAACGAGGCGCTGCATACTGGACAGTTCAAGACCCGTTCGTCCGTCGATCCCGACGCCCGCGCCAGCGCGGGGGGAGGGCCGTCACGGTCGGCACGACCCAGCAACGCAGGAGACCCACCAATGAGCCAGCCCCCCGGCTACGGCCAACACGACCAGGGTGACCCGTACGGCCAGCACGGCCAGTACGGCTACGGACAGCAGGGTGGCCAGCAGCCCGGGTACGACCAGGGTTATGGCGGTCAGCCGCAGCAGGGCTACGACCAGGGCTACGGCGCGCAGCCGGGCTACGACCAGTACGGCGGCCAGGCCCCGCACGGCGGCTACGACCAGGGCTACGGCGGGCAGCCGCAGCCGGGTTACGACCAGGGTTACGGCCAGGCCCCGCAGCCGGGCTACGACCAGTACGGCGGCCAGGCTCCGCAGGCTGGGTACGACCAGGGCTACGGCCAGCAGGGCGGCTACGACCAGGGGTACGGCCAGGCCCCGCAGGCCGGTTACGACCAGGGCTACGGCCAGCAGGGCGGCTACGACCAGGGTTACGGCCAGCCGCCGGCGGCGTACGGCCAGGACCCGTACGCGCAGCAGGGCGCGCCGGCCGCGGGCCGTCAGCTGCAGGCGAGCCTTCAGCTGGACGACGGCTCCAACCGCACCTACTCGCTGAAGCAGGGCGGCAACGTCGTCGGCCGCGGGCAGGACGCCGACTTCCGGCTCCCGGACACCGGGGTTTCGCGGCGGCACCTGGAGATCACCTGGGACGGGCAGAGCGCGACGCTCGCCGACATCGGGTCGACCAACGGGACCACGGTCAACGGCACTCCGGTGCAGACGTGGCAGCTGGCCGACGGCGACGTGATCCGGGTGGGTCATTCGTCCCTGGTGTTCCGAACCCAGGGCTGAGCGCAGACCGTCCACGGGGTTCCCGCAGAATTGTCGTGCGGGGGGAACCGCGGCGTGCGTGGCGCCGCGGCTTGCAGGCACAGGCGGGAGCGGACACAACAAGTGCCAGAGCTGGTCGTTCAACTCACCAGAGTGGGCTTTCTCGTGCTGCTCTGGCTCTTCGTGTTCGCCGCGCTCCGAGTCGTGCGCTCGGACCTCTACGCCGCGTCGGGCCTCCGGGTCCAGGTGCCGTCCTTCCGCCGCAGCAAAGAGAAGAAGCCGCGGGGCAGCAAGGTCCCGCAGCAGCTGCTCGTCACGCACGGGGCCCTCGCGGGCACCCGCATCGCGCTCGACGGCAGGCCGATCCTGATCGGCCGGGCCGACGACTCGACGCTCGTGCTCGACGACGACTACGCGTCGACCCGGCACGCCCGGATCGCGCTGCGCGGGGAGGACTGGTACGTGGAAGATCTGGGCTCGACGAACGGGACCTACCTCGACCGGGCTAAGGTCACTGCACCCCTCCGGGTCCCGCTCGGAGTCCCCATCCGGATCGGCAAGACGGTGATCGAGCTTCGCCCATGACTCTCGTCCTCCGCTACGCGGCCCGCAGCGACCGGGGCCTGGTGCGTTCCAACAACCAGGACTCCGTCTACGCCGGCCCGCGTCTTCTCGCGCTCGCCGACGGCATGGGCGGGCACGCCGCAGGTGAGGTGGCCAGCAAGGTCGTCATCGCCTCGCTCGCCCCGCTCGACGACGACGAGCCGGGCGACGACCTGCTCGCTCAGCTTCGCGAAGCCGTCCAGAACGGCAACGCGGCGATCGCCGAACTCGTCTCCCAGGACCCGGACCTGGACGGCATGGGCACCACGCTCACCGCCGTCCTGTTCGCCGGAAGCAGACTTGGTCTGGTCCACGTCGGCGACTCGCGCGCGTATCTGATGCGCGGCGGCCAGTTCGCCCAGATCACCCGGGACGACAGCTTCGTCAACGAACTGCTCGAACAGGGCCGCATCACGCCGGAAGAGGCGGCGGTGCACCCACAGCGGTCGCTGCTGCTCAAGGCGCTCACCGGACACGAGGTCGAACCGAGTCTCACCGTGCGCGAGGCGCGTCCCGGTGACCGGTACCTGATTTGCTCCGACGGACTGTCCGGAATGGTCAGCGACGAGACGCTCGCCGAGGCCGTGCAGATCCCGGATCCCCAGGACTGCGCCGACCGGATGATCGAGCTGGCGCTCAAGGGCGGCGGCACGGACAACGTGACCGTCATCATCGCCGACGTGGTCGACGTCGACTTCGGCGACGACGCCCCGATCGTGGGCGGCGCCGCGGGCGACGGCAGCGACGAGATGCATCAGGGCGATTCCCCGGCGGCCAGAGCGCGGGCGCTGACCCAGCCGCCGCCTCCGCCGAGGCAGGAACCGCAGGCTCCGCAGGAAGACCCCAAGGCGAAACGGCGGAAACGGTTCCGCTGGCTCGTGGGGGCGGTCGTGGTGCTGATCGTGCTGGGCGCCGCCGCGATCGCGACTCGATACTTCGTGCTCAGCCAGTACTACGTCGGAGAAGGCCCCGATCAGGAGGTCGTGATCTACCGCGGCGTCCCGGGCAGCATCCTCGGCATCGATCTGCACTCGCTCGAGCAGGGCTCGTGCCCGCCGGGCCAGCTGTGCACCGACAAGCTCCGCGTCACCGCGTTGCAGGAGGACGCGCGGATCGCCGTGCAGAACGGCGTGAAACGCGACAGCCTCGACGACGCGCGCAAGTACATCGACGATTTCCTGCGTCTCAAGAAGAAGCTGTCGGACTGCAAGCCGACCACACTTCCGGGCGTCCCGGCCTCGGGCGCGCCCTCGTCCAGCGTGCCGCCTCCGAGCGGCGCGCCGTCGTCGGCGAACCAGCCTGCGGGGAGGGACTGCTCGACGGCGGGTACGCCGCCGACGGGGGGCGGTAACTGATGGGCCAGCCGCTGGCCGACCCGACGTCCGCCCAGTTCGCCACGAACCCGCCGCGAGACCTCCCCAAGCGCAGGGGCACGGAGCTCGCGTTGCTGGCGTTCGCGGCGGGCATCGTCACGCTCGCCCTGGTCATCGTCGAGGCGAACCAGGAGCAGGAGCTGACGCTCTCGATCCTGTGGGTCGGACTCGCCTACCTCGGCGTGCTCGCCACGACGCACCTCGCCGTGCGCCGGTGGGCCCCGTACGCCGATCCGGTGCTGCTGCCGTGCGTCGCGCTGCTGAACGGGATCGGGCTGGTGATGATTCACCGGCTCGATCTGGCGAAGGCCGAAACCGCGTTGCAGCGCGGCAAGGAGTACTCGCCGGAGATCACCAAGCAGCTGCTGTTCACCGCGGTTTCGCTGGTGCTGTTCGTGATCGTGCTGGTGGTGATCAACGACCACCGCACGCTGACCCGCTACAGCTACATCTGCGGCCTGGTCGGGCTCGGCGCGCTTGCGCTGCCCGCGGTGCTGCCTTCCAGCCTGTCCGAGGCGGGCGGCGCGAAGGTGTGGCTGAAGCTGCCGTTCTTCTCGATCCAGCCGGGCGAGTTCGCGAAGCTGCTGCTGATGATCTTCTTCGCGTCGTTCCTGGTGTCCAAACGCGACTTGTTCATGGTGGCGGGCAAGAAGTTCCTCGGTGTGGAACTGCCCCGCGCCCGTGACCTCGGCCCGATCCTGATCGCCGCCGCCGTCGCGATCGGCGTGCTGGTGTTCGAGAAGGACCTCGGTACCTCGCTGCTGTATTTCAGCATCATCCTGGTGATGCTCTACGTCGCGACCGAGCGCGCGATCTGGGTGGTCGTGGGGCTGACCTTCTTCGTCGGCGGCTGCCTGATCGCCTACAACCTCTTCGGGCACGTCCAGCAGCGCGTGGAGAACTGGCTCAACCCCACCGGCCCGCGCTACGACGTGCTGGGCGGCAGCTACCAGCTCGCGCAGGGCCTGTTCGGGCTCGGCACCGGCGGCGTCGGCGGCACCGGACTCGGCGCGGGCCGTCCGGACATCCCGCCCGCCGCGAGCACCGACTTCATCACCGCCGCGATCGGCGAGGAGCTCGGCTTCATCGGGCTGGCCGCGGTGCTGATGCTGTACGTGCTGCTCGCGATGCGCGGCATGCGCAGCGCGCTGGCCGTGCGGGACACGTTCGGCAAACTGCTCGGCGGCGGCCTGGCGTTCACCATCGTGATCCAGATCTTCGTGGTCGTCGGCGGCGTCACCGCGCTCATCCCGGAAACCGGCGTCACCGCGCCGTTCCTGTCCTACGGCGGGTCCTCGCTGCTGGCGAACTACATCCTGGTCGCCCTGATGCTGCGGATCTCGGACGCGGCGCGCAGGCCGGCCACCCGGCCGAAGCCGCAGCAGCCGCAGGCTCCGATCGCCGAGGCGCACACCGTGATGGTGCGGCGTCCGCCGGCCGAAGGCGACCCGAACGGGAGGACCGCGTGAACGCCCCCCTGCGCAAGGTCGGCATGGCGATGCTCGCGATGATCGTGCTGCTGCTGGCCAACGACACCTACGTCCAGGTCATCAAGGCCGACACGTACCGCACCGATCCGCGCAACCAGCGCGTGCTCTACGACGAGTACTCCCGCCAGCGCGGCCAGATCGTCACGCCGGACGGCACCGTGCTCGCCGGCGTGCGGCCCTCGACCGACAAGTTCAAGTTCTTCCGCACCTACGCCGACGGCCCGATGTACGCCCCGGTCACCGGGTACTACTCGATCAACTACGGCGCGGGCGGGCTCGAGCGCGCCGAGGACGACGTGCTGAACGGGTCCGACCCGCGGCTGTTCGTGCGCCGGCTGTCGGACATGGTCACCGGCCGCGATCCGCGCGGCGGCAACGTGAAGCTCACCATCGACCCGAAGGTGCAGAAGGCCGCCTACGACCTGATGACCCAGCGCGGCTACACCGGCGCGGTCGTCGCGATGGAGCCGAAGACCGGACGCATCCTGGCGATGGTGTCGACGCCGTCGTACGACCCGAACCAGCTGGCGACGCACGGCACCGACCAGAACAAGGCGTGGTCGGCCTACTCGAGCGACCCGAAGAACCCGATGCTGAACCGGGCGATCTCGGAGAACTACCCGCCGGGGTCGACGTTCAAGATCGTCACCGCGACCGCGGCGCTGGAGAGCGGCATCGGCCCGGACACGCAGGTCAGCACCGCGCCGAACGTGCAGCTGCCGGGCACGAACACGACGCTCGAGAACTACGGCGGCGAGACCTGCCCGGGCAACACGTTCAAGGACGCGCTCGCGCACTCGTGCAACGTGCCGTTCGCGACCTTCGCGGGCCAGCTCGGCGCGGACAAGCTGAAGGCGGCCGCGGCCAACTTCGGCATCGGGCAGAACGACCTCACCGTGCCGATGCGGGTCGTCGGCTCGACCGTCGGCCCGCTCGACTCGCCGGGCGCGCTCTACCAGAGCGGCATCGGCCAGCGCGACGTCCGGCTCACCCCGCTGCAGGACTGCCTGCTCTCGGCGACCGTCGCGAACAACGGCTACGCGATGAAGCCGCAGCTGATCCAGTCGATCCTGGCCCCGGACCTGTCCACGATCGAGAACGTCGACCCGGAGCAGCTCACCGGCAAGCCCGCGCTCTCGCCGGAGAACGACAAGATCCTCACCGACATGATGATCGCGTCGGAGTCGTTCACCAAGGGCGGCGGCAAGAACGACGCGCTGAAGATCGCGTCGAAGACCGGTACCGCCGAGCACGGCGCCGACTCGAAGAACACCGCGCCGCACGCCTGGTACACCGCGTTCGCGCCGTCGGACAACCCGCAGATCGCCGTGTCGGTCATCGTCGAGAACGGCGGCAACCGCGGTCTCGCCGCGACCGGCGGCACGGTGGCCGCCGAGATCGGCCGTGCCGCCATCGCCGCCCGGCTCGGGGGTGGATAGCCGATGCTGTCCTCGGGTCAGCTGCTGGCCGAGCGCTACAAGCTGACGAACCGGATCGCCGTCGGCGGGATGGGCGAGGTCTGGCAGGCGAGCGACACCCGGCTCGACCGGGTCGTCGCGGTGAAGGTGCTCAAGGCCGAACTGTCCGGCGACGCCGAATTCCTGCACCGGTTCCGGACCGAGGCGCGGATGACCGCGTCGCTCAACCACGCCGGGATCGCCGCGGTGCACGACTACGGCGAGACGGTCGACGAGGACCTGTCCATCGCGTACCTGGTGATGGAGTACGTGGAGGGCGATCCGCTGGCGGGCATCCTCGCCAAGCACGGAAGACTCACCGCGGACTGCACGCTCGACCTGCTCGAGCAGGCCGGCAACGCCCTGCAGGCCGCGCACGAGCAGGGTCTGGTGCACCGCGACGTGAAACCGGGAAACATCCTGGTCACGCCGGCGGGCAAGGTGAAGATCACGGACTTCGGCGTGGCCAAGGCCGCCGACGCGGCCCCGGTCACCCGGTCCGGCATGGTCATGGGCACGGCGCACTACATCGCGCCGGAGCAGGCGCTCGGCCAGGACGCGGAGCCGGCCAGCGACGTCTATTCGCTCGCGGTGTGCGGCTACGAATGCCTCGCCGGGCACCGGCCGTTCCTGTCGGAGAACGCGGTGACCGTCGCGATGATGCACATTCGCGACGTCCCGCCGCCGCTGCCGCCGGACGTCCCGCCGGGCGCGCGGGCGGTCATCGAGGCGACGCTCGTCAAGGACCCCCGGCAGCGCTACGCCAGCGGCGGAGAGTTCGCCGGCGCGGTGGCCGCGGTCCGGGCCGGCCGCCCGCTGCCAACGCCGCTCGGCCTGGTCAACGCCGCCTACGCGGGCCAGCCGCCGCCCGTGCCGCCGGTCCCGCAGGCGGCCCCCGGCGCGCCGGTCGGACCCAGTTCCAACCCGGCTTTCCGGCCGCTTTCGGCCCCGCCGGGTCCCCCGAGTCCGCCGGTCCCGCCGCCGAAACGGAACCAGTGGGGCTGGTGGGTGCTGCTCGCGGTGGTCATCGTCGTGGTCCTGGTGGCCGTGGCGTTCTTGATCGCGAGAGTGGTGTCGGCCGGCAACGGCGGACCGCCGCGAAGCGTGGACAACGGGAGCGGACCGACCTCAGCCACCCCGGCCGGCACAAGCGAGGCCCAGGGCCGGCAAGGCATGATGACCACACCTTGGACGGAATGGAACGGCACGAAGCGATGACGACACCCAGACTGCTCTCCAATCGGTACGAGCTGGGCGACACGCTCGGGTACGGAGGTATGTCCGAGGTCCACCACGGGCACGACGTGCGGCTGGGCCGGGAGGTCGCGATCAAGGTCCTGCGCGCGGACCTCGCCCGCGATCCGCAGTTCCAGGAGCGGTTCCGGCGCGAGGCGCAGAACGCCGCCGCGCTGAACCATCCCGCGATCGTCGCCGTGTACGACACCGGCGAGGCGAACACCGACGTCGGGCCGCTGCCCTACATCGTGATGGAGTACGTCGAAGGCCGGACGCTGCGCGACATCGTCAAGACCGAGGGACCGCTGTCGCAGAAGCGCGCGATGGAGGTCATGGCCGACGTCTGCGCCGCGCTCGACTTCTCGCACCGGCACGGCATCGTGCACCGCGACGTGAAGCCGGCGAACGTGATGATCACGAAGAACGGCGCCGTCAAGGTGATGGACTTCGGCATCGCGCGCGCCATGCACGACGGCCAGTCGTCGATGACGCAGACCGCGGCCGTCATCGGCACCGCTCAGTACCTCTCGCCGGAGCAGGCTCGCGGCGAATCGGTGGACGCCCGGTCGGACGTCTACGCGGCGGGCTGCGTGCTGTACGAACTGATCACCGGCGAGCCGCCGTTCACCGGCGATTCCCCGGTCGCGGTGGCGTATCAGCACGTGCGGGAAGACCCGAACCCGCCGTCGTCGGTGAACCCGGCGGTGTCGCCGGAGCTGGACGCGGTCGTGCTGAAGGCGCTGGCCAAGGGCCCGGCGAACCGGTACCAGTCGGCCGCGGAAATGCGCTCGGACCTGGTCCGGACGCTGTCCGGGCAGCGGCCGTCGGCTCCGATGGTGATGTCGGACGACGAGCGCACCCAGGTGATGAACGCCGACCGGCGGCAGCCGGTCGCCTACGACGACTACGCCGACGAGCCGGATGAGGACCCGCGGGCCAAGCGCCGCCGCCGGATCATCTTCGGGCTGATCGCCGCGCTGCTCGTGGCGGGCGTGGTGCTGCTGATCTTCTGGCTGAACGGATCGTTCCGCGACAAGACCCAGACCGCGCAGATCCCGCCGGTGCTCAACCAGCAGGTGGTGCAGGCGAAGGCGGCGCTGCAGCAGGCGGGCTTCTCGTCGTTCGCGCCGAACAAAGAGGTGGTGTGCGGGGCGGAGGCGAGCAACCCCGGCGGCCTGACGTGTACCGAGGACCAGGCCGGCAAGGTCATCGCGATCGACCCGCAGGTCGGGGCGACGGTGCCGACCACGTCCACGATCACCCTCACCGTCGGCGCGCAGCCGGGCAAGACCACCGTGCCGGATCTGAAGGGCAAGTCGCCCGACGACGCGAAGTCGGCGCTCGAGCAGGCCAAGCTGAAGCTCGGCAACACGACCTCGCAGCCGGTCGACAACCCGAGCGACGTCGGCAAGGTCGTGTCGCAGAACCCGACCGCGAACTCCTCGATCGCCGAGGGCACGCCGGTGGACATCGTCGTCGGCTCGGGCGTCAACCAGAGGGAAGTCCCGTACACGGTCGGCAAGGACTACGCGACGGCGAAGCAGATCATCCAGGACGCCGGGTTCAAGCCCCAGCGCGTCGACCAGGCCTCGGACCAGCCGAAGGACCAGGTCATCGAGCAGCAGCCGAACGGCGGCAACCTGCCTCCGAACAGCACGGTGAAGCTGATCGTGTCGTCCGGTCCGCAGCAGATCCAGATGCCGGACCTGACCGGGATGACCCAGGACCAGGCGACACAGAAGCTGCAGAGCCTCGGCTGGTCGGGCACCATCCAGCCGCAGTCGGCGCACGGCGGCAGCGGGCAGCCCAACACCGTGGTGAAGCAGAGCCCGCAGGCGGGCAGCCAGATCAGCCCGAACCAGACGGTCACGCTGACCATCCAGGAGGACGACGGCAGCGGCGGCCCGACGACGTCCAGCTCCGGCGGCGGGATCTTCCCGCCGGGCGGAATCCGCAACAACAACGGCGGCTGACCCGCGCATGAGGAGGGCCCGCACGGTGCGCACCGTGCGGGCCCTTTTTTCGCGCCGGCCGGTCAGTCTTGGTCGAGGAAACTCCGCACGCTGGCGAGCACCTCGTCTACGTCGTGGCCGCCGCAGTCGACGTCGAGCTCCTCGACGGCCCCAGAACGTTTCACGGTGAGCGACACCTGCCGTCCGGCGCGCTGCCCGCGCAGCCAGCCGAACAGCGACCGGCAGAAGGTGCCCGCCGACCGGCTGCTCACCATCACGACCACCCCGCTGCCGGGCCCGGCGAGCCGCACCCGCCCGGCCAGCTCGTCCTCGGCGCCGAGCCAGGAAACCAGCTGCTGCAACTCGTCCGCGGAAGCGTCCACGGTGATCGCGGCGATCCCTGCCGTCACGGATGCTCCCCTCCCGGGCCTAACAGACGGCGCGAGGGTAACCGACTCGATACCGAACTCGTAACCCCCGAATCGGCATTTGCTTACTGCAATTTGCAGTCCGCCGCGATAACACCCCAGAAGTGCGGAATATTCCGCAGTAAACCCCGCTCCGGATTCACGACCGGCGCGCCGAGACCGCCCCCACCGCGGTCATGCTCGCCGCCAGCAGCACCACCGACGTGCCGATCGCCAGTGCGAGCGGGCCGCCGTACGGGGAGCCGTTCATCAACGCTTCGAGCAGCGGATGCACCAGCGGAACCCACTTTCCCAGCAGCACCACACCAAGCACGAGAACCGCGGCGAGCACCGTCCAGCCGATGCGCGACACCAGCAGCCGCGAGCACGGCAAGCCGATTGCGATGCCGACCAGAGCGCACGCCAAATGCGTGGCCAATCCGGCGCCGGCAATCTGCCAATGCAGCTGATTCCGATGGGTCGCGGCCCATCCGACGGTCACCAGCGTGCTCGCCAAGGTGCAGCCGAAAACCGTCAGCACCGCGCCGCCGATGGTTGTGCGGGTGCCGCCGGCGTGGTTGAGGGTGATCAGCCGCTGCACCGGATCTTCGAGGTCCAGCAGCGCGATCGTGAGCCAGCAGCCGAGCACGAGCACCCCGGCGCCGCTCACGCCGTACAGCGGAAGCACCGGCGAACTCGGGTCTGCGTAAAGGATTGCGCACAACGCGAGGTACGCGAGCCCAGCGGGCAAATAGCGCTGCGAATGCCCCAGCAGCGCCAGGTAATAGCGGCTCACGGCGAGCACGGCGCCACCTCCCGCACCGACCAACCGCCGGACAACGCGCGCAGCAGCACGGCGTCGGCGTGTTCGGCGTCGACCGTCAGGACCACGCCGCCTGCCTGGTCGACGACCGCGTGCACGCCGGGTTCGGCAGACCAGTTGTCGACGCTCGACGACACCGGCAGCAGCGTGATCCGCTTGCGTTCCGGATGCGTTTCCAGCGGCGCGACCCGGCCGGATTCGAGCCGGTACACCTCGTCGGCGTGTGCGCGCACGATGTCCGGCCGGTGGTCGGTGAACACGACGCTCGCGCCGCGCGCCCGGGTTTCCGCGACCAGTTCGCCGAGCACCGCGTGGGTGCCGACGTCGAGGCCGGACCAGGGCTCGTCGAGGATCAGCAGATCCGGCCGCACCAGCACGGCTTGCGCCAGGCCGACCTTCTGGGCATTGCCCTTCGACAGCGTGCGCAGCTGCGCGTCCGGGCCGCCGACCAGCGCGAGCCGGTTCAGCAGCGGATCGATCCCGGACAAATCAGCCAGCCCGCGGATCCGCGCGAGATGCCGCAGGTACGCCCGCGCGCTCAGCCGCTGCCCGCCGGGAAACCGGTCCGGCAGGTAGCCGACCGTCGGGGTTCCGGCGAGGTCGCCGTACGACGCCCGCGAGACCCCGGCGAGGATTCGCAGCAGCGTGGATTTGCCCGACCCGTTCGTGCCGAGAATGCCGACCACGCGTCCCGCGGGTACCTCGAAATCGATGTACGTCAGGACCGGTTCGCCCCTGCCGTACCGTTTTCCGACTCCGCTGAGCCGGATCAGCGGGGTCGGCGCGGTCACGCAGCCGCGGCCTTCTGCAGTGCGCGGGTGGCCCGCTCCAGATCGTCGACGACAGCCGGTGCGACCGGGTGGCCCGCGGAGGCCATCCAGTTCGCCAGCATCCGGTGGCCGCATTCGGTGAGCACGGACTCGGGGTGGAACTGCACACCCTCCAGCGGCAGCTCGCGGTGGCGCATGCCCATCACGATGCCGCTCTCGGTGGTGCCGGTGACCTCGAAAATGTCCGGATCGATGGTGTCCGGCAACACAGTGAGCGAGTGGTAGCGCGTGGCGGTGAACTCCTCCGGAAGCCCGGCGAGGATGCCGGACCCGGTGTGGCGGACCTGACTGGTCTTGCCGTGCAGCAATTCGTCCGCCCGGTCGACGGTGGCTCCGAAGTGCACTCCGAGCGCCTGGTGGCCGAGGCAGACGCCCAGCATCGGCGTGCGCGTCTCGGCGCATTTCGCGATCACGTCAATGCTCTGACCTGCGCGTTCCGGCGTGCCGGGGCCGGGGGAAACGAGCACCGCGTCGAATTCCGGCACGCGGTCGAGATCGACGACGTCGTTGCGCCACACCGTGCAGTCGGCGCCGAGCTGCGCCAGGTACTGGACCAGGTTGTAGACGAAGCTGTCGTAGTTGTCGACGACGAGAACGCGCATGCCGCCAGCTTAGCGGCTCCCACCTGCTGGACCGTACGCCAGATCACAGTGATTGTTAGGATCACCTAACTTACCGTGGAACGGGTGAGCCGAATCCTTCGTGTCGCCGTGGTGGGCGCCGGCCCCGCCGGCATCTACGCCGCCGACCTGCTGGACAAGTCCGACGCGGACGTCGAGATCGACCTGTTCGAGCGCATGCCCGCGCCGTTCGGGCTGATCCGCTACGGCGTCGCGCCCGACCACCCGCGCATCAAGGGCATCGTCAACGCCCTGCACAAGGTGCTGGACCGGCCGAACATCCGGCTGCTCGGCAACGTCGACTACGGCACCGACCTGAAGCTGGACAACCTGCGCGAGTTCTACGACGCGGTCATCTTCGCGACCGGCGCGATGGCCGACCGCGCGCTCGACCTGCCCGGCATCGACCTCGAAGGCAGCCACGGCGCCGCCGACTTCGTGTCCTGGTACGACGGCCACCCGGACGTGCCGCGGACCTGGCCGCTGACCGCGTCGTCGGTCGCGGTCCTCGGCGTCGGCAACGTCGCGCTGGACGTCGCGCGCATGCTCGCCAAGACCGCCGACGAACTGCTGCCGACCGACATCCCGGCGAACGTCTACGAATGCCTCAAGGCCAGCCCGGTCACCGACGTGCACGTGTTCGGCCGCCGCGGCCCGGCGCAGGCGAAGTTCTCGCCGCTGGAACTGCGCGAACTCGACCATTCGCCGAACGTCGAGGTCATCGTGCACCCCGAGGACATGGAGTTCGACGAGGCGAGCGTCGCCGAGCTGAGGTCGTCGAAGCAGACCGACATGGTCGTGAAAACCCTGCAGGAATGGGCGATTCGCGACGAGGGCACCCGCCCGCGGCGGCTGCACCTGCACTTCTTCCACGCGCCGGTCGAGGTGCTCGGCGAGGACGGCAAGGTCGTCGGCCTGCGCACCGAACGCACCGAGTACCGCGACGGCAAGGTCGTCGGCACCGGCGAGTTCCACGACTGGGACGTGCAGGCGGTGTACCGCGCGGTCGGGTACCTGTCGTCGCACCTGCCGGAAATCCCGTTCGACCACGCCGCGGGCGTGATCCCGAACCAGGGCGGCCGCGTGCTGGACCTGGACGAGAACCAGGTCCCCGGCGTATACGTGACCGGCTGGATCAAGCGCGGCCCGGTCGGCCTGATCGGCCACACGAAGGGCGACGCGGCCGAGACCGTCGCGAACCTGCTGGCGGACGCGGACACGCTCGCCGCGCCGCGGCATTCGTCGCCGGACGCCATCCTCGATTTCCTCGCCGCGCGTGGAATCGCGTTCACCACCTGGGAAGGGTGGGGCAAGCTCGACGCGCACGAGAAGTCGCTCGGCGAGGCCGAGGGACGCGAGCGGGTGAAAGTCGTGGAACGCGACGAGATGGTGCGAGTTTCGCGCTCCTAGTTGACGTAAACGATCTTGCCCGGGGCGTGGCTGCGTTCGCTCAATTCGTGCGCGGCCGTGGCTTCGCTCAGCGGGAAGGTCGCTGCGACGGGAATGCCCAAGCGTCCTTCCTCCGCGAGTTTCACCGCAAGTCCATGGACTGCCAGCGGATCCGCGCCGGGGATCGCGGCGCTGTGCGAGAAGTGCACGCCGTGCCGCGGCGCGGCGGGATCGGTGATGGTGACGACCCGTGCGGGGTCTCCGGCGATCTCGATGAGGTCTGGCAACGCTCCCCCGGCACAGTCGAAAACCGCGTCGACACCGCGGACCCGGTCGGTCAAGCCGGGTCCGTAAGTCGTCGGCTCGGCACCGAGGGAACGCAGGAAATCGTGGTTGCGCGCACTCGCGGTGCCGATCACGGTGGCCCCGCGGGCGATCGCCAGCTGAACCGCGACCGTGCCGACTCCGCCCGCCGCGCCGTGCACCAGGATCGTTCCGCCAGGAAGCTGATCGAGCACTCTGGTCGCGGTTTCGATCGCGCCCGCGGCACCGCCTGCCTCGGCCCAGCTCCACACGGCCGGCTTGGCTGCCCAGTGGACCAAAACGGCGTACTCGGCGTTGGCTCCGCGCCGATTCGCGGCGGTCATGCCGAAGACCCGCGCCCCGAGTTCGCTCGCGTCGACTCCTTCGCCGATCTCGTCCACCACGCCAGCCGCGTCGTACCCGGTCCGGAACGGCAGCGTCACGAGGTCTTTGCGCGCACCGGACCGAAGGGCGGTTTCGCCGGCGGAAAAGCCGGACGCGCGCACGGAAATCCGAATCTCCCCGGGCCCGGCGTGCGGTTCGGCGACATCCGCGACGTGCACGACGCTCGGCGGGCCATACTGGTCAAACTGGACGGCTTTCATGTATTCGACGCTATTCCAGCAGGTCCGCGAGACCGCCGGAAGTGAGAAGGAGGGCGGCCGAAGTGAGACGAACCGACGCCGCCCACAACCGAGTCCGCATCCTCGCCACGGCCCGGATGGCCTTCGTTGCCCGCGGATCTGGCGTGCCCATGCGGGAGATCGCGCGGCAAGCCGAGGTGAGCGTCGCGACGGTTTACCGGCATTTCCCGGCCAAAGACGCGCTGATCGCCGAAGCCTTCGCCGAGGAACTGGCGCTGTGCTCGTCAATCGTCGAGGAGGGCTTGGCGGCGGCTGATCCGTGGCACGGATTTGTCCTGGTGCTGGAGAAGCTCACCGAGGTACCCGCGCGTGAGCAGGGCTTCCGCGCGTTCGTCGCGCAACTGCCGCGAAAACTCGACTTCGCCGCCGACCGCGCCCGAACCCTGCGAATGCTGCTCGAACTGATCCGCCGAGCGCAGGAAACCGGCGAACTGCGTCCGGATTTCGTGCTGGAGGACTTGGTGCTGGCACTGGTCGCCAACGAGGGCATCCGGGTGGAACCGGCCGCCGCCCGAGTCGCCGCGGTACGACGGTTCACGGCGCTGCTGATCCAGTCGTTCCGGGCTCGTCCGGACGCCGAACCGCTGCCGCCTGCCGTGCGGGTGCCATTCCGCCGCGGCTAGCAACGAGTGCTCGCCGTGCGGCTGTTCCGGTGGGAGTGATCCACCAAAGTGGTGATGAAACTCGTTTTCTCTTGTCGCCGGGTCCGGCGGGCCGGTAGCTCTGAGGGGTACCGCTGACCATGGAGGTTGTCTTGTCCTTGGACGTATCGCCCGCGCTGCTCGAAAAGGCCGAACGCGGGGAGGTCTCCGACGCCGAGTTCGTGGCCTGCGTGCGGGAATCGCTGCCGTACGCGTGGGAGGTCATCACCGGAGTGATCGCGGAAGCGGACACCGCCGCGGACGGATTCGCGGACAACGAAACCCCGCCGCCGGACGAGGCCGCCCGCGGGCAGCTGCTGCGAGCACTGGCCTCGGACGCGATCCGCGGCGGGCTGGAGCGGCATTTCGGCGTGAAGCTGGCGTTCCAGAACTGCCACCGGGTGGCCGTTTTCCGGGACACGGACGGGGATCGGTACCGGGCGTTCGTCTCGCCGCGGGGGCAGTTGCTGAACCAGAGCCCGGAACTTCGGGACTGCTAGCCCTCCCGTAGCGCGGGCAGCACCTCGGCACCGATCCGCGCGATGTTCGCCATCGTCCCCTCCGGCGTACCGGACGCTTCCACGAACATGATCACGTGGGACACCCCGGTGCGCCGGAGGCTGGTGCGCAGCGTTTCGACGCAGTGCCCAACCGGACCAACCGGATGGATCGAGCACAGTTTTTCCGTGTACTCCCAAGGATCCCGAGCCGGCCAGGGCCGGTCGTCCACCGGCACATGGGCGGCTAGGCCGTCCGCCAGCCACCCCGGCAACGCCCGGCGCACCACCTCGCCCGCGTCGTCGCCGACCTGGCACAGCACCGTCGACACATGGGGCGCGGGCGCGCCGTAAGCAGCGACGGTTGCCGCCTTCTCCGCGTCATCGGCGTGCAGGCCCAGCAACAACGGCAATTCACGTTCCGCGGCCAACCGAACAGCGGAGGAGGTCGGGCCGGCGCAGGCCACGACAACCCCCAAAGACCGTTGCGGAACCGGGCGAAGCGGCACTTCTCGGAAAGCGAAGTGCGACCCCTCGGCCGACACTCGCCCGGTCGCCGCGGTCAGCAAGAGATCCAGCGACTCCGCGAAACCCGTTTCGTAGCGCGGCAATCCGGTGCCGAACACCTCCAGGTCCTGCCACGGCCCGCCGCGTCCGACGCCCAACCGCAGGCGGCCGTCGGAGACCGCGTCGAGCATGGACCACTGCTCGGCCAACGCGACCGGATGCGTCGTGGACAGCACGCTCACCGCGGTGCCCACGCTGATCCGCGACGTCTGCCCGAGCACGTGCGCGGCGAGCGTGATGGCCGACGGGCACACCCCATACGGCATGAAATGGTGCTCGGCCAGCCACACGTCGTCGAAGCCGGCGGCCTCCGCCGCGCGGGCCGCGCGGACGGTGCGCCGCAGGACGGCGGCGTCGTCCTGGCCCGGGAACCGGCCCGAGACCAGGAAGACGCCGAACCTCAGTTGTTCACCGACACGTTGTTGAACCACAGCAACGGGTCCAGCCACGGAAACACCACGAACATCAGCAACGCCACGATTCCCAGCACCAGCACGAGCGCGATCACGAACTTCACCGCGAACGGGCCGGGCAGATGCCGCCAGAGCCAGCCGTACATCAGGACGCGACTCCGATCTTCTTCAGCAACGTCGTGTAATCCGGCACCTGCGTCTTCGGCACCTGGCGAGTCAGCACGGAGGTGATGATCAGCCGCTCCTTCGCCGAGAACTGCGGGTGGCACGTGGTGAGCGTGAGCAGCGAGGCCTGCTGCGCCTTCGGCAGAATGTCGGACGGCTTGTACGGCACCGGGTTCACCGCGTCGCCCTGGCTCGGCTGGACGACCTTGCGGCCGAACGTCTCGTCGTACGGTCCGCCGCCCGGAATGCTCGAGTTCCGCAGCGTCGACACGCCCTTGCACTCCGGCTGCGCGCCCTTGCCGCTGCTCCAGCCGTTGATCTCGTCCTCGTACGGCAGCACCTGGTAGATGAAGAAATCGGTGTGCGTTTCGATCACGATCTGGTCGCAGGAACTCAGGTTGTCCAGGTCGTTGAACGGCGCGCCCTTGCCGACGCGGTGCCCGGCGATGCCGAAGTTGCCCGGTTCGCCCGGCAGCGCGGTGCCCTTGTAGTGCCCGGGGCCGACCGCCAGCGAATCCTCGCCGGTGCCTTCCTGGATGGTGAAGTTGAAGTCCGCGCCGAACGACGGGATGTGGATGCGCGCGAACGCCTTCCCGTCGATCAGTTCGGGGTGCAGCGTGCGGTCCTTCGCCCAGTCGCCGTCGAGCTGGTCGCTCGCGGTGTGCTGTTTCTCGGCGGAGAACAGGTCGGTGACCCACACCTCGTACACCATGAACAGCAGCACGATCACGCCGAGCGTGATGAAGATTTCGCCTGCGGTGCGGATCGCCAGCCCGCCCTTGCCCAGCGGAGGCGGGGTCTTTTTCGCCTTCTTGTCGTCCTTGTCGGCGACCGCGACCGCGGAGAACACCTCGGTCGGCTGCTCGGCGAACTCCGGTCCGGTCATCCGCCGCCGGGACGGATCCGGAGCCCCGGCGCCCACCCGGCGAGGCATCTGCCGGCCTTCTTCCGGCTGGCGACGGGGCGGCTGTCCGGAATCTCCGGGCTGGGCGCGGAATTCCCCGGTAGGCCGCGGTTCGCCCGGACGTCGCTGCGGGCCCCCTTCGGCGCGGAACTCCGCGGTACGGCGGGGCTCGCGCGGACCGCCGAAATCACCGCCGCGGGGGTCCCCCTCGCGGGGCCGCCCCGGCACCGGCCGGTTTTCGCCGCCGTCCCGGCGCGGTCCGCCCCGGTCGATCGGCGTGCGCTGTTCGGGTGATCTGCGACCCGGGTCCCCGGCCACTCTTCGCCGCGGCGGGGTATCCCCGGACTGCCTTCTCGGCGGCGGCTGGCGGCGGACCGGGCGGTCAGGTCCGGTGCCGGGGCGGCGGTCGTCCTCGCCCGGCCAATCTTGCGGCGTCACGCAAGCTCCTCCCGCGCCCGGCCGGAGTCCTCCTCGGGACTCCAGGTGGCGCTATTGTCACAGTCTGAGAAACCCGACCGCTCCCGCCCGGTGCTGCGGAGCCGTCCTTTACGTTAACGTGTGCACGTGGCGCTGGTTGCGCACCCCGACAGCGGGACCTCGTCCAGGATGCCGCCACCAGGAATGCCCGAGAGCACGCGAGGAAACGATGCCGAAGTCGAAGGTCCGCAAGAAGACCGCGTACACCCCGCCGGTCGACCGCCGCACCCCGGTGAAAGTCCAGGCCGCGGGACCGTCGAACCTGTTCTACAAGATCGTCATGTTCGGCCTCATGCTCCTCGGGCTGATCTGGCTGGTCGTGAACTACATCGCCGGCGACAAGGTTTCGTTCCTCAGCGAGCTCGGAAACTGGAATTTCGCGATCGGATTCGCCGCGATGATCGCCGGCCTCCTGATGACGATGCGGTGGCGCTGACCATCCGCCGGATCGGCTTTGCTCCGGTCGGCCGATTGACCTCGAATCACACCAGTGTGACTCATCCCCAGTGTGGATAACCCCTGTGGATAACCATCCGACCTCCTGGGCCCCGCGCCGCAACCTCGTGGTAGTGGCGTGGGGCCTGACCACGTTGCTGCTGGTCGGAACGGTCCTGGACACGTTCTTCGGCGACGGCAAGGGCGCGCTCCTCACCGGCCTCGCGACGCTGGCCGTCGGCGCGTTCGCGGTCCATTGGACGCTCGTGCGGCCCCGCCTGTCCGCGGACGAGCACGGCCTCCAGGCCCGCACCCTCACCGCCACGCACCGGCTCCCCTGGGCCGGCACGGCGGTCCGGCTGCGCAGCACGCGGCGTCTCGGGCGCGAGGGCGTGACGCTCGAACTGGAGCGAGACGACCAGCTGTTCATCTTCGGCCAGACCGACCTCGGCGAGGATCCGCGCGACGTGTTGGACGTGCTCACCGCGCTGCGGGCACGCTCAACTGGAACGTGACGACCCGCAGCCGTACTCGGCCTGGCCCTGAGATTGGTGGAAACCGCACGACACCGTCGGGATCTGGGTGGCCCGCCAGCCGATCAGCCCGGCGAGCGCGAGCGCGACGATGACCGTGCCGATCGCCTGCCAGCGGACCAGATTCCGGGCGGGGGCGTAGAGCATCGCAGCCGTCACCAGGGCCCCGGTGACGAGGCCGCCCGCGTGCGCCCAGATCGAAATGCCGGGGACTGCGAAGGTGATGTAGGCGTTGAGCACCAGGTTGATGAGCAGCGCGGAGGGGTTCAGCCGAAGCTTCAGCACAATGACCGCGTAGCTGCCCAGCAGCCCGAAGATCGCTCCGGACGCACCTGCGGTGGCGCCGTTCAGGTCCTGGAAGAGCAGCACCGCCGTGGAAGCGCCGAACATCGACGCGAAGTAGAGCGCCAGATACCGGACCTTGCCGAAGACCTGCTCCAGCGCACGGCCCATCATCCACAGCGAGAACGCGTTCGCCGCGATGTGGATGGGTCCGTAGTGCAGGAAGCCGGAGGTGAAGATCCGCCACCACTCGCCACCGCCGAGAGTGGCTGACGGCCAGAGAACGCCCGCCTGCTCGACGGGGGCTACTTGGTTGTCGAACAGGCTCTTCGCCTGGACGACGGTGATCAGGAAGACCGCCACGTTCACCGCGATGAGCGTCGCGGTGACGACGTAAGAACGCGAAAACCGGGCCCCGGCGATCGTGCGGGAGCCCATTCCGGCGTCGCGATACTGCCGCTGCTGCTGTTTCTGCTGCTGCGTCCCGGTCTGGACGCAGTCGGTGCACTGGAACCCCACCGGGGCTTCGCGCAGGCAGTCCGGGCAGGCCGGACGCCCGCAGCGGGCACAGCTGAGACCGGTCGGGCGGTTCGGATGCCACCAGCAACCGGGAAGGGAGGGCGCGGGCGGGTTCGGCGGTTGGCTCACGATGCCTCCAACCTACCGAAACCCCAGCCCTGCCCGCGGCGCGTCAGTCTTCGACGGTGATCTTCTCGATGACCACGTCGGACAGCGGGCGGTCCGCCGGTCCGGTCGCGGTCGTCGCGATGGCGTCGACGACGTTGCGGGACTCCTGGTCCGCCACCTCGCCGAAGATCGTGTGCCGGAAGTTCAGGTGCGAGGTCGGCGCGACGGTGATGAAGAACTGCGAGCCGTTGGTGCCCGGCCCGGCGTTCGCCATGGCCAGCAGGTACGGCTTGGAGAACTGCAGCTCCGGGTGGAACTCGTCGCCGAACTTGTAGCCGGGGCCGCCGCGGCCGGTGCCCGTCGGGTCACCGCCCTGGATCATGAAGCCGTCGATGACCCGGTGGAAGATCGAGCCGTCGTAGAACGGACCGGAGGTGCCGCCCTTCGCGTTCGGCTGGGTGTACTCCTTGGAGCCGGTGGCCAGCCCCACGAAGTTCGCCACGGTCTTCGGCGCGTGGTCGGGCAGCAGGTTCACGTGGATGTCACCCTGGTTGGTGTGCAGGGTGGCCTTGCGGGCGCTTTCAGTCACGCCGCCATCGTGCCACCCCTTCGCACAAATGGGGGGTTCAGGGGGCCGTCCCGGCCCGTCGCGCCGGGCAACACCCCAGGAAGAAGGCCCTTTCCCGAGGTTTCCCGGACGCCCGGAACGGGAAGCCGCAGCGGTGCGGGCGGAAAAAGGGCAGGATAGATGTCAAGCAACAGATCTGTTTCACAACGATTGATGAGGTGAAGACCATGACCCGGGCCGTGGAATCGGTCGGCGAGTCGGTCAAGTCCGGCTCGACGGACCTGCGGAAGCTGGTCGTCGAGGCGGGCAAGGCGGGCGCGAAGGCCGCCGAGGCCGGCGCGGAGGAGCTGGGGAAGCGGAGCCGCCGGGCCCAGCGCAAGCTGGCGAAGAAGACGGAGCTGACCCGCAAGGAGCTGAAGAAGAGCTCCGCCGCGGCGCGCAAGGAAGCGCTCGCCCGCATCGCCGAGATGAAGAAGCCGGGCCGCAAGGCCAAGAAGGCCGCGATCAAGGCCGCCGCGGCGGCCGGCGAGTCGAAGCGGCGCGGCAAGAAGGACTTCAAGGCGGCGAAGAAGGAGTTCCGCGCCGCGCTGGAGGAGGCGAAGAGCGCCGCCAAGGGCGCCCGCAAGCGCCGCCGCTGGCCGTGGCTGCTCGGTCTCGGCGCGGTCGCGGTCGGCACCGCCGTCGCGCTGAAGTCGCGGCAGCAGGAGCCGCCGGTCGCCCCGGCCCCGCCGAAGGCCACCCCGCCCGCCCCGCCCGCCAAGCCGGCCGCGGAGGCCAAGGACGCGAGCGACGCCAAGCCGGGCGAGCCGAAGACGAACGGCAAGGCGCCGAGCCCGTCGGCCGCCGAGAAGAAGAACTGAACGCGCGAAAAGGGCCCCGGGAAGTGCGTCCCGGGGCCCTTTTTCGCAGGTCGCTCAACGCGGTTCCGTGACCGGTGCGGCCGATTGCCCCAGGTGGAATCGGGGCGATCGGGAGCCAGGGAACCTAGCCGGTTCAGGCCGTGGCGGCGTGCTTGTCGATCAGCTGGCCGAGACGCGGCAGCGCCTCCTCGACGTTCTTCTTGCCGTTCGGGCGCAGCTTCGAGTAGACCTTCTTGATGCTGTCGCGGCTGCTGCGCTCGGCGCGGGCGTCGGTGACCCCGAGCAGCGCGTCCGAAGCCTTGTCCGCGTGGCTGCTCAGGTAGGCGCCGAAGTCGTTGCCGCCCTGGGCGCGGTAGTCGCCGTAGAACGGCTCGAGCGCGTTCGAGAAGTCGTCCAGCAGGCTGTCGATCGCGGACGGGATGATGCCCGGCTTGATCTTCTTGACCGCGGCGAAGCCGGTCTTCACGACCGCGCCGGAGACCCCGCCCTTGTCGGCGACCTCGGCGTCCACGAGCTCCGCGAAGTCGGCGACCACGGTGGGGCGACGGCTCGAGTCAAGCAGGATTTCCTTGAGGGTGTCAGCCACGAATCTGTCCTTGTCGTCGAAAAGGGGTAACCAAAGTATTCGGTGCCGGACGGGCACCCGCCGCGCGAGTGTTGGGGGGACCGCGCGTGCTGCTTAGAGTAATACAAGATCAACTTCACTCACCCGTGCGGAGCCCGTTACTCAGAGCTTCAGGGCAGCGATAGCCTTTTTCGCCACTGTGCGTGCTTTGATGCTCTGCTTCTGGTTGCTCGTCACGATGACGGCGGCGTCCCCCTTGGCGACGGCGTAGACCACCCCGTCGCCGGCCGGCTGGTAGCCGCCCTTCCACCCCGCGGGCTCCGAAGCCGGGTTCGACGTGTCGACCGGCGCCGCCTTGTTGACCAGCGCGGTTGCCACGTCGCTGTTGCCCACGTACACCCGCACGGTCAGCTGGATGCTGCCGTCCGGGCGGTAGAAAAAGCAGGTCGGATGCGGCTGGTCGGCAGACACCCGCACCGTGGTGACGTGCTGTCCGTTCGCGTCCTGCACCGTCTCGTTCGACAGGTACGGGCACTCCGCGGTACGGACGGGCTGCGGATCGGGCGGCAGCGCCGCCGACGTCGGCGCGGAACTCGCCGGCGCCGAAGACGGAGTCTCCTTCGCCGGGCTCGACGGAGTGCAACCGGCGAGCAGGACCAGGGCTGGGGCGAGAACGAGAAGTCGGCGCATGGCGGGCACAGTCAACCATGCCCGGTCAAGTCCCCGCGAAGGCGGCGCGTGCGACGATGGCAGCGATTCCGCTCAGCCCCGGGGAGGTCGCGGACGTGCTCACGCCCGAGCAGTACCTGCAGGTGGTCGCCGAACGCGTGGTGCGCAGCGGCGGCAGGCTCAACACCGTCCAGATCGGACCGGTGACCTCCGCGGTCGGCCTGTTCGCCGAGTCGATCATGCTCTCGACGATGAACTACTGCGTGGTCGCCGGGGCCTACCCGGAGATCAACGCGGCGACGCTGCAGCAGTTCACCGGCCTGGCCACCCAGCACGCCCGCGCCAACGTGCAGGGCACGATCGGCTGGACCGCCGCGTCGGTGGTGATCTGCGGGCTGGTCGGACGCGTGCACCCGGACGCCGCGCAGCTGGCGAGCGCGAAGACGAGCAACCAGTTCGGCGGCGAAACCCGGATGGTCGCGGTGGATCCGTACGCGGGCGTGACCTACGCGTTCACCGGCGGGAAGCTCTGGGGCGCGGCGATGCACGGCGCGATCAACGCGAAGCTGACGTTCTGTTTCCCGCAGCCGGGCGAGGCTTTCCAGCAGCTCCAATGGCAACAGCAGCAACAGCCCGGCTACGGGCAGCCCCCGCGGCCGGGTCCTGGCGGGTTCCCCGGGCAGATTCCGTCCGGGCCGATGCCGCAGACCGGGCCGCCGCCCGCCGCCGGTCCGGCCGGGCCGCGGCCGCCGCACTACCCGCCGCCGGGACAACCGCCGTACGGTCGGTGACATGGTTTCGTTGCGCGGCTGGCAGTCCTTCCCGGAACAGCTCCCCGAATTCGACCCGGACCACGTCCCGGAAACGCCCGAGGAGCTGTTCCTCGACTGGCTGACCGAAGCGGGCGAGCACGTGCTGGCCCCGCACGCCGTCACTCTGTCCACAGTGGACGCCGACGGGGCGCCGGACGCGCGCGTGGTGATCCTGAAGAACGTCGACGAGGACGGCTGGGCCGTCGCGACCAGTTTGGAAAGCCCGAAGGGCCAGCAGCTGGCGGCGAACCCGCGCGCGGCGTTGACCTTCTTCTGGCCCGGGCGCGGACGGCAGGTGCGCGTGCGCGGCCTGGTGGTCCCGGCCGCGCCCGAGGTGTCCGCCGCCGACTTCCTGGACCGCCCGCCGGCGTCGCGGGCCGAGGCGTACGTCGGGCATCAGTCGGAGGTGCTGTCCGATCCGGCGAAGCTCGCCGAAGCCGCCGCGGCCGCCGCGGATTGGGTAGCGGAAAACCCGGACGTGGCACCGGAAACGTGGACGCGCTACCTGATCCAGCCGGAATCGGTCGAATTCTGGCAGGCCTCGCACGACCGGAAGCACCTCCGGGTCCGCTACCGCCGCGAACCCGCGGGCTGGGTCCGCGAACGCCTCTGGCCCTAGAGCCGGGAGTTGGCCAGCAGCTTGGAAATCGCGCCGACCGTGGCGTAGCCCCGCCATTCCAGTGCGGCCGCCGGGGAGAAGCTGGCGAAGTCGACCGTCCAGCCGCCGTCGGGCTGCTGGCCCTGTTCCAGCCGGGTCAGGTCCGCTTCGACCGCTTCCGCGGTGAACAGCCGCCGGGACGGGCCGGGCACCGGGCTGAAGTCGAGCGGTCGCAGCGCCTCGCCCTCGGAGCCGCCCCGCACCGGGACGATTCCGCTCTCCGGCAGGAACTTCCCCAGTTTCGTCAGGAGGTCATCGGCTTCCGGATACCGGTCGTAGGCGGCATCGAGCAGGTGGATCGCGAAGCTCAGCTCGATGGCGTGCGGCATCTCCTCGAGGTCCCGGATCGCCCGCAGGCAGGTCTCGGTCGCCCGGGTGAGCCACGGATGCGCCGCGACCGCCGGGTCGTGTCCGGCGACCCGCCACGCCGCCGACGTCACGAACGCGGTGCCCTGCAAGGAGAACACCGTCGGGTCGGCTCCGGTCCAAAAGGGAGCACAGGCCGTCGGGTCGGCGACCGGGAACGCGAACGGCAGCCCTCCGTCGGGAAACGACACCGACTCCAGCCAGTCGCACAGCCGCACCGCGTGCGGCGTAGTCACCGGAGCCACGTCGGCGAACACCTCGAACGCGTGCAGCGCGCCGCCCGGCTGGCTTTCCGGCGCACGCAGGTCCGGTTCCAGGCCCCAGCCGTAGCCGCCGTCCGGATTCCGGTAGGCCGCGACCGCCGCGAGCACCTCCTCCGCGCGCCCGTTTCCGTGCCGAAGTTCGAACCGCCGCTGGTCCAGCACCCTGCCGTGCCCGGCGAGGAACGGGGCGACGGCCTCCAATTTCACAGTCACCCGGGCACCGTCGCACGAATGCGGCGCGGCGGTCTTGAACGAATCGGCCATCAGCCCGAACGAGCGGATTACTGGGGCTTCGGGCATCGCCGTGGCACGATTCGGAAGTGACCAGCAAGCCGGACGACGCGCAGCGATTGGCCGATCTCGCACGGTTGCGCCGGGTGCGCGACCGGATCGACCGCGAGTACGCCCGTCCCCTGGACGTCGAGGCGCTCGCGCGGAGCATCAACGTGTCCGCCGGACACCTGAGCCGCCAGTTCCGCGCCGCTTACGGAGAGTCGCCGTATTCGTATTTGATGACTCGGCGCATCGAGCGCGCGATGGCGTTGCTGCGCCGGGGCGACCTGAGCGTCACCGAGGTCTGTTTCGAGGTCGGGTTCTCGTCGCTGGGCACGTTCAGCACGCGCTTCACCGAGCTGGTCGGGAAGCCGCCGAGCGTTTACCGCCAGGAGGAGACCGGGGCGACCGAGGGCATGGCGCCGTGCGTCGCGAAACAGGTCACCCGACCGATCAGGAATCGAGAAGCATCCCGTTCGGCGCGAACTTAGTGTGATCGGCATGGACCTGACCATTCACGCGAGCTTCCTCCCGCACACCGATCCGGAAGCGACGCTGGCCTTCTACCGCGACGTCCTCGGCTGGGAGGTGCGCAACAACGTCAAGTACGGCGACATGGCCTGGATTACCGTCGGGCCGCCCGGACAGCCGGACACCTCGCTCGTGCTGCAGCCGGTCGCCGCGTTCCCCGGCATTACCGACGACGAACGCCGGATGATCACCGAAATGATGGCCAAGGGCACTTACGCCGCGCTGAACCTGGCCACCAAGGACGTCGACGCGACCTTCAACCGGCTGCAGGCCAGCGACGCCGAGGTCGTACAGGAGCCCACCGACCAGCCGTACGGCGTCCGCGACTGCTCCTTCCGCGACCCGGCCGGAAACCTGATCCGGATCCAGCAAGCGAGCTGAAGAAGTCCGAGCCGGACCTCTGGGGAAGAAACAGGGAGAGACGATGACCAAGGCCAAGGGGAAGCCCGCGCCGACGCACGCCGCGGACAGCCACGACCTGATCCGCGTGCAGGGCGCCCGCGTGAACAACCTCAAGGACGTCAGCGTCGAACTCCCGAAGCGCCGGCTGACGGTGTTCACCGGGGTGTCCGGCTCGGGCAAAAGCTCGCTGGTGTTCAGCACGATCGCGGCCGAATCGCAGCGGCTGATCAACGAGACCTACAGCAGTTTCGTACAGGGTTTCATGCCGACGCTGGCCCGGCCCGAGGTCGACGTGCTCGATGGGCTGACCACCGCGATCATCGTCGACCAGCAGCGGATGGGGGCCGATCCGCGTTCGACGGTCGGCACCGCCACCGACGCCAACGCGATGCTGCGGATCCTGTTCAGCCGGCTCGGCACGCCGCACATCGGGTCGTCGCAGGCGTTCTCGTTCAACGTCGCCTCGATCAGCGGCGCGGGCGCGGTCACCGTGCAACGCGCCGGGAAGCAGGTCAAGGAGCGGCGCAGCTTCAGCGTCACCGGTGGCATGTGCCCGCGCTGCGAGGGCCGCGGTTCGATCAACGACATCGACCTTTCCCAGTTGTACGACGATTCGAAGTCGCTCTCCGAGGGCGCGCTGACCATCCCCGGGTACACCCCGGGCGGCTGGAACTACCGGCTCTACACCGGCTCCGGGCTGGTCGATCCGGACAAGCCGATCCGCAAATACACGAAGCGCGAGCTGCAGGATTTCCTGTACAAGGAACCGACGCGGATGAAGATCGAAGGCATCAACATGACCTACGAGGGTCTGGTGCTGAGGATCCAGAAGTCGTATCTGTCCAAGGACGTCGAGGCGATGCAGCCGCACATCCGCGCGTTCGTGGACCGGGCGGTCACCTTCGCGACGTGCCCGGAGTGCGACGGGACGCGGCTGAGCGAGCTGGCGCGTTCGTCCAAGATCGACGGGATGAGCATCGCCGACGTGTGCGCGATGCAGATCAGCGACCTCGCGGAATGGGTCGGGAAACTGTCTGACCCGTCGGTCGCGCCGCTGCTGAAATCGCTGCACGAGACGCTCGAGTCGTTCGTGGAGATCGGGCTCGGTTACCTGTCGCTCGACCGGCCGGCGGGCACGCTCTCCGGCGGCGAGGCGCAGCGGGTGAAGATGGTCCGGCACCTCGGCTCGTCGCTCACCGACGTCACGTATGTCTTCGACGAGCCCACCATCGGCCTGCACCCGCACGACATCCAGCGGATGAACGACCTGCTGCTCCGGTTGCGGGACAAGGGAAACACCGTCCTCGTGGTGGAGCACAAGCCGGAGGCGATCGCGATCGCCGACCACGTGGTCGACCTCGGTCCGGGTGCCGGCACGAACGGCGGCACGGTGTGTTTCGAGGGCACTGTGGACGGTCTGCGGGCGAGCAACACGTTGACCGGCAAGCATTTGGACGACCGCGCGGCGCTCAAACCGTCCGTGCGGGAGCGCACCGGCGTGCTGGAAATCCGCGGCGCGAACACGCACAACCTGCAGGACGTGGACGTCGACCTCCCGCTCGGCGTGCTGTGCGTGATCACCGGGGTCGCCGGATCCGGCAAGAGTTCGCTGATCCACGGGTCGATCCGGGAGTCCGACGATGTCGTGTCGGTGGACCAGGCCCCGATCCGCGGTTCGCGGCGGAGCAACCCGGCGACCTACACCGGGCTGCTCGAACCGATCCGCAAGGCGTTCGCCAAGGCCAACAACGTCAAGCCCGCGCTGTTCAGCGCCAACTCCGAAGGCGCGTGCCCGAACTGCAACGGCAACGGCGTCATCTACACCGACCTCGGGATGATGGCCGGGGTCGCCACGACCTGCGAGGTCTGCGAGGGCAAGCGGTTCGACGCCTCGGTGCTGGAGTACCGCTTCGGCGGTCGCGACATCAGCGAGGTGCTGGCGATGTCGGTCGCGCAGGCCACCGCCTTCTTCGCCGAGGGCGACGCGAAAACCCCTGCCGCGCATCGGATTCTCGAGCGGATGGAGCAGGTCGGGCTCGGCTACCTGACCCTCGGCCAGCCGCTGACCACGCTGTCCGGCGGCGAGCGGCAACGGCTGAAGCTGGCCACGCACATGGGTTCGAACGGCGGCGTGTACATCCTTGACGAGCCGACCACCGGCCTGCACCTCGCCGACGTGGAACAGCTGCTCGGGCTGCTGGACCACCTGGTCGACTCGGGCAAGTCGGTGATCGTCATCGAGCACCATCAGGCCGTGATGGCGCATGCCGACTGGATCATCGACCTCGGCCCCGGTGCCGGGCACGACGGCGGCCAAGTGGTCTTCGAGGGAACGCCCGCCGAGCTGGTGAAGAAGAAGCGGACACTGACCGGGAAGCACCTGGCCGCCTACGTCGGTTAGCCGAGCGGCCGCCGGTCGGCCCAGGGAAGCGCCTGCTCCAGCGTGCGGGAGACCTGCAGCAGCAGGTCCTCCTGCCAGGGCGCGGCAACCAGCTGGACGCCGACCGGCAGGCCGCTGGCCTCGTCGTGGTGCAGCGGGAGCGAGATCGCCGGCTGGCCGGTCACGTTGAACAGCGACGTGAAGACGCCCATCGGATACGCGGCCACCACCGGGTTGCCGCTGGCTCGCCACGCGCCGATCTTCGGCGGGAGACCCGCCATGGTCGGCGTGACCAGCAGGTCGAAGCTGTCGGTGAAGGCTTCGACGATGCGGCGGGACAGCAGCTGGGTCTGGTGCACACTCTCCGCGTAAGTCCAGGAATCGACCGACTTCGCGGCTTCGCGCTGAGCCCGGTTGTGCGGTTCGACGCGGTCCGGGTCGACCAGCGGGATCCCCGCGCTGGCGACGTTCCAGACCTTCATGAACGTCGAGATCAGCTCCTCCGACGTCGGCAGCGGAAGCGGTTTGTCGACAATCTGGTGGCCGGCTTCTTCGAGCGCGCGGAGAGTTTTGTCGACCGCGGTCAGGCATGCCGGGTCGACGGAGATGCCCCCGATCAGCGACGTCGTCAGGACGCCGATCCGCAGGCCAAGCGGCCTTTCCGCGTCGAGCGCTTCGGCGAGCGACCGCGCCGGCGTCGGCGGTGACCACCACGCGCCCGGGTCGTGCTTCGCGAGCACGTCCAGCGCAGCGGCGGTGTCGGCCAGCGTCCGGCTGACGACGCCGCTGGTCGCGAAGCCCTCGACCTCCACGACGGCGTTCGTGACCAGGCCTCGGGTCGGCTTCAGCCCGACCAGGCCGGTGCACGACGCCGGGATGCGGATCGATCCGCCGCCGTCCTCCGCGTGCGCGATCGGGGCCATTCCGGCGCTGACGGCGATCCCCGCGCCGCTGGACGAACCGCCCGGCGTGCGATCCGGGTCCCACGGGTTGCGCGAGATGCCCCGCGCCTCGCTTTCGGTGAACGGCACCGCGCCGAACTCCGACGTCGTGGTCTTGCCGAGCGGAAGGAAACCCGCGTCGGTGAACCGCCGCACGATCGGGTCCGACTTCGGCTGCGGAGCGCGGTCGGTGGCCAACGAGCCGTACGTGGTCGGCCAGCCTTGGACGTGCCTGAGGTCCTTGATCGGCAGCGGAACCCCGTGGAACGGCGGCAGCTCCTCCGGCGCGGACCGCACCACGGCGTCCGCGGCGGCTTTCGCGGCGGAGCGGACCTCGTCGTCGGCGCGGAAGCAGAAGGCGTTGAACTTCGGATCCAGCTCGGCGATGCGGTCGAGGCAGAAGTCGGCGACCTCGACCGGGCTCACCTCCTTCGCGCGGATAGCGGCGGCGAGTTCTACGGCGGAATTGATCATCACGGCTCCCCTTTCCGGTACTCGTTCAGCCTGGTCAAGGCCGTGGGGTCCGGTCTTGGAGAAATGTCGCGCGGCCGGATTTGGCTACGCTGGCGGCATGCGACCTGCCGAATGGGCTCGCGACGGCGCGAAGGTATGGGGCATCGCCGTGCCGACCCGGCCGAGCCGGCTGCCCGGCGTGCGGATGGCTGGATTCGTCGGCGACACCGTCGACCTGGTCGACCTGACGGTGGTCCCGTACCCGGCGGTCACGCTGTTCCTCAATCTGCGCGAACGGTTGCTGGTCAACGACGTGGCGCGCGGCAGCGTGGTCGCCGGGCTCGCCCCGCAGGGGATGCGCGTGCGGGGACAGGGCATCGAATGCGTGCAAATCCGGCTGTCCCCCACGGTCGCGCACGCGGTACTCGGGACGGAGCTGAGCGGTCAGGTCGTGTCTTTGGAGGACGTCTGGCCTACCGACCTGCCGGACCGGCTGCGCGCGCTCAACTCCTGGAATGACCGGTTCTCCCTGGTAGAAGCCGCGTTGGGCAAGCGGTTCGAGGCGGGCCGCACGGTGGATGCAGAGGTCGCCTTCGCCTGGCAGCGGGTGGACGCGCACCGCGGTCAGGTACGGATCGACCAGCTGGCCGACGAGACCGGCTGGAGCCGCAAACGCCTGTGGTCCCGGTTCCGCGGCCAGCTCGGGCTCAGTCCGAAACGCGCCGCGCGACTGGTCCGGTTCGACCATGCGGTGCACCGGCTGGCCGCCGGAGAGAGCCCCGCGTCGGTGGCCGCGGAGAGCGGATATGTCGACCAGTCGCACCTGCACCACGAGGTCAAGGCCTTCGCCGGAGTCACCCCCTCCGCCGCCGCGAACGCACCGTGGCTCGCGGTCGACGAAGTCGCCTGGGCTCGCCCCCGCCGCGCGAACGGGTGATCGCACCGGCATGATCGCGGGGTGACTTCCCTCCGGCCCCCCGCTGTTTCGCTGCGCCGGTGGCTAGACGACGTCGGCACCCGCCGGTCGGCGGTGTTCGCGCTGGTCCTCGCCGCGGTGGCGGCGGCAGCGGTGATGCTGTGGCTCGTCTGCACGATGTGGCCGCTCGACCTGGAGATCTACCGGTCCGGCGCGCGGGCGCTGGCCCAGGGCGAGGACGTCTACGGCCCGCTCCCGCCGACCCGCGCCGGGCTGATCCTGCCGTTCATCTACCCGCCGTTCGCGGCCGTCGTGTTCCTGGTGTTCGCCGCGATACCGCTGCCGCTGGGCGCGATGCTGATGCTCGCCGTTTCGCTGGCAGCCCTGTGCGGGACGGTCTACGTCGTGGTCCGGCCGCACGTCCAGCGGCGGACCGCGGTGTTGGCCGCGCTGGTGATCGGGGCTGGCTCGCTGACTCTCGAACCGGTCCGCGAAACGTTGTGGTTCGGACAGATCAACCTGCTGCTGATGGCGCTGGTGGTCGTCGACTGCCTCGGCCCGCGCACCCGGCTGCCGCGCGGCGTCCTGCTGGGCCTGGCCGCCGCCATGAAGATCACCCCGGCCGGATTCCTGCTGTTCTTCCTGCTCAAAAAGGACTTCCGCGCGGCCGTGACCACAGTGGTCACCTTCGTGCTCGCCGGCGTGGCCGGGTTCCTGATCGCCCCGGAAGCGTCCATGAAGTACTGGTTCGGCGGCGGATTGACCGGGGCGTCCGGCATGAGCGGATCGATTTTCGCGACCAACCAGACCATTCAGGGCGCGGTGCACCGCTTCGGGCTTCCGGACACTCCGACGCTGATTCTGGTCGCGGTCCTGACCCTGGCCGCCCTCGCGCTGACCATTCCGGCGATGCTGCGTGCCGACCCGCCGATGGCGTTTCTGCTCAACACCGCGGCGATCCTGGTGTGTTCGCCGATTTCGTGGTCGCACCACTGGGTGTGGATCGTGCCCGCACTCGTGCTGTTCGCCGCTCGTGCGCACACCCGGCTCGCGGTCGCCGGATTGACCGCCGTGGCAGCGATTTTCGTCATCGCCCCGCATTCCTGGCTGCCGAAAAACGGGTACCTGGAACTGTCCTGGAGCCCGGTCGAGCACCTGATCGGCAACAGCTATTTGCTGCTGGCGCTGGGCTTTCTCGGCTGGCAGTGCTACGCGACGCGCCGTCAAACCGCCGCGGTCTGAGCCTGCAACGGCTTCGGCAACGGCTCGGCGTGGAGCACGTGCAGCGTGCTGACCGCTCGGGTGAGCGCGACGTACAACCGTTGCAGCCCACGCTCTTCCGCCGCCACGATGCGCGCCGGTTCGACCACCAGCACAGTGTCGTACTCCAGGCCCTTGGCCAAACTCACCGGTGCCACCGTGATCCGAGCAGTCCCCTCGCTGTCCAAGACTGTGTGGTCCAACCCGCTCGCGGTAAGCGCCCGGCTCAATTCGGGGACATCCGCGTCCGCGGCCAGCAGCCCGATCGACCCTTCCTGCTTTAACGCCTTCGCACAAGCCTCGACCGCGGCGGTGATCGTCTCGTCCGTTTCGGTCAGGTGCAACGCGTCCGCGGAGTGCCGGAACGACGTGGGGCTGCGCAGGTCCGGGGCGATGTGCGGAAGCAGCCGAGCCGCGAAGTCGAGCACGTCCGCCGGCACTCGGTAGCCGTGCGTGAGTTCTTCGATCCGCCCGTTTGTGCGGTCCAAGTGGGTCAGCACGGTGGCCCAATCGCGGACCGCGTACGGACTCGTCGCCTGCGCGACATCGCCGAGGACCGTGCACGCACCAGCCAATCTGCGCGCGATCGCCCGCAGATGCATCGGGCTGAGGTCTTGCGCCTCGTCCACCACGACGTGCCCGAGCTTGGCCGGCCGCTCGATCAACGCGGTGACCTCGTCCAGCAACGCCAGATCGAGCGTGGACCAGGTCATCGCCTTCCGACTGCGCGGCCGCGGACGGAACAGCGCTTCCTGTTCCTCGGCGGTGAGGATTCCGTCGGCCGCTTCCGCGAGACACGCTTTGTCGGTCAGCAGGTCGTAAATCAGCCGCGCGGGTTCCACGGCGGGCCACATGTCCCGGACCGCCTTCGTGATCGCGGCGTTCCGGCGAAGCTGAGGCAGGGTCGCGCTCGTGCCGCCGGACCGCTCCATCTCCCGCAGGATCCGATGCGCGAGCCGCTGGGCCAGCAATTCGCGTCCGGCGCGGTAGTCCGCGCCGCGGCTGAGGATTTCGGTGAGTTCCTCGGCGATTTCCTCCGGATAAAGCCGCCAGGTCCGATGCTGGTACTTCACTTCGAGCGTCCGGTCGACCGGCTGGATCCGCGCCCACAGCTGCCGCCGGACGACCTCCGCCATCCGGACGTCGCCCTTGATCCGGGCCGTCCGCGGATCGTCGACGTATCCGACCGAGTGGCCCACCCCGGTCAATTCGTCAATCGTGGCTTGGGAAACCGCCACCTCGCCGAGCGCCGGAAGCACGCCCGCGATGTAGGCCAGAAACGCCCGGTTCGGCCCGATCACCGCGACCCCGCCGGCTTTCTGCAGCCGCACCCGCTCGGTGTAGAGCAGGTACGCCAGCCGATGCAGCCCCACCGCGGTCTTGCCGGTCCCCGGTGCGCCCTGAATGCAGATCGTCCGCTCGACCGGCGCGCGCACGAGCCGCATCTGGTCCGGCTGAATCGTGGCGACGATGTCGCGCATCGGCCCCTGCCGAGGCCGCTCGATCTCCGCGGTGAGCAGCCGATTCGCCGACGAACCGGGCCGATCGAGCGGCTCGTCCTCGTACGCGCTGAGCACGCCCGACTGATCGAAACCGTACCGGCGCCGAACGCGCACCCCCATCGGATGCTCGTGATCGGCTTCGTAAAACGCCCTGGCGAGCGGTGCCCGCCAATCGATCACCAGCGGTTCCCCGTCGTCATCACGAATTCCTCGCCGGCCCAGGTAAACCAGGTCATGCTCGGGCGACCGGGTATGCGGTCCGCGCGCAGCCTCGTACACCTCGCCCGGCGGGTAGTCGAGGCGGCCGAAGAAGAGCGGCGCGTCGTCGATATCCGCTAGCTCCTCGGCGATCTCGATGCGAAACTGCTTCAAGACGTGGTTGAAGTACTTGTCGTCGACCGCGTCGCCCTCGCCCATCCCCGTCTCGATCGCGGTCTTGATCTCCGCGCGCATGCGGTTCAGTTCCGCGTGACAGGCCTGGAGATACTCGCGCTCCGCCCGGATCTCTGGCTCCACTGCCGTTCCCCCTATTTCTTGACTAGGTTAAATATACAACTGAGTCAAGTTTTTATCCGGGTTCGAGTCGCGGTTAGGCTGACGCCCGTGTCAGGACTGCGCGAGCGCAAACGCCGCCGCACGAGGGAAGCGATCGCCTCGGCGGCTCTCCGCCTGTTCCGAGAATCCGGCTTCGACGGGGTCTCGGTAGCCGACATCGCGGCGGAAGCAGAGGTATCGAAGCCGACGCTGTTCGCGTACTTTCCAACGAAGGAAGACCTGGTCATCCACCAGTTCGTGGACGAAAACGGCCCGGCGGAGATCGTCCGCGCCCGAGCGGAGGGGGTCTCGGCGCTGTCCGCGTTGGAGCAGGCTTTCCTGGACCGCCTGGCCGAGCGCGACCCCCTGACCGGCCTGAACGACTCGCCGGACGCGATCACGTGCCACACGCTGCTGTACTCAACGCCGGCCCTGCTGGCTCGGCTGGCTACGTACCTGCTGGCGAAGGAACAGGAACTGGTGGATGAGCTGCAGGCGTCGTGCGGAATCCCGGACGACTTCACCGCCCGCTTGGTGGCGGCGCAGATCTTTGGCACGCAACGGATCCTGGGATTCCACAACGCACGAGAGATCCGTGAAGGCCGAAGCGCGGACGAGACCTACCCAGATGCGGTTGCGCGAGCGGAGGCGGCGTATCGAATGCTGCGGGATGGGTTGTCTTCGGTGCTGTGACTCAGTCCGCGAGCCAGGCGTAGGAGAGCTGATAGCGATCCGCGACGAGGACCATGTCGTTGACCTCCAGGGGAGAACCGTCTTCTTTGAGGGCCACTCTGGTCACCGTCAGGACAGGCGCTCCGGCGGGCAGGAGTGCTCTTTCCGCCGCGGTCGGCATCCGCGCGCCAACCTGCTCGACGAACGATGCCGGCGGATGACCAGCCTCTTCGAGCCGCGCGTAGGTCCCGCCGGGGCCAGTGTCAGCTTCCTCGACGCCAGTGCCGCGCGTCAGCTCACGCGGGAGACGTGACACCGACAACTGAACAACCCTCCCGTCCGCGCGCAGGACTCGATCCCGCACCGTGACCTCGGCACCTTCATCAATCGCGAGTTTCTGCGCCACACGGGCATCTGCCCGCTCGAACCGTACTTCCACCGAGGCGGAGGGAATGAATCCGCTGCCCTCAGCGTCCGCGAGAAACGCGGCCCGGTTCTTTGCCCGGGCCGCACGCGACAGTCTCGACGGGGAGTTTCGCTGGATGTTGCCGCCGGGCTGAACCGAATCGACCATGGACCCCATCTTCGCCTTGATCCCCACAGCACGAAAGGGCCAGCCGAGCCATTTCGTCCACACCCGCCGTAGGCAAGCGAAAGACGCGGCCGAAGAAATACGGAACGATCTTGACGTTCCTCGGCTTCGTCGGCTGCCTAGACCCGGCCATCCAGCACGGCGAAACTCCACTGTGGACTCACCCCCTGCGACACGACGCGGCACAAATCGCGCCCACTCCGGCAATGGCGATGCCGAGGAATTGACCCAGCTTTCCGAACTCACCGTCACATGGGTCCGCCGCATTCCAACGCCCTTGCCATTGGCTCCGCCGGAATACACCGCTAGCCGGACAGCGCCGCGCGCAATTGGTTGGCCAGCCACCGTTCGTAGGCCGTCGGCTTCCACCCGCATCGTTGGACGAGCCGGTCGTAGACCTCGGGCGCGGTCAGCGTCCAGACCGCATCGACTGCTTCGTCGAAGTCGTGCGACGCCAGTTGCCCTCGTTCAGTGATGCCGCGCAGGCTGTGGGTGTTGCCCTTCCTGCGTTCGGAGTCGATGGTCGACACGAAGGCCTCCAGCACCGGGTCGCCGCCGGGACCGTGTGCGACCAGCACTCCGAGCAGAGGTCCGACCCGGTCGTAGATGGTCCGGCTCCAGGCGGCGTAGGCGGCCGCGTAGGACGGTACGTCAGCCGCTTCGGTCACCTCCCGAAACTCGGGGCGCTCGCTCATCGGTGTCTGGTCCTCGTCTCCGGCGAGCATGACGTCGTAGACCGCCTTGATCACCTCTGCCTTGCCGCCGACGGAGTTGTACACCGTCTGCGGGCTGACCCCGGCTGCCTCGGCGAGTCCGGTGATCGTCATTCCCGCGTAGCCCCCGCCGCCGAGCAGGAGCTCGCGCGCCGTCCGCACGATATGCGCCCGGGTGGCCCGCGCCTTCTCCTCTCGCTGCGGAGCACGGTATTGCCTTGCCACGGCCCTCCCAATCAGCTAGATTCTAATTCCACTGGATTTTACTTCCAGTCAAGTTCCCTCAAGGAGGGTAACCATGGACAACCCCGCACGCACCGCCGCCCTCGCCGTGTTCGACGCGATCAACACCGGAGAACTGGCAATCCTGGACACCCTGGTCACGAAGGACTTCGTCGACCACGGGTCGCCGTTCCCCCTGCCGCCCGGCCCCGCCGGCTACCGGCAGATCCTCACCTTCGTGCACCACGTGCTCAACATCAGATACGCCATCGACGACATCTTCGACACCGACGACCGCGTCGTCATCCGCGCGACCGCCACCGGAACCGGCGTCGACGCGATTCACGGCCAGGGCACTGAAGGCAAGCCCTACCGGATGACCACGGTGCACATCTACCGCACCGAAGGTCCACTACTCGCCGAGCACTGGGGCGTCCGAGACGAACTCGGCGCCCGCATCCAACTCGGCGCGCTGCCCGCCCCCACCTTCGTTCCGCAAAACGCCTGAGCCGGTCAAGCCGACCGCCCCAGCGAAAGACTGCGCAGCATCCGATACCGCCGGAACCCGCTGCCGCGCACTCCCGGGAACTCCTGCACCTTCCGCCACTCGTCTGAGACCCCGACCGTCCCGCGGCCGGACCGTGCCAACGCGTCGCGATGGGACTGTTCGTCCGTCCACTCCGCATAGTTGAGCACTCGCATCCCGTCGGTGCTGACGTGAAAGTGCCCGGAGAGTCCACCCGGCGCGGGCTTTTCTTCACTGGCCAACGCATCGAACACTGTGTCCACCCACCGCCGCTGCCGCTGCGCGTCGGCCCCATCGAACTCGACACTCACCACGACAATGCAGCCCGGAACCGTTGTGCTCTCGCGATTTCCGCTGCGATACAACCGATATTCCACCGGATCAGCATCAGTAACGCGCCGCACAAGTCCAGGATCGACTGCCCCTTCCGCCCACTGGGTGTAGACCAGCGACGCTTCGCCCTCGGTGCCGGCCAAGGCATGGAAGGAAATCAGCCCGGCAGGCCAGGACTCTTTTTCCAGCCGCGCAAACACTTCCGTCGCCTCGACGGTCGTGTCGGCGATGAGCACCGCACCGACGTCCGTACGCGCGAAATCCGGCCGGTTGACAGTCATGAAAATCCCTCCGCGATCTGTACTGACTCAGGAAGGATGGAACTTCAAGAGAAGTTGAAGTCAAGCCAGCATCCTCGCCACTCCAACTATCACGAGGGCAGGGGGCTTGATGGTGTCCAAGCGAATTTTGGGCTGTCTCGCCGCAAACAGGACGGATTGAACATACGAAAACTTGGCCGGCGCGTCCTACACCAATCGCGGGAACTACCAGGCGCCCGCGCTCAACCAGGTGTTCGGCGAAGCCAAGATCATCGCCCGGCGCAAGCAGATCCCCTAACGCACGAATCCCCGCTCGGCAGGAGCCGAACGGGGAGTGCGAGTGGACCTGAGGGGAATCGAACCCCTGACCCCCGCCTTGCAAAGGCGGTGCTCTACCAATTGAGCTACAGGCCCGGTGCGGACCGGAGTCCGCGAGGCATGACGTCAGTTGCGCGAGGCGTCCGCGGCCTTGGCCGGCGCGCTGCCGTTCGCCGACGGGGCAGCAGGCGTGGTGGCTTCCCGCCACAGGTCAGCTTCGGCCTTGGCCGCCTTGTTGCGCTTGACGACGAACAGGACGCCGCCCGCGACGACCGCGAGTGCCAACAGCTTCTTCACCTGAAGCCCCCTTCTCAGTGCTTGCGCTACCCCACGATGCTACCGGACCCGCCGCGCGTCCCGTCCAGCGGTTCCGTCTCGCTCGTTCCACGTGGAACACCCCGGGAATATCCGGAGTGCCCGGTCCGTTGAAACCGACGGCTCTCGCGGCCACGCAACGCTCAGCCCTGCCGGTCCTTCTCTTCCCGGCAGGGCTGACTCGTCTCCGTCAGCCGGGCGCGGACCCCGGCGAGACCCGATCCGACTAGGTCAGGGTGACCGTTCTCCAGCCCGTACGTCACCTCATGCCACGGGCCCAGCCGGTTCCACGACCCAGCCCGACACCGCGGTTCGGGAGTCACTTCGTCCCCAGCGGAGAACGCCGCGACGCACTCCGCCGAGATCCGACCGGCCGTCCTGCTTCAGCACCTGCTCTGGCCCAAGGTCGGCATGGATGCGACCCGAGCAACGGCGGGACGGCATCGAGCGCCAAGACTTCCGGCTCCCACCGAGTTCCCGCGCCTTGCCCACGTCCGCGTTATGCAAGCACGGAGGAAGCGGCCGACCGTCCTCGGCAGTCAGTTCCCCGGCACCAGCGCATGCCGGACGACCAACGGATTTCCCCGCCACGCCAAGGGAATCGGCACGGCCAACTAATTCCTCGCGCATCATGCCGGGAGCCCGATCGCGAACTCGATCTCCGAAACCTCCCTGCTGCCAAGGGAAAGCGTGCCGAGAAGGTCGGCGATCCGGCGCCGCTGCGCGGCAGTCGGCTGGAAATACCTCGGCACCGCCAGCCGGTCTCGAAATTCGCCGCACTCCAAGTCGGCGATCACCGCCTCCCATCCGCCGAGGCTCCGGTGCAGCCACCATCCCCGACGCCGGACAACCGGATCCGCGGAATCCTTCAGCACGGCCAAATCCGCCAACGACCACAGGCGCGGACTGCTGCTGAGCACGTCACCCGCCAACCGCGCCACGCGCGAATCCTCGCCGGTCATTTCCCGCAGCAGCCAAGACACGTCCGAAGCGACCGCCTTGCCGCGGAGCAACGACAACCCGGCCTTCTTCAAGACCACATCCGTGCTCTGCGCGAGCTCGAGGATCTCCGTCCGGGCAAGCTCACCTCCCGCCTCCGCGAGCCCGGCGTACGCGCGGGCTCGCACCGCCGGCCGGGCAGCGGAACGTGCGACCGCGGCATAAACCTCCACCGGATCCCGGCCCATTTCCTGCCAGCGGATCCGAGCCCACATCCGCGCCAGCACCGACCGGTCGACCAGAAGTCCTTCCACGACACCAGGATCGAGCTGCGCCGCGGTCAGCTTCACCAAGCCCAGCACCCGGCCCTCCGCGGACCGTCCGCGAAGCAACGACTCGGCGATGACCTCTGGCGTCCCCGACTCCGCGATCACCTGGATCAACTTCCGCCGGACGACCTGGTCCCGTTCCCGAGGCAGCAACCGAACTGCATCCGACAAGCCAAGCAAGCCGTCCTCGAAGCTGTGCCGGAACGCAGTCCGCCGTACCTCAAAGTCCTCGGAACTCCGCAAGTACGCCCACACCGACTCCTCGCCCTGCGCGGCGACCAGCGCATCGAGATAACGCTCAAACGCCTGCAAACCTCGTCCGCGGTGCGCAATCCGCCGCAGCACCGGCACGATCTGCCCCGCCTGCGTCAACGTCGTACGCCGCAGCACCTCTTGTTCGGCCAGCTCGCGGACCACCTCGACATGGTCGGAAACCCGGACCGCCAACGCGCGGTCGCTCACCGCCCCAGCCGAAGTGCACAACACGCGAACCGCCTGCTCCCGCAGACGGCCGTCCGGGTGCATCGAGGCCAGCGCCGCGACAACCGGCGAGGCGTGCTTCAGCTTCCAGCGGTGAGCCCGTCCCAGCACCGGTACCGGATAACGAGCCTGGCGGGCGTAGTAGTCGATCCGCAGCATCTCGCGCGCAGTCGCCGACACCAGCCATGCCTCGGTTTCGGCCAGACCAGACGGAGTACGGATGGTGGCCGCGGCGAGCCTCAGCTGCGCACGGATCTGCGCGGGGGTCTGCATGCGGCTGATTCTGGCGGGCACCCCGCCGCGCAGTCAGCTGAAATAGCCGGAAGGCCGGTCCGCGACTGCGAACCGGCCTTCCGGGAAATGTGGGCCCACCAGGACTTGAACCTGGGACCTCTTCGTTATCAGGGCAAATCTAGTCACTTCCGAGGTCGGGGGACGCGGCCTGACCTGCACGGCCATCGTCCGTGAACGTCCGTGTACGTCCGTCGTTGGTCACCCCGATTGTCACCCGTTTTGTCACCCACCGCTGCCTCGATGCCTTCTGCTAGAACCAGCCGCTTCCGCCGGAGATCCGCCGGTCGACACCTGGTCCGGCCCGCCGTTGCCGGCATGGCTGGGGCCTCCTCAGTCCGCGCTAGCCTTAGGACTGACCGCCGGTTTTCCACCAGGCTCCGCCGATGGCTTCCTTTGCCGCTGGCCCAACACGCACGGTCTTGCCTGGCGAAAGGTTGGACAGGTCGCCCGTGGGTTTCAATCCGACGGCTCGAATGGCCTCGATCCGCTGCAGTGCAATCCGGCGGCCGTCGCTGCTGCGTTCCCGCCATGTTGCGCTCTTCGAGGTCTGCCGGTCATGGACGCGGTATAGCCAGGTTACAGCGCTTTCGTTGTAGCCATTGACCACTTCGGAGAGTGCCGCAAACATGATGATGTCATCGTCAACGGGGGCACCTCCCCAACCGCCGAAGGCGCGAACCAGTTCGGTCCTCAGGTACAACCCGGCGCAGTGGATCGGCCAGTTTCCTTCGTGCTCGATCGCCCAGGTATTGACCAAGCCAGCGGGCACCTCGCCGAATGCGATAGCCGATTCATAGCCTCGCCGTTCGCCGTTCGATAGCAGGTCATCGGCCTGGCCGACCGCCCAATGGACGTCTGGCCGCTCGAAGTGCGGGAGCATCCGCTGCCACGCTCCGGGCAAGAGGACATCATCATGGTCTAGAACCTGCACGACGTCTCCGGTCGCCCTGGTCAGCGCGAGATTACGAGTTGCTGCAATGCCGGTGTGCGCGCGGTTTGGCGAATATCGGACGTTCGGCAGAGCGGCCACCTTGCTTGAGAGCCCAGGTGACTCGCCATCTTCCTGAATCAGCCATTCGAATTCCCATCCTTCTGGGAGTTCCTGACTCATTACGCTACGAATCGTTTCGTCGAAGTAGTCGGACAAAGGGGCGTATGCGGCAGTGATGATGGACAGTCGCTTAGTCATTACTTGTCGTCCCATCGCTTGAGCGGCGTGCGGAAGGTGAGCATGGTTCGATCGGCGGGGTATTGAGCATCGCTCACCTCGACAACGCGACCAGTTGTGTCGATTGATATTCGGCGGACCAGGAGGAGAGGTGTCCCCTCGACTAGGTTCCACTCCTCCATTTCCACGGTCGTCGGCATCGTAGAAGTCACGTAGTCCACTACCTCGTCAACCTCGATTCCGACGGTGTAGAGCTGATGCATGGTCCCGCCCGGCCATCGGGCTTCTTTGAGGTCGGCGATTTTCGGATTCGCGTCGATGACTTCTTTCAAGAGCCAAGACAGCGACTTGGCCTCAAGCGCGCCGGTCTTTCGGTCTCGGTGAATGTATTCACGGCGCAGGAGGGTCGTGCCCTCCGGGACGCCAAACGCGTCGGCGAGGTCCAGGTCTGCCGGTACAAGTGAGTAGTTGGGGATGAAGTCGTACCGGTCAATCGACCCACCCATGTCGTCCTCTGCCAGGCCATGGCCAGCGCGGACGTCTTCCGGCTGCCGAACCATGTCCTTCTCTGCCTGGTGGCGGTCCGAGCTTCGCTCAACCCGCTTGGGCGTCGGCCTCACCTTCGGCGGGGTGCCGCGCTTAACCACAACCAATCCTTGCTGCTTGAGCAGCGCGATTGCGTTGCGCGCTGACGTCTGCGACGCGTCGTACTCCTCCATGAGCTGGTGGAGCGGGGGCAGCGAGTCCCCTGCTCGGAGTTCGCCCAGCTCAATCTTGATCCGCAGGTCGTCGGCGATCCGAAGCGCGATCGTCTGTCGCGCGGGGGTCCGCTGTGTCTCCATGCCGCCGATCGTAGGCGTTTGAGGGTTTGTACACAAACCCCCTTGCGCTCCGCTCGGGCAGCGGCTACGTTCAACCTCAGCAAGTTTGAGCACAAACCCTCAAACACTCAAACGAGGAGGACGCATGTCTAACAAGGCACTCCAGCACCTGGGCATCAGCAAGTCCGGCAAGGGCAAGGTGTTCGGCTTCCTGTTTCTGGTCGCCGCGCTCGTGTGCATCGTCCACGCGCCCCTGGAGTCGGCGCACTTCGTCGGTCACGTGATCGGCAGCGCGAAGACGTTCTTCTCCTCGTTCTGAACACCCTGTTTGACCTGCACATTCGTTGATTGGAGATTCAATGAGGTCCGCACGCATCAGCCGCCGCGCCGCCGAAGCTGCCTACGACGGCACGGACGAAAACTACGACGTTCTGGCCGCCCAAGACTGGGTTTCGACCGCGGTTGACCCGTTCGATGTGCTGGACGCCGCGGTCGAAGAGACCGAACTGTTTCTGTCCGCGGCCGAGTTGGCTGCGATGCACGACTACCTGCACGACTTCCGCGGCCAACGGGACGCTGGTCGCCGGAAGCGCCGGGCCGGTCGGGCAGTTGTCCGAACTCTGCCGAGCGCTGTGCGCCCCATCTCGGAGGTTGAGAGCGAGGCCGCGTGATGGCCGCCCAGTGCCCGTTGACCAGCCTGTTCGGCCCCGACGCGGCGGCTCACTCCGCCAAGAACGCGCCTGCCGCGCCGGGTCTCGCCAACCAGCCTTCTGA
>NZ_ASXG01000156.1 GCF_000411975.1 Amycolatopsis orientalis DSM 43388
CTTCGGCGGCCCCGAGGTGCACGAAGGCCTCGCCTCGCACCGCGAACGCCGCAAGCCGGACTTCACCCGGGTACATTAGTCCTCTGTGGACAGTTCTCCGGCGGACCGCGCGTCAGCGGGAGAATGAACGCCTACCCCTCTCGGCTTCCGTGGAGACTGCACCGCCTCTGACGCTTCGGCCCGCACCGAACGGTTTCCGCGTCACCCTGGACAGGTGATGGCACCGAACTCCGCACGCAAGCAACGACTCGCACTGATCGCGCTCTGCCTGCCGTTTTTCGTCGTCCAGCTCGACGCGACCGTGGTGAACGTCGCCGTCGAAGCGATCCGGCGCGACCTCGGCGGCGGCCTGGGCGGCGAACAATGGGTGATCGCCAGCTACACCATCGCGCTGGCCGCGGGCATGCTCACCGCGGGCTCGCTCGGCGACCGTTACGGTGCGCGACGAGTCTGTGTCCTGGGGACTGTCGTGTTCGGCGTCGGGTCCGCGCTGTGTTCGCTGGCCCCGTCCCTTCCCGTGCTGATCGTCGCGCGGACGCTGCAGGGTGTCGGCGCGGCCGCGCTGCTGCCGTGTTCGCTCGCGCTGATCGTCCGGCAGTTCCCGGAGCCGCGAGCTCGGGCGCACGCGCTCGGCCTGTGGGGCGGCATCGCAGCCATCGGCCTCGCGACCGGTCCGGTGGCGGGCGGCGTGCTGATCGCACTGGTCGACTGGCGGGCGATTTTCTGGGTCAACCTCCCGTTCGCCGCCCTCGCCATCGTGCTGACCTGCCGGTACGTCGTCGAGTCGCCGCCGCGGGAGCGTCGCCTCGACCCGTACGGGCTCGTCCTCGGCACCGTCGCGCTGTCCGCGCTGGCCGGCGGGCTGATCCAGGTCGGCCGGTCCGGCTGGGCCCTCCCGCTGATCGCCGCCGGGCTGTTGACCGGCCTCGCGTTCGTCCTGGCGGAACGGCGCCGCCGCGATCCGATGCTGCCGCTGGCGATCTTCTCGTCCCGCCCGTTCTCCGCGGCGAGCACCGCCGGGCTGCTCTTCAACTTCTGCTTCTACGGCACTCTGCTGTGCCTGTCGCTGTTCCTTCAGGGCCCGCTGCGCCAGAGCGCGTTCGCGACCGGCATGCTGACGCTCCCGCTCACCCTCGCGATCGGCATCGGAGCCACCGCCAGCGGACGGCTCACCGCCCGCTTCGGCCCGCGCGTCCCGATGCTGACCGGCTTCGGCCTCGCCGGACTCGGCGCGCTCCTGCTGGCCGCGGCCGATTCCCTGCCGCTGGTGCTGACCGGCGGCGTGGTGCTGTGCTGCTGCTCGATCGCGATGCCCGCGATGACGTCGGTCGCGATGTCGACGCCTCCCGAGGAGCACACCGGGCTGGCCAGCGGAGTGCTGAACACGGCCCGGCAGACCGGCGGCGCGCTGGGCACCGCGGTGCTCGGCACGCTGCTCACCGCCGGGTCGACGATGTCGCTGAGCATCCCGATGACCGTGGTCGCCCTCGGCTACGCGGCGGCGGTCGGCTGCACTCTGCTGGCCACCCGCCGGAGGGAACCGTCCATGGCCGGTCGCTAGCCCGGCAGCACGACGCCCGATCCGAAGCCGGGAACTCAATCGCGTCCGCGACTTCCCGCGGAGCCATCTTGCTGGCCCGCCGTGCGCACCCGCGCGACGGCGCTGCGCGGGATCCGCGGAACCGCCGGACCTCGCGCGGAGGCTCACGGCACGAGCAGCGTCGCCCGGTGCAGCAGCCATTCCAGCGGGCCGCGCCGCCGCCAGTGCCGCCACGCCACCGAGGCGGCCAGCATCACCGCGACGACCGTCACCAGGAACACGAACGAATACGGCTGCGGCACCAGCTTCAAGACCGCGAAATGCGCCGCGTACCAGGTAAACGCCATTCCGCCGGCCGCGGCGAGCGGCCACAAGGCACGGCGGCCGAGGGGCCGGTCCAGGGCGATCAGCAAGCCGCCGAGCAGCACCATCGCCACGCCGATCATCAGTGCGATGCCGAACGGGCTGGTGGCGTACAGCGAGCCGTCCGGCGGCATCGCCAGGAGCACCTGCCACGGCATTCCGGGCGGCGGGCTCGTCGCGATCGCGTCGGCTCCGCCCAGCGGGTAGGTCGCGATCCACGAAGCGAGGGCCGAGCCCGAAGCGAGCACGAAACCGGTGTACAGCAAGCGGATCCGAACCTCGCGCGCGCGAAGGTCGAGGCGGCCGATCGCCATGCCCGCCAAGGCCAGCGGCAGGCCATAGGCGATCTGGAAGCCGCCGCCGAACAGCAGCATCTCCTTGAAGAACTCGCCCCACTGCTCGGGATGCCCGAAGATCGCCAGGCCGCTCGCCGTGTCGGCACCGGAACGCAGCCAGTCGGAATGGGAGTTGAACACCCAGAAGGCGTAGAGCGTCACCGCGGGAACGGCGATGCCGGACAGAAGGAACAACGTCCGCGCGCGCAGCCGGGTAAGCGGCAGCAGGAGGAGCAGCAGCACCGCGTAGTACTCGATCACCGAGCTGCCGTATTCGTCGATCGCCAGGCTGAGCAGGAACAACACCACTGCCCGGACCGCGAGCCTGCCGCGGGCGCGCCGCTGTTCGTTCCCGGCGTACGGGGTCGCGCCTCCGGTCATCAGCGCCGCGGACAGCCCGAAGAGCAGCACGAACAGGCTCATCGCGCGGGACGACGTCTGCGTGTCCAGCCAGGTCAGGATGCCGGGCGCCTGGTCGGGCGGGCCGCCGTGCAGCCAGCCGCTGGCGAAGAAATGCTCGACGAACACCCCGACGATCGCCAGGGCGCGGACCGCGTCCACGCCCAGCAGCCGTCCCTTCGGCACCCGCGTTTCCGCCGGGTCCCGCACCGCTTCCGTCCTCATCGGACTCCTCTCCCTGGTCGGTCCCGGCCAAGGTAGGAACGGCGGATCACCACCGGCCTCGATCCGCGTTGCGGCTGCCCGGAGGAAACCCATCGGTCTGGTAACAGCGCTCACCGAGCAGCGCGCGGACGGCAAAATGGCTACTGTGCAAGGCATGCGGAGGACGGTGCTCGCGGCGATCGCGCTGCTGTCGCTCACCGCTTGCTCCGATGTGGACGGTGTGCGCGTCGCCGGTCCGGCACCGCCGGCATCGGCCGTCCCGGCACCGGCGAGCAACCCCCGCGGTCCGACGGTGGACGCCGTCGCTCTGCTGCGCGCGGACCCGACGGTCAGCGCGCGGACGAAGGAGGCGCTGCGCCCGTGCCCGAACGGCGCGATCGCCGGGTCGTATCCCGTCCGCACCGCCTATCACGAGCTGACCGGCGAGGTCGACGTCGTGGTGAACGTGTACCCGTGCGCTGCGGCCGGCGCTCCGGGCACGGGCAGCAGCGGCGCGGCCGGGGTGCCGGTCAGCGCGTATCTCGGCGGCTACGTCTACACCGTCCACGGGAAACAGCTGTTCAAGCTCGAGAACTCCGGCGCGCTGCTGACCGTGCTCGACGGGCAGCTGGCCACGATGTCGGCGACCGGGCCGAACAACGGGGTCACCCGCTACCGCTGGACCGGCCGCGGGTTTTCGCCGGAGTGAGAGGGGACATGACGCAGGTACTGCTCGTCGAGGACGACGACGTGATCCGGGAGGCGACCCAGCTCGCCCTCGAACGCGCCGGATTCGGGGTGTCGACGGCCGCGGACGGGCTCGCCGGGCTCGACCGGTTCCGCACGGATCCGCCGGACGTGGCGTTGCTCGACGTCATGCTGCCCGGGCTCAACGGCGTCAGCCTGTGCCGCCGGATCCGCGAGGAAAGCCGGACGCCGATCCTGATGGTCTCGGCCCGCGACGACGCGGTCGACGTCGTGCTCGGGCTCGAAGCCGGGGCCGACGACTACGTCACCAAACCGTTCGACACCGCGGTCCTGATCGCGCGGATCCAGGCGGTGCTGCGACGGAGCGGCTGGTCCGGGCCGGAGGAGGACGCGTTCGTCCGCTTCGGCGATCTCGAACTCGACCGCGCCGGGCTGGACGTGCGCCGAGCCGGGCAACCAGTGGACCTGACGCCGACCGAACTCCGGCTGCTGCTGCGCTTCGCCGAGTCGCCGGGCACAGTGCTCAGCCGGGACACCCTGCTGGCCAGCGTCTGGGATTACGCGTGGGGCGGCGACACCCGGGTGGTCGACGTCCACGTGCAGCGGCTGCGCGCGAAGATCGGCCAGGACCGGCTGCAAACCGTGCGCGGCTTCGGATACAAGCTCCGCGCCGAGCCGTGAAATTCTTCCCGGCCACGCTGCGGTGGCGGCTGACCGCGGCGGTGACGCTCGTGTCGGCCGCCGTCGCGTTGACGTTGAGTTTGCTGGTGCATCAGCAATTCGCGCGCACCCAAGCCGACCAGGCCCGGCACGCGCAGGACGAATGGATCCAGCTGCTGCTGCGCAATCCCGGCGTCGACGGCCAGGTCGACGATCCGGCGCTGCCCGTTCCCCTGCGCGACGCCGTCCGCGGCGGCAACCGGGCGACCTATTTGGACGGACCGGTCCTGTGGGCCGCGGCCGAAACCGGAGGGCATATCGTTTCGGTGCGGGCCAGCTACGCGGCGCAAACGCAGGCACTGGCCACTTTGGACCGGGAGCTGCTGGTCGGCTCGGCGGTGGTGACTGTCGCCGGAGCGCTGCTGGGCGTCGTGCTCGGTGCCGGGATGGCGCGCCGGCTCCGGCGGGCCGCGGACGCTGCCCGCGAAGTCGCCGACGGCGCTCCGGCCCGGGTGCGCGACGCGATCGGGCCGCGTCCGCGCGACGAAGCGGCCGACCTCGCGCAGGCAGTGGACGCGATGGCAGACGCCCTGCAGGCTCGGCTGGCCGCGGAGCAACGGGTCACCGCGGACATCGCGCACGAGCTGCGGACTCCCGTGACCGGCTTGGTGACCGCGGCCGAACTGTTGCCGCCGGGCCGTCCCGCGGAACTGGTCCGCGACCGGGTAGCGGCGCTTCGGTCGCTGGTGGAGGACGTGCTGGAGGTGGCCCGGCTGGACACCGCCGCCGAGCGGGCGGAGCCGGCGGAGATCGACCTGGCGGAGTTCGTCCGGCGGCGGGTGCCGGACGCGGTGGCCCCGGCCGCGGTCCGGGTGCGGACGGATCCCCGGCGGCTGGAACGGATCCTGGCGAACCTGCTGTCGAACGCGGCCAGGCACGGGGCCCCGCCGGTGACGGTGGAGGTGGCCGGCCGGTGCGTGGCGGTCAGCGACCGGGGGCCGGGATATCCGGAGGTGCTGCTGCGGGAAGGCCCCGCGCGGTTCCGGACCGGCACGGACTCGCGAGGCGGCGGGCACGGGCTGGGGCTCACGATCGCGGTCGCGCAAGCCCGGGTGCTGGGGGCGGAGCTGGAATTCGCGAACCTTCCCGGCGGCGGGGCGCGGGCGGTGCTGCGGTTGCCGGAGCCGGCTTGCCCGGACGGGGATTGAGACCCGCTCGGCGGCGCGCAAACGTCCCTGCGGGCCGCTGATTTCTTCCAGGTGCTCCGCACGGACGTCGCGGGGACGGGAAAACCAAGCGCCCCGTCTCGGCCCGGCGCACCGCGTCTCTTGGCCAGCAGCACGGCAGCGAAACCGCCGCACCCGGGCGTCCGGGTCGGAAGCTGTCCCGTTGTCGGCCTTCTCAAACCCGCGGCGGGATGACAAGCTGCTCACCAGCCGGTCGCCTCCGCACCGGCTCGCACGATGACAACGTTGTCAGCCCTGGAGGTAGCGCGTCCATGTGGTCGCAGAAGAGACGGGTGGCCGCGGTCGCGGCGGCGGGCTTCGTGGTGGCCGGGCTGGTGTCCGGCACGCCCGCGGGCGCGGCCCCGGCGGCGGGTCCGGCGCCGGATCCGGTGTCGCTGGTCAACCCGTTCGTCGGCACGCAGAACTTCGGCAACACCTTCCCCGGGGCCAGCGCCCCGTTCGGCATGGTCCAGGTCAGCCCCGACACCGGCGGCCAAGGCGGCTACGACTACCAGCAGAATTCGATCTACGGCTTCAGCCAGACCCATCTGTCCGGCGTCGGCTGCGGCGTGATGGGCGAGTTGCCGGTCATGCCGACCACCGGGGCCGTCGACTCGGTGGACAAGAACTCGTACAAATCCGAGTACAGCCACGCCGACGAGAAGGCCGAACCCGGTTACTACCGCGTCGGATTGAAGAAATACGGCGTCAACGCCGAGCTGACCGCGACCCCGCGCACCGGCTGGCAGCGTTACACCTTCCCGTCGACCGGCCAGGCCAACGTGCTGTTCAACACCGGCCAGGCGAACCAGTCCGTCAAGGATTCCGAGATCCACGTCGTCGGCGACCGGACGCTGGAGGGTCGCGTGCGCGCGGGTGGCTTCTGCGCCGGGCACGACGAGCACACCGTCTACTTCACCGCTGCCTTCGACCGCCCGTTCGCCTCCTTCGGCACCTGGCGCGGCAGCACCCGCACCGCAGGCAGCCGCGACGCCGCGGGAACCGGCGGCAATGGCGCGTGGGTCAGCTTCGACGCTGCTACCGACCATGATGTCGTCTTGAAAGTGGGACTTTCCTACACCGGTCTCGCCGGCGCGCGGGACAATCTCGCGAAGGAAACGGGCGACAGCTACGACTTCGACGCCACCCGTGCCGCGCTGCGCAAGCAGTGGGCGGACCGGCTCGGTGCGATCAAGATCAGCGGCGGCACCACCGAACGGCAGACTGCCTTCTACACCTCGCTCTATCACGCACAACTGCATCCGAACCTGGCCGGCGACCTCAACGGCGACTACGCCGGGTTCGACGGCAAGGTCCACCGCGCCGACGGCTACACGCCGTATCAGAACTTCTCCCTCTGGGACACCTATCGCCCGCAGAACCAGTTGCTCGAAATGCTGGAACCGCAGGTGGCCCGGGACGTCGCGCTGTCAGTCGTGGCGATCGGCCGCGACGGCGGCTGGCTGCCGAGATGGGCACTGGCGGGCAGCGAAACCAACATCATGACCGGCGACCCGGTGACGCCGTTCCTCGTCGAGGCCTGGTCGAAGGGCTTGCTGGCCGGGCACGAAGAAGAGGCGTACGCGCTGCTCAAGAAGAACGCGACCAGCACCCCGCCCGCCGATTCGCCGTACAACGGCCGCTCCGGCGTGAATTACTACAACGACCGCGGCTACATCCCGAGCGGCCTCACCCTCGGCAAGGACTGCGCGGCCAAGGGCGGCGACAACGACTGCGAACACCCGACGTCGGCCACCATGGAGTACTCCGCCGCGGACGCCGCGCTCGCGTTGATGGCCCAGGGTTTGGGCCACCAAGCCGACGCGCGCACGTTCGCCGGCCGCGGCCAGTGGTACCGCAACGTGTGGAACGCCGCGGACAAGCAATTCCGTCCGCGCACCACGGACGGCACCTGGCTCACGCCGTACGATCCGGTCGACGCCGACCACCAGTTCCACGAAGGCGGCGCCTACCAGTACCAGTGGCTCGTCCCCCAGGACCCGGCCGGGCTCACCGAGCTGATGGGCGGCAAGCAGGCGACCGAAAAGCGGCTCGACTCCTTCTTCGCCTACGACAACCTGCTCAAGGACCCGGCGGGCACCGCGCGCAAGGACTGGATCGCCAGCCCGTACGACTACTACGCCAAGGCCACCTACAACCCGAACAACGAACCGGATCTGCTTTCCCCGTACCTGTACAACTGGGTCGGCGCGCCGGCGAAGACCGCTACTGTCGTCCGCACGGCGATGACACTGTTCACTACCGGCCCGGACGGCATGACCGGCAACGACGACCTCGGCACGATGTCGGCCTGGTACGTCTTCTCCTCGCTCGGTCTCTATCCGACGATGAGCGGTGCGAACTTCCTCGCCCTGTCCAGTCCGCAGTTCGAATCGGCGACCGTCCGGATCGGACAGTACGGCGACCGGCAAGGCGGAGCGCTCAATGTCACCGCGCCCGGCGCGAGCGACACGAACCGTTACGTGCAAAGCGTTTCGCTCAATGGCCGAGACGTCCGGCAGACCTGGCTCGACTGGTCCGCGGTCGCGCACGGCGGCAACCTCGCCCACCGGGTGGGTGCGACACCGTCCAGCTGGGGCACGCAACCGGGCACCGAACCGCCGTCGGTGAACAAGGCGGCCGGCGATGCGCGTCGGCATGTCGACGCGACGCTGCGGCCGAGTTCCGTTGTGCTGCCCCAGCAATCAGCCGCGCAGACTGTCCACTTGAACCTGGACGTGCTCGGGCAGAATCCCGGCGCGCAGCCGGTCTTCGTGACCTCGTCCGCGCCGTCCGGATGGCGGGTGCAGACCGAACCGCTGCAGCTGTTGTGGTCCTCGCGGCTGCCGACGCAGAAGACCGCGCCAGTCACCGTGACCGTGCCGGCGAACACGCCGGTGGGGACTTATTCGGTACAGCTCACGGCAACCGGTGCCGGAGCGAATAGCGTCACCCGCAGCGCGAGCATCGAAGTCCGGCAGCCAACGGTGTGCGCCACGACCTCCGGGAACCAGTGCGCGGTCGATCTCAGCCACGACCGAAACCACGACGGGACCGCGACCGTCGCGGCGTCCACCGAGGGCAACTTCGACGGCAGCGGCTGGAGCTATGACGCTGACCTGATGCCGCCAGCCGGCCCCTTTGTCCACAATGGAGTCACCTACACGGCGCCCGACCCCACCGGCACCGCGGCGAACTTCGTGGAAGCCCGCGGGCAATCGCTGCTGCTGCCCGCCGGAAAGCACCAGACGGTCCAGGTGATCGGCTCGTCGCACAACGGTCCGGTTTCCACGTCGCTGACCGTGCACTACAGCGACGGATCCAGCGCGGATCTTCCGATGACGTTCGGCGACTGGGCCGGTTCGACCCCGTCCGGCTCGACTGTCGTGCTCGACATGCCGCACCGGATCAAGGCGGGCAGCGGGATCGACGGGCCGCCGGTGCGGCTGTTCGGCCTCGCCTCCGCAGTGGACGGTGCGAAGACCGTGCAGTCGGTGAGCCTGCCGAACGACCCGCGCGTCCAGCTCTACGCGATCACCCTCGGCTGAGCCCGGCCGGGTTCGCCGGATCCCTCCCCTTCGTCCGGCGAACCCGGCCCTCCCCCTGTCCCCAGATGTCTCACGCGGCCGCGGGCAGCGCCGCGACCCGGCCCATCGCCTCGGCATAGCAGGCCTCGAACGAATCCAAAGTGGACTCCAGCGCGTGCCCGGCGATCAGCCTGCCGCTCGCCGCCCCCATCCGCGCTCTCGTCGCCGGGTCGGCGGCGAGCGCGTGCAGCCGCTGCGCCAGCTCCCCCACGTTGCCCGGCTCGAAAAGCCAGCCGTTGTATCCCGGACGGCACAGGTGCGGCAGCGCCATCGCGTCCGCCGCCACCACCGGCTTCCCCGCCGCCATCGCCTCCATCGTCGCGAGGCTCTGCAGCTCGGCGACGCCTGGCATGCAGAAGAGATCCGCGGCCGCGTAGGCGTCCAGCAAGTCCTCTTCGGACACGAACCCGCGGAACCGCACCCGGCCGGCGATCCCCAGCTCGTCGGCCAGCTTTTCCCAGGCGGCCCGGCAGGAACCGTCCCCGATGATCTCCGCGCGCAGCCCGGGCACGAGCGCGACCGCGCGCAACAGCTCGTCCACGCGCTTTTCTTCGTCGAGCCGTCCGACGAACAACACCGTCGGGTCGGCCGAGGTTCGCGACACCGCGCGCAGCCGATACCGGTCGATGTCGATGCCGCACGACACCGGGACCGCACGCTTCGGGAAACCGTTGTCGTGCAACAGTTCCACCGCGCGCGGCGTCGGCGCGGTGACCACCCGGGCCGTCGAGAACACCCGCGTCAGGTCGCGCCAGGCCCATCGCGAGGCCGCACCGCGCAGCCAACCCGGCACTCGCACGTGCCCGAACAGGTTCTCCGGCATGAAGTGATTCGTAGCCACGCCCGGGACGCCCATCGCGGCGGCGTGCTTGAGGACGTACCTTCCGACCACGAAATGCGCCTGGACGTGCACAAGGTCCGGCCGCAGCTCCTCCAGCAGCGCAGCGACGTCCTTGCCCACCTCCCAGGGCAGGCCGATCCGGAAGGTGCGGTGGAACGGCGTGCGGTGCGACCGGACGCGGTGCACCACGACGCCGCCGTCTCTTTCGGTGCGCGCCGGGCCTTCCGGGTCGACGCTGATCACGTGGACTTCGTGGCCGCGGCCGGCGAGCCCGACGGACAGCCGGTGCGCGAACTGCGCCGCGCCGTTGACGTCCGGCGGATAAGTCTCGGCGGCGACCACTATGCGCAATGCCCGGTCGTCGTTCACAGGATGCTCCGATCTGGTGGAAGAAACAGAAGAAGAACTGCCGCGGCTCAGCACCGCGACGCCGCCGACCGCCAGCACCGCCGCGGTCAGCGCGACCGCGGTCGCCGTGGCGTCGAGGCGGGTGGCCTCCCCCAGCACCCCGGCGCCGAGACCCACTGCGACCAGCGGATCCACGACGGTCAGGCAAGCGACCGCCAGATGCGGCGGACCGCATCGATAGGACAGCTGCACGAGCCAGCCGCCGGCCAGCAGCGCCGCCCCCATCGCGGCGACGGACACCGCGGTGCCGAAGTCGACGGTCCCCTCGCGGACTTCGAGGGAAATCGCTCGCATCAACACCGAAACGAAGCCGTAGGCAGCGCCGCCGGCCGCGCCGAAACACAGTCCGCGTACCGACGGACGCGAAGCGAGCGCGCCGGTCAGCGTCAGCAGCGCCACGACCCCCAGCACCAGCAAGGCCGCCCGCGTTTGCGCGTCGGCGCCGACCTCGGTGCTCGTGGTGCTGCCCGCGGCGACGGTCACGAACGTCCCGACGCCGAGCATGGTGACCGCGACCGCGGGCAGATCCCGCCGCCGCCGGTCGAGGATCGCGGTGATCGCCACGGCGACGACCCCCACCGGCTGCACGACGGTCAGCGGCGCCATCCCCAGCGCGACCGCGTGCACCGCTGCTCCGCCGCCGAGCAGAGCCAGGCCGCCGAGCCAGCGGCGCGCCCGGATCAGTTCCCCGATCCGCGGCCGGCCGGACGCCCCGGCGACGACGCCATGCTGCAGAAGTGCGCCGGCGGAAAAGAAAAACGCGCCGAGCCCGGCCAGCGCGATGGCGAGAATCGTCATGCAACCGCCTCGGACCGGGCCATCGCGGCGACCGCGAAAAGCTGTGCGTAAAGCAGGGCGTACAGCACGCGCTCGAACAACCCCAGGAACTCCGGCACGGACTGCTCCAGCAAGGGCGCGTGGGCCAGCAAAAAGGCGAGCGAAGCGGCACCGGAGGCCAGCGAAAGCCAGCGCACCGCCATCGCTTCCGGCCGGCGGCGAGCCAGCAACCATCCCGCCAGCGGCAGGCACACGAACATCGCCGCGCCGGCATATCGGTGCACCGCACCGGAAACCGACGTCTCCGCGCCGGTCGGATCGGTCGGGAAGAACGTGGCGACGACCAATCCGGCCGCCCACAACGCGATCAGCACCGACTCCGGGCTGCGTTTCGGCAGCCCCTGCTTGAGCAAGGCGTGCCGGACCAGCAGCGACGCGCCCGCCAGCCCGAGCGAAGCCGCCGCGAGCAGCACCGCCCCGCCGGGCGGGAAGACGTAATCGCTGATGACGTCGCGGACCGGGTCGACCGTACCCGCCACCACGTGCAGCAGGAGAATCGGCACCAGCGAAAACGCCAGCGCCCCAGCGGCGATCGCGGGCGAGGCCGCCCCGGCTTTCCGCGTAATGAGGGTCACATCGCTCAGCATGCTGGCGGCGGCGCCGGGCCGGCATCGGGGAACACCCTGAGATGCACCCCGGGAATCCGGGGCCGGACCTGGGGTTCTTCCCGGCCGGAGCGGACCGGACGCGCGCCTCCGGTTCGCCGTCGGCGAGGCCGGGCGGAATGCCGCAAGACGAGCTGAATAGGACGTTATACACGGGGCGGCGCGGGCGGATCTTACTGTCCTTTGTGGACTTCGCGGGTCCCTCACCCGGGTGGATGTCAATCCGGGCGGAGCGGGCCGCGAGCCGCCGCCCTCGCCCTGCTGACGGGGCGAAACCGCACAGTGGCTCGGCGCGTTCGCCCGGCGCGCCCCGGTTGCCGCGGTCTTGGCCCCGTGTTCAGATCCCCGCGAACCCAGCCGAAGGAGCGCAATTTCCATGCAGAGGGCACTCGTCAAGGCGGTCGTCGGGGCCGCAGCCGTCATCGCGCTGGTCAGCGCGTGCGGGTCGGGCGGATCGAACGACTCGTCCGGATCCGGAGCGTCCGGGCAGAACACCGCCCAGTCCAGCGGAGCCGCACAGCCCAGCGGAGCGAACCAGTCCGGCGACGCCGGGCAGAACGGCGCGTCGGGGCAGAACGGCGCGTCCGGCCAGAACGGAGCCCCCGGGCAGGGCGGCCCGGCCGCGCAGGCGGTCACCGCCGCGATCCAGCAGGCCTCGCAGTCGTCGCCGATCAAGTTCGAGCCGGAGAAGGCGGAACTGACCGGCCAGGCCAAGGAAGGCCTCGCCGCGATCGCGAAAGCCATGCAGGGCAACGATGTCAAGCTGAAGGTCGAGACCCACGCCGGCTACCCGGACGCGGAGAAGGCGAAGAAGCTGTCCGAGGAGCGGGCGCAGGCGATCGCGAGCGCGCTCGAGGCCGACGGCGTGGCGAAGGACCGGATCCAGAGCGAGCCGACCGGAAGCGAGAAGGCGCAGGGCGACCAGGCGTTGGACACGCAGCTCAGCGTCGCTTCGTGACCCGAGCCCCGTCCCCCCGCCGGCATTACCTGGTCGGGCCGAGCGGCTACCCGAACTTCGGCGACGAACTGATCGCCGCGGCTTGGCTTCGCCGCTTGGCCCGCACCGAACCGGACGCCGAGGTCTGGCTCGACACGCATTCGCCGGGTCCGGCCCAGCATTTGTTCGGCGACCTCCATCCGCGTTTGCGCTGCACCGACACGTTGTGGCGGTTGTGCGGCGAAGCGCCGTCGGACGATCCGTGGGAAGTCGCGTCCTGGGTGCAATCCGCGGTGCACGATCCCGGCCGGGCACCGCGCTGGGACGCGGGGATCGAACTGCTCGGCAGGCTCGACGTCGTGCATGTGATCGGCGGCGGCTACGTCAACGCGCTGTGGCCCCGGCACCTGGGACTGGTGGCCGGGGCCGCGGCGGCCGCGCAGCGTTCCGGAGCCCGTTCGGCAATGACCGGACAGGGCTTCGTCCCGTTCCCGCCCGGTGCGGCCGGGCTGTTGCGCGCGCTCGCCGAGCGGTTCGACGTCGTCGACGTGCGCGACGATCCGTCCGCCGAACTCCTGCACGGCGTCGCGGGCGTCGAGCGGTCCTGCGACGACGTCTTCCTGGACCCGCGCCCGCCGACGACGCCCACGTCGCGCGAGTTCGTCCTGTGTGTCCAGTCGGACGTCGGCGCCGAGCCGCCGTCCGTGCTCGCCGCGCAGGTGCTCGACCTGGTGCGCGCGTGGCGGCTGCCGCCGGGAGAACTCGCTGTGGTGGAAGGAATTCCTCGCGTCGACCGCGAAGTTTTCGCGTTGCTGGAGCACGAGCTCCCCGGCGCGGAATTCCATCCGTTCCGCGACGTGTGGCACCGCGGCCTTCCGGTCGCGCCCGGGCAGACGTGGATCTCCAGCCGCTTCCACCTGCACCTGGTCGCCGCGGCGGCGGGCGCGACGGGCGTGGCGATCGACGTTTCGCCGGAGTACTACACCACGAAGCACCGGAGCCTGATCGAACTCGGTTCCGGATGGACGCTCGTGGCCGCCGGCACCGAGAAACCGCCGGAACGCCCTTCCGGCAACGGTTTTCCCGCGCACGTCCTGCATCATTGCGCGAACCTGAAGCGTGCGGTCGCCGAAGCCGTGTACGGACCGGAGCTGCCCAGGACCCGTACCCGGTGGCCGCGGCTCAGTTGAGCGCGTCGCGGCTCTGGTCGGCGAGCGCGCCGAGCCCGATGCACAACGCACCGGCGAGGAACAGCAGCGAAACGCCCCAGGTCGCGTGCGTCGCGGACGCTTCGACGATCGCCAGCGCGGCCAGCGGCGCGAGCCCGCCGGACACCGCTCCCCCGACCTCGCGCCCGGTGCCGAGGCCGGTGGAGCGGACTTCGGCCGGGAACTGCTTGGCCAGGAACGCCCCTTGCGCCGAAAGCATCGCCGGGACCACGATCCCGGTCGCGAACACCAGGCCGAGCCAGATGTACCAGCTGACGCCGGTGTCGAGCAGCCAGAAGAACGGGAACGCCAGCAGCCCGGTGGCGACCGCGCCGGCGACCGCGACCTTCTTCGCGCCGATCCGGTCGCTGATCCACCCGGCGACCGGCACCGTCACGATCGCCGTCCCGCTCGCGATGCTGATGCCCAGCGCGCCGATGTTCGCCGGCACTCCGCGGAAATTCGTCAGGTAGGCCAGCGAGAACGTCTTGAACACGTAGCTGACGCCGTTGTAGCCGATGGTGATCACCATGACCACGGCCAGCGCGCGCCAGTCGCTGCGGAACAGCTTCACCAGCGGCCGGTTAGCCCATCCGCGCGGCCGGTTTTTCTTGCTGCGCACCAGGTTCTCGAACTCCGGGGTTTCCGGCACCCGGCGGCGCACCCACAGCCCGACGCCGACGAGCAGGAAGCTGGCCAGGAACGGGCTCCGCCAGCCGAAGCCGTGCAGGAACTCTTTGTCCATAGTGGTCAGTCCGGCGACGGCGAGCGAGGAGACGAGCAGCCCGACGTTCACGCCGAGCGCGGGCCACGAACCCTGGCGGCCGCGTTTGCGCGGGTCGGCGTGCTCGTAGGCGACCGCGATCGCCCCGCCGAACTCCGCGCCCGCGCCGAGTCCCTGCAGCAACCGCAGCACGACGAGCAGCACCGGCGCGGCCAGCCCGGCGCTGGCGTAACTGGGCAGCAAGCCGATCCCCGCCGAGGAGACGCCCATCAGCACGAACGTCCACGACAGCACCTTTTTCCGGCCGATCCGGTCGCCGAGCGCGCCGAACACGATGCCGCCGATCGGCCGGGCCAGGAAGCCGACCGCGAAGGTCGCGACCGAGGCCATCGTCGCGGCGGCGTCGTTGCCGGGCGGGAAGAACACGTGGCCGAACACCAGCGCGGCCATCGACGCGTAGAGGTAGAAGTCGAACCATTCGAGCGCGGAGCCGGCGACCACCGCGATCCCGACTCCGCGCGGGGCTTTCCGGGTGGTTCCGACGTTGTCGTCCACAACACTGGGCATGGTCCTGCTCTCCGGAACTGGGGCACGGGCGAGCGGAAGCCAGCCTGCGCGCGCCGTTGCGTGCGTATTTAGGAACGATCGATGCGTATATCCGGATGCTAGGAGACCGCGAACACACCGGTCAAGAGGCTCGGGGAATTCGGGCTCAGCCCTGATGCGCGACCGCGCCGCGCTCGGCCGGCACCGCCGCGAGACGGCCGATCTCCGGCAGGCGTTCGGAAATCCCGCGTCGCCGAACCCGCCGAGAACACGGCCCTCGGGAATGCGCGCTCAGCCCTGGCGCGTGGCTTCCCAGCGCTTCACGACCGCCGCCGTGACACCGGCGAGGGCGTCGCCGATCTCCGGCAACCGTTCGGAAATCCGCGTCGTCGGGCCCGCGACCGCGATCGCCGCGACGACCTCTCCGTCGACCAGGATCGGCCGCGCCGCCGCGCTGACGTCGGGCAGCGTTTCGCCGCGGTTGAGCGCGACGCCCTTGGCGCGGACGGTGTCGAGTTCCTCCATCGCGGCGCGCACGCGATCGTCGTCCGGCAGCACCGACTTCAGGTACGCCTCGCGGCGGCGAGCCGACCAGTACGCGAGGAAAATCTTGCCCGCGCTCGGCGGATACAACGGACGCCGGGTGCGCAGCGGCGCCGAGTAGCGGATCGGCTGCTCGGATTCGACCGCGTCCACGTAGATCAGCGAATCCCCGACCGCGGCGCCGAGCATCACCGTCTCGCCGAACCGGCGGCGCAGTTCCTCCAGGGCGGGCCGGGCCGCGGTCGCGATGCCGGGCAGGCCGCCGGTGAGCAGGTTCCCCAGCGCGGGACCGAGCCGATAGGCCCCGTCCGCCTCGATCAGGTAGCCGGTCGACACCAGTCCTTTGACCAGGCCGAACACCGAGGATTTCGGCGCGTCGAGGGCCACTGCCAGCTCGTGCAGCCGCATTCCGGGCTGCCGCGCCACACACTCCAGGATGCTGGTGACGCGACCGACCGTCCGGTGCGCCTTGGCGGTCGATTCGGTCACGGCGGCCTCCCCTGCGTTCGTAGATGCGAACCCTATCGCGGCGACCCCCGGGACGGCGCTTGACCCGAGCCGCGCGCCGCCTTACTTTGGACGCATATCCGAACATCGCGTTCTCATATACGCACAATGGAGAGCAGCACCGTGGACTTCCAGCTGAGCCAAGACCAGGAGGACATCCGGCGCGCCGTGCGCGAGCTGGCTGCCCGGTTCCCCGACGAGTACTGGGCCGAACGCGACGAACGGGCCGAGTTCCCGCGCGAGTTCTACGACGCGTTCGCCTCCGCGGGCTGGCTCGGCATGGCGATCCCGCAGCAGTACGGCGGCGGCGGGCTCGGCATCCTCGAAGCCGCGCTGCTGCTGGAGGAAGTGGCCGCGTCCGGGGCCGGGATGAACGGGTGCAGCACGATGCACCTGACGATCTTCGGGCTGAACACGATCGTCAAGCACGGCAGCGAAGAGCTGCGCCGGGAAATCCTGCCCGGCGCGGTCGACGGTTCGCTGCACGTCTGCTTCGGCGTGACCGAACCGGACGCGGGCACCGACACGACGCGCATCTCCACCTTCGCCCGCCGCGACGGCGATTCCTATGTCGTGCACGGCCGGAAGGTCTGGATCACCAAGGCGGGCCAGTCCCAGAAGATGGTGCTGATCGCCCGCACCACGCCCCGCGCCGAGGTGGAGAAGCCGACCGACGGCATGTCGCTGTTCGTCGTGGACATCGAGTCCGACGCGGTGCAGCTGCGCGCGATCCCCAAGCTGGGCCGCAACGCGGTGTCGTCGTACGAAGTGCTGATCGACGGTCTGCGGGTGCCGGAATCGGCGCGCGTTGGCGAGGAGGGCAAGGGCTTCCGGTACCTGCTCGACGGCCTCAACCCGGAGCGCATCCTGCTCGCGCACGAGGCGCTCGGCATCGGCCGGGCCGCCCTGCGCCGGGCGGTGCGCTATGCCGGGGAACGGCAGGTGTTCGGCCGTCCGATCGGGAAGAACCAGGGGCTGGCGTTCCCGCTGGCCGAGGCCGCGACCCGGCTCGACGCCGCCGAGCTGATGGCGCGCAACGCCGCCTGGCGCTACGACCGCGGTCTTTCCTGCGGCAAGGAGGCGAACATGGCGAAATGGCTGTGCGCGGACGCCGGGTTCCAGGCCGCCGACCAGGCGATCCAGACCCACGGCGGGATGGGCTACGCGCGGGAGTACCACGTGGAGCGGTATTTCCGGGAGGCGCGGCTGCTGCGGCTCGCGCCGATCAGCCAGGAAATGGTGCTGAACTACGTGTCCCAGCACGTGCTCGGGCTGCCGAGGTCGTACTGATGGGCGCGCTCGACGGCCTGCGGGTGCTGGACCTGTCGCGGGTGCTGGCCGGGCCGTACTGCACGCAGATGCTGGCCGACCACGGGGCCGAGGTGATCAAGGTCGAATCGCCCTCGGGCGACGAGACGCGGGGCTGGGGCCCGCCCTTCCTCGCGGACGGGACGAGCGCGTACTACGCGAACCTCAACCGGGGCAAGAAGAACATCGTGCTGGATCTGTCCGGTCCGGACGGTCGCGTCCTGCTCGGCACGCTGCTCGCCGGCGCGGACGTGGTGGTGGAGAACTTCAAGGCGGGCACGCTCGCGCGCTGGGGCTGGCCGGACGAGACGATCCGGGCGGAGCATCCGGCGCTGATCCACTGCCGGATCACCGGGTTCGGCGCCGGCGGGCCGCTCGGCGGGCTGCCCGGATACGACGCGGTGCTGCAGGCCTACGGCGGGCTGATGAGCGTGAACGGCGAGGCGGACGGGCCGCCGTTGCGGATCGGGGTGCCGGTCGTCGACATGGTGACCGGGCTGCTCGGGTTTTCCGGGATTCTGCTGGCGCTGCACGAACGCGAGCGGTCCGGGCTCGGGCAGCTGGTCGACTGCTCGTTGCTGGACACCGTGATCAGCTTGCTGCACCCGCATTCCGCGGCCTGGCTCGCCGACGGCGCGGTGCCGCGGCGGACCGGTTCGGCGCATCCGTCGATCGCGCCGTACGAGACTTTCCCGACGGCGGACGGGCTGTTCTTCGTCGGCGCGGGCAACGACCGGCAGTTCGCGGCGCTGGCCGAGGTGCTCGGCGCGCCTGGGCTGGCTTCCGATCCGCGGTTCGCGTCCAATGCCGACCGGGTCCGCAACGTCGCCGCGCTGCGGGCGGAGCTGAGTGTTCTGATCGGACCGCACCAACGGGAATCCCTGGCCGAGTCGTTGCTGGCCAAGGGAGTCCCGGCGTCCCCGGTGCACGACATCGCGGAGGCGATGACCGCTCCGCAGGTCCGGCACCGGGAAATGGTCGTGGAGCGGGACGGGTACCGCGGGGTCGGGGTGCCGGTGAAGCTCAGCCGGACGCCGGGGTGCGCCGCCGAACCGCCGCGGCCGCCGGGGGCGGATACCCGGGAGGTGCTTGCCGCGGCGGGGCTTTCGCCCGAGGATGCGGCGGCGGTGGTGGCGAAGGGGGCGGCGCATACGCGGCTTCCGTAGGTGGCTCGTGAGTGTTGCTTCCGGTTCTAACCGGCATCAACACTCACGACGCATCACCGCCACGGCCGCACCGGCGTCCCCCTCCACCTGGTTCGCGCGGGCAGGGTCTCCCCCGCCATCACCAGCGACCCGGACCCCACCGTGGCCCCGTCGGAAATCCCGCTGCCCGGCAGCTGGAACGCCCTCGGCCCGAGAGTCGCGCCGGCACCGAGGCGGACCGGGTCCAGCCGCATGACCCGGTCGTGGAACAGGTGCGTCTGCAGCACGCAGCCGCGGTTCACCACCGCACCGTCGCCGAGCCGGACGAGGTCCGTTTCCGGCAGCCAGTAGCTCTCGCACCAGACGCCGCGGCCGATGCGGGCGCCGAGGGTGCGCAGCCACCAGTTCAGCACCGGCGTGCCCAGGAACGATCCGGCGAACCACGGGACCGCGAGCGTCTCGACGAACGTGTCGTACAGCTCGTTCCGCCACACGAACGCACTCCACAGCGGATGCCGTCCTGGCCGGAACCGGCCGACCAGCGTCCATTTCATCAGCGTCGTCAGCAGCGCGGCGAAGAGACCGGCCGACACGAACACCGCGGGGGCGAGAGCAGCGGCGACCCAGAAGCCGTCCGCGAGATCCGCTCCGGCCAGCACCGCGCTCACTGCGAGCCCGAGCAGGCCCGCGATCAGCAGCGGCGCGATCCGGCAGGACTCGACCAGCGCGCGGGCCAGCTTCAACCGGCGCGGCGGCGCGAAGGTGCGCGCGGGGTCGACGGGGTCGGCAGTCCGGCGCAGCTCCAACGCGGGCCGGCCGAGCCAGGACGTGCCGTCGGGGACTTCGGCCGGGGTGTCGGACAGCACGCCGACCAGCGAGCCCGAGCCGAGTGTCCGATCCGGACCGACGACCGCGGAGTTGCCGACGAACGCGCGTTCGCCGATCTCCGAAACGCCGAGCCGCACCCAGCCGCGGTCGAGTTCGTACGGGGCGGCGAGGACGTCGTCGGCGAGGAAAGCACCGTCTCGCACCCGCAGCAGCGACGGCAGGCTGAGCACAGTGGACAGTTCCGCGTTGCGGCCGATCCGGGCGCCCAGCAGGCGCATCCAGACCGGAGTCGCCAGCGCGGCGTAGAGCGGGAACAGCTGCCGCCGGGCGATTTCCAGCAGTTCGTGCACGAACCAGGCCGCCCAGCCCGCGCGGCTCCGCACCGGATGAACCCCCGGTCGCACGGCCAGGCTGGCCAGCCGCACGAGCAGGACGATCGTCAAGGCGTACAAGACTATTCCGGCAAGGACGAGCAACGGTGTCCAGGGCAGGATCGCCAGCGCGGCGCCGCGCGGGTCGTCCGTCGCGGGAACCAGCAGCAGCGCGACCGCGATCAGCGGAAGCGCGGACACGAACAGGAACATCGACCGCAGCGTCCCGCCGAGGGCGAAAGCCAGCGCGTACCGCTTCGCCCGCGGGGCCGTCTCGGCCGGCCGCGACGGACGCTCCCCCGAAGGCCCGGCCGGAGAACCGCCCCAGACCGCGCCGTCCGGCACCCGGGTGTCGAGCGTCGAGCCGGGCAACAGCACCGACGCGGCGCCGAGGTCCGTGCCCGGCAGCAGGGTGCTGCGTCCGCCGACCCGCGCCCCGGCGCCGACTCGGACGCGGCCGACCCGCAGCACCGCACCGTCCAGCCACCATCCGGCCAGGTCGGCCTCGGGCTCGATCGCGCATCCGGCGCCGAAGTCGGCGAGGCCGCTGATCGGCGGCGGCGAATGCAGGTCCACGCCCCGGCCCACCCGATTGCCGAGCAGCCGGGCATACGGCGCGGCGAGCGGCGTACCGGCGACCCCGGGCGGGCCGACGACGGCAGCGAACCGTTCCGCGGTCCACAGTCTCAAGTGGACCAGGCCGCCCCGGCGGTACTCCCCCGGCGCCAGCCGTCCGCACAGTACTCGCACCCCGCCCGCGGCGAGCAGCATCCGGCCCGGCGGGCTCAGCAGCACCAGCCACGCGGGCACGAGGATCCACCACGACATCCGCGGCAGCCACTGCACCGGCAGCACCAGCGAAACGAGCGAGCCGAGCAACGACACCGAGAGCAGCCAGCGCATTCCGGACAGGGCCAGCAGGACCAGCTGCACCCCGGCCTGCCACCATCCGCTGCCGCGCACCGGAGCCGTCCGCGGCTCTTCCGCCGCGACCGTTTCGACCGGCGCACCGGCGAGACGTTCGTACAGCTCGCGCGGCGTCGGGCAGGAGTACACATCGGACACTGCCGCGTTCGGATACCGTTCGCGCAGCACGGAAACGAGCCGCGCCGCGGTCACGCTCGAGCCGCCGAGGTCGAAGAAGTCGTCGTCCGGCCCGGCCGCGGTTCCGAGGTGCTCGCACCACACCCGCAACAGCCAAGCCAGCTTCGGATCGGACGGCGCCACCGGCGCGGCGGCCGGTTCCTCCAGCGGCCACGGCAACGCGTCGCGGTCGAGCTTGCCCGACGCGCGCACCGGAAGCTCCGGCACCAACGCCAGCCGGGGCACCAATGCCGCGGGCAGCCGGTCCCGCAGACGGCTGCGCGCGGCGGCGCGGTCGAGGGTCTCGCCCTCCGGCACCACGTAGCCGACCAGCACCTGCGCGCCGCTGTCCGTGCGCCGCACCACCGTCGCGGCCGCGGCCACCCCGGGCAAGGCACGCAGCGCGGCGTCGATCTCGCCCAGCTCGACGCGTCGTCCGCCGATCTTGACCTGGCCGTCCGCGCGCCCGACGAACTCCAGGCCCTCCGGCACCGCACGCACCAGGTCGCCGCTGCGGTACGCGCGGCTCCAGCCGAGTCCCGGCAGCGGGACGAACTTCTGCGCGTCCTTCGCCGCGTCGAGGTACCGCGCGAGGCCGGCCCCGCCGATCACCAGCTCGCCGCTGCGGCCCCACGGCACCGGAATGCCGGCCGGGTCCTCCGGGTCGACGACCGCGAGTTCCCAGCCGTCGAGCGGCAGCCCGATCCGCACCGGCTCCCCCGCGCGCAGCCGCTGCGCACACGCGACGACGGTGGTTTCCGTTGGGCCGTAAGTGTTCCAGATTTCCCGTTTGCCGTCGTCGAAGCGCGACACGACTTCCGGCGGGCACGCTTCGCCGCCGAGGATGAGCAGCCGGACGCCGGCCAGGGCGTCCACCGGCCACAGCGCGGCGAGCGTCGGCACCGTCGACACGACCGTGACGCCGCGCTCGGCCAGCCACGGCCCGAGGTCCGCGCCCGCGCGGACGAGCGAGCGCGGAGCCGGGACCAGGCACGCGCCGTGCCGCCACGCCAGCCACATTTCCTCACAGGACGCGTCGAACGCGACGCTCAGCCCGGCCAGCACGCGATCGCCCGGGCCTAGCGGCCGCGCGGTGCAGAACAGTCGGGCCTCGGCGTCCACGAACGCCGCGGCCGCGCGATGCGTGACGGCGACGCCTTTGGGCTTGCCGGTGGAACCGGAGGTGAAGATGATCCACGCGTCGTCCCGCGGCTGCGGGCGCACCCTCGGCCACTGCGGTCCGCGCGATCGCGGCAGACCGGCGTCGCCGAGGACCAGGCTCACTTGGGCTTCGGCCCAGACTGTTTCGGCACGGTCGGCGGGATCGTCGGCGTCGACCGGCACGTAGGCCGCTCCGGTGGACAGAACGGCGAGAATGGCGCGGTACAGCGCCGCGGTGCCGGAAGTCATCCGGATGCCCACCCGGTCGCCCGGCTTGACCCCGGCGGTGCGAAGCCGTCCGCCGAGTTCTTCCACCTGCGCGGCGAACTCGCGGTACGTCGCCCGCTCGGTTCCGTCGTCCAGCGCGAGCGCGTCCGGGTGTTTGCGCACGGTTTCGGCGAAAATGTCGTAAAGCGTGCGCGCGGCGGGAGCCGGACCCGCCCGGTAAACCGCCGCAGCCTCTTCGGCGAGCCTCTCGGGCGCGACGGTGCGCACCCGATCCGCGTCCAGCGTCACAGGAAACCTCTTTCCAGGAGAACAGGAGTCACGAAACCGGCCGGAGCCACTCAACAATGGGCGGCGTGAGGCCGGGTTGAAGCAGCAGCGCCGTTCTCCGGCGCTGAAATCGGAACAAGAACAGATATCGGGCAATCCCCCAGCCACGATTGTGCGGCTCGTCACGCGAGTTCGGACATTAGCGGACGCAGTGCCGCCGAGGTCACTCGGCAGAGTTAATTTCGGAATTCGTTCTCAACAGGTTCACAGGAACGTTGTGCTTCTCCCGTTCACCGCACGCAGGGCACCCCGCCTCCGGACAATTCGTCGGCCGGCGAAACCGGGGCCACCGGCACCGGGGCAACCTGGTCGGCCGTCTCCCGGAAATCAGTGCCGAGCACCAGTTTCAGCTCCCCCGCGGCCAGCGCGCCGTCGTAGCTCACCGCGTATCCTCCGCCGAGCGCGGCCACGAGCTTCGCCGCCGACGCGGAATCCCCGCGCCCGTAACGGACCACAGTGCGGTGCGTGTGCCGCGCGTTGGACGTGTGCCCGGCGCGGTATCCCCGCGACGGGAGCGCCTTCAGCACGCGAGCGGCCGCGCCCTCCCGGCCGCTCGCGTTCACGACGTCCACCGCGGGCCCCGCCGTCGCGGCGGGCGGCGGCGGGACCGTCCGGCCGAGCAGCCGCGCCGCCGCGGCGCGGATTTTCCCCGGATCCACAATGGCGATGTCCTCGCCCCGCGCGTCTTTTTCGACCCTTTCGACCGGAAGCGACGCCAGCGTCAGATCCCCGCCGGCGAACGATTCCGCCTGCCGTGCCAGCGCGTTCAGGTCGAGCCCGGAATCGATCGCGACATTCTGCTTCGCGACCGAAACCAGCTGTCCGAGTTTCCCCGGATCCCCGAACACCCGGCCTTCTTTCAGCTGATGCGCCACCGAAACGAGAAACGCCTGCTGGCGCCGTTCCCGGTCCAGGTCGGTGAACTCGTGCCGCGGATCGCGCCGCTGCCGCACGAACGCCGTCGCCTGCGCCGCGGAAATCCGCTGCTGCCCGCCCGGGAAATCCGCTCCGGAGAAACTGTCGCTCGTGGCCTCGGTCAAACACACCGTGATCGGCTGCACGACCTGAGCCAGCTGATAGAACGCGACCAGGGTGACTTCGACGAAATGGTCCACCGCGACCCCGCCGAGAAACTGGCGCACCGTCGCGACTTCCGCCGCGCGGCCGGCGTCCCGGGACCGCTGTTCGCGAGCCGCTTTCTCGGTGACGCCTTGCGCGGCAAGACGTTTCGACTCCGCGGCGAACGCGTACCCGTAAGCCTCCTTGATCCTGCCCTGGCACACCCCGTCCGGACAGCCGGCGAGGTCGGTGTAATCGTCTCGCGGGATCGAAATGACCGTCGGATGCCCGCCGTCGGCCGGGACGTGCAGCAGCATCAGCACGTCGGTGTGGTATCCGCCGACGTGCTCGTCCCCCGCGTGCAGTTGCTCGTACAGCTCGGCGGGCAGCGGTTCGCCCCGCTCGTCGAGCCGCGAATCGAGCCCCATGACGAGGATGTTCGTGTCCCCGCCCGGCCGGGCCCGCCCGTCGAGCGCGGTGGACGTCGTCACCCCGGACAGCAGCGCGCGCAGCTGCGCCCATCCGTATGCGGCCCCGCCCAGCAGGACCGCGACCAGCGCGACCACGCCGATCCGCTCGGCCCAGTGCCCGTTCGCGCGCTCCATCGCTCACCGCTCCTCCCTCCGGCGCACCCGGTGTACTCCGGGGACCCTGTGAGAGCGATGAGAAAGCCGCTCGTCCGGGCAGCCCGCCGAGGTCGAACGGGCTACGGCCGGACCAGCGTCACACTTTGGCGGGTCAGCGCCGCGCTTCGCGAAGTCAGCCGGCAGCAGTACGCCTAGCCCCAGCTGTCCGGCTGCCGCCCGTCCAGATCCGTCAGCCCGTACTCGCGCGCCAGCTCCGCCGAACTCACCGAGCGCTGGTTCCACCGGTGCCGCGACGGATCAGCTGCCATCGCCGCCACCCCGCGGCCCACGTACCGCGGCGACTCCGACTCCGCGAACCCCTCCGGAGCACCCGCCGCCAAAGCCGACTGCCAGTTCTCCTCAGTCACCCCGTAAGCGTCGAGCATCATCTCCGACCGCAGCCATCCCGGCGTCACCGCGACGGCCGTGCCGCCATCCGCCGCCAGCTCGTGGCCCAGCGAGAAAGCCAAGCGATTCACCGAAGCCTTGGCCAGGTCGTAAAACACCGAAATCCGGTAGCGCGAAGCATTGTGCGCCGAAGTCCCGTCGGTGACCTCGACCACCAGCCCGCCCGGCTCCCGGATCACCAGGGGCAGCAGGAAATGCGACGTGACGAGATGCGTCTCCACTCCCAGCCGGAGAATCCGCAACCCGGCGTCGAGGTCGTGCTCCCACACCGGCGTGTTCCAGTCCGCCGGACCGCCTTTGAGCCGCTCCGCGCCCCAGATGTCGTTGACCAGCACGTGAAGCCGCCCGTATTCCGCGCGGACGAAAGCGGCCAGCCGGCGGACGTCGTCGTGGTCCAGGTGGTCGGCGACGAACGGAACGCCGGCGCCGCCCAGCTGGGAGACCAGCGCAGCGGTTTCCTCGACAGTCTCCGGCCGGTCGTAATCCGAGCGCCGAAGCCCGGTCCGGCTGCTGCGGCCAGTGCAGATCACCGTCGCTCCGGCCTCGCCGAGGGCAGCGGCGATTCCCCGCCCGGCACCGCGGGTCGCCCCCGCGACGAGGGCGACCCGGCCGTGCAGGTCGGGCGGCATCGGGCCAGTGTGGCACCGGCCGCGGGAAAACTCAGCTCGAAGCCGTGCTCAGCTCCCGGGAGCGCAGGGCGAAACGCTGGATCTTCCCGCTCGGCGTCTTCGGCAGTTCCGCCACGAAGTGGATCCGCCGCGGGTAGACGTGCGCGGCCAGGCGGGTCTTGACCGTCTGCTTCAGCTCGTCGGCGAGCTCGTCCGAGCCCTCGGCCCCGGGGTTCAGCACGACGTAGGCCACCACCAGCTCGCCGCGCAGTTCGTCCGGCGCGCCGATCACCGCGGCTTCCGCGACGGCTTCGTGCTGCGTCAGCGCGCTCTCCACCTCGAACGGGCCGATCCGGTAGCCCGCCATCAGAATCACGTCGTCGTCGCGCGAGCCGAAGGTCAGGTAGCCGTCGCGGTCGCGGGCGGCGATGTCGCCGGTGTAGTACCAGCGGCCGTCGGCGCTGAAGCGTTCCGCGGTCCGCTCGGGGGCGTCGCGGTACCCGGAGAACGGCATCAGCGGGCTGGCGGGCACGTCGATCGCGACGCGGCCGGTCTCCCCGACCTCGGCGATCTCGTCGCTGCCCGCCTTCAGCACCTCGACGGCGAACCCGGGCAGCGGCCGTCCCATCGAACCGGTCTTGACCGGCGCGATCAGGTGCGGATGCCAGGCGTTGCCGACGACCATGCCGGTCTCGGTCTGGCCGTAGTGGTCGCGCACCGGGCAGCCGAGGACCTCCTCGGCCCAGGTCACGACGTCCGGCGTCAGCGGCTCCCCGGCCGACGAGCAGTGCCGCAGCCGCAGCCCGGCCGGCACCGGCAGGCCCGAGCTGCGCAGCGCGCGGTACACCGTGGGCCCGGCAGTGAAGTTGGTGACGCCGAAGCGTTCGAGCACCTGCCAGGTCAGCTCTGGGCTGAACCCGGCGTGCAGCAGCAGGCTGCGCCTTCCGGTCGCGAGCGGGCCGAGCAGCGCGAAGTACAGCCCGTACGCCCAGCCCGGGTCGGCGGCGTTCCAGAAGACGTCCTCGTCCGTCTGGTCGAGGCCGAACTCCTGGTAGGAGTGGATTCCGGCGAGTCCGCGCAGCGGCACCGGCACGGCCTTCGGGGTGCCGGTCGTGCCGGAGGTGAAGATCTCGACGAGCGTGCCGTCGCCGCCGACCGCGACCGGGTCGGGCAGCGGGTGCGGCTCGTCCAGCAGCGCCTCGAACGACAGGTCGGCGCCGGACGCTTCGCCGGTCGTCACGATGATCCGCGCCGGGTCGGCGGGCAGGTCCTCGCTGGGGTCGAGCTTGGCGCGCTGACCCGCGTCGACCACGACCACGCGCGTCCCGTTGCCGATGATCCGCTGGGCGATCGCGGGCGGCGCGAACGCGGTGAACAGCGGCACGTGGACCGCGCCGAGCCGCCAGATCGCGAGCAGCGCGGTGACCAGTTCGGCGGATTTCCCCATGAGCGTCGCGACCCGGTCGCCGGGGCGCACGCCGTGCGCGGCCAGCGCGGCGGCGAACCGGGCGGAAGCGGCCTCGAGCTGGCCGTAGGTGAGGTCGCGGCTGCTGAGGTCGGCCTCGACGAGGGTGAACGCGACGGCGTCGGCCGGGTGCCGGCCGCACAGCAGATGAGTCGCGTCCGCGTCCGGGGCGGCATAGGTCTGCAACAGGTCGAACAGGGTGCGTTCAGGGCTCACGGGGCTGCTCCACGGTCATCGTCGGCCGGTGTCGGCACATCGTCACCGCAGGCCAGCGGGCCGGCCACCCCCGAACAGGGGTAGCCGTCCCGGGTGCGGTGCCCTGACCAGGCGTTTCGACCGGCGAGCGGCGACAACGGCGACGCGGCTGGGTAGACTCGCACCTCCTGCCGGAGCCTCCGTGCCGCCGAAGTGGGGTGCCTGCCGTGACGAGTGCCGCCGAGACCGCCGCCGAAGTGCGCCGCGCCCTGGCCCGGCTCCGCAGCGCGGCGGGGGTGCCGCTGTCGTTCGGCGGCGAGGTCGCGGACGGCAAGCGGCTGCGGATGACCGAACTGATCGGCAACACCACCACGTCGCTGCTCGGCCTTGTCGTCGCGGAGGGCAAGGGCCTCGGCGGCCGCGCGATCGGCGTGCGGAAACCGGTGGTGCTGCCGGACTACTACACCAGCGACGCGATCAGCCACCACTTCGACCGGGCCGTGCGGGCCGAGGGCGTGCGCTCGGTGATGGCGGTGCCGGTGATCGTGCAGCGGACCGTCCGGGCGGTGCTGTACGGCGCGGTCCGCGAACACGTCCGCTTCGGCGACCGGTCGGTGACCGCGATGGTCGAAGTGGCCCGGGACCTGGAACAGGAACTGGCGGTGCGCGCCGAGGTGCACCGGCGGCTGGACCTGCTCGCCCCGCGCCCGGAGGCGGTGCCGTCCGGGAAGCCGGCCGAGCTGGAAGCGGTCCGGGAAAGCCACGCGGAGCTTCGCCGGATCGCCGCCGCCATCGAGGACCCGCAGCTGCGCGCCCGGATCGACGCGGTGTGCCAGACGTTGACCGGCGACCCGGTCCGCGGGCCGCAGCCGTCTTTGTCGGCGCGCGAACTGGACGTCCTCGAAGGAGCCGCGGCCGGGCAGACCAACGCGGACATCGCCGAAGCCCTCGGGCTGGGACCGGAGACGGTGAAAAGCTACCTGCGCAACGCGATGCGCAAGCTCGACGCGAAGACCCGCCTGCAGGCCGTCAACGCCGCTCGCCGGGCCAATCTGCTGCCCTGACCCGCGCTCGGTTCATGCGGGCTGCCGTCAGGGCGCCGAGCACACCCGCGCGGCCCGCGCCCGGCTGGCCAGAGCCAGCGACTCCAGCAACGGCAGGGTCCGCTCCCACCCGAGACACGGATCCGTCCGGCTCACCGCCGGGTCGGCTGGCACCCGGTCCGGGTCCTGCGCCCCGTCGCGCAAGTACGACTCGATCATCACCCCGGCCAGCGCCGCCCCGGCACGAACCTGTTCCGCCACGTCCGCGATCACCCCCGGCTGCCGATTGTGGTCCTTCCCGCTGTTTCCGTGCGAAGCGTCGACCACCGCTCTTCGCGGGAGCCCCGCTTCGCCGAGCACCTTCATCGCCTCCGCGACCGACGCGGCGTCGTAATTCGGCGCCGGGCCTCCGCGCAGCACCAGGTGCGCGTCCGGATTTCCGCTGCTGCGCAAGGTTTTCATCCGGCCGTCCCCGCCGAGCCCGGGGAACGCGTGCGCCGCCCCGGCCGCGCGGATCGCGTCCACCGCGGGTCCCAGCCGTCCGGACACGCAATTCTTCATCCCGACCGGCATCGGCAGCCACGACGCCAGCTGCCGGTGCGGCTGGCTCGCCACCGTCCGCGCCCCGATCGCGCCCCAGCTCACCGTGTCCGCGACATACGGCGCCAGCACCGGGTCCACGAACTCGTACGCCAGCGGCAACCCGGTCGCCGCCGCGTCGAGCAGGAACTGCCGGCCCAGCCGGACCCCGGCGGCGAGATCGCCCTTGCCGTCGAGCGTCGGGTCCGGCAGGAATCCGGTCCACCCGGTCACCGACCGCGGTTTCTCCAGGTAGGCCCGCAACACCACCACGAGATCGTCGGAGTACCGAGCCGCCGCATCGGCCAGCAGCGCCGCGTAGTCCAGTGCCGCGGCGGGATCGTGCACCGAGCACGGACCCACGATCACCAGCAGCCGCGGATCTCGCCGGGCCAGCACCGCCGAGACCGTCTCGCGGTGCCGCGCGACGTCCGGCGCGGCTCCCGCGGCCACCTCCGCCGGGCTGGGCAACGTGTCCTGCATCTACCGGCTCCTTTCCTTCGGCAACTTCGCCGCCCCGGCAGCCGCCACCACGACCAGTCCGAGCACCCACCAGAACGTGTCCGCGAAGGCCGCCGCGACGTCGGTGCCCCGTGCGGCCAAGCGGGTCTGCAGGAGCAACGCGAGCACAGCGGTCCCGACCGAACCGCCCAGGGTGTTCAGCAAATTCAGCGCGCCGGCCGCTTTCGGCAGCTGGGTTTTCTCCAGGCTGCGGTACACCAGCGCCAGCACCGGCGCACTGATCATCGCCGCTCCGAATCCCCGCAGCAGCAAGGAAATGACCAGCACGACATCCGGAAGTTCCGGCCCCAGCTGAGTGAACGCGGCGGTTCCGCTCGCCACCAGCACGATTCCGGACAGCACCAACGTCCGCGGAGCAGTCCGGTCCACCAGGCGATGCACCAGCACCGAGCCCGCGGCCGCGCCGATTCCCTGTGGCACCAACAGCAATCCGGTGTCCCACGCGCCCAATCCGGCACCGCGCCGCAAATAAAACGGCAGCAAGAACATCGTGCCGAATACCGAAGCACCCAGCACCACCAACGCGAGCGCAGCAGCCCCGAACGGCGGTCGCGTGAACAATCGCGGATCGAGCAAGGGTGCCGGCGCGCGCAAACCGTGGCGGACAAACGCAGCCACCATCAGCAAACCCACCACGACCGCCGCAGAGGAAACCAGCTGCGGACAACCGTCGGAGAACCCAGTCAGCCCGAATACCACCAAAGCCAGGCCTGGGGAGAGCAAAGCCGCGCCGCGGAAATCGAACGGCTCCCGCGGGCCGGTCGGCCGGTCCGCCGCGACATAACGCAGTCCCAGCACGACCGCGACCAGTCCGACCGGCAGGTTGACGTAGAACAGCCACGGCCAGTCCGCGACGCTGAGGATCGCCCCGCTCGCCAACGGACCCAGCACCGGCGACAGCAACGGCACCACGCCGACGACGCTGATCAGCCGCCCGATCCGCTCCGGACCGGCCGCCCGCGCCAGCAGCGCCTGTCCGGTCGGCGGCAGCACCCCGCCCGCCAGCCCCTGCAACACGCGGAACCCGACCAGCATCGGCAACGAATCCGCCAGCCCGCACCACACCGACGCCGCCACGAAGACGACCACCGCGGTCAGCCACGTCCGCCTCCCGCCGAACCGCGCGGCCAGCCAGCCGGACGCGGGCACGGCGGTCACCACGGCGAGCAGATACGCCGTGGTGACCCACTGGACCTCAGCGACGGACGCGTCGAACCGCTCCGCCAGCGTTTCCACGCCGACCGAGACGATCGTGCTGTCCAGCGTCGCCATGAAGGTGCCCAGCACGAGCACGAACGCGGTCCGCCACAGCTTCACCGCGGCCTCGCGAACTCGCCCGCGTCGTCGTCCAGCCGCGCCGGAAGCTCGCCGAGAAACCGCAGCAGGTCCGCGACCAGGGACCGGGCGTCCGCCGCCGGCAGGATCCCGGCCTGGTAACCGAATACCCCGGACCAGCCGCCGCCGAGTTCGGGGACCACCGTCACCGTCATCGGGTAGTGCGTGCGTTCCCGGAACCGGGTCCCGGTGATCGCCAGCCCCGGGGCCGGTTCCCGCATCTTCGCCGGGTCCACCGGATAGTTCTCGAACACGACGAGACTGTCGAACAACCGGTCCTGGCCGGTCAGCGCAGCCAGTTCGGCGAGACCGACGTGCTGGTGCGCGAGCAATTCCTGGTGCCTGGCTTGGGTTCGGGCCAGGGTCTCCCCCACCGTCCCGGCGAACCGCACCCGCACCGGAACCGGGTTGGCGAGCAGCCCGAGGATCTCCTCGACACCGTCCACTTCGGACGTCCGGCCGGAAACCATCGCGCCGAACGCGACATCGGCGACCCCGGACCGAGCCGCGAGCACCGCCGCCCACGCGCCCTGCAGCAACGTGCCCGCCGTGATCCCGTGCCGGGCGCCGGCCCGGGTCAGCGAAGCGACCAGCGAAGCGTCCACCGCGAACAGTTCCGGCTCGGCCGCCGCGGGCGGCCCGGCCAGGAGTTTCCGCGCCGGCAGGCCGGCCAGTTCCGTCCGCCACGCGTGCCCGCTGACCGCGTGGTCCCGCGCCGCGAGCCACCGCGTGTACCGCGAAACCGGCACCGGTTCCGGCAGCGGCTCGCCGGAGTACCCGGCGAACAACTCCGCCAGGATCCGGGGAGCCGACCAGCCGTCGGACAGCAGGTGGTGGCTGGTGAGCACCAGTTCGTGCCGATCCACCGCGCGCCGGAGCACCGTGATCCGGAGCAACGGCCCCTCGGCGAGGTCGAACGGCTCGGCGAGGTCTTCGGCGAGCAACCGCTCGGCGTCCCCGGACCGCACCCGGAACCCGATCCGCGGCTCCTCCGGCAGCACCTGCACCTCGTGCCCGGCCGGGAAAACCGCGCCCAGGTTCGGATGCCGTCGCACCAGCGCGTTCGCCGCGGCCTCCAACGCGGCCAGATCCAGCTCGCCGGCCAGCGAGAACGCCGCCTGCACCGGGTACGGGTCCTCCTCCTCCGCCGCCCGCGATTCGCGCAGGATCAGCTCCTGCAGCGGGGTCAACGGCAGCAGTTCCCCCGCCGGTACCGAAGCCGCCAGCGCGGCGAGTTCCTCCTGGAACGCCGCTCCCAGCGCCGCGATGTCGTCCGCGCTGAACTCCGAGGACGGCCAGGTGAACCGGGCCGCGAGCCGGTCGTCGCGGACCATGGCGTTCACCATCAGCGGATGCGCGAGCGGTCCGCCGGCGGAGCCGAGCGGATCGGCGTCCGGCGGCCGCTGCCACGGCGTCTCCGCCGCCGGCGCCGCCTCGAAGCGGCCGAGGTAGTTCCAGCTGACATCAGCTCCGGTCGACGTCCCGCCGAGGATGCCGAACCCGAGCCCGTCGCCGGCGGCGCGGAGCTGATCGCGGACCGCGGCAATGGCTGTCTCGTCGGAAGGCGGGGCGATCCGGGCCGGGTACATCGCGGTGAACCAGCCGACCGTCCGCGACAGATCGACGGTTCCGGCGAAGTCCGGCGTGTGGTCCGGACGGCCGTGGCTCTCCAGCGCGACCAGCAGCTCTGCGCCACGCCAGTTGCGGTATGCCCGCGCGAACGCGGTGAGCAGCACGGCGTCCGGGCCGGTCCGGTACGCGCCCGGCAAAGTTGTCAACACGGCCTGCGTGATCTCCTCCGACACCTCGATCTCGTGGTGCCGCGCACTCCCGCGCACCCGCCGTGCTGGCGTCGAAAGCCGTTGCCAGTGCTCGCTTTCCACTTCCCGGGCAGGTTTGGCCGCGACCAGCGCGCGTGCCCAGCCGAGGAACGACGGCCCCCGTTCCGGCAGCTCGCGGCCGAGACAGGCCTGCTCCAGGTCGTCGAGGAGGATCCGCCACGACACCGCGTCCACCACGAGGTGGTGCGCGACCAGCGCGAGCCGCCCCGGACGCGCGGGCCCGGCGTCTACCCACACCGCACGCAGCATCGGCCCCGTCCGCGGGTCCATGGCGGACCGGACCGCGCCGATCCGGTCGTCCAGCAGCGCCCGCAGATCCGCGTCCTCGCCCGCCGGGACGACGGTCAGCACGTCCGCGCCGGTCACCGCGCCCGGCTCCGGGATGCGCAGCACGTCGCCAGCCAGGTGCGACCGCAGCACGTCGTGCCGTTCGAGGACTGCGTCGAGCGCCGCCCGCCATTGCGGCACGGCACCGCCGGACGGCACGCACACCTCGACCCACTGGCAGAACCCGTCCGCTGCCGAGCCGCCGCGTTCCAGCAGCTCCCGCATGACCGGCGTCAGCGGCGCGTCGCCGACGGCCGGAGTGAGATCCGGCGACCCGGCGCCAGTCCGCGCACCGCAGCGGGCCGCGATCCCGGCGATCGTGCCGCCCTCGAAAACGTCCCGCGCGGTCAGGTGCAGCCCCTCCCGCCGAGCGCGAGCGACCAGCCGGAGCGACGCGATGCTGTCGCCGCCCGCGTCGAGGAATCCGTCGTCGATCGTGACGTCCGGACCGAGCAGCTCTCGAACCACTTTCAGCAGAAGGGTTTCCGCCTCGGTCGCCGGTTGCCGGGCGGCAGCGACGTTGCGCGGGCCAGGCGCGGGCAACGCGGCCCGGTCGAGCTTCCCGCTGGGGCCGAGCGGCAGCCGTTCCAGCGAGAGCACCGCCGACGGCACCAGGTGCGCGGGCAGTTCCGCGGCCAGATACTCGCGCAGCGCGGCGGGATCCGGGTCCGCGCCGTCGGCCGGCACGACGTAGCCGACGAGCCGCCGGTCCCCCGGCCGGTCCTCGCGCACCAGCACGACCGCGGCCCGCACGTCCGGATGCCGCGCCAGGGCGGACTCGATCTCGCCCGGCTCGATCCGGAACCCGCGCAGCTTGACCTGGTGGTCGGCGCGGCCCAGGAACACCAGCTGCCCGTCCGGCCGCCAGCGCACCAGGTCGCCGGTGCGGTACATCCGCTCGCCGGGCGCGCCGAACGGGTCGGCCACGAACCGCTCCGCGGTCTGCCCCGGCCGGTTCACGTACCCGCGCGCGAGCTTCGGCCCGGCGAGGTACAGCTCGCCGGCGACCCCGGTCCCGACCGGCCGCAGCCCCGCGTCCAGCACGTACGCCCGCACCTGCGGGTCCGGCCGGCCGATCGGCAGCGGACCGGGGTCGTCGGCGGAGTAGACCCAGGTCACCGAGTTGATCGTGACCTCGGTCGGGCCGTAGGCGTTGAACAGCGCCCGCCGGCCGCCCCAGCGGCGCGCCAGTTCCGGGTCGAGCCGCTCGGCGCCGACCACGAAGAACACGTCCGGGTCCACCGTCGCGTCGTCGGGCATCGCGGACAGGAACGACGGCAGCAGGTTGAGCCCGGTGACCCGGTGTTCGGCGGCGTAGGCGAGCAGGTCGTCGCCGGACCCGCGGACCTCCTCCGGAGCGATCACCGAGGTGCCGCCGGACAGCAGCGGCAGGAAGAACTGCCAGTACGACACGTCGAAACTCGTGGACGCGAAGTGCAGGTACCGCTCGCCGTGCCGGATGCCGACGACGTCCTCCTGCAGCGCGACCAGGCTCGGAATGCCGCGATGGGTAATCGCGACCCCCTTCGGCGTTCCGGTGGTGCCGGACGTGTAGATCACGTACGCCAGCGAGTCCGGCGACGGGACCACGTCGTCCCACGTGGACGGTCCATTCAGGACTCGCGGGTCGAGCACCGGAATGCCGAACCCGGGGTCCGAAGTGGACACCACAGCCGCGGGCGCGCAGTCTTTCCCCAGATGCGCCAGGCGTTCCGCCGGATAGGCCGGGTCCATCGGCACGTGCACCGCCCCGGCCTTGAGCACACCGAAGAGCGCGACGACCAACTCGATGTCACGCTCCAGCAGCACCGCGACCGGGTCCTGTTCCCGCACCCCGGCCGCGCGCAGCGCATGCGCGAGCTGGTTCGCCCTCCGGTCCAGCTCCGCGTAGGTCAGCCGGCGCTCCCGGCACACGACGGCTTCGGCCTCCGGAGTTTCGCGCACCCAGCGGGCGAATTCCTCCAGGCAGCTACCGGCTTCCCGCCGCGGAGCAGGTCCGACGCCTTGTTCCAGAAGCGCGTTTTCCTCTTCCGCGCCGAGAGAGCGCAGCCGCGCGACCGGCTGCTGCGGATCGGCCACGATCTCGTGCAGCAGCGTCGTCAGCCAGCGGCCGTATGCCCGCACGGTCGGCTCGTCGAAAGCCTGTGGCTGGTAACCGAGTCCGATCGAGATCTCGTCGCCGGGCAGCACGATCACGGTCAGCGGATAGTGCGTCGCGTCGGTGATGTCGACGCCGGCCAGGTCGAGCCCGGGCGCGAGCGGCTCGCGTTCCCGGCTGGAGAGCGGGAAGTTCTCCATCACCAGCATCGTGTCGAACAGGTCGCCGACGCCCGCCGCGCGCTGGATGTCCGGCAGGCCGAGGTGATGGTGCTCGGTGAGCCGGGCGTTCTCCTCCTGCACGCGCGCCAGCACCGACGCCGCCGGGTCGGACGGGGCGAACGAAACCCGCACCGGGATGGTCGTGCCGAGCTGGCCGATCATCGCTTCCACGCCCGGCACGTCGGACGGACGGCCGGACACCGGACAGCCGAACACCACGTCCTGGCGTCCGGTGAGCCGCGCCAGCAGAACGCCCCACGCGGTCTGGAAAACCGCCGTCGCTGTCACGCCTTGTGCCCGCGCGAAGGCGCGCAGCCGTTCGCTGAACTCCGCGCCGAGTCCTACCCAGATCCGCTGTGGACGGTCCGAAGCGGACTCCGCGGTCGTCGGGGCGAGCCGGGTTCCCTCTTCCAGCCCAGCCAATGCGGTCTGCCAGGCCTCGACCGCCGCGTCGTGATCGCGGGCGGCCAGCACCCGGTGGTACTCGGCGAGAGCGGGCGCCACCGGAGCGGCCGGTCCGCCGTCCAATTCGGCGTACGTGGCCAGCAGGGCGCGGCCGACGAGCGGCATCGACCAGCCGTCGAGCAGCGCGTGATGGATCGTCAGCACCAGCCGGTGTTCGGCCGGGCCGAGGGTGAGCAGCAGGAACCGGATCAGCGGCGGCGCCGCCGGATCGAACGGGCGGGCCAGCTCGGCGGCGCATTCTTCGTCCGCGTTCTCGGGGTGCTCGACGTGCCGCCAATCCAGGTGCACGTCGGCGGGCACGACCTGGACGACTTCGCCCGCCGCTGTCGTGAGCAGGTGGACGCGGAGCGCCGGGTGCCGGCGCAGCAGTTCCTCGGCGGCGGCGCGCATCCGGTCCGGGTCGAGCCGCCCTTCGAGCCGGGTGACCGCTTGCACGGTGTAGACGTCCGGGCCGCCGCTGGTCAGCGTGTGGAACGACAGCCCGGCCTGCAGCGGCGTCGCGGGCAGGACGTCGGCGACCGGCCCCTGCTGTTCGAGGCCGTCGATGTCGTCCTGGGTGAGAGTGACCAGCGGAAGGTCCGACGGGGTGAGCCCGCCGGTGGCCTCCCGTGCGTGCTTGGCGAGCGCGGCCAGCGCCGCTGCCCACGCTTCCTGGAGCCGTTCGACCTCGCTGGGGGGCAGAACGCGGCTGGCTGCCGTCCATTCGACGGCGAGCCGCGGCACGCCTTCCTCGCGGACGAAGCAGTTCAGCGCCAGAACCTGCTCCAGCGCCTTCGCGGGCGGCTCGAGCACGGCGAACGGGTCCTCGTCCGGCAGCTGCCAGCCGCCGGAGAGCGGAGCGAACCGGCCGAGGTAGTTCAGCAGGACGTCCGGCATTTCCGGCGCGAACCCGGCACCCGGGTCCAGGTAGCGCAGGACGCCGAAGCCGACCCCGCCGTCCGGCACCGCGCGCCGGGCTTCCTTCGCCGCCCGCAGCAATCGGTCGAGAGTGTCCACCCCGGACAGTTCAATGTGGACTGGGTACTCGGCGGTGAACCAGCCGACCGTGCGGGCGAGGTCCAGGCCTTCGCGGCCGTGGCCCTCCATCGTGACCGTGATCGAGTCTTCTTCCCTGCGCAGCGTGAGGACGAGCGCGGCGAGCAGCACCTCGTCGACCCCCGCGCGATACGCGGCGGGCAACGTCGCGAGGATAGCGGTGCTCTCGTCTTCGGTGGCGACGGTGACCGAACGATGCGCGGTGGCAACGGTGTCGCGCGCCGGATCGAGCTTGCTCTTCCCGGCCGAACGCCAGTAGCTGAGTTCTCCACGTCGAGCACCGCTCGACCCCTGTTCGGCAAGCGCCAAGGCATGCCGTCGCCACGAAGTGCGCACGGGTTCGAGCACCCCGCCCTCGCACGCCGTCTGCAGATCAGGCAGCAGAATCCGCCAGGAAACCCCGTCGATCGCCAGGTGGTGCACGACGATCACCAACTGGTCCCCGACTTGCGCGACCCGCAGCATCGCCCCGGCGCGCGGGTCCAATTCGGACGCCAGCCGCTCCGCCACCTCGGCCGGATCGCCGGTCGCCTCGACGACCGACGCTTCGACGGCTCCCCGCGGCCGGATCACCAGCGTGCCGTCGGGTTCGACGCGAAGCCGCAATACGTCGTGGTGGTCGAGAATCTTCTGGACCCCGGCGAGAAGCCCCGGCACCGGACCGCCCATCCGGAGCACTGTCCACTGTGCATAGCCGACGATCGCGTCCAGGTCGGGATTCAGGTCGAACAACGTCCGCACGATCGGCGGCGCCGGCACCTCGCCGATCGGCTCGTCCGGTTCGCTGTCCGGTTCGGCCAGTGCCCGGCCGGCCGCCGCCAGCGCGGCGAAACTGCGCCGCGCCAGCAGATCTCGCGGCCGCAGGTCCAGCCCGTGCGCCCGCAACCGGCTGCTCACGCCGATCGCGGTGATGCTGTCGCCGCCGAGAGCGAAGAAATCGTCGTCGGCCGCGACCCGGTCCACGCCGAGCACCTCGGCGATCGCGGCGCACAGCACCCGTTCCCGTTCGGTCCGCGGTTCCCGTCCGCCCTCCGCCGCCGCGGGTGCGGGCAGCGCGGCCCGGTCGAGTTTTCCGTTGCTGGTCACCGGAAGTTCGTCCAGCACCACGACCGCCGCCGGGACCATCACCTCCGGCAACCGCCGCGCGAGCGTCGCCCGAACCTCCTCCGCCACCAGTCCGGCGCCGACGACATACCCGATCAACCTCGGCCCGCGCACCGCCGCCGCAGCGGCCCGCACGCCAGGCACCGCGCCGAGCGCGCCCTCCACCTCGCCCAGTTCCACGCGGTGGCCGCGAATCTTGACCTGCCCGTCGCGTCGTCCCAGATACTCCAGTCCGCGCCCGGGCAGCCAGCGCACGACGTCGCCGGTGCGGTACATCCGCTCCCCCGGCGGCCCGAACGGATCGGCGACGAACCGCTCCGCCGTCGCGCCCGGACGCCCGAGGTAACCACGCGCCAAATGCGGCCCGGCGAGGTACAGCTCTCCCCTGCTGCCCGGCAACACCGGCCGCAGCGCGGCGTCGAGCACGTACGCTCGCGTCCCCGGCACGGCGAACCCGATCACCGGCTCGTCTCCGGTGATCGGGGCACTGGCACCGTCCACAGTGGTCTCAGTCGGGCCGTAGATGTTGCGTGCCCGAATGCCGGACGACGCGACCCGTCGCCACAGTGCGGGCGACGTCGCCTCGCCGCCGAGCACCAGCAGCGCTGGGTCGAGCGATCCCGCGTCCAGCAACGGAGCCGCCATCGACGGCGTCGTGTCGATCACGTCGATTCGGTCGCGCACGAAAGCGGCGTGCAGCGCGTCGACGTCGCGCGCGGTTTCCGTGTCGTAGAGGTGCAATTCGTGCCCGCACAGCATCCACAGCAGCTGCTCGATCGCCGAGTCGAAGGCGAACGAATAGGTGTGCGCCACGCGGAGCCGCCGTCCCTGCGCGGTCTCGGCGACGGTGGTCGCGCGGTGGTTCCGCAGCAACGTCTCGAGCCCGCCGGACCGGACCAGCACTCCCTTGGGCCGGCCGGTCGACCCCGAGGTGAAGATGACGTACGCGAGGTGTTCCGGATGACGGTCCACCTCGGACAGTTCTGCCGTCGAATGCCCGGCGATTTCGTCCCGCACCGCCGGATCGTCCAACCGAAGCCCCGGCAACACCTCCGAGTCCGTCACGACGAGCTTCGGCGACACCTCGGCGACCAGCGAGCGCAACCGTTCCGCCGGATGCGCCAGGTCCAACGGCAGGAACGCCGCCCCGGCGTCGAGCACCGCCAGCAGCGCCACCACCAGTTCGACCGATCGCGGCAACGCCAGCGCCACCACGTCGTCCGCGCCGACGCCGCGCGCCCGCAACGCCCGCGCCAGCCGGTGCACCCGCTCCCGCAGCTCGTCGCCGGACAGCCGCTCGTCACCGCACACCAGCGCGGTCTGCTCGCCGAGCCCGTCCAGAAGCCCTGCTTCCGGCGAGACGACCGCGGGAGTCGCCCACTCGGCGAGCAAGGCGTCGACATCCGGTACCAGGTCCACCCCGCCGACCGCCGGCGGGTCGGCCCGGGTGAACGCGGACAGCAGCGCCTTCAACGCCGCGAGCTGCGCGTCGACGCCAGCCTGGTCCTGTGACCGGGCATCGACCTCGAACCCGAGCAACAGCCCGCCGCCGGCCGTCGGCAGCACGCTGAGCCCCATGTCCTCCGGCGGCCCGCCCGCGACGTTCCGCATCGTCCCGCGCGACTCGCCGAACGCCAGCTCCAGATCGAACGCCTTGAGGTTGATGCCGCGTCCGTGCAGCAGCGCGCCCGCGCCGGGCACCGCCAAATCCTGCGGCAGGTTCTCCCCTCGATACCGCTGATGCGCACGCATTTCCCGCAGCGCCTGCGCGACCCGCGCGGTCAGCTCCTCCGGCCGATCGCCCGGCTCCACGCGAACCCGCAACGGCAGCACGTTGACCGCCATCGCCGGAGTCCGCAACGCCGCGCCCGCCCGGCACATCAACGGCACCGCGAACACGACATCCGTCGTCCCCAGCACCCGGTGCAGGAACGCCGCGTAACCCGCGATCAGAGCGTCGCCCCAGGTCGTTCCGGCGCGCTTCCCCAGTTCGCTCAGCGCGGCCACCTCGGCCGCGGTGAGTTCGGCCCGCGCGGTGAACGTCGTTTCCGGCAACCCGGCCGCGCTCGCGTCCTCAGCCAGCTCCGGCATCGGGGTGAACCGATCGCACCAGTACGCGCGGTCCTGCGCGAACCGTTCGCTCATCCGGTAGTCACGGTCGGCTTCGACGAGATCTGCGAACCGGCCGAACGTCGACGGCGGTGCTTCTTCGCCGCGCACCGCCGCGGTGTATCGGGCAGCGGTGCGGCGGGCGAGCATCGCCGCGGTGTACCCGTCGAACACCAGGTGGTGCCCGAGCTGGGTGAACCACACTTCGGTGTCGGAAAGCCGGAGGATCAGGTGCGAGAACAACGCCCGGTCCAGCATCCCCCGGCACGCCGCGGCCGCTCGCCGCCGCTCCGCCGCGACGCGGGCGTGCGCGGCCGCGGCCGGATCCGGTTCCCCTCGCAGGTCAACGACTTCCGGCAACGGCACCGGATCGGCGGACACGACCTGCCGCGGCCCGTCCGGCGTGTCGAACACCCGCAGCCGCAGGCTTTCGGCCTCCTCGGCGGTCGCCCGGATCGCCTCGGCCAGCGCCGTGAGGTCGACCGGCACGCCGCCGGAAATCTCAACCACATCGCCGACCAGGTAGTACGGCGAATCCGGTTCCAGCCGCTGTGCGTTCCAGATGCCCAGCTGGGCGCTGGTCAGCTCGAGGGCGGCGAGTGCGGTGCTCAACTGGTGACTCCCGGGGTCAGAGCGACGGCACGACCATCGGCGTCCCGGTGACCGGATCGGGCACCACGACGCTCGGCAGGTCGAAGACTTCCTTGATCAGGTCGGCGTCCACGACGTCGGCGGGCGCGCCTTCGGCGACGACCCGGCCGTCGCGCATCGCGACCACGTGGTCGGCGTAGCGGCAGGCCTGGTTGATGTCGTGCAGCACCGCGATCACCGTGCGGCCCTCGTCACGCAGCCGTTTCAGCAGCTCCAGTACCTGGTACTGGTGCGCGATGTCGAGGAACGACGTCGGTTCGTCAAGCAGCAGGTACGGCGTGCGCTGCGCGAGCACGACCGCGATCCACACGCGCTGCCGCTGCCCGCCGGACAGTTCCTGCACCGGACGGTCGGCCAGACCGGCGACCCCGGCGGCGGTCATCGCGCCGGCCACCGCGGTCTCGTCCTCTTCCGACCACGACGACAGCAGCGACTGGTGCGGGAACCGGCCGCGCGCGACCAGCTGCCGGACGCGTACGTCTTCCGGCGCGGACGGATCCTGCGGCAGGAAGCCGAGTTCCCGCGCCAGCGCCTTCGCCGGGTACGTCCCGACTTCGCGGCCGTCGAAGGTCACGCCGCCCTCGGTCGGCCGCAGCAGCCGGACGAACGCGCGCAGCAATGTCGATTTGCCGCACGCGTTCGGGCCGACCACCGCGGTGAACGCGCGATCGGGCACGTCGAGCCGCAGCTCTGCGGACACGACGCGGTCGCCGTAGCGCAGGGTGAGGTCCCGCGCGGTCAAGCGGGCGGTCACTTCCGCCGCACCTCCTTGGTGAGCAACCAGATCAGGTAGCAGCCGCCGATCGCCGTGCTGACCACGCCGACCGGCAGCGACACCGGGGCGAGCAGCATCTGCGCGACGAGGTCGGCGCCGGCCAGCAGCAGCGCGCCCACCAGCGCGGCGGGCAGCAGCGGAATGCCCGGCGCGCGGGCGAGCCGTCGGCCGATCTGCGGCGCGGCGAGCGCGACGAACGCGATCGGCCCGGCCACCGCGGTGACCGTCGCCGTGCAGCCGACGCCGAGCACGACCAGCTGCAGCCGCAGCGATTCGTGCCGGACCCCGGTCGTCACCGCGAGTTCCGTGCCGAGCGCCGACTGGTGCAGCGCGGGCGCCCGAGTCGCCAGCACCGCGAACAGCACGGCCAGCACCCCGAACGGCACCGCCACGTCGTTCCAGCCGATGCCGTTGAGCGAACCGGCGCTCCAGCCGACCGCGGCGATCGCCACCTCCAGGTCGGCGCGCAGCACGATCCACGAGTTCAGTGCGGTCAGCATCGCGTTGATCGCGATCCCGATGACGATCAGCCGCAAGCCGGACCGGCTGCCGCCCATCGAAAGCAGGTAGACCGCGGCCGCGGTGACGAGGCCGCCGAGCACCGACGCGAACGTCAGCTGCGCGGGCGACCCGGACAGCACCGTCATCGCGACCAGCGCGCCGGTGTAGGCCCCGGAATCGAGACCGATCACGTCCGGGCTGCCGAGCGGATTCCGGGTGACATTCTGGAAAATCGCCCCGGCGAGCCCGAGCGCGGCGCCGAACACGAGCCCGGCGGCCACCCGCGGCAGCCGCCATTCGCGGATCACCACGCCCGGTCCGCCACCCGACCCGCCGAGCGCGGCGAACACCCGCGCCGGACTCGCCCAAGCCGCGCCGTAGCACAGCCCCAGCAACGCCAGGCCAGCGAGAATGACGACGAGCACGGCGACGAGGACGACAGTCCGGCGCTCGACCTTGACCGAAAACCGCCCGCGGCGGAGCACGAACGCGGTCACAGCGCGGCCGTCCCGTACTTGCGGACCGCCCAGATCAGCACCGGGCCGCCGACGAACGCCGTCACGATCGCGACCGGCACCTCGCCGGTCGGCAGCAGCACGCGCGAGCCGATGTCCGACACCAGCAGCAGAATCGGGCCGAGCACCACCGCGAACGCGGTCAGCCACGGCACCGATGCGCCCGCCGCGCGCCGCGCGAGATGCGGCACGATCAAGCCGACGAACAGAATCGGCCCGGCCACCGCGGTCGCGGCTCCCGCCAGCAAGGTGATCAGCACCAAGGTCACCGCCCGGATCCGGGCCACGCGCGCGCCGAGAGTGTGCGCGACGGTGTCACCCAGTGCGAGTGCGTTCAGCTGACGGCTCAACAGAAACGCGGCGACCACGCTCACCGCGATCACGATCAGCGGAACCGCCAGCGGAGCCTGTTCCCGGCCGGCCAGCGAGCCGACCGCCCAGAACCGGTACCGGTCGAAGGTGTCCGGCAGCAACAGCCGAAGCCCGAGCGAAACGCCGCTGAGCACGAACGTCAGCGCGGTCCCGGTCAGCACCATCCGCAACGGCGACCGCCGGCCCACCGCGTACACCAGCAGCGTCGCCAGCACCGCGCCGAGCACCGCGAACAGCAGCTCCCCCGACGCGGAAACCGCGATGCCGAGCGCGGAACCGACCGTGATGGCGAACCCGGCCCCGGCGGTCACGCCGAGCACGCCGGGTTCGGCCAGCGGGTTGCGCGACAGCACCTGGACGAGCACCCCGGCCACGGCCAGCGCCGCGCCGACGCCGACCGCGAGCAGCGCCCGCGGCGCCCGGACGTCGCGCACCACCGCCTGATCGGCCGGATCGCCGTGCCCGAAAATCGCCCGGAGCACCTCGGCCGGCGCGATGCCATGCGCGCCGATGCCCACGCTGACCATGGCCACCGCCGCCAAGAGGACGACAGCGACGGCCAGCAGCGCGGTCCGGCTGCGCGCGGTCACTTCTTCAGCAGCGGCGCGAACGCCTGGTCCACCGCGTCCAGCGTCTTCATCGCCGCCCGGTAAGTGGCCGCTTCGGTGTAGCGGAAGGCGAACGTCTTGCCCGCCTTCACCGCCGGAAGTTCCTTCCACAGCGGCGAATCGAGCACGTATTTCACCGCGGGCGGCACCGAGCCGTCCGGCTTGACCGAGTAGGTGATCGCGTCCGCCTGCGCGAACGCGGTCGGCAGCTCCTCGATCGACGGGTACTCGCTGACGTCCTTCGAGCCGCCGCCCTTGACCTTCACCTGGCCGAAGTAGTTCGCGCCGATGTCCTGCGCGACGTTGGTGCCCCAGGAATCGTTGAACTCGCGCTGGAAGTTGCCCTTCGCGACCTCGCCGTACGCGCCGACGTGGCCCAGTTTCAGCTGCGGCAGCACGGCTTGGTACTTCTCCTTGAGCTGCTTCGCCTTCGCCTCGTACTCCTGGCGCGCGGCGTCGAACCCGGCCAGCGCGCCCGCCGCGTCGGACTGCTTGCGCGAAAGCTCCCGCCACGCCGACGGCACCGACGGACCGATCGCCACGACCGGTGCGATCTCCTGCAGCCGCTTCACGTCGATGTCCGCGAGCACCGGCTTCGGCACGCCGATCACGATCAGATCCGGATCGGCCTGCGCGATCGCCTCGTAGTTCGTCTCGGCGGCCTGCTCGCCGGCGACCTTCGGCAGCTCGTCGTACTTCTTCCGATCCTCGGCCGTCATCATCGGCAGGCCGCGCTTCCACGTCGAAATCCCGACGAGCGGAGCCTTCGCCTCGAGCAGCGCCGGAACGGCGTACCCGGTCGCGATCACGCGCTTGGGCTTCACCGGGATCTTGACCTCGCCGTTGTCGGCGGCGAACACGCGGGTCGGGCCGTCGCTGCCGCCGCTTTGCGCGTCGCCGGAACCGCAGCCGGCGAGGAGGGTGAGGGCGACCGCGAGGGCAGCGGCGGCGAGACGGGTGGTTCTGGTGACGGTCATGCGAGAAGTCCTTGCTGTTGCTGATGGATCAGTGGTCGTGCTCGTCGTCGAAGTCCGCGACGCCGCGTTTCCAGTAGCCGGTGACGTCGTAGTCCTCGCGGGCGAGCCCGAGGTCGTCGCGCAGCCAGCGGCGCAGCGGCTTGATCGCGCCCGCTTCCCCGGCGATCCACGCGTAAAGCCGTTCGCCCTCGGGCACTTTGACTTCCCGCACGGCGTCGGCGAGCAGCTCGACGCTGCCCGGTGCGGCCGCTCCACGGTGCAGCCACCGGACTTCGACGCCGTCCGGCGCGTCGAGGTCGATCTCCTCGCTCGCGTCGGCGACCTCGGCGAACGCCCAGCCCACGGCGGTCCGCGGAAGCTCCTCCAGCCAGCGCGCGAGGGCCGGCAGCGCCGTGATGTCGCCGGCGAGCAGGTAGCGGTCGTAGGTGTGCGGCACGATCAGCCCACCCGGCGGACCGGCGACGTGCACGGCCTCGCCCGGCCGTACCGTGCGCGCCCAGTCCGAGCCGAGGCCGCCGTCGTGCAAGGCGACGTCGAGGTCCAGCTCGCCGGACTTCGGGTCGTAGCGGCGGACGGTGTACTCGCGCGAAATCGGCGCTGGCTTCGGCCAGCGGAGGAGGTCCCCGTTCGGTTCGGGCGGCCGCACCTGTCCGTCGGCGTCCGGGAAGAGGATCTTCACGTGCTCGTCCGGCGAATGCGCCTCGAACCCGGCCGTGCCCGGCCCGCCGAGCGTGACGCGCAGCAGACCGGCGCCGACCGCGCTGGTCCGCACGACCTCCGCGCGCCGGATCCGGATCGGGTACGGCACTTTTTCGGCCTGGCGGCCCGCGCGGACCTCGGCGATCCGGGCGGTGTGGCGGTGCCGGTGCGCGTCCCGGCTCACTGCGCGCCGCCGGCGAGGAGCTTCGTCCAGTGCCCGAGCCGCGGATCCTCGGCGAGGTCGGCGAACTCCAGCTGGGGCGCGCCCGCGGCGCGCCACTTCTCGACCAGGCTCATGATCCGCATCGAATCGAGGCCGAGGTCGGCGAGATCGGTGTCCGGGGTCAGCTCGTCGAGACCGCAGCCCAGCAGGTCGGCGACGTCGGCGTTGACCTGCTCGGCAGTCAGACCGGGGGTGCTCATCGAGGTGCTCCTGCGGGAATCGGCGCCGACAGCGCGGCGAGCGCGTCGGCGGTGGTGGTGACGACGCCGCAGCGTTGCGCGACGTACTCGCACGCCTGGTCGTGCCGCGAGCGGTCGAAGTCCGCGACCGCGTCGCTGATCAGGAACGGCCGGACGTCGCGCATGAACGCCTCGACCGCCGTGGTCTGGCAGCCGATGTGCGCGTACACGCCAGTGATCAGCAGCTGGTCGCGGTCGCCGAGCTGCTCGCGGAAAGTGCTGCGCTGGAAGGCGCTGTAGCGCCACTTGTCCAGCACGATGTCGCCCGGCCGCGGGGCCAGCTCGTCGACGATGTCCGCCGCGCGCGGGTCGTCGTCGATCACCGCGCCGATGCCGTCGCCCCAGAATTCGGTGAGCAGCCCGCGATCGGCGGCGGGCTGCTTGCCCGGCTGCGCGGTGTAGAACACCGGCATGCCGTAGCTGCGCGCCTTCTCGGCGAGTTCCGCGATGTTCGCGATCATCTCGGGGATCGGCGAACCCTCGTACGGGGCGAGGAAATACCGCTGGACGTCGTGCACGAGCAGAGCCGCCCGCGCCGGGTCGGGCCGCCACCGCACCCGTCCCGCGGGCAGGTCCGCCGCCGTCGGCAGCGGGTACGCCCGGATCTTCGGCAGGGACACGCTTCACCTCTCCTTCGCCAGGGCGGCCAGCGCCGCCCGCAGTTCGCGTTTGCTCGTCTTGCCCACCCCGGTGACCGGGAACTCCCCGACCACCTCCACCAGGTCCGGCACCTTGAACGCGGCCACCCCGCGCCCGCGCACGAACCGGCGCAGTTCCGCCGCGCTCGGCTGGTTTCCGTCCACCGGAACGACATACGCGCAGGTCCGCTCGCCGAGGTACTCGTCGGGCACCGCGACGACGGCCGCGTCGAGCACGCCCGGATGCGCCATCAGGTGGTTCTCGACCTCTTCCGCCGCGACCTTCTCTCCGCCGCGGTTGATCTGCTCCTTCGCCCGCCCGACGACTTCGAGGTGCCCGGATTCCCGTTGCCGCACCAAATCGCCGGTGCGGTAGAAGCCGTCCTCGGTGAACGCGGTCTTGTTGTGCTCGGCCGCGTTGTAGTACCCGCGGATGGTGTACGGCCCGCGGGTGAGCAGCGCGCCGATCTCGCCCGGCTCGACGAGGTCGTCCGGCGTCGCCAGCGGATCGTCCGGATTCACCACGCGCACCTCGTCGTCCGGCGAGATCGGCCGCCCCTGCGTGCTCAGGACGAGGTCCTCCGGATCGTCCAGCCGGGTGTAGCAGACGAGCCCCTCGGCCATGCCGAACACCTGCTGCAGCCGGCACCCCAGCGCCGGGCCGATGCGTTCCGCGAGTTCCCGCCCGCATTTCGCGCCGCCGACGAGCAGCACGTCCAAAGAGGACAGATCCCGTCCGGTCCGCGCCGCCGCCTGCACCCAGGCCGCCGCCAACGGCGGGACCACCCCGCTGATCGTGACGCCTTCGGCCTCGATCAGCCGGAACGCGGTGTCGGCGTCCGGCCGCGGCGCCAGCACGGTCGCCGCGCCCGCGTGCAACGCGCCGAGCAGCCCCGGCGAGCTGAGCGGAAAGTTGTGCGCGACCGGCAACGCCGCGAGGTACACGCTTTCTTTCCGGAGCCCGCAGATCCGCGCGCTCTCCCGGACGCTGTACAGGTAATCGTCGTGCGTGCGCGGAATCAGCTTCGGCAGCCCGGTGCTGCCGCCGGAAAGCTGAAGAAACGCCATGCTCTCCGGGTCCGGCTCCGGCAACTCCCGTTTCGGAGTCGCCGCCAGCTCCGCGAACTCCGGTTCCCCGACGACGAAGACTTTCCGTTGCTGCTGCGCGACTTCACGCGCCATCCTCGCGTGATCATGCCCAGCGTGCTCCCCGACGGTGAGGATCGCTTTCGCGTCGCTCTGTTCCACGAAATGCCGCAACTCGCTGCCGCGATGCGCGGGCAACGCGAACACCGGCACCGCCCCGGCCCGCCACAGCCCGAAGACGACCGACCCGAACTCCGGAATGTTCGGCACCTGCACGACCACCCGGTCGCCCGGCCCGATCCCGTTCGCGACGAACCCCGCCGCCAGCCGATGCGCCCGCTCGTCCAGCTCGGCGAACGTCCAGCGCTGCTCCTCGCCGACGACCGCCGTCCGGTCCGCGTATGCCTCCTTGAGCGACGTCAGCAGCGCGCCGAAGGTCTGCCCCCGCCAATACCCGCTGGCCCGATACCTCGCCGCGGTCTCTTCCGGCCACCGGCTCACGCGACCTCCTCCGCGCCCAGCGCACGCAGCAGCGTCCCGAATTTCGCGCTGGTCTCCGCCAATTCCGCGGCCGGGTCGGACCCGGCGACGACGCCCGCCCCCGCGAACAGCCGCGCGGTCTTGTCCGACACCTCGGCACACCGGATCGTGACCACCCATTCGCCGTCCCCCGCGAGATCGGTCCAGCCGACCAGCCCCGCGTAGTACCCGCGATCCACCGGCTCGAGCCGCGCGATCGTGTCGCGCGCCAGCTCGACCGGCACCCCGCACACCGCGGGCGTCGGATGCAACGCCTCGGCCAGCTCCAGCGACGACGGCCCGCCCGGCCCGACCCGCCCGGTGATCCGGGTCGAAAGGTGCCACATCGTCGGCGTGCCCATCACGTCCGGCCCTTCCGGGACTTCCAGCTCGGTGCAGTACCGCCCCAGCACCTCCGCGACCTGGGCGGCGACCAGAGCGTGTTCGCCGAGGTCCTTTTCGGACACTCGCAGCTCGGCGATCGCCCGCGCGTCCCGTTCCGGGTCCCCGGTCCGCCGCCGCGACCCGGCGAGCGGATTCGCGGTCACGACGTTTCCCTTGCGAGACACCAGCAACTCCGGACTGGCCCCGACGAGCGTCCGCGGCGCCGGATCCCCGGGCGCGCTGACGTCGACCGCGAAGGCATGCGCCGCCGGGTCCGCGACGACGAGGTTGCGAAGCAGCTTTCGCACGGAAACGCCGTGTTCGCCCACGAGATCCAGCGCCCGGGCGAGGACGACCTTGCGAAGTTCGCCGTCGCCGATGAGATCGACCGCCCGGCGGACACTCTCGGCGTACTCCTCGGCGGCTGGCCGGGGGACGACTGTCCAAGTGGTGCGGTTGTCTCGACGTGTCGCCGTGGCGTCCTCGGAACGGGCTGCGTGTTGGCTTCCGCCGGACGGCCCGCGAGCGCCTCCAACGGGATCCGGAAGCGCGCCAGCCTGCGCCCCGCGACTCCCGACACCGCCCTGCTCGCCCGCAACATCACCCTGATCCGTGCCCGAGGAACCGCCAGCCTGCGCCCCGAGACTCCCGACACCGCCCTGCTCGCCTGCGACATCACCCTGATCCGTGCCCGAAAAACCGCCAGCCCCCGCCAGATCGCCGCCAGTAATCCCGCCCGCCAGCCCCGCACGGCCGCCGTCGTCGCCATCCGGCACCCCGGCCCGGCGCACCACCGCGGGCACGATCAAGCTGCTCCCGGAGTCCGGCCGGAACCCGATCGCCCCCACCACGACCGGATTCGCGACCCCGGCCAGCACCGCGGCCTCCAACGCCTCGGCAGCCGCCGCGGCCCGGTTGCCCGGCGTGCCGCGGACGTGCGCGTGCACCCCGTCGGCGAGCAGCACCCCGCGGGCCGACGAGTAGTAGAACGACCCCGGCAGGTACGCGGCCAGGAGATCCGCCGCCCGGTGGACCGGCCGCGGACGGGCCGGAGCAGGTGAGGACACGAGGTGAATTCCCTTTCGCACACGCGCAGGCGGCCGAGCCGCCCGGTCTGCTCCTCTGGCGAGGTCCAGACCTTGACTGTTCGGTTAGCCTAACCTAATGGACACTAACGTACCCGGACGAAAAGGAAAAGCCGCCCGGCGGGTCGACCCGGGTCACGCGCGAAGCGTGGCACCGCCGTCGACGTAGAGGTTCTGCATGGTGATGTGCCGCGCCCGGTCGGACGCGAGGAACAGCACCGCGTCCGCGATGTCGGCCGGATCGGCGATCCGCCCGAGCGGAATCCCGACACGGAACTGCTCCAGATTTCCAGCGATCACCCGGTCTTCGCCGGAGCTGTCCGTCCACAGTAGACGTTGCATGTCGGTGTCGGTCGACCCCGGCGAGACGATGTTGCACCGGATCCCCGACCCGGCGAGCTCCAGCCCGAGACAGCGGGTGAGCATGGTCGCCGCCGCCTTCGAAGCCGCGTAAGCCGCCATCCCGGTCCGCGGGACACCAGCCGCGTTCGAGCCGACGGTGACCAGCACTCCGCTCCCTCGCGGCTGCATCCGCCGCGAGATCTCGCGCAGCACAGTGAAAACCCCGGTCGAGTTGACCGCGAAGGTCGCCGCCCAGTCCTCATCACTGGTCTCGCCAACCGTCCCGGGCCGCAACACCCCCGCGACCGACACCCCGATCCCGATCGGCCCCAGCTCCCGCTCGACGTCCGCCACGACCCGCGCGACCGCCTCCGGATCCCCGACATCCGCCACGAATGGCACCACTCGCCGCCACTCGCCGACCGGGAGCTGAGCGTCATCACGAGCCCGCGCCGCAGCAGCTCCGTCGGTCTCCTCGGCTGCACCCCCTTCTGGCGCCTTCACCGAACCTCGTGCGCCGTCACCACTCTCCGAGGCAGACCTCCCGGCAATATCACCGCCAGCGAAGGCCTCTGGCAATCGCTCGCCATGACATGTCCCAGTTGCCCTCGCCGAAGCAGATCCCAGCGCGGCACCGGGATCTCCCGCCACGGTCGGCTCCATCGCCGCCCCGTGCCTCCCCGCCACAGCCGACTCCAACGAGGCAACATGCTTCCCCGTCACAGCAAACTCCGACGAGGCCTCAGCCGTCCCGGCGGCGGACCCCAGTGAGCCACCGGGCACTTCCGCCCCGGCAGACCCCGGCAAGGCATCCGGGGCCCCCGCCCCAGCAGACCCCCACGAAGCATCATGCTTCCCCGCCACATCAAACTCCGACGCGGTCTCAGCCGTCCCCGCCGCAGCCGACTCCCACGAGCCTCGGGGCACTCCCGCCGCAGCAGACCCAGGCAAGGCGTCAGGCGTCCCCGCCGCGGCGCACCCCAGCGCGACGCCGGCCGCCGTTCCCCCATCCGGAGCATCCGCGACCGCCCTGGCCGGCCCCGCGCCGTAGTCCCGCGCGGCGACCTCCCGCAATCCCTCCTCGTCGATGTCCACCGCGGCCACCACGGCACCGGCCCGGGCGAGCGCCTCCACGACGGCCGCCCCGATTCCGCGCGCACCGCCGGTCACCAGCGCGATCCGCCCCTCGATCCCGGCTCCCGCGTCCCGCGTCACCGCGCACCTCACCCTTCGTCGCCGACTGATTAGGCAAACCTAACCTAATCGAGTGAGCGTCGGCCAGGGTGATCCCGCCCACCCCGGGGCTCAGCCGCCGGGCGCGAAGTTCCGCAACCGCAAGCTGTTGGCCACCACCAGCACCGACGACAACGACATCGCGGCCCCGGCGATCAGCGGGTTCAGCAGTCCGCACGCGGCGAGCGGCAGCGCGGCCACGTTGTACCCAAACGCCCAGACGAGATTCCCCCGAATGGTGCGCAAGGTCCGCTGCGCGAGACAGATCGCGTCCGGCAGCACCGACAGGTCGTCGCGGACCAGGATGATGTCGGCCGACCTCAGGGCGAGGTCCGTCCCCTCGGCAACGGCCAGCCCGAGGTCAGCGGTTGCCAGCGCCGGAGCGTCGTTCACTCCGTCGCCGACCATCGCCACCCGATGTCCCTTGCCCTGCAACGCGGACACGGCTGTCGCCTTCTCGCTCGGCAAAACCCCGGCGAGCACCTCGGGAATCTCGACCTCCGCGGCGACCGCCCGGGCAGTCGCCTCGTTGTCGCCGGTCAGCAGCACGGTTTTCAACCCCAGCCGATGCAACTGCTCGACCGCCGCGCGCGCCGAAGGCTTCACCTCGTCCCGCACCACGAGCAGGCCCGCGACCTCGCCAGCTGCCGACACGAGCACCACGGTCGCCCCGCCGGCTTCCGCCGACGCCACCGCGGCCTCGACCTCCGGACCGATCGAAATCCCTTCGTCGGCAAGCAACCTCGGCCGCCCGACCACCACAGTCGTTCCCTCGACCACGCCGCGCGCCCCCAGTCCGGGCAATGCCTCGAACTCAGCAGCTGGACCCGCCTCCGGCCCGCCAGCGACAATCGCTGCGGCAATCGGATGTTCCGAAGACGCTTCCACCGCGGCTGCGAGACGAAGCACTTCCGTCGGCGAGAACGACCCGAATGCCCGAGTCTCGGCGAGAGTCATCCTGCCTTGAGTCACCGTGCCGGTCTTGTCCAGCACGACGGTGTCGACTGTGCGACTCGCCTCGAGTGCGTCCGGTCCCTTCACGAGGATCCCGAGCTGCGCGCCCCGCCCGACGCCCACCATCAGCGCGGTCGGCGTCGCCAGCCCCAACGCGCACGGGCACGCGATGATCAGCACCGACACCGCCGCACCGAACGCGTCCCGAACCGGGCTTCCGGTCAGCAACCATCCCGCCAGAGTGAGCACCGCCAACACCGAAACCACCGGGACGAACACCGCGCATACCCGGTCGGCCAGCCGCTGCACCGCCGCCTTCCGCTCCTGCGCGCGCTCGGCCAGCGCGCTCATCTGCGCCAGCTGCGAACGCGCCCCGACGGCCTCCGCACGCACCACCAGCCGGCCGTTGAGGTTTATGCTCCCGCCGATCACCCGGTTTCCCGGCCCGATCTCCGCCGGAACGGGTTCTCCCGTGATAGCGCTGACATCCACTGTGGACAGACCGCTGTCGACAGTTCCGTCCGCGGCGATCTTCTCGCCCGGCCGCACCACGAACCGGTCGCCGACCGCCAGTTCGCCGATTCCGACCAGTGCTTCGCCGTCCGCGCGCAGAATCCGCACGTCCTTCGCCGCCAGCGCGTCCAGCGCGCCGAGCAGATCCGCCGCCCCTCGCCGCGACCGCGCCTCGAAGTACCGGCCGGCGAGCAGAAACGTGGTCACCCCAGCCGCGACGTCGAGGTACACCGAATCCGCGCCCGGCGCGGTCGCGCCGAACCCGATCCAGTACCCCGCCTCGCCGCCCGATCCGCTCAGCACCGAAGCCGCCGACCACAGGTAGGACGCCAGCACGCCCAAGGAAACGAGCGTGTCCATACTGGACGATCGGTGCCGCAGATTGCGCAGCGCGGCCCGATGGAACGGTGCCGCCGACCAGAACACGACCGGAGTCGCGAGCAGCAGGCACACCAGCTCCCACAACGGGAATCGCAGCGACGGCACCAGCGCGAGCGTGATCGACAGGTTGCCGAGCGGAACCGCCAGCACCGCGGCCACGAGCAACCGGCGGCGCAAATCACGCACCCGGGCATCGCGGTTCTCCGGGCTCGTTTCGCCGCGGACAGTCGCGGTGTACCCCGCGCGCTCGATCGTCGCGACGAGCGATGCGGGGTCAACGTCAGGTGAATAGTGGACAGTCGCGCGTTCGGTCGCGTAGTTCACCGTGGCGCGGACGCCGTCGAGCTTGCCAAGGGAACGCTCGACGCGCGCCGCACAAGCGGCACAAGTCATCCCGCCGACGGCGAGATCGAGTTGACGGGTCGGGGTCGCCGCGGGGGCGGCGGTCTGCGTGGACATGGTTCTCCGGTTTCCAGGACGGGCACGAAGTCGGTGGCAGTGCCGACGCCGGAAAGGCGGACCGATTTCCATCGTACGCCTGTTTTCCTCCGCCACTCCTTCGGGTGACTTGGGAACCTTTCGGCCTCCCCTGACGACTATCCGGATGGTGGCAGTGCCCGACCCGACCCGATCAGACAGGAGCGAAAATGACGGAAACCATTGGCGCAGCAGGAAACCTCCAGCACGTGACCACGTTCTGCGGCAATTGCGACTGCGGCTGCCCGGAGCTGTTCCTCGACGACGCCGCCCCGCCGGAGCGTCGCGTCGTGCTCACCGACGACTTCGGGCAGCGAGTGCAGATGAGCCTGGCACAGCTGAAAGTTATCGTCGACGACGTCAAGGGCGGAGCTTTGGACAAGGTGGTGGCTGCCGTGGTCTAGCGACGAAATCGGCTCGGCGTACCGAGATCGCCGTCGCGAGTGGCGCGCGGGCTCGCGATCTGCGGTGGCCCAAGGCAACGGCCGGTTGCGCCGACGCCGGTCGTGCGGAATGCGCGGTTGCCCGAACGCGATCCGCAATGGCAGGCAGACGGCAGATCGGGACCGCGGCTAGTGCCTTCTGGCCGCCAGGTTGGCGAGCATCGCGTTGTAGGCGGCGAAATCGTCGTCCTCGCCTCGGTCGAAGCGGCGGTCCAGCCGGGCGGCTTCGAGGTCGTCGTGGCGGCCCCACTGCACGAGCAGCGCCACGACGACCACGATCATCGGGATTTCCCCGGTAGCCCAGGCGATGCCGCCGCCGAGGCGTTGATCGGAAAGGAGATCGGACATCCACGGCAGGGAGAGGTAGCGGTAGAACGTCTCGGCGAGCACCGTCTGCTTGTTCATCAGGATCACGCCGAAGAACGCGTGGAACGGCATCACCGCGAACATCATGCCGAGCCGCGCGAGATGCGGCAGTGAACGCGGCGGGCGGTCGACGCCGATCACCAGCCAGAAGAAAACGTAGCCGGACACCAGGAAATGGAGGTTCATCAGCTGGTGCGCCCAGTGGTAGCGCATCGCCTCGCCGAACAGGCCCGAGAAGTAGAGCGCGTAGTAGGAGCCGACGAACACCACCGACGCCGGCAGCGGGTGCGCGACCAGGCGCGTGAACCGCGAGTGCAGCAGCGCCACCAGCCACTCGCGCGGACCGTCGGGTCCCTTGCCCCCGGAGGCGCCGTGCCCCGACCGCGTAGGCCACGACGGCGAGCACCGCGACGACACCGAGGAGGAGATCCGGCCGCCAGTCGAGGAACAGGCGAGCGAACGTCGGAGGATCCGGCAGGTCGTAGCCGAGCACGGTCTCGCCGGCAGTCGCCGGATCGTCCACGAACGCCGGCGGCACCAGATGCGCGAGCCCTGCCGAGGCTCCCATTGCCGCTGCCAGCACCACGACCTCGGTCACGTGAGCCGCTGCGCCGCTGCCGCAACGACGGCGTGCGACGGTGATCAGCACCGCCAACACGACCGTGATCCCGACCTTCACCCAGAGGAGAAAGCCATAGCCAGTAAACAATCCAGCCGGACGGGCCAGCGCGAGACCATCGACCATCCCGGACGCGGCGAGCACGACGAGACAGCACGTCGCCAACCGTCGGTACCGGCGGAGCGTGACCTTTCGGGCTGCGTCTGAACCGCGATGGACCAGCAGCGCAACCAGCGCGCCGGTCCACAACGCCGCCGCGATCACGTGCCAGACCAAGGCATTCGTGGCCAGGTCATGCCATGCGCCGATGGAAACGTGCCCTGCGATCGCCCTCGGCAGCAAGCCGACGAGGGCGAGGACGAGCCACAGCACCGTGGTGCGCCAGGTCAACGTGCGCCACACGCCGATCGCCACCACGGCGGCCACGGTCAGGACGCAGAGCCACGCCTTGGGTTCCTCCATGGCGTCGACGAGGACGGCGAGCTTCGCCAGATGCATCGCCTCGGAGACCGGCCGCCCGGACGCATCAGCGGCGTCGAACGGCACCAGCACCGCAGCCGCGAGCGCCCAGACGACCGCGGCCCCCGCCGCGGTGCGGGTCGCCGCGTAGCCGTCCGGGGAAAGCCGCCCCGCTTCGCCCGGCGGACTCAGGAACGCCGCGAACGCCAACCCGCCGACGCACACCACCCCGGCCGCGTCGGCGACCATCCGGAGCAAGGAGGTGCCCAAGGACGTCAACAGACCTGGAGCAGGGTTGCCGAGCGCCGCATAAACATCACCCGCCGCGGCGACCACCGCCACGACGACCGCCGCGGCAACACCAGCCGCGGCAAGCAAACCCCGTCGGTTCGGAGCGGGAATTGTGCGCACACAAGAGTGGTCGGACGGAGACGGCGGCGAGTTCCCGCGACGAGAGCACGATTCCGCTCCAGCGTTCGGCATCAACAGCCTGCGACCCGAGACCAGCTCGGCTGAACTTGGCTCGGCCCAGCTGCGCACGACTCGGCTCGATTCGAGCGAGCCCGGATCGGCCGAACCCAGCTCGGCGCGGCCCGGCCCGGCTAAGCACAGCCCGGCCCGGCTCAGCTCGGCTAAGCACAGCGCAGCTCGGCTCGGCTGAACTCCGCCGAACTCGGTTGGCTTTGGCTTTGGCTTTGGCTTTGGCTTCGGCTTCGGCTTCGGCTTCGGCTTCGGCTTCGGCTTCGGCTTCGGCTTCGGCTTCGGC
>NZ_ASXG01000157.1 GCF_000411975.1 Amycolatopsis orientalis DSM 43388
GAGGTGCTTGTCAAGGCACGCTTTCCCGCCTTGACAAGCACCTCCGCGCCGTAGTCACAATCAGGCTTCGGGGTGCCCCACCGCACCACCCCGCCGGAACCGCACCCTAAAGCCGCTCCAGCACAGTCACATTCGCCTGCCCACCCCCCTCGCACATGACCTGCAACCCGTACCGCCCCCCAGACCGTTCCAATTCATGCAACAACGTAGTCATCAACCGAGCCCCAGTAGCCCCGATCGGGTGCCCCAGCGCAATCCCGCCGCCGTTCACATTGACCTTCTCGTGCGGCACCCCGGTCTCCCGCATCCAAGCCAACACCACCGGTGCGAACGCCTCATTGCACTCGAACAGATCGATCTCCTCCACCGACATCCCAGCCTTCTCCAACGCCCGTTGGGTAGCCGGAATTGGCGCGGTCAGCATCCACACCGGATCCGCCCCGTACACGCTGAGGTGATGCACCCGAGCCCGTGGCGTCAACCCGTGCTCCGCGACCGCCTTCTCCGAAGCGAGCAACAACGTCGCGGCGCCGTCGCTGATCTGCGACGCCACCGCGGCCGTCAGCGGGCTGCCCTCTTCCAGCGGCTTCAACCCCGCCATCTTCTCCAGCGAAGTATCCCGCCGAGGCCCCTCGTCCACCGAAAACTCGCCGACCGGCGAGATCTCCCGGGCAAATCGCCCCTCATCGATAGCCGCCAATGCCCGCCGATGGCTCTCGTAAGCGAATTCCTCCAGCGAAGACCGGGAAAAACCCCATTTCTCCGCGATCATCCGCGCCGCCCGGAACTGCGAGATTTCCTGCGTCCCGTACCGAGCCACCCACCCCGGCGACTCCGCGAACGGCGTGCTGAACCCGAACTGCTGGCCGACGACCATCGCGGAAGAAATCGGAATCGCGGACATATTCTGCACTCCGCCGGCGACAATCAGATCCGCGGTCCCGGACAGCACCCCTTGCGCCGCGAAATGCACGGCCTGCTGGCTGGACCCGCACTGCCGGTCCACCGTCACGCCCGGCACGTGATCCGGCAGCCCAGCCGCCAGCCAGGCCGTCCGAGCGACATCCCCGGCCTGGGAACCGATCGTGTCGCAGCACCCGAACACGACATCGTCCACCGCACCGGGATCGATCCCCGTCCGCCGAACCAGCGCTGTGATCGCATGCGCCCCCAAATCAGCGGAATGCACTCCGGCGAGCGCCCCGCCGCGCCGTCCCACCGGAGTGCGGACCGCGTCGACCACATATGCCTCAGGCACGAAATCCTCCTGCGGGATCAGGGATGCTGACTGCTCACCGAGACGACTTCACCAGTGAGATAGGACGAATACGCACTAGCGAGAAACACCATTACATTGGCGACTTCCCACGGTTCCGCGGCCCGCCCGAACGCCTCGCGCCCCTTCAACTCGGCGAGCAGCTCAGCGGTGGTGACTTTCTCCAAGAACGGATGCATCGCCAGACTGGGCGACACCGCGTTGACCCGGATCCCCGAAGGAGCCAGATCCATCGCCGCGGACCGGGTCAACGCCATCACCCCGGCCTTGGCCGCCGCGTAATGCGCCTGGCCTTCCTGCGCCCGCCAGCCGATCACCGAAGCGTTGTTCACGATCACGCCCCGGACGCCGCGAGCGATCATTCGCCGGGAAGCCGCGCGAATGCACCGGAAAGTCCCGGTCAGCGTCACGTCGAGCACCAGCGACCACTGCGCGTCAGTCATCTCGGTGATGGACGCCGTTCCGCCGAGACCGGCGTTGTTCACCATGACTTCGACCCCGCCGAACGGCTCGGCCGCGTCCAGCAACGCAGCGATCTGCTCCTCGTTGGTCACGTCGCACACCACCGAAGCGACCCGCTCGGCCCCGAATTCCGCGCCCAGTTTGGAAGCCGCCTCGCCCAGCCGCCGCTCGTGCGTGTCCCCGAGGACGACCGCCCGGGCGCCCTCCTCCAGGCACCGCCGGGCGACCGCGGCCCCGATACCCGCGCCCGCCGCCGCAGTCACCACGATCACGCGTTCAGCGAGCAACCCGTGCCCAGGAACGTAATCGGGCGCGGGCTGTTCCGGTTTAGCGCTCACGGTCGCGGCTCCCTAGGCAGGCCGAGCACTCGCTCGGCGATGATATTGCGCTGGATTTCGTCCGAGCCGCCGTAAATCGTGTCGGCCCGGCTGAACAGGAAAAGCGTCTGCTGCGCGTCGAGATCGTAGGAACCGTTTGTGGTCAACGCGGAACCTCCGCGGACCTCCATCGCCAGCTCGCCCAGTTCCCGGTGCCACCGAGCCCACAGCAGCTTCGACACCGAAGCCTCCGGCCCCCGCGACCCCGCTTCATACGCGCTCAGGGTCCGCAGCGCGTGCACCCGCAGCACCTCGAGGCCGACCGCGGCCCGTGCCAACCGGTCCCGCACCACCGGATCGTCATACCGCCCGTTCGCTCGCGCGGCCGCGACCACCCCGGCCAGCTCCCGGGCGAACCCGACCTGCTGCCCGATCGTCGACACCCCGCGCTCGAACCCGAGCGTCGCCATCGCGACCCGCCACCCGTCCCCGGGCGCGCCGACCACCAGCGACTCCTCGGTCCGGGCCCCGTCGAAGAAGACCTCGTTGAACTCGCTGGTCCCGGTCAGCTGGCGGATCGGCCGCACCTCGACCCCGGGCTGATCCATCGGCACCAGCACATACGACAGCCCGGCGTGCCGCCGGGACCCCGGCTCGGTCCGCACCACCGCGAAACACCACTGCGCGTGCTGGGCGAGCGACGTCCAGATCTTCTGTCCGTCGATCACCCACTCGCCGCCCTCCAGCCGGGCCCGCGTGCGCACCCCGGCCAGATCCGACCCGGCGCCCGGCTCGGAATAGCCCTGGCACCACAGCTGCGTGACCCCGACGATCCCCGGCAGGAACCGCCGCCGCTGCTCGTCGGTGCCGTGCGCGATCAGCGTCGGCCCGAGCAGCTCCTCGCCCAGATGATTGACCCGCGCCGGCGCGTTCGACCGGGCGTACTCCTCGTGGAAGATCACCTGCCGCAGCAGGCTCAGCCCGCGCCCGCCGTACTCGACCGGCCAGCCCAGGCAGGTCCAGCCGTGCGCGGCCAGATGCTGGTTCCACGCCTGCCGCTCCTCCGGCGCCTCGTGCTCGCGCCCGGATCCGCCGAGCCCCTTCAGCGCGGCGAACTCGCCCGCGAGGTGGTCGCGCAGCCACTCGCGCACCTCGGCGCGGAACTGCTCGTCCTCGGGGGTGTAGCGAAGATCCACCCGTCCTCCTGGTCCGCCGGTCCCGGTCCGGCCACGCTACCAAACCAAGCACTTGTTTGGTAGCATCGCCGCCGAACCGAGAGGGAGTGATGCGCGTTGAGCGGAACCGAAGAAAGCACCGACGAGCCGGTCGTGACCTACGAGGTGCGCGGTCCGGTCGCGGTCGTCACGCTGAACCGGCCGCAGTACCGCAACGCGCAGAACTCGAAGATGACCTACGCCCTCGACGCCGCGTTCGCCGCGGCAGTGGACGACCCGGACGTCAAGGCGATCGTGCTGGCGGGCAACGGCAAGCACTTCTGCGCCGGGCACGACATCGGCACCCCCGGCCGCGACGTCGACCAGAGCTTCGAGCGCAAAGCGGTCATCTGGTGGGACCACACCGACCGCGCGGGCGTCGATTCGCGGTTCGCCCGCGAGTCGGAGGTCTACCTCGGCATGTGCCGGCGGTGGCGGGAGATCCCGAAGCCGGTGATCGCGATGGTGCAGGGCGCGTGCATCGCGGGCGGCCTGATGCTCGCGTGGTCGTGCGATTTCATCGTGGCCTCCGACGACGCGTTCTTCTCCGATCCGGTGGTGCGGATGGGCATTCCGGGCGTCGAGTACTTCGCGCATCCGTGGGTGATGAACCCGCGCGCGGCGAAGGAATTCCTCTACACCGGCGACCGGTTCACCGCCGCCCGCGCACAGGCGCTCGGCATGGTCAACCACGTCGTGCCGCGCGCCGAACTCGAAGAGGCGACGTTCGCGATCGCCGAGCGGATCGCGCAGATGCCGCAGCTGGGTCTCGCGCTCACCAAGAAGGCCGTCAACCAGGCGGAAGACCTGATGGGCATGCGGTCCGGAATGGACTCGGTGTTCGGCCTGCACCACGCCGCGCACGCGCACAACGCCGAACTGGACGCCGATTCGCTCGCCGGGCTCGACGCGCGTGCCATGGCGAAGGCCAACAAGAAGGCCGCGGGAGAGTCATGAGCCCGGAATTCACCGCCGCGGAAGAAGAGTTCCGCGCGGAGGCCCGCGCTTGGCTCGCGGAAAACAGCCCCGGCCCGCTGCCGTCGATGGACACCGAGGAAGGCGCCCGCGCGCACCGCGAATGGGAAGCGAAGCTGGCCGAAGGGCGCTGGTCCGTGGTCACGTGGCCCGCCGAGTACGGCGGCCGCGACGCGACGCTGACCGAGTGGGTGCTGTTCGAGGAGGAGTACTACCTCAGCGGCGCACCGACCCGGATCGCGCAGAACGGCATCTCGCTGCTGGCCCCGATCATCTTCGAGCACGGCACCGACGACCAGCGCCGGCGGCACCTGCCCCGTACCGCCGACGGCACCCGGATCTGGGCGCAGGCATGGTCCGAGCCCGAGGCGGGCAGCGACCTCGCCGGGATCCGCAGCACCGCTGTCCGCGACGACGAACGCGGCGGCTGGGTCCTCAACGGACAGAAAATCTGGAGTTCCCGCGCCCCCTTCGCGGACTGGGGTTTCGGCCTGTTCCGCTCGGACCCGGACGCCGAACGGCACCGCGGCCTGACCTACTTCCTGTTCCCGCTCGACGCCGACGGCGTCACCGTCCGGCCGATCGCCCAGCTCGACGGCGACTGCGGATTCGCCGAGATCTTCTTCGACGACGTCTTCGTGCCCGATGAGGACGTCCTCGGCGGAGCCGGCGACGGCTGGCGCGTCGCGATGAGCACGGCGGGCAACGAACGCGGGCTGTCGCTGCGCTCGCCGGGCCGGTTCCTCGCCGCGGCGAACCGCCTGCTGGACCTCTGGGCCGAGCGCGGGGCCGAGGCGCCGCACCTGCGCGACCGCGTGGCCGACGCGTGGATCAAGGCCGAGGCCTACCGGCTCTACACCTGGGACACCGTCGACCACGTGCGGCACGGCGGCGACGTCGGCGCCGCGGGCAGCGTGAACAAGCTCTTCTGGACCGGCCTCGACCTCGCCATCCACGAGACGGCGCTGGACCTGCTCGGCCCGGAGCAGGAGCTGCGCGGGCGCTGGAGCGAGGACTACCTGTTCGCCCTCGGCGGCCCGATTTACGCCGGCACCAACGAAATCCAGCGCAACATCGTCGCGGAACGGCTGCTCGGCCTCCCCCGCGGCGAACGCGGGAAGGCACAGGCATGAAGTTCCGGCTGTCCGCCGAACAGCGCGCGTTCGCCGAGGCGCTGGACGCCCTGCTGGGCGCGGCCGACGTCCCCGGCGTCACCCGGTCCTGGGCGGCCAAGCGGCCGGAATCCGGGCTGCTGCTGTGGAAACAGCTCGCCGAGCTGGGCGTCACCGGGCTCGGGGTGCCCGAGGAACACGGCGGGGTCGGCGGAACGCCGGTCGATCTGGTCGTGGCCTTCGAGCGGCTCGGCTACCACGGGGTGCCGGGTCCGGTGATCGAGTCGATCGCCGCCGCGCCGGTGCTGGTCACCGACGCGTCGTTGCTGTCCTCGCTGGCTTCCGGCGCTGCGGTGGCGAGTTTCGCGAGCGCGCCAGACACTCCGTACGCGCTGGACGCGGATGTCGCGACGGACGTCTTTGTGGTCGGCGATGCGCTGGCCCGCGCGGACATCGGCCGCTCGCTGCAGTCGGTCGACCCCGCCCGGCATCTGTTCGAGGTCACCGCCGCCGCCGAGATTCAGCCGCTCTCCCGGGAAACCCGGCGAAAAGCACTCGACCTCGCCAGCCTCGCCTGCGCCGCGGAGCTGCTCGGCTGCGGTGCGCGAATGCTGGCCGACACCGTCGCCTACCTCGGCCAGCGACGGCAATTCGGCCGGGTGATCGGCGAGTACCAGGCGCTCAAGCACGCCGCCGCCGACGTCCGGGTGGCGCTCGACTTCGCGCGTCCGCTGCTGCTCGGCGCGGCCCGCGAACCGAACGCCCGCTCGATCTCGGCGGCGAAGGTGGCGACGTCCGACGCGGCCCAGCTCGCCGCGCGCACCGGGCTGCAGTTGCACGGCGCGATCGGCTACACGCTCGAATGCGACCTGAGCTTGTGGCTGTTGCGCGTCCGGGCGCTCGTGGGCTGCTGGGGCACCCCGGCCGCGCACCGCGCGCGAGTGCTGGAGAGCCTGATGAGGGACCGCTGATGCACTTCGCGCTGACCGACGAGCAACGGGACCTCGCCGCCGCCGTCCGCGGTCTGGTCGAGCGGCGGGCCGCCAAGACCGATTTGCGGGCCGCGATCGGCTCGCCGTCCGGGTACGACACTGAGCTGTGGTCCGCGTTGTGCGAGCAGATCGGCGTCGCGGCGCTGGCCATTCCCGAGGAGCACGGCGGGGCCGGGTTCAGTCTCTTCGAAACGCATGTCGTGCTGGAAGAACTGGGCGCGAGCCTGACCCCGTCGCCGCTGCTGGGGTCCGGGGTGCTTGCCGCGCAGGCATTGCTGGCCGCGGACGCGCCGGACTTGCTGCCGGAGATCGCGGCGGGCGAGGTCGTGGCGCTGGCATGGGCGGATCGATCCGGGCGGCATCGGACCGACGGTTCGGACGTGGTCGCCTCGGGCGGAGTCCTGAACGGCGCCGCGACCCTCGTGCTGGACGGGGCGCAGGCGTCGCATCTGCTGGTGGTCGCGATGGCCGAGGGCCGCCCCGCGCTGTTCGAAACCGCCGCGATCGCCGAAGCGACCCCGGCGGTCGACCAGACGCTCCGGTTCGCCCGCGTCGATTTCCGCGACACCCCGGCGACTCTGCTCACCGCCGACTTCTCCGAAGCACTCCCCCGGCTGCACGCCATCGCCGCGATCGCCTGCACCGCACTGCAAGTCGGCGGCGCACAGTCCTGTTTGGACCGCACGGTCGCGCACCTGAAGGAACGCGAACAGTTCGGCCGTCCGCTCGGTTCGTTCCAGGCGTTGAAACACCGGGTCGCGGACATGCTGGTCCAGGTCGAAACCGCCCGCTCGATCTCGTGGGCAGCCGGCTTCGCGGCCGCCAACGGCGACGATGTCGTCCGCCAGGCGGCGTACGCGAAGTCCTGGTGCAGCGAGGCGTTCACCGCGGTAGCGGCCGAAACTGTCCAGCTGCACGGCGGAATCGCGATCACCTGGGAGCACGACGCCCAGCTGTACTTCAAACGAGCGCACGCGCTGGCACAGCTCTTCGGCGACGCCCGCGAACACCGGGCCCGGCTTCGGAGCGGTGCCTGATCCGGGCCGATCCCGCCTGAGCGGAAAACGATGGAGGAACGAATGGGCGGCAAGTCCATGACCCTGGCCGGCGTCACCGAGTACGTCCGGTCCGGGATGACCGTCGGGATCGGCGGCTGGGGGTCGCGGCGCAAGCCGATGGCGATGGTGCGTGAACTGCTGCGCAGCGACGTCGAGGACCTCACGCTGGTCACCTTCGGCGGGCCCGAGGTCGGGCTGCTGTGCGCGGCGGGCAAGGTGCGCCGGGTGATCTACGGGTTCGTCTCGCTCGACACGATCCCGCTGGATCCGCATTTCCGCGCCGCGCGCGAGGGCGGCCGGGTCGAAACGACCGAGTACGACGAGGGCATGTTCGTCGCCGCGCTCCGGGCGGGTGCCAACCGGCTGTCGTTCCTGCCGACACGGGCCGGGCTGGAGAGCGACGTGCTGCTGATGAACCCCGAACTGAAGACGGTCGCGTCGCCGTATGACGACGACGTTTACCTCGCGGTGCCCGCGGTGCGCCCGGACGTCTCGCTGCTGCACCTGAATCGCAGCGACACCCTCGGCAACGGACAGTTCCTCGGCCCGGACCCGTATTTCGACGACCTGTTCGCGATGGCGTCGGACAAAACGCTGCTGAGCGTCGAGAAGATCGTGGACACCGAGGACCTCACCGCCACCGAGCGCTCGACTTCGCTGCTGATCAGCCGGATGTTCGTGGACGGCGTGATCGAGGCTCCGAACGGCGCGCACTTCACCTCGTGCGACCCGGATTACGGCCGCGACGAGGCGTTCCAGCGCCATTACGCGCAGTCGGCGCAGGACGAGGAATCGTGGCAGCGCTTCCGCGAGACCTACCTGACCGGCGACGAGGCCAGCTATCACGAAGCGGTGCGCGCCTTCCACCGCGCGACCGAGAAGGAGTCCGGATGAGTGCCCCCGCGACCCGCGCCGAGGTCTGCATCGCCGCGTGCTCCGACGCGTGGCGCGGCTCCGGCGAAGTGCTGGCCCACGCGGTCGGCACGGTCCCGGCGATCAGCGCGCGGCTGGCGCGGCTCACCCACTCCCCCGAGCTGGTGCTCTCCGACGGCGAATGCCATCTGATGGCCGACCCGCCGCCGCTCGGCAAGACCGCCGCGGCCGGCGGCACCGTCGAGGGCTGGGCCCCGTTCGGCCGGATCTTCGACATCCTCAACACCGGACGGCGGCATTCGATGATGGGCGCGAGCCAGCTCGACCGGTTCGGCAACCAGAACATCTCGCTCATCGGCGACTGGCGGAAACCGAAACGCCAGCTCATCGGCATGCGCGGCGCACCGGGCAACACCGTCAACCACCGCACCGACTACTGGGTGAGCCGGCATTCGAGCCGGGTGTTCGTGGAGCGGGTGGACGTGGTGTCCGGCGTCGGCAACGACCGGGCCCGCGCGCACCCGTCGACGGCGCTGCGGTTCCACGACCTCGGCGTGGTGGTTACCGACCTCGCGGTGCTCGACTACGACGAGGACGGGCGGCTGAAGGTGCGTTCCCTGCACCCCGGCGTCACCGAGGACGAGGTGCGCTCGAAGACCGGCTTCGAGCTGGACTTCAGCGGCGCCGGGGTGTCGCGGGCGCCGGACGAGCACGAACTGGACCTGATCCGCACCGTGCTCGACCCGGGGAACGCCCGGGACCGGGAGGTCAAGGAGCCCCGGTCCTGAACCGCTCAGCCGGCGAGCAGGCCGCCGTACAGCATCGCGAGGTACTGCTCCGCCACGACGTCGTGGCGGAGCTTTCCGCGCGGGTTGTACCAGCGCACCGACGTCCAGACGGTGTCCCGGATGAACCGGTACACGAGGCTCGCCTCGAGGTCGTCGCGGAACTCGCCGGCCTCCCGGCCCGCCTGGAGCACGCCGAGCCACAGTTTTTCGATCTTCAGCGACGTCTTCCCGACGAACTCGAAATCGGCGAGGCTGCCGACGACGGCCGATTCGTTCTGGTAGAGCGCCACCGCGAACGGCCGCTCGTGGATCGTCGCGAAGGCGGTGTGCACCAGCGCGTCGAACTTCTCGCGCGGCGGCCCGTCCTTCCCGGCGATCCCGGCGAAGGCGGCCAGCAGGTCGTCCATGAACTCCTTGAGGATCTCGCGGAGCATGTCCTCCTTGGACGCGAAATGGTGGTACAGGCTCCCGGAAAGGATGCCCGCCTCGTCGGCGATGTCGCGGACGGTGGTCTGGGAGTAGCCCCGGGTCGCGAACAGCTGGGCGGCGATGCCCAGCAGCTCGCCGCGCCGGGTGCCGCCGTTCTTGGCCGGGGCCCGGCCGGTGCGCGGAGTCATCGCATGGATCCCTTCCTGCCCGCTGCTTTCCCCTATGCTACCGAACAAGCACTTGTTCAGTGAGGAGACCCGCGTGTCGACCCCGCGCACGATGCCCGCCCTGCTCGACGAAGCCGCCCGCCGCCACGGCGAAGCTCCGGCGGTGGTCGACGGTACGACACAGCTCTCCTGGACCGGATTGCGGGAGCGAGCGCGCGCCGTTTCCCGCGCGCTGGCCGCGGCCGGGGTCCGGTCCGGCGACCGGGTCGCGGTGTGGTCGCCGAACCGGGTCGAGTTCATCCTGACGTTCCTGGGCGCGCAATGCCTGGGCGCGGCGCTGGTGCCGATCAACACGCGGTACCGCGGCGAGGAAGCACGGGTGGTGCTGGAGCGATCCGGCGCTTCGGTGCTGGTGCTGTGCAACGGGTTTCTCGGCAACGACTACCTCGGGATGCTCACCGCGGCCGCGGCCCGCGTCGGCGGTTCCGGTGCGATTCCCGGGCTTCCGCGGCTGCACACCGTGGTCAACCTTGGTTCGGACGGCGTCGCGTTGCCGTGGGACGAATTCCTCGCTCGGGCGGAGTCGGCGCCCTCGGTCGACGAAGCCGCGGTGACGCCTTCCACGGTCGCGGACATTCTGTACACCTCGGGCACCACCGGCGTGCCCAAGGGCGTGATGAGCACGCACGCACAGACGATCGGCGTCGCGGACGTCTGGGCGAGGGGCGCGTCGCTCACCCCGGCCGACAAGTACGCGATCGTCAACCCCTTCTTTCACTCGTTCGGCTACAAGGCCGGGGTGGTCGCGGCGATCACCGCGGGCACGGCGATCTACCCGGTGCCGACGTTCGACCCGGTCGCGTTGATGGAGCTGATCCAGCGCGCTGGCATCTCGGTGCTGCCCGGTGCGCCTACCGTCTTCACCACGCTGATCAACCATCCGCGCCGCCCGGAGTTCGACCTGTCGTCGCTGCGGTTCGCGATCGCCGGCGCGGCCTCGGTGCCAGAGAACCTGTTCTCGGACATGCGGGAAATCCTCGGCTTCGAGCAGGTCGCGCAGGCGTACGGGCTCACCGAGTGCGTCGTGGCCACCCAGTCGCGGCCGCACGAGGACCCCCGGCACGTCGCGCACACGACCGGTCCGGCGGTGCCCGGACTGGAGATCCGCACGGTCGACGGCGAGGGCAAGGACGTGCCGGTCGGCGCCGACGGCGAAATCCTCATCCGGGGCGAGTTCGTGATGCTCGGCTATTTCGACGATCCGGAAGCGACCGCGGCGGCCATCGACGCCGACGGCTGGCTGCACACCGGCGACGTCGGGCAGCTCGACGAGCACGGGTGCGTCAAGATCACCGGGCGGCTCAAGGACATGTTCACCGTCGGCGGGTTCAACGTGTACCCGGCCGAGGTGGAGAACGTGCTGAGCACCCATCCGGACGTCGTGGAGGCCGCGGTGATCGGCGTGGACGACGACCGGATGGGCTCGGCGGGCCGCGCTTACGTGACGCTGCGGGACGGGGCCGGGCTGGATGCGGAGGCGCTGCGCGAGTACTGCCGGGAGCGGCTGGCGAACTTCAAGGTGCCGCGCGAGTTCGTGGCGATCGACGAGCTGCCGCGGAACGCCAGCGGGAAGATCGTGAAGCGCGAGCTGGGCTGACCGACGCGGGCGGCGGTTTCCCCTGTTCTCCAGCGAGCGATCCGCCCGCCCCGGACCCGCGTCGGAACGACGAGCGTGCCCAGGGAGTTCACCGGCGGCTCGCCGGAGCGGATTCGGCCGTGGTGGCGCGGAAGGTCCGGCCGAGTTCCGGCCCCCGGCCCAGGTAGTGGCGGAAAACGTAGAACAGCGGTTCCCAGGCAGCGACGCGGACGTGCCGGAGGTCGGCTTCGGCGAGCGCGGGATGGACATGCACCCGGAGCACCTCGGCCTCGACGATGCCCGGAGCGGGATCCCCGCGGTGGCGCGCGGCGGTCACCCGGCATTCGACCTGGAGCGGGCATTCCGCGACCCGGTCGACCGCGACGAGGTCGGCCGAGACCGGGGTGAGCCGGGCGGCGCCGAATTTGTCCCGCTCGGTCCGGAACTGGCTGGCCTTCTCCGCCGGCACGACGGGGGCGCCGGTCAGCCCGGCCAGGCGCTCGACGGCCGGCCACAGCTCGGCGCTCGGATAGTTCAGCACGCAGTCCGGCCGGTCGCGCAGGTTGGCGAAGGTGTGGCCGGTGCTGCCGAAGCCGAGCACGGCGGTGCGGCCGAGCACCCAGGCCGACGACATCGGGGCGAGGTTGGTCGTCCCGTCGGCGTTCGCGCTGGACAGCAACACGACGGGGGTGCCGGGATAGAGCACCGGCGGATCGATCACGACGGAATCCATGACCGCATCCTGGCTGCGGGACGATTCGGCTCCGACCGAACCGTCCCGCGGCAGGGAGCGCTCCGATCGGCGAAACCTCGGCTAGGCGAGCCGTTCCCGCACCATCGCCATGCCCTGTCCACCCGCCGCGCACATCGTCTCCAGGCCGAAGGTCGCGTCCTTCTCCTGAAGGCCGTGCAGCAGCGTCGTCGCCATCCGCGCACCGGTTGAGCCGAAGGGGTGCCCCAGGGCGATCGCGCCGTCGTGCACGTTGACGCGGTCGAGGTCGAGGCCGAGCTGGTCGACGCACGGCAGCACCTGGGCGGCGAACGCCTCGTTCATCTCGACCAGGTCGATGTCCGCAACGGACAGTCCTGCCCGCGCCAACGCCTGCCGGCTCGCCTCGACCGGCCCGAGCCCCATGATCTCCGGGCTCAGCGCCGACACTCCGGTGGCGACGATCCGCGCCAGCGGCCGGATGCCCAGCTCGCGCGCCCGGACGTCGCTCATCACCGCGAGCGCGGCCGCTCCGTCGTTGAGCGGGCAGCAGTTGGCCGCGGTCACCGTCCCGGCCGGCCGGAAGACCGGCTTCAGCTGGGATGCCTTCGCCATCGTCACGCCCGCTCGCGGACTGTCGTCCGCGGACTGCCGTCCGGCAACGTCACCGGGGTGATGTCCTTCTGCCAGAACTCCCCCGCCGCCTCGGCGAGGTTTTGGTTGCGCACCGCGAAGGCGTCCTGGTCCGCCCGGGACACTCCGCAATGGTCCGCGACGTTCTCCGCGGTCTCGCCCATCGCGAGGTAGACGTCTGGCAGCGCGTCGTCTTTACGCGGGTCTGTCCACTGCAGACCGCCCGCTGCCCGCTTCTCGGTCACGGCCATCGCGTCGGCGTACAACGGGTTCTTCGTGACGCGCAATAACGGTGCACGGTCGTACCGGGCACCGGGTCGAGGCCGAGCCGCAGCGCGACCATCCGGCCGAGGTTGTACGCTTGTTCCCCGGCCGGTTGCGCGCAGCCGAGCATGAGGTCGTCGATCCGGTCGACCTCCGGAACCGCGGCCAGCGCGGCTTCGACCATCTGCGCGGCGAGGTCGTCCGGCCGCAGCTCCTTGAGCGAGCCCTGGTACGCCCGCCCGATCGGCGAGCGGAGGAGACGATCACGGCTTCGGGTACGGCAGGGGCCTCCTCAGGCGTTCGGGGTGTGCTGGAGGAACGCGGGCCACTCGCCGCCTCCGTCCACATTGAGCACCGCTCCGCTGACGTGGCTCGCGAGCGGCGAAGCGAGCAGCAAGCAGGCTTGCCCGACCTCGGCCGGCGACGCGAACTGACCCCGCGGGATCGTCCGGGCGACCGCGGCACGCTGCGCCGGGTCGCCGTAGTGGTCCTCGGAACCGGGCGTCGCGACCAAACCGCAACTGACCGCGTTGACGCGCACCCGCGGCGCCCACTCCACGGCCAAGCTGGTCGTGAGACTTTCCAGCGCCGCCTTGGCCGCACCGTACACCGCGGTGCCCGGACTGGGCCGCCGCGCCGAGATCGACGTGACGTTCACCGCCGAGGCACCCGGCGTCTCGCGCAGGATCGGGTACGCCGAGTGGAGCACGTATGCCGCCGCTAGGAAGTTGAGCTCGTTGATCTTGCGGTGAAACCGCGCCGAGGCTTCGGCGAACTGCGCGAACGGCGCGCCGCCGGCGTTGTTGACCACGACGTCGAGCCGTCCGTGCCGCTCGCCGATGTTCGCCAGCCACCGCTGGACCTCCTCCGGCTCCCGCACGTCGACCTGCGTGAACCGCGGCTGCCTTCCGTCCGCCTCGCGCAGCTTCCCGGGCTCGGTGCGCCCGCAGATCTCGACCGCGGCCCCCGCTTCGAGGAACTTCGCCACGATGCCGTCGCCGACGCCGCGCGCTCCGCCGGTGACGAGGACGACGCGACCGGTCAGGTCGAAGCTGACGGGCATGCTGCTCCTTCTCGCCGGGAGCGCTCAGCTTACCAAACAAATGCTAGGTTGAGGACGTGGCGGTTTCCCTGCCCGGAAAGAAAACCGAGCACCGGCCGCATGATTCCGGCGGACGACGGGACGCTTGCCGCTTCGGAGGCGGTACCCGCGGACGAATCGAGCTGCCCGGGGAGACGTGAGCTGGGTGCCGCGGCCTGAGCAGGGCTGCCACGCCAGCGGCCGCGCCGGTCGGGATACCAGGCCGCGATTCAGCCCGCGTACCCCGCGGGCTTGCCCCACTCCGCGCCCCTCGTGGCAGTCCGGTCGACCAGCACACAGCGCGTCCCGGTGAAGTTGGTCGGCATGCATTTGTTGCAGTGGATGCACAACGAGGGCGTCTCCGGCTCGGCCGCGATGCGGTTCACCAGGTCCGGCTCGCGCAGGAGGGCCCGGCCCATCGCGACGTACTGGAACCCCTCCCGCATCGCCAGCTCCATCGACGCGCGGCCGGTGATCCCGCCGAGCAGCACCATCGGCAGCTTCACCGCGGCCCGGATCTGGCGGGCGTCTTCGAGCAGGAACGCGTCCCGGTACGGGTATTCGCGGAGGAAATGCTTCCCCACCGCCCGCACGCCGAACTTCAGCGGCTGTGGGAGCACCTCGGCGAACTCGCGGACCGGGGCATCGCCCTTGAAAAGGTACATCGGGTTGAGCAGCGACGAACCGGCGGTCATCTCCAGCGCGTCGCAGCTGCCGTCGGCTTCGAGCCACTGCGTCACCGGAATCGCCTCGTCGAGCCAGAATCCGCCGGGAACGCCGTCGTCCATGTTCATTTTCACGATCACCGCGATCCGGTCGCCGACCGCGTCGCGCACCGCGCGCATCGTGTCGCGCGCGAGCCGGGCGCGGTTTTCGAGCGAGCCGCCGTATTCGTCGGTGCGGCGGTTGAGTTTCGGACTGAGGAAGGAACTGATCAGGTAGTTGTGCCCTAAGTGGACCTCGATCGCGTCGAAGCCGCATTCGATGGCGCGCACGGCCGCTTCGGCGTGGGCGCGTTTGACGCGTTCGATGCCGGCGTGGTCGATTTCCCGGGCGAAACTGAACGTCGCCTTGGGGAAATACCGACTCGGCGCGAGCGCGGGAAGCCCATTGCCCTTCGGATTCGCGACCGGCCCAGCGTGCCCGATCTGCGCCGAGATCGCCGCGCCCTCGGCGTGCACCGCGTCGGTGAGCACGCGCAGCCCGGGCAGGGCTTCGTCGGCCCAGTAGATCTGATGCCGGTCGGTACGGCCGTCCTTGGCGACCGCGCAATAGGCGACCGTCGTCATCCCGACGCCGCCCTTCGCGTAACCGACATGGAAATCGACCAGATCCCGCGTGACCTGGCCGCGATGGCTGAGCCCCTCGTAGGTCGCCGCCTTGACCACGCGATTGCGCAACCGCACCGGTCCGAGCCGAGCGGGAGCCAGCGGGTCGGGCGGGGCCGGGGTCGGGGAAGTCACGATGCCACGGTAGGAAACGGAGGAGGCGGCCCGCTCCGCCAGTCTCGGTGACCGGGAGACTGGCGCTCACGAGGCCCCTCATCACACGCAGCAAGAGCATCCGCACGGCCAGAGACAGCAGCGGTCGGCGATCGGCTGTTCAGTGGTGTCGAAGGCGGAAACGGCAGCCACCGCGAGGTCTCCGCAGAAAGGCTCAGCCGAAGAAGGCTTGGCCGCCGTCAAGCGGCACGGTGACCCCGGTCAGATAACGCAGATCGGGGCCGACCAGGGCGACGACGGCGCGGCCGATGTCCTCCTCGCATTCGCCGATCCGGCCCATCGGAATGGTCGCGACGAATTCCGCGGCTTCTTCGGGATGGTGCTCGGTCCACCATTTCAGCCCGGGAGACAACGCGTGCGGAGCGATCGAGTTGACCCGGATCCCGTCGCGCGCCCACTCCACCGCAGCAGTGCGCGACAGCGAACGCAACGCCTGTTTCGCTGCGGCGTAAGCACCGTAGGTGGTCGGATCCCAGCGCACCATCGCTGACGTGACCAGGTTGACGATCGAGCCGTCTCCGGTCGCCTTCAAATGCGGATGGGCGGCTTTCATGAACGCGAACGCGGCGAACGGCCCGGTTTCGAAACCGCGCCGGAAATCCTCTTCGCTCATTTTCAACAATGGCCCGAAGGCACCGGAGTACGCGTTGTTGACCAGTATGTCCAAGCGGCCGAGCCGCGAAACGACCTCCTCGACGACGCCGGGAACCGACGCCGTGTCCGCGACATCGCATTCGTACGGTTCCGCGGAAGCGCCCCGCTCGCGCACGAGACGACAGGTCTCGTCCAGCTTGGCGCGCGTCCGGCCGAGCACCGCGACCGACGCCCCCTCCCCTGCCAGTGCCAGCGCGATTCCTTGCCCGACGCCTTGCCCGGCGCCGGTTACCAGGGCCACCCGGCCCGCCAGCGTGTTCATCGGCCTCCTTCGTCCTGGGCAACCGGTTGCGCGACGTGTCTCGCCACGAAAATGCCGTCCGCCGAAACGCAGACCTGACCGTCGGCGACAATTTCGCCGGTGGTGTGAATACGGCGGCCCTCGGTGGATTCCTGGCGGGCGCGAATCGTCAATTCCTCGAACAGCGGGGTCGTCCGGTGGTAACGGACGCGGAGCGTGCCGGTCATCCCGTCCGGCCCGGGCCCCCAGCTGTTGGCGACGCCGAGCGCGTGATCCAGCAGCAGCGCGGAAATCCCGCCGTGCACGCAGCCCGGCGGACCTTGGTAAGGCAGGCCGAGCGTCACCGTTCCGGTCACCGAACCGTCCGGCAGGCCGTGCAGGCGCAGCGGCGGTGCGAGTGCGTTTTCCGGGCCGGTGACCGGATCGTGCCGCGGTCGCCCGGCCCACATTCCGATCAACCGTTCCGGCCGCTCGGGCGCGTGTTCTTCGAGCTGGGCGGCGATCCGGTCGAGGTCGCGGGCGAGGTCCGGCATCGGCGCGGCGCTGTCCGCACCCGCGTGCAGGAGCGCGCTGACCACCCGGCGCGCAGCCGCGACGGCGGCGTCGATGCCGTCGTCATGGGGTATAGGCGACAACGGGACGTTCTCGGCATAGGCCGTCATCAGTAGTGCGCCGCCGGTCGGAGGGTCGCTTCGGCGCCGCCGTCGACGTAGACGACCTGGCCGGTGATGTGCGTGGTCGCGGCGTCCGCGAAATAGGCCAGGACTCGTGCCACGTCCTCCGCAGCCGCGTAACCGTGCAGCGGCATCGGGACTGCTTTGTCCATCACCGCTTTCATCTTCGGGTCAGCGAAAAGCTCGTCGGTCATCGGGGTCCGGACCACCCCGGGGGCGACCACGTTGACCGCGATCCCCGCGTCGGCCCAGCCTGGCGAAACGGACGTCCGGCGCGCCCATTGCGCGATCGCGGATTTCGAGGACGGGTACAGCTGGAACGCGCGATTGTCCGCGATCACCGCGCGGGCGGCGGTCAACGCGGCTTGCTCGTCGCCGCGCAGGCAGGCGTCGACCACCGCGGGGTCGTTCGGCTGGGCGCCGGAGATCGAGCCGACCAGGACCACCCGCGGCGCCTCGGATTTCGCGAGCAACGGCTGCAGGGCTTCGACGAACTCGGTGCTGCCGAAGTAGTTCACCGTGACCATGCCTTCGCCCGGGTTCGACGTGCCGGCGCAGGTGACCACCGCGTCGACGTGCCCAGTGCGCTCGCCGGCCTCCTCGGCGGCCGCGGCGCGGCCTTGCCGGGTCGAGAGGTCCGCGTCCACGTCGCTGCCCGCGAGGTCGACGCCGACGACCTGGTCGCCGCGCTCGGCGAGGAGACCGCTGAGCGCCGCCCCGATCCCCGAACTCGCTCCGGTGACGACGACGGTGCGCGGCATGACGGCCTCCTGAGCCGGGTTCCAGGACAAGCCGCGACGCTACGGCGACCCCGGTGCGCGCGGCGGGCTGATCCCGCTCACCGGGAGAACCTGTCCGGCCGGACCTGTCAGTGCCCGGACAGCCACGAACCTGATGGCCGCAGGAGAGCTCAACCCGCCGGGCCGGGTCGATCAGTCGGCCGCCCCAGGTCGGCCAGCAGCAACCGGCAGGCCAGCACCGTGTCCGCCTCGGCCTCTTCCGCGGTGATGTGCCCGTTCAGCTGCGACGTCAACACGCCGTACCAGGTCTGCTCGATCAGCCGGACGAGGCGGCGGTCGTGGTCGCCGGGCTCGGCCACCCCGGCGACGCGCAGGACCAGGTCGGCGAACTCGACCGTCGGGGCCAGGTTCGGCGACTCCCCCGCGACCGTCGCGTTGTTCGACTGCAGCATCGCCTGCGCGAGCCGCGGCCGCTCCAGCAGCCGGCGGGCGGCGGCCACCAGCACGCGCGCGACCGCCTCCGCCGGGTCCTGGCCGGGTTCGACCGGGACGCTGATGCGGTCCAGCTGCTCGACCTGGCTGTGCAGCAGCGCGGTGAACAGGATCGTCTTGGACGGGAAGTACCGGTAGAGCGTGGCGATGGCGACCCCGGCGTCGCGGGCGACGTCGAGCATCTGGATCCGGTCGAGACCATGCTCGGCGCCGTGGTCCGCGGCCGCTCGCAGGATGCGCCGGTAGCGCTCCCGCTGCGCGGGCGAACTCGGCATGGCCGGTGCCCGGTTTTCGGCGACTCTCGGCACCGCGACTCCTCCGCTCGTGATCAGGCCATCCTCGCGCACGATCCTCCCACCGGACGCCGCCGCTGCCGGTGAGCGGGACGACGCGGCCCCGCGCGGCGGGTCCCGTCGCACATCGGGTTCGACAGCCGGGAGCGCGGCCGGTTGCCCGCGATCGCGTTGCCCGGCGGACGGCCGGACGATCACCTGACGGCAGGCACGCAGACGAAGGCGGACACACTCGCGGCGTCCTGACCGGGCAGCGCTACCCGGACCGAGGATTCCGCTGGCCAACGGCCTGGACCGGGCGGGAAAAAGACCTCGCTGTCTGCTTAGGACCTTCCAGACCGCCCCGCACCACGGCAGGCCGCGCGGCTCAACCGAGCACCGTGCCCGAGCTTTCCGTGTTGCGCGGGCGTTTGCGGGAGAAGGCCGAGAGGTCGATTTCCAGCCCGGTGTGCTCGCCGAGATACCGTGCCGGTCGGGCGTCGTGGTCGGCGCCGTTCTCGGTCTGTTCGATGATCGCGGCGAGGAACTTGCCGACGACCGGGGCGTTTTTGAACTGGTTGCCGCTGGTGCCCATGGCGACGTAGAACCCGTCGAGCTCGGTGCGGTCGTAGATCGGGGTCCAGTCGTCGGCGACGTCGTAGACCCCCACGACCCCCCGCGCCCGGTTCGGGACCGTCAGCTCGGGCAGCCGCCGGGCGGCACGGGTCACCTGCGCCTCGAACACCGCCATGGTCGGGTGCGCGGCGACCGCGTCCGGATCGTCCGCCCACTGCAGCGGATCGCACTCCGGTTCCGTGCCGCCGACCAGCAGGCCCCCGCCCGCCTCGCCGCGCAGATACGTCCCCAGGTCCATGTCCGCCACCGAAATCCCGACCCCGGAGCCCGTTTGATACCCCGGCGGCGCCGGCACGTGCGCGACCTCCTGGCGCAAGGGCCGGCACGACACCGTGAAATCCGCACCCACCCCGGCCAGCTCGTTGACCCGCGTCGACCACGGACCGGCGGCGTTGACCACCACGGCGCACGGAATCCGGCTCCCGTCGCCCAGCACCACCGCACTGACGCGGCCACCGGCCCGCTCGACGCCGCACACGGTCGTGTGGAACCGGAACTTCGCACCGTGGAAGCGCGCGGCGGCGGCCAGGTTCTGCGCCGCCAGCGCCGGATCGCTCACGAACCCCGCGTCCGGCGTGTACACCGCGCCCAATGTGGACTCCGCGTCCGCCCAGAACCGGTTGTCGTCAAGGCGTTTCGGCGGCCAGTAACTGCCGACGTCGATCCCCGGTATCCGTTCCCGCAGTTCCGCGCTCGACCACTCTTCGAACGGGACGCCGACCTCCTTGAACAGCGGCACGTACGCCGACCGCGGCGCGGCGGGGACGTCCAGCATCGCCAGCCCGCACCGCTCGAACCTGGCCAGCTGCCCGACGTCGCAGCCGAGGTGTTCCGCCCATGCCGCCCAGGCGAAATGCGCCTCCCAGGACGCGGAAACCCCGGCCAGCGTGGAAAAGTTGAACCGCACCACCGCACTCGAAGCGGCCGTGGAACCGTGCCCCGGCGCGCCGGCCTTGTCGACGACCGTCACCCGCCACCCGCGTCTGCCGAGTTCCAGCGCGATCGAAGCACCGACGACACCCGAACCGATCACCACGACATCGGCGGCCATGGAACCCCACTCCCCTCACGGTAACCCCGTGCGCCGCAACCATCACGCACGATGACCCCGCCATTGTCGGCAGGCCCGGAGGCACGCGGCATCAAGCAATCGCCGCATCTCCGCGCGCGAAACCGCGACCGCTGTCGTCCCCGCCGCGCTGCCGGTTCCGAAGCCCGCACGCGTCGTCTGTCGCACCGGACCGCCGCCGGGTACGACAGGTGTCGCTTGTCCTCGAAGGCGTGGTGCGGGATGGTGGACCCTGGCCCGTTCCAGCGGAGGTAAGCGCGCATGGCTGACGAACTGCAGGAGGTCGTGGACAGCCTGGCCGAGCGGCTGCAGCGGTCGGTGGCGATCGACGACCCGCAGATCCGGCTGCTCGCGGCGAGCCGCCATTTCGGCGACGAGGACCCCACGCGGGTTTTCTCGGTGCTCAACCGTTCGCTCGACCCGCGGCTGTGCGAGCAGATCCTCGCCAACGGCATCGCGCAGTGGACGAGCCCGGGCCTGGTGGTCGTGCCGAACGAAGGAACGCTGCCGCGGCTGTGCGTCCCGATCCGCTGCGCCGGTCTGCTGCTGGGCTATCTGTGGCTCATCGACCCCGACGACACGCTGACCGAGCAGGACAAGGAGAGCGCGCGGGAAGCCGCTGAACGCGCCGGCGTCGTGCTGTACCGGGACCTCATCGTGCACGAACGGACTCGGGCCCGGCACGAGGCGATCCTGTGGGAGCTGGTGGCCACCGACCCCGCCATCCGGGCGCAGGCAGTCGAGGACCTGCGTGCCGAGCAGCTGTTCCCCGCGACGGCCATGCACTTCCAGGTGCTCGGCGTGCAGCACCGGGGAGCCGAATCCCCGCAGGCGGTCGCCATGGAGGCGGCGCTCGAGGACGCACAGGACACGATCGCGCAGTACTGTCCGGTGCCGGGAGCCGCGCTCGTCGCCGCGAACAAGTCCCGGGCCTGGCTGGTCCTCGCCCAGCCGCGGCCGTTGTCGCGTCGCGAGCTGGACACCGTCTGCGACCGCCTCACCGCGCGCTTCGACCAGCTCACCCGCCACGACGGACAACTCGTCCTCGGCCTCGGAGGCCCCGTCTCCCGGATCGAGGACACCATCGAGTCGTACCGGCAGGCATTCCTCTCGGTGCGCGCGGCCCAGCTCGTGCCGTCCATCGGGCCGATCGCCCGCTGGGACGAGCTGGGCCCCTACGCGCTCCTGATGAAAATGCCCGCCGAGGATCTGCTCGCCGCCGCGGAGATGCCCGCGCTCGCCACGCTGGAACGCGAAGACGGCCAGCGCGGACTCGTCACCACCCTGGAAGCGTTCCTCGACAACGCGGGCGACGTCGCCCGTACCGCGGGCGAACTCAAGGTGCACCGGGCTACCTTGTACCACCGGCTCAAACGCGTCGAAGCGATCACCGGCTGCGACCTGAACCGAGGCGAGGACCGGCTCACCCTCCACTTGGGACTGAAACTGCGCACCCTTGCCGCCGCCTACCGCGACCAGACCACCGCGGCGACTCCGGAAAGCTCCTCCGCCCCGCTCCGCTCCGTGTCCTGACCGAGCCCGCACCGGCCACGGCATCCCAAGACCGCGCGCCCCGCCGTTGTTGCGAGGCACGCCGTTGCTGACGCCCGACGGCACGACCTCCTCCGGCTAGCCGGCGGCTGGCGTCATGCCGAGGTGGTCCATCACGAACGCGAGGATCTCGGCGTGGTGTTCGATGGCCTGCGTTCGCGTCGCCGGCAGGTGTCCGTAGTCCTTCCGGACCCGCAGCAACGGCTTGTTGGCGGCGCTGGCCGCGCGCAGCCGCGCGGTGAAGACGCGGCCGTGGAACGGCTCGCAGCCGAAGTCGTGTTCCCCGAAAATCTGCAGCACAGCCGGGTGCCGCACGCCGACGCGAATGTTGTGGTACGGGGAAAAGGCGGCGAGACGACGGGAATCCTCGGGGTCCGTGACGTCTCCGTAGTCCTCGAGGAAAGCCCCGCGCGCTTCCGTGGCCGCGGGGTTGTCGGGGCTCTGGAATTCCAGCATGTCCAGCAGGGGGACATCGGCCACCACCGCGCCCCAGAGATCCGGCCGCCGCACGAGCGCGACCCCGGCGAGCATGCCGCCGTTGCTCTTGCCGTAGAACGCCAGCCGTCCGGGTTCGCTCACCCCGGTCGCGATCAGCTCGTCGGCCACCGCGAACAGGTCGTCGAACGTGTTCTGTTTGTTGGCCAGGCGTCCGGCTTCGTACCATTCCCGGCCGTATTCGGCTCCGCCGCGAAGGTTCGCCTGCACGTACACGCCGCCCGCGGCGAGGAACGGCCCGACATTCCCGAGATAGTGGGGCATCAGCGCCTGGTTGAAGCCTCCGTAGGCTTCGATGAGGGCCGGCTGCGGCGTGCTGCGGTCGAGATCGGTCCGGTGGACGGCGAAGTACGGGATCCGGGCGCCGTCCCGGCTGGTGGCGAACCCGCGCTCGACGGCCAGGTCCGGAAAGGCCCGGCTGCTCTCGCTCAGCTGGCCGAGTTCGTTCGTTTCGGGCAGGTAGCGGTAGTCGACCGACGCCTGCCGGAAGGTCTCGTGGGTGAACGTCAGCTCGGCGGAACGCTCGAAACGGCGGGCGGCCATCGCGGTCGGCGAGGAACCGGAACCGGGCATCGGGATGGCCGCCTTCGCCTCGCCGGTCGCGCCGACCACCCGGAATTCCACGGCGATGTCCCGGATCTCGCAGACGACCAGGTCGTCGCCGAGCGTGCGGACGCACCGCAGGACCGCTTCGGACTCCGGCACCAGTTCGCGCCAGGTGCGTTCGTCGGCGGAGGTGGCGACCGGGATGGCGACCACCCGGCCGCGGGGCGCGCCGGCGGTGACCACCGCGACGTAGGTGTCGTCGTCGTACCACACCCCGTGGCATTCGCCGGGGTAATCGGCGGGGAGAAAGGGCCGCCACTCGCCGGTGGCGCGGTCCAGGAGGCGGCAGGCGATCTGCTCGTGCTGTCCGGCGAGGGCGACGACGCGGGCGCCGTCCGGAGACACCTGGGCGGTGAGCGTGAAAGTGTTGTGCGGGAGCTGGTCGTGGGGAAACACGGTGTCGGCCTCGCCGGCGGTGCCCGCGGTGACCGGGACGAAGCGCAGCCGATGCTCGCCGGCGTCCGTGCGGTCGGCCGTGTAGAAGCCGGTACCGTCCGGCAGCCAGCCGGGAGTCGCGCCCGCGGCGATGTGGCGCGGCGCCTCGACGGGCAGCAGCCGGCCGTCTTCGGTGCTGACGACGTGCAGCGTGCCGATCGCCTGTCCCAGCGGGTAGGCGGCGAACACGACCCGGGTTCCGTCGGGGGTCGGTTCGTACCAGAGCAACTGCGCGTCCTGGCCGAACGCGGGGTCGCGCGGGTCGACGAGAAGAGTGCGAGGGCCGTCCGCGGTCTCCGAAACCCACAGGCCCAGCGTCGGATCCTCGGCGGCCACCGCGGCGAGGCGGAACCAGAACCGGCCCATCCGGCGCGGCGTCGTGGTCCCCCAGATCTCCGCGTTCGACGGCTGGTCCGCGACGGTCCGTTCGAGCTGGTCGCGGATCTCGGCGAAATGCGCCCAGCCGCGGATCGCGGCCGTGGCGGCGGCGTTCTCCCGTTCCTGCCAGGCAAGCGTTTCCGGGCTGTTCTCCCGCAGCCAGCGGTGCTCGTCGGTGAACGTCACCGCCCCGACCGTCACGACCTGCTCATTGGTCTTTCCGTCCGCCGTTTCCGTCGTCACCCGGGCTCCTCGGTTCTGCGTGGGCAAGGAACGCGTTCCGCGCCAATCGTGGCGTTCAGCTTAGGATTCGCCGCGGCGTCCGGCCCTGGCCAAACGTCGCGACTCCCGGCCCCGGCGCGCGACAGACGTCGCCTTCGCCAGATGTCGGACCGCGGCGCCGAACTGCCCGACGTTTGCCCAATTCTCCTCGGCGAGTCCGCATCGCAAGCTGGGTGCCGGGTTCGCCGCCTTCGCCCCCCGCCTGGAGGTATTCATGTCCGCACGAATGGTCGACCTGGTCACCCGCAACGCCGTCGAGATCCTCGCGGAACCGGAAGCGGTCTGGCCGTTGCTGCTCGACCCGGACAGGTGGAAACAGGGGGCGAAACCGGTCCGGGAATCCGGCGAGGAGGGCGCCGTCGGGGAGGTCCGGGTCGCCCGGGAGGAGGTCGACGGCGTCGAGTACCGCCTCGCCGTCGAGACGGTGGTGCTCGAACCGCCCTTCCGCAAGGTCGTGAAGCTGCTGACCGGCGCGCCGCACGATCCGGGGTGGGCCGCGTGGCAGCTCGTCCCGCTGGCCGGCTCGACGCTGGTGAGCTACGAGGTCTACAGCCGGCACGAAATGGACGGCGGGACGACCGCGGACGATTACCGGGCCGCGAACGAGCTCCGCTTCGACGCCGAACTCGCCACGCTCAAGCGGCTGGTCGAGGCGGGAGGTGGCGCCCGATGAAAAATGAAACTGTGGCGAGCGGCCGGCCGGCGACTCGGGGCCGCACGCGATCGGTGAGCGCGTTGCTGGTCGGCGCCGTGCTCGTCTACGGCTTGCTCGAAGCCATGATCGTGCCCGCGCTGCCGCTGATTCAACGCGGAATCGGCGCCACCCAGGCGGAAGCCGGGTGGATCATCTCGGCGATGGCGCTCGTGGGCGCGGTCGCCACCCCGGTCGTCAGCAGGCTCGCCGACATCCGCGACCGGAGAGGCGTTTTCCTCGGGGTGCTCGCGATCGTCTTCGCGGGGATCGCGACCGCGGGGCTGGCCTCCTCGGTCCTGGTGTTCGCGATCGGCCAGGGCCTGCAAGGCGCCGGGGTCGGCCTGGTGCCGCTCGCCGTGGGCATCGTCCGCGACACCGAACCGCCCGAGCGGCTGCGCCGGACGAACGGCCTGTTCGTCGGAGGACTCGCCGTCGCCAACGCGGCCGGGGTGCTGCTGGCCGGGCCGCTCCTGTCCACGCTCCCGTACCAGTGGCTGTACTGGATGGCGTTGATCGTGCTCGTTCCGCTGCTGGGGTTCGCGGTCGTCGCGATGCCCTCTTACCCGCCTTCGGCGCGCGGCAGGGTCGATTCGATCGGCGCTGCTCTGCTCGGCCTCGGAGTGGTCGCGCTCCTGCTGGCCATCACGTTCGTCGCTTCGACCGGGTGGACCTCGGCTCCCGTGCTGGGGCTGGGCGCGGCGGCGATCGTCGCGCTGGCGGGGTTCGTGCTCGTCGAGCGACGGGTCGCCGACCCCCTCGTGGACCTGCGGCTGGGCGGCTCCTCGGTGCTGATCGTGCACGTGACCGCGTTCGCCGCGGGGGTGTCCTCGGCGGTGCTGATGATCGCGGTCCCGAGGATCGCGGCCGCGCCGGCGGCGACCGGGTACGGGCTGGGGTCGACCGCGGTCGCCACCGGGCTGATCATGTTCCCGCTCGGGGTGCTCGGCGCGATCTCCGCCCCGCTGACCGGCCGGCTGGAACGGCTGGTCGGGTCGCGCATGGTCATGGTGCTTTCCGGGGTGCTGCTGGTCGCGGCGGGACTGATCATGGTGAGCGGCCGGTCCAGCGCGTTCGTGCTCGCCGTCGGCGCCGGGCTGGTCGGCGTGGCCATCGGCACCGGGCTCACCCAGGGCGTCAACATCATCGCAATCACGCTTCCCGCCGACCGCGTCGCCAGCGTCACCGGGCTCGCCTACGTGCTGCGCGCCGTCGGCAACGCGGTCGGCGCCCAATTGGCCGCGACCGTCATGGCCCTCGATCTGATTCCGGGCACCCAGCTGCCGACCTGGAACGCCATCACCTGGGTCTTCCTCGGTGCGGGCGCGGTAGGCGCGCTGGTGGCAGCGGTGTCCTTCCGGCTCCCCGCGCGGCTGACCGCCGCGCACTGACCCGCGCGCATCCGACCGAGCAAGGAGACGCTCATGGCCCCGACCGTCCGAGCCCTCGCCGACCGGGTGTGGGACCACGTCCTGCGCACCGAGCCGCACTACGCGCTGCGCGCCGGCCACCCCGTCGAGCACCTGCCGAGCGGGTCGCTCGACGAGGCGGAAGAACGGACCGCGACGGGGCGGTCCGTGCGGGCGGCACTCGCCGGAATCGACGAGGCCGCGCTCGGCCGGGACGAGCGGGACACGGTCGCGCTGCTGCGCTTCATCGCCGAGCATTGGGCGGGCGCGGACCAGTCGTGGTGGTGGCACTTCCCGGTCGCGCCTTACCAACTGTTCGACCTCAGTTTCACCGCGCCCCAAGCGTTCGACGCGATCACCTTCGCCGACCCGAACGCCGATGTCGAGCGTTTCCGTTCCCTCGCAAGGGATCTCGCTCGGCGGGTACGCGGCGCGGAGGCGAAGCTTCGTGCGCAGGCCGAGCGCGGGTGGGGAACACCGCGAGCGGCCTTGCCGGGATTCGTCTCCGCCGTCTCCGCCGTCGCCGGCCTGCGTGCCGCGATGCAGCGGTGGCTCACCCTGGACGAGCACCGCGTCGAGCCCCTCTCCCCGGCGCTGCGAGGCAAGCTCGCCGACGGGCTTGGCCGCGCCGCGACGAACGACATTCTCCCCGCGGTCGACTCCCTGCTGCGCTACCTCGAGGGTCCGGCGCGGGACACCGCGGCACCGGGAGCCGGGCTCGCCCGCTACCCCGGCGGCGAGGAAGCCTACCGGCGGCTGGTACGGCAGTACGCCTCTTACGACATCTCGCCGGAGCAGGTGCACGAACTCGGGCAAGCCCAGGTCGCCGAGCTCACCGAGAACATGGCGAAACTGCGCTCCGAGGCCGGGTTCGACGGCGACGAAGCCGCCTACCGGAGCGTGCTCGAGGCGGACGAACGATTCCACGCCCGCCGCGCCGAGGACGTCGCCGCGACCTACCGGCGTCACCTCGCCGCCATCGAACCGCTGCTCGGGCAATGGTTCTCGGTGATGCCCAAGGCGCCGCACGCGGTCGAACGCCTCGATCCGGAACTCGAAGCCGGACTGTCCTATGGCTACTACGAACCACCCGGGCCAGCCCATCCCGCGGGTCGTTATCGCTACAACGGATCCGGGCTCGACGGCCGATCCCAGATCAACGCGGCGACCCTGATCTTCCACGAACTCGTTCCCGGGCACCACTTCCACCTCGCGCGCCAAGAGGAAGACACCGCGCTGCACCCGATCCGCGGCCGGTTCGCCCCCGAATTGCTCGGCGCCTACACCGAAGGCTGGGCCGAATACGCCGCCTCGCTCGGGATGGAAATGGGCCTCTACTCCGACCCCTGGGACCGGTACGGCCACTACGTGCACCAGCGCCTCACTGCGCAACGACTCGTCGTCGACACCGGGCTCAACGCCTTTGGCTGGTCCCTGGAGGAGGCGGCGGCGTACATGGCGTCCACGACCTTGGAATCGCCGCAGCAGATCCACACCGAAACGCTGCGCTACTCAACGGACATGCCCGGCCAAGCGCTCGGCTATCGCCTCGGCTTCCTCAAGTTCTGGGAACTGCGCGAGCAAGCCGCGCGGACACTCGGTAGCGCCTTCGACGTCCGCGCCTTCCACGAAGTCGTCCTCGGCCCTGGCGCCCTCCCGCTCACCGCGGTCAGCGCGAACACGGCGGACTTCGCTGCGGGGCACACTCCAGGCCGCCCTGCCACTTGGGCGGGGTGAAAGCGGCGCGCCGCGTGTTGACGCCGCGCCCGGACGCCGTGCTACCGTCCAAAACTAGAAACAATTTCAATTCGTCCGCGAGGAGCACAGCATGACGGTTGTCGCGACGGACCCCTCGCCGAACCGCGCCCTGCCGCCGTCGATGGTCGAGCGGATGACGCTGATCCTCGACGCCTTCGCCGCTCCGAGCACCCGGCTCACGCTCGAACAGGTCGCGCGCACGACCCGTCTCCCCCGTTCGACCGCGCACCGCATCCTCGACCAGCTCGTGCGGCTGCGGTGGCTGTCGCATTCGCCGTCCGGGTACGCGCTCGGTGCCCGGGCGCTGAACCTCGGCGGCACCGGCGGCAACCACCTCGAACTGCGCGAAGCGGCCGCGGCGGTGCTGCACGAACTGCAGTTGCGCACCGGAATGGTCGCGCATCTGGCGATCCTCGACGGCGCGGATGTCCGGTATCTGGACAAGGTCGGCGGCCGGTTCGCCGCGGTCGTCCCGTCGCGCGTCGGCGGCCGCGCGCCCGCGCAGTGCACCGCGCTCGGCAAGGCGATGCTCGCGTGGCTGCCCGCGGAACAGGTCGAGGACCGGATCCCGCCGGCGCTCGGCCGCCAGACCAGCCGGACGATCTGCGACCAGGTGACGTTGCACCGCGAACTCGGCTGGATCCGCGATCGCAACGGCCTCGCCTTCGATCGCGGCGAGTGTTTCCCGGACATCTCCTGCGTCGCCGCTGCCGTCCGAGGCCCGGAAGGACCGGAGGCCGCGATCTCCCTGGTCGGCGACGCGCACACGGCGCTGGAGCGCGTCGCGCCGCTGGTCGTGGCCGCCGCGCGGCAGGTCACCCAAGAGCTGTACCCGATGGTTCGGCCGCGCGGGGCCGAACCTGCCTGGAACTGATCGTCCACAAAGGACTCTCCGGCAACCGGGACACCACCGGCGCGGATGGTGGCACTGTCTCGGGGTGGCCGAGAGCATCGCCGACGGCACGCCGAATCACCGCGTTCGGCAGGGCGTCGCGCGGGAGGGGCTGGCGCATCTCTCGGACGGGAAGCTCCGGCGCGGCAGTCGACGGTCAAGAACCCGCGCACCGCGGAGTGGAAGCCAGCCGGATCCTCCACCCACGGCAGGTGCCCGGCGGACAGCCGCACCCGGGTCGCCACCGGCAGCGCCCGTTCCAGCGAATCCACCGCCCACCGCGGACGGATGTCGTCCGCCCCGTCCACGATCAACGTCGGCACTTGCAGCGTTTCGCACTGACCACGCAGGTCGGGGGAACGCTCGTGGTTGAGGGCCGCGTTGCACTCGAAATTCACGCCGAACCACGGATCAGCCATCGCTTCGGCGTGCTGCAACGCGTGCTCGCGGTCGGCGAAGTCCGCGGACCATTGCTGGACGCAGTACTCCCGGTCTTCCTCCGCGGTCCGGTCCCGCCGCTGCAGCGACTCCCAGCGCGCCAAATGACCGCCGAGTGCGGCGCGGAGGTTGCGCTCGTAGTCCGGGTGCCAGGTCGAGTCGTCGTCGATTCCGGTGCCGGAGACGTAAATCAGCTTCGTCACGCGGTCCGGATGCGCCAGCGTGTAGCGCAACGCCAGCTGCGCGCCCCAGGAATGGCCCAGCAGCGCGACGCGGTCCCAGCCGAAATGGGCGCGGACCGCGTCGAGATCGGCCATCGTCCGCTCGACCGAGTACGGGCCCTGACGCTGTGATCGGCCGCATCCTCGCTGGTCCCAGCGGCAGACCGAGGCAGCTGCCGAGAGGTCGGCCGCGACGTCCGCCATCATGTCCCACAGACCCGGGCCGCCGTGGCAGAAGACGACTGGTTCGCCGTTTCCCGCCCGGGCAGCCCACAGCCGGATCCCGTCCGCAGTCCGCACCGCTTGTTCCACGCGACGCAGTATCGCCCACCGTCGGCGCTGCGCTCGTGCCTCATCAGCAGGATGATCGCCGCGCCGCCGGGCGGTTTTGCGCCAACGTGCTGGCGGAACCGCAAGCCGAGCGTGCGGCCGCTTCGGATCCCGCCATGGAGTTCGCTTCGAAGCGCCGGATTGGGAGCTTCCTGCTGGGGCACCGCGGAATTGCCCGGCGTGCTGCTGCGCGAGATCGAGACCGTGCACGACCACGACGTCATCCTCGGCCGGGTGCTCGCACGACCAGCCGACGATTTCCCGCTGCGGGGAGTTCGGCGGCAGACGAGGTCCCGGGCTGTTTCTGGTGCTGTGCTCCGCGATCTGCGCGCTTGGGGTACGCGGAATCATCCGGCGCTCGCGCCGGACGGGGTAGCCCGGATCAGCTTCCGGTCCACGGCGGAGCCGAACCCCAGCCCCACCGGGGCACCGGCTGGTCGGCCGCGGGCCCGGCGTCCGGTGCGGAGAACGCCACCGCGAGCCTGCTCCCCCATTCCAGATAGCCGGCGAGCGCGGCCCGGAACTCCGGATCGGCGGGCAATCCGACCTCGTCGGCGGTGGCCAGCAGCAGCGAAACCCACCGGTGCCGCTGCGGTTCGGTGATCGCGCGGCCGGCGTGCCTGCCGACCATGTGCGCGTGCCCGCCGTGCCTCGCGGTGTACTCGGCCGGGCCACCGAACACCTCGCCGAGCCAGGCCGCCACGTGCGCGGGATGGTCCGGGCTCATCCCGGCGAACACCTCGGCGAGCAGGTCGTCCCCGGGCACCTTCGCGTAGAACGCCTCGGTCAGCCTGGCCAGCGCCGCCGCTCCCCCGGCCCATTCGTACAGCGTCGGCACCGCGCCGCCCGGACCGGCGACCTCGGTGCGTGCGTAGTGCCGCATCTCCTCGATGCTTTCGACATAGGGCCGGATCTCGGCGAAGAACGCGGCGAAATGGGGGCCGGCCCGGAACCCCTGGAGGTGCGCCTCGGCGGAAGTCCAGACGATGCGCAGGACATAGCTGCCCGGCTCGTCGACCGCGCGAGCGAGTTCGTAGTCGTGGCATTGTTCGGCGGCGGCCAGCGACTTGGCCGCGCGCCGGTAGGCGTCCTCGAAAGCCGCCTGCCCGCCGTCGGGAATGCGGTAGCGGAGGTACTCGATGATCACCGGATCAGCCAAGCACGCGGCGAGCGGCGCGCCTAGTACGCACTTGCCGGTGCGTACCCGCGGCGGGCGATGATGGAGGAATGAAAGCGCGCTACTCCTGTGCGGTCGAGCTGGCCGTCGACGTCATGGGCGGGAAGTGGAAACCGGTGATCCTGGCGCGGCTCAAGGAAGGACCGCACCGGTACGGCCAGCTGCGCCGGGCCATTCCGTCGATCACCGAGAAGGTGCTGACCGAGCAGCTGCGGGAGCTGGCCGCGGCCGGGCTGGTGCACCGGACCGAGGTGGACGGCCGGGTGCCGACGGTCGAGTACCGGCTGACCCCGGAAGGCGACGAGCTGCGCCCGGCGTTGACCGCGTTGTACGAATGGGGCAGCCGGTATGCCGAGCGCAACGGCATCGCGGTCGGCACTTCCTGACCGCTACGCGCGCAGCAGGTCGGCCAGCACCGCTGCCTCGCTGATGTCGCTGCGCTTCGTCGCGGTCAGCAGAGTCAGCGGGCCCTTTTTCGCCAGTGCGCGCAAGTGGTCCAGTGCTTCCGCGCGTTCCGGCTCTTCGAGTTCCGAGCGGTAGCGTTTCGCGAATTCCTCGTAGCGGTCGGGGTCGTGCGCGTACCACTTGCGCAGTTCCGTCGACGGGGAGATCTGCTTGAGCCAGTCGTCCAGATGCGCGCGGTCCTTGCTCACTCCGCGCGGCCACAACCGGTCGACCAAGACCCGCGCGCCGTCGGAGGATTCCGGCTCGTCGTAGACCCGGCGCACCTGGATTTGGCGGTTGCTCATCGGGACAGCGGCTCCTTCCGGCTTCGGCGTCCGTCGCCGTCCAGCGTCCGCCGTCGCCCGCGACGGCGCAAACCAAGGGGTATAACCCCCGGGTATGGAACTGCGCCAGCTGCGGTACTTCGTCGCCGTGTTCACCGAGGGGTCGATCAGCCGGGCGGCCGCGTCGCTGATGATGTCGCAGCCCGCGCTGACCCGGCAGATCCGCGTCCTCGAACGCGAACTCGGCACGCCCTTGTTCGACCGGGTGCCGACTGGCGTGCAGGCGACGGTGGCCGGCCGGGCATTGCACGAGCACGCGCGGCAGCTGCTGCGGCTCGCCGACGCGACGCGGGAGGTCACGCGGTCCGCGGCGCCGGTCAAAGAGCAGGTCGAAATCGCGTTGCCGCCGGGGATTCCGCAGGATTGGGTGCTCGCGGCGCTGGCGGAGATCCGCCGTCAGGCACCCGGCGCCGCGCTGTCCTTTTTGGACGCCAGCAGCACCGAGCAACTGCGGATGCTCGGCGAGGGCCGGATCGACATCGGGCTGGTCCACCAGAACCCGCCGTCCACCCTGCACGGGCGGATGTTGTTCGAGCATCCGTTCGGCGTCGCGATCCGGCCCGGCCACCCGCTTTTCGGCCGCGCCGAGTGCCGGTTGCGGGACCTCGACGACGTCCGGGTGCTCGCCCACGCGCGGGCCCAGGCGCCGGCGGGACACGACCGGATGCTCGCCGCGGCGCACGGGCTCGGGGTGTCGCCGAACTGGCGATTCGCCCGGTTCACCGAAAACGCGCTGGCCTGCGCGGAGGCCGTCGAGGCGGACGCGGTGCTGCTGAGCCGCCCCAGCGCCGCCCGCATGCTGCCCGGCTGGGCCTGGAGCGAACTCGTCGAACCGAGCGTTCCGCTGACCACCTGGGCAACCTGCTAGCCGCAGACCCGGCGGATCGTCAGCGCGGTCCTGGAAGCGCTGCCCGGAATTTAGCGTTGCACCGTTACGCAACACTGTATTACTATCCTGGGCGTGAGCCCGAGACAGCGCGACGCCGCGCTTCGCGAAAGCCTTCTGGCAACGGCCGCCCAAGTGCTCGCCGAGGAAGGCGGCCCGGCCTTGTCGACTCGGCGGCTGGCCCGCGAACTGGGTGTGTCGACGACAGCGGTGTACACCTATTTCGGCAGTGTCGAGCAGTTGCGCCGGGAGGTGCGGCTGGAGGGATTCCGCCGGCTCGAAGCCACGCTGGACCCGCCCGGCAAGGACCCGGTGGCCGCCCTCGCCGGAGCGGCGGCGGCCTTTTTCCGGTTCGGAATGGCCGAACCGCACCTGTACCGGGCGATGTTCGTCGACCGTCCGCTGGACGACGACCGCGCGGGCGAGGCCTGTTTCCTGCTGCTGCGTAAGATTTTCGCCGAGGCCGTGGGAGCCGGCCGGTTTCCCGGCGTGCCCGCGGAGCAAGCGGAAATGGGCGCGGCCCAGGTGTGGAGCACGCAGCACGGGCTGGCGACGATGGTGCTCAGCGGAGCTTTGCCGGAGGCCGCGGGACGGGCGACGCTCGCGGATCTGCTGGTGCGGCTGGCGATCGGGTACGGCGACGCCCCGGACCAAGCGGCCCGGTCAGTATCGGAAGCACTGAAATGAGGCGGCGTTTTCCCCGCCGCACAGCGAACCCCGCGGCGAGACCGCGGTCCGGCGACACGCGGCCGGCCGGCGACCGCCCGCCGCGGATCGACACGCCGGGCGGCATAGTGCTGTCCGCGATCCCCTCGGCGGTTCTCGCGCCGCTCAACGCCGTCGCGGGCACGGGAATCGCCGTGGCAGCCGCGGCCGTCCTCGCCGCCGTGCTCGCCGCGGTCCGGATCCGGCGCGGGGATCCGAAGGGGCCGGCGTTCGGCGGCCTGGCCGGCGTCGCCATCGCCGGGTTCGTCGCTTGGCAGACCGGATCCGGCGGCGGGCTCTTCCTGCCCGACCTCGTCTGGTACCTGCTGGCGGCGCTGGTGCTGGCCGGGTCGCTCGTCGTCCGGCGCCCGCTCGTCGGGATCGGCTGGGCGGCGGTGGCGCGCGGCGGGACTGGCCGCGCCGACCACCGCCGGTTCGCGCTCGCGACCGCGCTCCTCGCCGCCGGCTTCCTCGTCCGGGCGGGCGTGACCGGGCTGCTCGGCCTCGCCCCGCACAACCCCTGGCTGGTCGCGGCGAAAGTCGCGACCGGGCTGCCGGGCACGCTCGCCGGTCTGGCGGTCGTCGCCTGGGCGCGGCCCCGTCCGGGAGCCCGGCCGGACCCGGCTCCCGGACCTGCCCGCGTCAGCCGGTGGCCAGCACCTTCAGCCGGTCGATGCCCGCGCTGAAGTAGTCCTGGTCGAGCGGCGTCGAGGTGTACTGCCAGAAGGTGTAGAAGCCCCAGTTGTACGGCAGCGTCCCCGGTGACGACGCGTACGCCGCCACCCACAGCGGGTTGGTCGAGCTGAAATCGCCCTGGTTGCCGGTGCACTGGGTCCACCAGCTGTTCGCCGTGTAGATCACCGGCCAGCGCGACGTCTTCGCGTGGTACTCGTCGCTGAACGCCTTGATCCACGACACCATCGCGGACTGGCTCAGCCCGTAGCAGGCCGAGTTCGGCCCCCATTCGATGTCGAGCGTGCCGGGCAGGGTCTTGCCGTCGCCGGACCAGCCCCCGCCGTGCGCGACGAAGTAGTCGGCCTGCGCCGCGCCGCCGGACAGATCCGGACGGCCGTAGTGGTACGCGCCGCGGATCATGCCGACGCCATACGATCCGTTGTACTGCTGGGCGAAGTCCGGGTTCTGGTATCCGGTGCCCTCCGTCGCCTTGACGTAGGCGAACCGCTTGCCCTGGTTCCACCAGGACTGCCAGTCGACCGCGCCCTGGTAACTGCTCACGTCGATGCCCGCGGTGGTCGTCTCGGCCGACGCCGGCGCGGCCGCCGGGCCGCCGGGGTCGTGCGCCCGGACGGAGGCGCCCATCTGATGGTTGTCCGGAGTCTCGGCCGAGGTGCTCGCGGCCGCGGCAGGTGCGGCCGCGGCGGCCGGCGCGGTCGCCACGAGCAGGGCGGCGGCCGCGGCGAGCACCGCTCCGGTCAGGCGGCGGCGCGCCCTCCCGGCGGGCCCCCAGTGGGGAGTGGTCATGACAGGTCCTTTCGGATGCCCTCGCGACGTGCCACCCGATCGGACGGCACGAGGACCCGATTCTGTTACTAAATGTGATGCACTGTCACTGCTCCAAGTGAACTAATTTCCACTTCACCGGACAATGAGAAAGACATTCTCGGTAGGCCGTTGCGGTCGAGTTCCCGGAAACCCCCCACCGGCCGCGCCTGTCCGCCTTACGCTGCTCCGCCATGTCGACACCACGAAGAACCCGGACCATCCTCCAGTTCCTGGCCGTGCTGCTGGCCCTGGCCACCACTGGCGCCGCCACCGCGCAGGCGGACGAGCCGGCCCTGCTGCACTTCAACCATTCCTACGGCGTTCTCGACCGGGAGACCGCCGACGCCATCGAACATTCGGCCTATCTCAAGGACTTCGCGAACTTCCAGGTCCGCACCACGACCGGCGCGGGCGGCGAGAAGTGGACCGGCCGGTACCTGATGGGCCGGGAAACCTACCTGGAGCTGTTCGGGATCGGCGACGTCCCCGGCAAGGACGGCGACCTCGGTTCGGCGGGCCTGGGAGTCTCGGTCGAACACGCCGGTCAACTGTCCACAGTGGTCCAGCGCCTGCGCGACGCGGGCCTCGCGAACCCGGTGCTGTTCGAGCAGACCCGCGACTTCGGCGACGGCAAGCCGGTCCCGTGGTTCGACGCGGTCCTCACCACCGACCAGTACGACGCCTTCAGCGCCTGGGGCATGGAATACCGCCCGGAGTACTTCGCCGACCCGCGCGGCAACACCGGTCCCGCGCAGTACCCCGGCGACGTCAGCCGCGACCGCTACCTGCCCGACGACTACCGCGACCACCAGATGCGCGACGTCACCGGCATCCGCCTGGGCATCACCGCCCGCGACCTCGACAGCACGCTGCCGCTGCTGCGCGCCGGAGGAATGGCGGTGCGCCAGTTCCCCCACGGCGCCCTCGCGTCCGACGGGATGACCACGATCCGCTTCGACGCGGTTCCGCCGGACCAGGTCGGGCTGCGGCAGATCGACCTGGCCCTCAACCACCCCGCCGGCACCAGGCACGTCGAGAAGCTGGGCCGCTCGACCCTCGTCGTCGGTCCCGGCGCGCACGCGCGCTGGACGTTCGACATCCGCGGCTGATTCCGTCCGCGAGGGGAGCTCCGGGACCCTCGGGTTCCCCTCGCGAGCGGTCGGCCGAGGTCGCGGAAATCCGGTGGTCCCCGCCGGTAAGTTGATCGATATCCCGGTGCGCCGGGAACGACGGCCCGGCACACCGGGTCTCTTACGAGGGGAATCGCCTTGCCCAAGAGTTCTGTCCTGTCCATCGCCGCCGCGATTGCCGCGGTTGCCGCGTTGGCGGCGTGTTCGCCGGGAACCGCCGCGGCGCCGGCGGAATCCGCCGCCGCGCGGCCCGAGCCCTTCGGCGCGGCCGGGTACCGCGGCGTCGCCCCGGGGATGGCCAAAGAAGCGGCGCTCGCCACCGGGAAACTCGCCGGCGCCCCGGTCTCCGCGCTGGACGGCTGCACGGTCCTGAGCTGGCAGGGCGGCCCCGCGCCGGACCCGGCCAAGCTGGCCGCCGAGGCCGAGGCACAGCGGAAGGCCGACGACCTCTACGCGAAGTCCGACGCGGCGGACAAGGCAGCGAAGCACAGCACCGGCACCTCCGCCGCGGAGCTGGCCAAAGCCGCCGCCCAGGACGCGGAAGCGGCGCAACTGGCGGCCGACTCCGCGATGGCGAGCGCCGACCTGGCGGGCAAGCGGGAAGAACGCGACAAGGCGTTCGCCGCGGCGGGTGGCGCGTCCTTCGGCAAGAACGGCCTGCACGCCCTCGGCGCCCCGCCCGACGCCAAGACCGCGGAGGGCATCGGCATCGGATCCTCGCTGGCCGACCTGCACAAGGCGTACGACGCGCGCGGCCTGAAGCTCGGCGCGGCCGGGCGGTTCGAGCTGCCCATCGCGGAAAAACCGGGCTGGCGCTTCGAATTCACCCCGGCCGACAACGGCACCGTCCGCGGAGTGGCGATCACCGACGGCGCGCCGAAGTGCCGCTGACCTACAGTCCATAGTGGACGATCGAGGGCCTCCCCGCCGTTGCCGGCGAGGAGGCCCTCATTCGTCCGCGGAACGCAACACCGCCAGCTCGGTCCTCCCCCGGATCCCGAGCTTCGCGTAAATCCGCGTCAGGTGGTACTGCACGGTTTTCACCGACAAGAACAACTCCGCGGCCACCTCCCGATTGGACTGTCCCTGGGCCACCATCCGCGCCACCGCTTCCTCCTGCGGCGTCAGCCGATCCACTCCGCTGCGGGGCAGATGCACGCCCCCGGCCCGCAATTCCCGCTCGCATCGAGCCACATAGGTCACCGCCCCCATGGACGCGAATCCGTCCCGGGCCGCGACCAGTTGCGTGTCCGCCCGGGCGCGCCGTCCCAGCCGCCGCAACGTCTGTCCATACGCGAACGCGATCCGCGCCTGGTCGTACCGCAACGGCAACGATCCGATCATCTCCAGCGCCGCGTCGAACGCCGCCGCCGCTCCCGCGTGCTCGTTCCGCGCGCCCAGCAACCGCCCGCGCGCCGCCGCCAACCGGGCCCGCGCCGAGGCGTGCTCGCGTTTCCCCGCGGCCCGCTCGTGCGGAGCCAGAAACGCGTCCGCCTCCTCGGTCCGTCCACTGAGGACCAAGGCATGCGCGTACAAGTCGTGCCAAGGCCAATGCCCGGGTTCGTCCACCGAAGTCGGCAAGGTCCGCCGCGTCAACGGATGCAGGGCACGCAGCACCCCAGCGGAATCCGCCGCGGCCTCGGCGACCTGTGCCCGCGCCAGCAGCGCGGGCACGCGCATGATCTCGTAGTCCTGCGGACCGGCAGCACAGGCCAGCAACGCTTCCTCGGCCCGCCCCTGGTCCCCGCGCAACGCGTGCACCGCCGCCGAAGTCCAGTGCAGCAACGGCGCGGTCAGCACAATCCCCGTCCGGTCCACCAAGACGAGCGCTTCCCGGACCACCCGCAACGCGTCGTCCCATTCCCCGCTCAGGAACAACGTCCGCGCCAGCCAAGCCTGCGCCCACAACGAAATCCGCGCCGACCCGCCCAGATAGCTGGTCGGCACCGCGCTTTCCAGATCCACCCGGGCGTCGTCGATCCGGTCGGTGAGCAGATTCAGCCATCCCCGCGCCATCACGACCCGCTGCGCCTGCGCGCCGTGCCGGATCCGCTCGGCCAGCTGCGCGTAATCGCGCCGAGCCTGCTTGGCCCGCCCCGAAGCGGCCAGCCCGAGGCCCCGGATCGCCGCCGCCTCCACCGCCGCCGGAGTCTCCGGCACGGCCAGGTCCAGCGCGCGGTCCGCCCACCGCACCAGGTCTTCCGCGGAGTACCGGCAGAGCGCGTCAAGGACGTACCGCTGACAGATCAACGCGGCCGTCTCTGGATCCCTCGACGCGTTGACGATGTCCCAGGCCCGGCTCAACCGTCCGCCGGCTTCCGCGGCCCGGCCCCGCACCACCGCGAGGTAGCCCAGCACCGCGTCCCGCAACGGGGTCTCGCGCACGCTCTCGACTTCCGGGGCGAGCGCAGCGGCCCGGAACACGTCGCCCGCTCCGATCAGTGCGTCGACTGCCCGGGTGATCCGCGCCTGCCTAAGCTCCGCGTCTTCGGTGAGCCGCCCCGCGTCGTTGAGCAGCACCGCGGCCGTCCCCCACGCCCCCGCCGCGGCCCGCTCCACTGCCAGCGCGTCCAGCCGGTCCGCGACGCTCGCGTCCGGCACCGGACTGGCCGCGACCAGCAGCCGCAAGCTCCGCGCCGGATCCTCGACCAGCTCCGCCGCCCGCCGCTGGAGCTTCGACCGCCGCTCCGGCCCCAGTTCGGCGAGCACCGCCGCGCGCACCATCGGATCCGGCGGTCCCACCTCGGCGAGCCCGCGCGGCGCGAGTTCCACCAGCCGCGCCGCGCACGCCTCGTCCAGCACCGGCAGCGGGTCGCCGTCGAGATCGGCCAGCGACGCCACCGACCGCACCGCCGCCCCGGTCCCGAGCACCGCCGCGGCCGCGGCAAACCGTTCCGCCGCCGGAGAAAGCCGCGAGATTCGTTCGCGGACCGAAGCGGCGACCGCGGCCGGTGCGGGCAGATTCGGATCGAACCCGGCCCAGGTCGCGCGCGGGACCTCGGTCAGCAGCTGCACGACATGGCGCGGGCGGCCAAGCGTGTGACGGCACAGCCGTTCGGCCATCGTCGGATGCAACGCGATGCCGCGCGTCGAGGCCATTTCGGACACTTCGGCGGCATCGAGCGGCGGCACCCGGACCTCCTCGGCGGACATCCGCGAGAGCAGCTCCAAGACGTCCGCGCGAGCACGGGAATCACCGGTCGCGGCGGTGAGCAGCACCGTCGCGCGTGCCGCCGGATGGTGCCGCAGCAACGACGACAGCGCCCGCACCGAGTCCGCATCGGCCAGCTGCGCGTCGTCGACCACCAGCAACGTCCCCGGAACCAGCTCCGCCGCGATCCGCCCCGCGACCGGCAGCGGCCCGCCTTCCGTCGGCACGTCCGGGAACACCTGCCGCAGCACGGCGAACGCGCTGTCGCTCTCCCATTCCGCCGCGGTCGCGTGGAGCACCGGCCCGGCGAACGCCTCGGCGGCCCGCCGCGCGAGCGTGGTGCGCCCGCATCCGGCCGGACCGCACAGCAGTACCGCGCGACCCGCCCGGGACAGCAGGCCGGCCAGCTCCTCCGCCGCCGATCCGGTCACGGTCCTCCCCGTTTCGCCGAACGCCGCCGTCAGCCGGGATCGCCCCCGGCGACGGGCAGGACGGTGCCGGTGACGTACGAGGCCTCGTCCGAGGCCAGGAACGCGATGGCCGCGGCCTGCTCGTCCAGGGTGCCGTACCGCTTGAGCAATGACGACCCGACGGTCTGGTCGATGTGCGCCTGGAACCACTCCCGTTCCTGGTCGGTGGCCGGATCGGGGCCGCCGCGCGGGATCCGCCGCGGCGGGGCTTCGGTGCCGCCCGGCGCGGTCGCGACCACGCGGATGCCCGCGCCGGCGTACTCGAAGGCCAGCGACGCGGTGAGCGCGTTGATCCCGCCTTTCGCCGCCGAATACGGGATCCGGTGGATGCCGCGGGTGGCCGCCGACGAGACGTTGACGATCACCCCGCCGCCCCGCTGCGCCATCGACGGCAGCGCGGCCCGGCAGGAGAACAGCGTGGTCAGCAAGGACCGGCGCAGCTCCGCCTCGATCTCGTCCGGGGCGAATTCGGTGAACGGCTTGAACCGCAGCGCGCCGCCGACGTTGTTGACCAGCACGTCGATCCGGCCGAACCGGGCCAGCGCGGCTTCCGCGACCGCCTGCGCGCCGGACCAGGTCTCCAGGTCCGCGACCACCGCCGCGGCCTCGGGCAATTCGTCGGCCAGGCCGCTGACCAGGCCGGACCGGTCGGCGAGCACCAGCGTGCCGCCCTCCGCGGCGATCCGCCGGGCGGTGGCCTCGCCGATCCCCTGCGCGGCGCCGGTGACCACCACGACCTTGCCCGCGAACCGTCCCGGCGACAGGAATTTCGGCCCGGCCGCCGCGCCGCCCATGGCCCGCCGGGTGGTGACCTTCGACCGCTCCGCGTGCTCGGCCACCAGCCGGCGCGCGGCCGCCCGATCGCCGGACTCGAACGCGGCGACCAGGTCCAGGTGGTCTTGCGTGCAGCGCGGATGGCACCAGGTCGCGTTGCGCAGCGTCTCGGCCATGTGGCCTTTCACCCCGAGCGCCTGATACGCCTGCAGGAGGTGCTCGTTCCCGGTAAGGGTGAACAGGTAGTCGTGGAACGCCGCGTTGGTTTCGGTGTAGGCAGCGGCGTCCAGGAACCGGTCACCGTCCACATAGGGCACGGTCGACTCGGCCAGCAGCCGGTATCCGGCGAGCTGGCGCGAGGTCAGCCGCCCGATGGTCAGTTCGACCGCACCCAGTTCGAGGGCTTGCCGGGCCTCGAAAACGGCGTCCGATTCGTGCACCGACGGGTGTTCCTCGCCGATCTCGTACTCGCCCGGCGTCTCCTCCGGCGGCGGAAGCATTTCCTGTCCCGCGATCGTGCGCGCGACCCGCGCTTCCTCCGCCGCGGACAACGCCGCTCCGGCCCGCAGCGGGACCAGTTCGGCCGCCGGGAACAGCTCCTGCCCGGCCAGCGCGCGGCTCGCGACGAACTCCAGCTCCGGTTCGGGCTCCGGAAGCGCCGCGGCAACCGGCTCGACCGGGATCTCCGGGGTCCGCACCGGCGCGGCCAGCGCGAACTTCTCGTAGTAGAACCCGGTCGGCTCGAATCCGGCCGACGCGAAGTGCCCCCGCACCGCCTCGACCATCGGCGGCGGACCGCACAGGTACACCGCGACGTCCCCGCCGTGCAGGTGCTCGTCCCGGATCAACGTGGTCACGTAGCCCTTGTTCGGCGCGGCGCTCCCCGGATCCGAAACGCAGTAATCCCAGGTCAGCCCCGGCACTTCGGCCGCCAGCTTCTCCAGCGTCTCCGTCTCGACCAGGTCATCGTCGGTGCTCACCCCATACACCAGATGCGCCGGCCGGGTCGCGCCGGAAGCACGCATCGTGCGCACGATGGACAGAATGGGAGCGAGCCCGGTGCCGCCGGCCAGCAACAGCACCGGCCGGTCCGTCTCACGCAGGAAGAAACTGCCGTGCGGCCCGGTGAACGTCAGCCCGTCACCGGATTTCGCCCGCCCGGTCAGGTACTCCGACATGACGCCGCCCGGAGTGAGCTTCACCAGGAAGGTCAGCCGCTCGTCGTCCGGCGCGTTGCTGAACGAATAGGACCGCGTCGCCTCGGTCCCCGGAACCGTGATGTTCACGTACTGCCCGGGCAGAAACGCGAGCCGGTCCCGGTCCCGGATCTCCACCGTCAGCGACATCGTCGTCGGCGAAAGCCGTTCCAGCGCGACAAGAGTGCCGCGATGTTCCGCGGCCTGCGTCTTCGCGACCGCCGACGTGCTCGCGATCTGCAACACCAGATCGGACTTCGGCTTCATGCTGCACGGCAACACATAGCCGCGCTCGGCTTCGTCCGCGCTCAACGCGTCTTCGAGATAAGACCCGCCCTCGTACTCCCCCGATTCACAGAACGCTTTGCAGGTTCCGCACGCACCGTCGCGGCAATCGAGCGGAATGTTGATGCGCTGCCGATAGGACGCGTCCGCGACAGTCTGATCCGGCGCGCACGTGACGAAGCGCGTGACACCGTCCTCAAAGGACAGAGCGATCCGGTGGTTCATGACCGCCTCCGCTCAGAAGTGGTACACGTCGACGACGTGGTGGATGTAATCGTTCTTGAGCACCACGGTCTTCCGCCGGATCAACGGCGAAGGGCCGGAGAAATCGACGGTGCAGAACGAGGTCCCGTAATACGGGTCGACGGTGTGGTACCGGAAGTACATCGTGTGCCAGTTGAACCGCACGTCCACCAGGTCGCCGTGCCGTTCGATCAGCTCGACGTTCGTGATGTTGTGGCTGGTCCGCGGCTCCGGAACGGACGTCGCGCTCGACCGTTCGGTGCGGATCCGGAACACCCGGTCCTCGAGCCCGCCCTTGTTCGGGTAGTAGATCAGCGAAATGTCGCGCTGCGGGTCCTCGGTGAGCAGATCGTCGTCGCCCCACGACGGCATCCAGTACACGACGTCGTCGGCGTAGCACTCCAGCCACTTCTCGAACTCGCGGTCGTCCAGATACCGCGCCTCGCGATAGAGGAACTGCTCTACGTCGTGCTGAGTGATGGTCTTCTCGGCGGCGGCGGTCATCGGGCCTCTCCTCGAACGGCCTGCTCGCGGGCGATCGCCGCGCGCAGGGTTTCCTGCCAATACCCGTGCTGCACCGGATAAAGTCCCTCGTCCTCGTTCTTCCGCCCGGCCGAGACGACCCCGTCGAGCCCGAGCGACGACGCGACCTCGTCCGGCCCGGTGAGCCAATGCCGCGCCCCGCGGCTCATGTCGTTCCACGGCGCGGCCGTCGCGCGGAAGGTGAGCTGGCAGGACCGGAACTCCTCCAGGTCGTCCGGCGTCGCCATGCCCGAGGCGTTGAAGAAGTCCTCGTACTGCCGGATCCGCCACGCCCGCGCCCGCGCGCTCTCGCCCTTCGGCGCGATGCAGTAGATGGTGACCTCGGTCTTGTCCGGCGCGATCGGCCGGAAGTGCCGGATCTGCGTCGAGAACTGGTCCATCAGGTACACGTTGGGATACAGGCACAGATTCCGGGACCCGCGCACCATGAACTCGCCCTTGGCGGCGCCGTACTTCTCCTTCAGCTCCGCCATCCGCGGCCACAGCGGCCGGTCCTGCGGATTGCCCGCCCAGGTCCACAGGCACAGGTGCCCGTGCGGGAACGACCAGTACCCGCCGCCGGACTTGCCCCACGAACCGGCGTCGAGCGTCTTCGTGTCGTTCGCCGATTCGCCGGTGTTGCGCCGGGCGGTGGTGGCCGCGTAATTCCAGTGCGTCGCGGTGACGTGGTAGCCGTCCGCGCCGTTCTCCGCCTGGACCTTCCAGTTGCCGTCGTAGGTGTACGTGGAGGCCCCGCGCAGCACTTCAAGTCCGTCCGGCGACTGGTCCACGAGCATGTCGATGACCTTCGTGGCGTCGCCGAGGTGCTCGGTCAGCGGAAGGACGTCCGGGTTGAGGCTGCCGAACAGGAACCCGCGGTAGGAGTCGAAGCGGGCGACCTTCGTCAGGTCGTGCGAGCCGCCGGTGTCGAACGACTCCGGGTAGCCCGCGCCGTCCGGGTCCTTGACCTTCAGCAGCTTGCCGTCGTTGCGGAAGGTCCAGCCGTGGAACGGGCAGGTCAGCGTGGGCCGGTTGTCGCGTTTGCGGCGGCAGATCATCGCGCCGCGGTGCGCGCAGGCGTTGATCAGGCAATGCAGCTCGCCACCCTTGTCGCGGGTGATCACCACCGGTTGGCGTCCGATGGTCGTGGTGAAGTAGTCGCCGGGGTTCGGCAGCTGGCTCTCGTGCGCGAGGTAGATCCAGTTGCCCTCGAAGATGTGCTTCATCTCGAGTTCGAAGATCTCCTCGTCGGTGAAGATCCGGCGGTTCGCGCGGTAGACGCCCGCCTCCGGGTCTTCCACCACCGCGTCCGCGACTACCGAAGCGGCGTGGTCCAGCGTGTCGGTCATGACTCCTCCAACGGGCCTCTGATCTGCACTGATCGGCTCCCCACCAGGGCGTTTCCCGCACTGTGCCAGCCCGTGGCCCCGGCCACACCAGGGCAAGTCCCAGTCCTGACCCAGGGTGCGATTATTCGATGTCGTTTATCAATCCCACGCAAACCGCTCCTTGTCTTCACTCAATGCCGGAACTTACGGTGAGCGAGACCACGCGAGGAGCCGGTGAGGAGGCAGCCCGATGGAACTGCGCCACCTGCGGTACTTCGCCGCCGTCGCCGAGACCTGCCATTTCGGCCGCGCCGCCGAACGCCTGCACCTCGCCCAGCCCGCGCTTTCGCACGCGATCCGGCAGCTGGAGGACGAGCTGGGCGTCGCCCTGCTCAGCCGCACGACCCGGCAGGTGCAGGTCACCCCGGCCGGCCGGTTCTTCCTGGCCGAAGCGCAGCGGATCCTGGACGCGGTCGAGGCGGGTGCGCGCGGAGCCCGGCGCATCGCCGACGGACGGCGCGGGCTCGCCCGGATCGGCTTCACCGGCACCGCCGCGCTGTCGCACCTGCCGCAGGTCGCCCGCGCGCTGCAGCACCGGCTGCCCGAGGTCGAGCTCGAAGTGCACGCCGACCTGCTCACCGGCGAGCAGTGCGCGCAGCTGCGCGACGGCACGCTCGACATCGGCGTGCTGCGGCCGCCGGTCACCGGCGGCGACCTGGACGTGCACGTCATCGAGACCGAGCCGCTCGTGCTCGCCGTCCCGGCCGACCACCGGCTCGCGGTGGAACCGGTCGTGGCGATGAGCGACCTGCGCGCCGAAGCTTTCGTCACCTATCCGGCGAGCCATTCCGTCGTCAACGAAGCGGTCCTGCGCAGCTGCCGCGACGCCGGATTCACCCCGCAACGCGAGCACGAAGCGGCCGGCACCGCGGTGCTGCTCGCGCTCGTCGCCGGCGGTCTCGGCGTCGGCGTCGTCCCCGCGTCCGCGCGGGCGCTGCCGCTGGCCGGGGTCGTGTTCCGCGACCTCGCCGGGGCGGCCACCGTCCAGCTCGCGCTCGCCTGGCACCGCGACCGGGCCTCGGCACTGGTCCCGGCCGTGCTCGACGCGCTCGGCGAGCTGTTCCCCGTCGAAGTGCCCGTGTCAGGGAGGACACGATGAAGATCACCCGGGTGGAGGCGATCCCGTTCGCCATCCCCTACCGCAAACCGCTGCGCTTCGCGTCCGGCGAAGTGCACACGGCCGAGCATGTGCTGGTCCGCGTGCACACCGACGACGGTGTGGTCGGTGTCGCCGAGGCACCGCCGCGGCCGTTCACCTACGGCGAGACGCAAGCCGGGATCGTGGCCGTGCTGGAGACCGTGTTCGCCCCGCAGGTCGTGGGCCTGAGCCTGCTCGAACGCGAAACCGTGCACGCCCGGCTTTCCCGCACGGTCGGCAATCCGGCCGCGAAGTCCGCTTTGGACATGGCGATCTGGGACGCGCTGGGGCAAAGCCTCGACGTCTCGGTCACCGAACTGCTCGGCGGCTACACCGACCGCATGAAGGTCTCGCACATGCTCGGGTTCGACGAGCCCGCCGCGATGGTCGCCGAGGCGGAGCGGATTCGCGACAGCTACGGCATCACGACATTCAAGGTGAAAGTCGGCCGCCGTCCGGTTTCCCTGGACACCGCGGTGGTGCGCGCGCTGCGGGAGCGGTTCGGCGCCGAGGTCGACCTGTACGTGGACGGCAACCGCGGCTGGACGGCCGCGGAATCCGCCCGCGCGATGCGGGAAATGGCCGACCTCGACCTGCTGTTCGCCGAGGAGCTGTGCCCCGCCGACGACGTGTTCGGCCGCCGCTGGCTCGTGTCCCGATTGGACGTTCCGTTCATCGCCGACGAATCCGCGGTGACCCCGGCCGACGTGACCCGCGAGATCCTCGGCGGGTCGGCCACCGCGATCAGCATCAAGACCGCCCGCACCGGCTTCACGCGTTCGCAGCGCACGCACCATCTCGCGGAGGGGCTGGGGCTGGAAGTGGTGATGGGCAACCAGATCGACGGCCAGCTCGGTTCACTGTGCACTGTCGCGTTTGGATCCGCGTACGAGCTGACGTCGCGCCGCCCCGGCGAACTGTCCAACTTCCTCGACATGACCGACGACCTGCTCGCCGAACCGCTGCGCATCGCGGACGGCGAACTGGTCATCCGCCCCGGCGCCGGCCTCGGCGCCGAACTCGACCCCGGCAAGCTCCGGCACTACCGGCAAGACCGCTGAGCCGGAAACCCCCGATGGATCAAGGAGGATTCATGACTGCCACGCATTCCCCCACCGCCGCCGCGTCCGGAGCCAACGCCACCGAACGGTTCAAGAGCGACAAGCTCGCCGGCGTCGCGGGCACCCCGAAGGAACGGGTCAGCCTGCTCGCCCGCGAGGTGCTGGAGGCCGTGCACGCGACGATCCGCAAGCACAAGGTGACCTACGACGAGTACAACGCGCTCAAGTCGTGGCTGATCAGCGTCGGCGAGGACGGCGAATGGCCGCTGTTCCTCGACGTCTGGGTCGAGCACGTCGTCGAAGAAGTCGCCACCGAGCACCGCAAGGGCAACAAGGGCACCATCGAGGGCCCCTACTACGTTCCGGACGCCCCCGAGCAAGGCGCGCGCGGCTCGGTCCCGACGCGGGAGAACGAGCCGGGCACCGCGCTGACCTGGACCGGGCAGGTCACGTCGACTACCGGCGAAGCACTGGGCGGCGCGAAGGTCGAACTGTGGCACGCGGACGCCGACGGGCTGTACTCGCAGTTCGCGCCGGGCATCCCGGAGTGGAACCTGCGCGGCACCTTCACCACCGACGAGGAAGGCCGCTTCGAAATCCGCACCGTGCGCCCCGCGCCGTACCAGATCCCGACCGACGGCGCCTGCGGCAAACTCATCGCGGCGGCGGGCTGGCACGCCTGGCGTCCGGCGCACCTGCACGTCAAGGTGTCCGCACCGGGGCACGAACTGCTCACCGCGCAGCTGTACTTCCCCGGCGACGAGCACAACGACGACGACATCGCGTCCGCGGTGAAGCCGGAACTGCTGCTCGACCCCAAGCCCGCGGAAAACGGCGAGACCGTCGAATACAGCTTCGTCCTCGACCCGGCCCTCTGATTCGGCAGGAGATTCATGCTTTACCACGTGCGGATGGACGTCCGCCTTCCCCCGGACCTGGACCCGGCGGTCCGCGACGCCCTCATCGCGCGCGAGAAGGAGTACAGCCAGCAACTGCAGCGCAGCGGGAAATGGCCGCACATCTGGCGAATCGCGGGCGAGTACGCGAACTACTCGGTGCTGGACGTAGCCGACCACGACGAGCTGCACCAGATCCTGTCGAACCTGCCGCTGTTCCCGTACATGGACATCCAGGTGACCGCACTGGCGCGGCATCCGTCCAAAGTGGACTGACCGGGTGCCGCGAGGGGAACCCTGAGGGAATCTGATTCCCGCAGGGTTCCCCTCGCGGATGTTCCCGAAGCGGCAGCTACTCGGCTTGCCAGACCGGCGCGCGCTTCTCGACGAACGCCTGCGTCCCCTCTCGGACGTCCTCGCTCGTCATCACCCCGGCGGCGTTTTCGCGGGTGTTGTCCCAATCGCCGTCCTCCGCCGGAATCGCACCGTCCACAATGCTCAGTGCGACGCGTTTGCTGGCCTGCACCGCCAGCGGCGCGTTCGCGGCGATCTTTTCCGCCAGCGCCAGCGCCTCGGTCAGCACGTCGGCGTCCGGGACGACGTGGTTCACCAGTCCCAGCGTCGCCGCGCGGGCGGCGTCCAGGGGTTCGCCGGTGAACATCATCTCCATCGCGATCTTCCGCGGGATCTGCCGCGGCAGCCGGAACACGCCGCCCGCCGCCGCGAAGAGGCCGCGTTTCACCTCGGGCAGCCCGAATTTCGCCGATTCGGCCGCCACGACGAGGTCGCTGGCCAGCGCGAGTTCGGTGCCGCCGCCGAGGGCGAAGCCGTTGACCGCGGCGATCGTCGGCTTCGAAATCGGATGCCGCACGTATCCGGCGAAGCCCCATTCCTCGTGGCCCGGCGCGGCGAGCGATTCGCCCCGCGACACGGCCTTCAAGTCGGCGCCGGCGCAGAACGCCCGCTCCCCCGCGCCGGTCAGCACGACGACACGCGTCTCCGGGTCCTGCTCGGCCCGTTCCAGCGCGGTGCCGACGAGTTCGCTCAGCTCGGCGTTGACCGCGTTCATCGCGTGCGGCCGGTTGAGCGTGATCACCAGGACGTGTCCGCGCTGTTCGACGAGCGCGGCCGGGGCGTCAGCGGGCATTGCCGTCCTCCTCCGCCGGCGCGAAGACCGGCACGTTTTCGTGGTCGGGATCGGGGCCGGAGGGCACGAAGACCGCCCGCACCGGCAGCTGCCAGAGGTCCGCGTCCGGGTCGGCGTCGAGCCGGCACCACCACCACGGTCCCTCGGTCAGCTCCACGATGCCGACGACCACGCGCTCCGGTTCGCCGCCGTCGCGCGCCCGTTTGTGCACCACCGACCACGACACCACCGTGCCGGTTCCCGCGGCGGCCGTCCACTCGAGGTCGTCGTCGGGGTCCGGGACCGTGCGCGGGTCCAGGTATTCGCCGGTGCCGCGCCGGCGCAACAGGCGGAACTCGCCGACCGCGGTGCCGTCGAAGAACGCCGCGGACTCTTCGTCGCGCGCGACTGGGTTGATACGCATGATCTTCCCTCCGCTCACGCCGCGCCGAGCACGAGCGTGCTGTGGTGGTCCAGAATTCCGCCGTTGCCGGAAACCAGCACGGTGTCGTGCTTCGGCACCTGGCGTTCGCCGCCCTGTCCGCGAGCCTGGACGATCGCCTCGGACAGCGGCGTCATGCCCCACAGGTAGTACGACGACAGCTGGCCGCCGCCGGTGTTGACCGCGAGCTTGCCGTCCGGGCCGAGCATGCCCGGCGTCGCGACGAACTCGCCGCCTTCGCCCTTGCCGCAGAACCCGTAGTCCTCCAGGGTGAGCAGCGCGGTGAAGGTGTAGCAGTCGTAGATCTCGGCGACGTCGATGTCCTCGATGGTCACTCCGGCCATCTCCATCGCCGCCGGACCGGACCGCGCCGCGCCGCTCACGAGACCGAAATTGTCGTTGCGGCGGAAGGAATTGCCCGGGTGCGCCTGTCCCCAGCCGAGCACCTGCACCGCGGGCTGGGCCAAGGACGCCGCGCGTTCCGCGGAAGTCACGATCACCGCCGCGCCGCCGTTGGAGACCAGGCAGCAGTCCAGCAGGTGGAACGGTTCCGCGATGAACCGCGACGCCTGATGATCGGCCAGGGTGATCGGGTCCCGCAGCTGGGCCAGCGGGTTCTTCGCCGCCCACGCACGCTGCGCGACCGCGATCGCGCCGAGTTGCTCGCTCGTGGTGCCGTAAGTCTTCATGTGCCGTCGCGCGGCGAGCGCGTAGAACGTGTTCGGCCCGGCGAACCCGCTGGCGCCCAGCAGACTCCCCCAGCCGGTCGGGGTGGTGCGCCGGCCGCCGTAGGCCGCGCCGGTCGCCTTGCCCCGCTGCAGCGGCGCGTCGGCGAACACGCAGGCCACGGTGTCGGCCATGCCCGCTTCGACGGCCATCGCGGCGTACTGCACCATCGCGCCCGCCGTCGAGCCGAATGCCTGCATCTGGGTGAACAGGCGCAGGTCCCGCAGTCCCAAGTCGACTTGCAGACTCAGGTCGACCCCGGGCGTCGTGCCGGCGGACACCAGCAGCCCGTCGATGTCCGACAGCCCGATCCCGGCGTCCGCGGCCGCCCGCCGGACGGCCTGCGCGGCGAACTGCCGCGCGCTCGGACCGTAGACTTTTCCCAGCTCAGTGAGCCCGAGACCGGCGATCGCCGCCCTCCGCCGCGCCGGGGTCTCCCGCCTGCTCGTCATCCTCGCACTCCGTTCCCGACCGATGGTCGCACCTCCACGTTCGCATCCCGCTGACGCGGCGTAAACGACCGGTCGGGACACCGGCAGATGAGCGACCGCGACACGTGCGCCCATGTCGCTCCGGGAAACCTGCCGGTGTCGGAATCCGTGATGTACACCGCCGTTTTCCGGACCCAGCATGGGAATCGAGACCCGACGACGGGAAAGGCGGTCCGGCGATGGCGATCAGCGCCGCGGAAACCGAACAGCTGCGGGAGGCGGTGCGCGACCTGCTCGCGGACCGCTGCACCGAATCAGACGTACGCCGCGTAATGGCGACAGAGTCCGGTTATGACCCGCACCTGTGGAAACAACTGGCCGAACTCGGACTCCCCGGCCTGCTGATCGCGACGGAATACGGCGGGGTGGGCCTGGGCGCGGAAGAACTCGAAGCCGTCGCGGAGGAAATCGGAGCGGCGCTGCTGCCGTCGCCCTTCCTGTCCAGCGCCGTGCTGACTTCGACCCTCATTGACGCCGCCGGGTCCGAAGAGGACAAACGCCGTCTGCTGCCCGCGCTCGCCGACGGTTCCTCGATCGGCACCGTCGCCATCAGCGGCACCTGGACCCCCGAAAGCATTGCGGTACAAGCAAACGGAACCCTGACCGGAACCACGCCCTACGTGACCTTCGGCCAGCTTGCCGACGTCATTCTCGTCGTAGCTCGCACTGGCGACGACATCGGCATCTTCGAAGTCGCACCTGACGCGCCAGGCTTCACTCGCACCGCACTGTCGGTATTCGACCCCACCGTGCGGCTGTCCCAATTCACCTTCGCTGACACCCCAGCACGACAACTCGGCACCGCGGGCCGGGAAGCCGTGCAGAAAGCCTTGGACCTCAGCGTAATCGCGCTGGCCGGAGAACAAGCCGGCGGCGCTCGCAAGATCTTTGACACGACCGTCGAATATCTCAAGACCCGCGTGCAGTTCGGCCGCGCGATCGGCAGTTTCCAGGCGATGAAGCACCTCGCCGCGGACCGTCTCCTCGAGGTCGAATCGGCGACCTCCGCCGCCCGGCACGCCGCGGCCGACGGCAGCCCGGGCGCGATCGCCCTCGCCGGATTCGCCTGCGCGGAAGCGTACGAAACCGTTGCCCTGTCCGCGATCCAGATGCACGGCGGGATCGGCTTCACCTGGGAACACCCGGCGCACCTGTACCTGCGCCGCGCCCGCTCCGGCGCGCAGCTGTTCGGCGGCTCGCGGCTGCACCGGGAGCGCTACCTCGTCTCGAAGGGGGCCTGACCATGACCACCACCCTCCCCAGCGCGGACCAGCTCCGCGAAGAAGTCCGCGCGTGGCTCGCCGCGGAATGGAACGGACTCGCCCCGGCTCCCGATCGCTGGAGCACCACCCCGGAACACGTCGCGTGGCGGGAGAAAGTCGTCGCGGCCGGGTACGCCGTGCCGACCTGGCCGGTCGAATGGTTCGGCCGCGCCTACCCGGCCGAGCTGGCCGACGTGATCGCGGCCGAGTTCGACGCGGTCGGCGCGCCCGGCGCGCGGCAGGACAAGCACAGCATCCCGGCCAACACCGTCCTCGCGTTCAGGACCGAGAAGCTCAAGAACGACCTGCTTTACGACGTTCTCACCGAACGGTCCCGGACCTGCCTGTTCTACAGCGAACCCGGCGCCGGCTCGGACCTGGCCGGAGTGCGCACCACCGCGGTCCGCGACGGCGACCGCTGGATCGTCAACGGCCAGAAGGTCTGGACGTCCGGCGCGAAGACCGCGGACTACGCCCTGCTGATCGCCCGCACCGACTGGGACGTCCCGAAGCACAAGGGCCTCAGCTATTTCGTCGTGCCGATGCACCAGCCGGGCGTCGACATCCGGCCGCTGGTGCAGATCACCGGCGAAGCGCATTTCAACGAGGTGTTCCTGACCGACGTCGAAATCCCGGCCGACTACCTGGTCGGCGACGAGGGCAAGGGCTGGCGCGTGCTGCAGACCGCGCTGGCCTACGAACGCTCGATCATGGGCGACGGCGCGCGGGCGTCGCGGCACGGCTCGATCGCCGACGACCTCGTCGGGCTCGCCCGGGAACGCGGCCGGCTCGACGACCCGGTGATCCGCGACCGCCTGGCCACCGTGCTCGCCCTGCGCGAACTCAACGCGTTGAACAACGCCCGGGCCAAGGCCGCCGCCGAACAGGGCACGTCGAGTTCGGTGATGTCGCTGGGAAAGCTCGCGATGTCCGGCGTCCTGCACGCCGAGGGCCGGCTGCGCACCGACATCGCCGGTCCGGAAACCCTGCTCGCCGGGGACGGAAACCCGGTCGCCGACGACGTGAACTTCCTGGCGCTCAACGCGTTCTTCACCTCCATCGGCGGCGGCACCGACCAGATCCAGCGCACGATCATCGCCGAACGCGTCCTCGGCCTTCCCAAGGAACCCGAGATCGACCGCGACCTGCCCTTCCGCGCCGTCCGCCGCAGCTGAGCCCCGAGGAGGCTGGTTTCCGTGCCCGATGCCTACGACCCGCCGCTTTCCGGGGTCCGCGTGCTCGATCTGTCCTCCGGCCCGATGACCGCGACCGGACGGCTGCTGGCCGATCTCGGCGCGCGCGTCACCCGGGTCGTCCTGGCCGGCGTCACCGGCGAAGACGCCACCGGACCGGTCGTCGACGGGGTCGCGATCGGCACCGCCGTCGACCGGCACGGCTTCGCCCAGGCGACCGCCGAACCCGGCTCGCACGGCTGGGAACAGCTGCTGGCCGACGCCGACCTGCTGATCGAGACCACCCCGCCGGGTTCGCCCGCCGAAGAGCTGCTCGACGTCCCCGGCCTGCGCACCCGGCATCCCGCGCTGGTCGTCCTGTCCGTCAGCGACTTCGGCCGCGCCACGACCCGGCGGCACTGGCAGGCCACCACCCCGGTCTTCCACGCGCTGACCGGCGAACTCTCCCGGTCCGGCATCCCCGGCCGCGCGCCGCTGCTGCCGCCCGGCGAACTGCCTTACCACGTCGCCGCCGCGCAAGCCGCGTTCCAGGCGGTGAGCCTGTACCTCGACCGGCTGCGCACCGGACGCGGCGACCGCATCGACTTCTCCGTTCTCGACGGCGCGATGCAAACGCTGGACCCGGCCTTCGGCATGGTCGGCAGCGCTGCCGCCGGGGTGCCGCTGGCCGAGCTGCCGCGCGGACGCACCGAGGAACGCCACCGGTACCCGATTTTCCCTTGCCGGGACGGATACGTCCGGATCTGCCTGCTGTCGCGACGGCAGTGGCGCGGGATGTTCGCCTGGATGGGCAGCCCGGCCGAATTCGCCGATCCGAAGTACGACCAGGTGCGCGAACGCTTCGCGTCGCCGGACCTGCTGCCCGCGATCGGCCGCTTCTTCGCCGGCCGCACCCGGGCTTCGCTGGAGTCCGAGGGCCAGCGCCACGGCGTGCCGACCGCCGCGGTGCTCACCCTCGCCGAAGCACTCCACACCGACCAGCTCGCCGCCCGCGGCTTCTTCCGCGACACCGAACTGTCGCCCGGGCTCGTCGCCCCGGTCCCGGCCGGAATCGCCGAGATCGACGGACACCGCGCCGTCGCCGGCCCGGACACCGGCGCCCGAGTCGCCGCCGCGCCGATCCTCGCCGCCCGCCCTCGTCGCGGCGAAGGGCGCCCGCTGGAGGGGATCCGGGTCCTGGACCTCGGCGTCATCGTGGTCGGCGGCGACACCGGACGGCTCTTCGGCGACCTCGGCGCGGACGTCGTCAAAATCGAAAACTCCGCTTTCCCGGACGGTTCCCGCGCCGCGCTGCCCGGCCTGATGTCGCACGGTTTCGCCGCCGGGCACCGCAACAAACGCGCCATCGGCGTCAACCTGCGCGCTCCCGAGGGGCAAGCGCTGGTGCGGCGGCTCGTCGCGCAGTCGGACGTCGTGCTGACCAACTTCAAACCCGGGGTCATCGCCTCGCTCGGGCTCGACCGGGCCGCGTTGTCCGAGGTGAACCCCGGCATCGTCGTCGTCGACAGCTCGGCCTTCGGCCCGACCGGCCCCTGGGCGAAACGCCTCGGCTACGGCCCGCTCGTGCGCGCCGCGACCGGACTCACCAGCGAGTGGATCTATCCGGGCGAACCGGGCACGTTCAGCGACGCCGTCACGGTCTACCCGGACCACGTGTGCGCCCGGATCGGCGCGCTGGCCGCCTTGGCACTGCTGGTCCGGCGCGAACGGACCGGCGAGGGCGGCGCGGTGAGCGTCGCGCAGTCGGAGGTGATGCTGAGCCACTTCGCGGACCGCATCGCCGCCGAAGACCTGGCCCGCCGAGGACATCACCTGACCGAGCCCGCGCACGACGCGCCCTGGGACATCTTCCCGACCGCCGGCGACGACGACTGGCTCGCGGTCACGGTGCGAAACGACGCGGATTGGGGCGCGTTGTGCTCGGTGCTGGACCGTCCCGACCTGGCCGCCGACCCGGGTCTGGCCACCCGCGCCGGCCGCGCCGCTTCCCGGCCCCGGATCGACGCCGCGGTGACCGAGTGGACGGAGCGGCAGCCCCCGTTCGCGGCGATGGAGCGGCTGCAAGCCGCCGGCGTTCCCGCCGGGGCGCTGCTGCGGGCCGCTGACCTGCCGGAATGGGAGCACTACCGCGAGCGGCGGGCGTTTCGGGAGGAGCTGCATCCGTACGCGGAGGAGCCGTACGTGCTGGAGAACGTGCAGATCCACGCCGCACACGTCGCCGATCCGCCGCTGGGACAGGCGCCGCTGCTGGGCGAGCAGACGTTCGAGATCGCCGCCGAACTGCTGGGGCTGAGCGCTGCCGAGACGGCCGGGCTCATCGCGCGCGGGGTGCTGGAGGCACCGGAGGACCAGGAGGGGCGCGCCGCTCGCGCCGGATGAGCGGAAGCGGGCAGGCGATGCGCGGCAAGCGAAACGGCGGGAGTGCTTTCGCTTTCCGCGCGAAGCCGGGCCCGGTGCCTCGGCTGTTCCCTCGCGCCGGGTTCGGCGGCCTCACGCCGAGCACTCCACGGCCCGACAGCCCGCCCCGCTCCAGCAACCCGCTGATCCGGTCAGCCCACGATCCGACGGCGCCAAGAGACGCCCCTCCCGGCCCGACCGCCGCCCCGCGCCCATCCCCAGGACCCGGCGGCGTGGAGCGAAAACGCCCCATCCGACCGCACCGCCCCGCGCCTCACCGACTCCCTCAACCCAAGACCCGGCGGTGCCAAGCGAGAACCCTCCCGACCCGCCGCGCCACGGAACCGCCCCATGCCCCGCCAATCCCGTCAACCCACACCCTGGCGCCACCCAGCAACAACGCCCCACCGCACCGCCTTGCGCCTCACTGACCCCCTCAACCCAAGACCCGGCGACGCTAAGTGAAAACGCCCACCCGACCGCACCGCCCCGTGCCCCACCGAACCCCTCAACCCACGACCCGCCGCCACCAAGCAACAACGCCCTACCCGACCGCACCGCCGAACCGCCCCGCTCCTCACCGCCCCCTCACCCGAAGCCCCGGCTGCGCCAAGCAACAACGCCCTACCCGACCGCACCGCCGAACCATCCCGCGCCCGCCGAACCCCTCCCCCGAGACCCAGCCGCGCCGACCCTCATCCCCGCACCGCATCCCCCAGCCCGCCCGGCGACCCGCCGGATGCCGCTGCCCGCCGTATGATCGCCCCGACCCGCCGCCTCGCTGGACATTGGACGATGGAGATCGATTTCACCCGCCTGAAGTACTTCGTCGCGGTCGCCGACGAACTGCACTTCAAGCGCGCGGCGGACCGGCTGCGGATCACGCCTCCGCCGCTCAGCAAGCAGATCAAGCTGCTCGAACGGGAACTCGGCGGCCCGCTGTTCGAACGGCACTACCACGAGGTCCGGCTCACCCCGCTCGGCGAGGCGCTGCTCGGCCCGGCGCGGGCGATCCTGCGCCAGGTCGAGAACCTCAAGGACATCGCGGCCGGAGTGCTCGGGGACGGCGCGCCGATCCGGGTCGGAGCCACCGCGTACGCGCCGTCGGATCTGCTCGAAGACCTCGAAGCCGCGGTCGGCGGGCTGGCTGTCCCGGCGACGTTCGAGGTGGCCGGTTCGGCCGCCGAGGTCACCGCGAAACTCGTGTCCGGGCATCTGGAACTCGGGTTGATCCACCTCGCTGTCGAGGACCAGCGGCTGCGGGCCCGGACCGTCGCCGAATACCAGGGCGCGATCGCGGTCCGCGCGGACGATCCGCTCGCCCGCCGCGATCTCGTGCACATCGAGGAGCTGCGCGACCGCGAGGTGGTCATCGATTTCGCCCGGCCGAACCCGCTCATCCTCGCCGCGCTGACCCGGAGGCTCGCGAACCGCGGCGTCCGGAACATCGTCCGCGCGGTCAGCGGCCGCGGCGGCGAAGTCGAAATGGCCGCGCGGGTCTTCAACCGGCGGCTGGTCGCCCTCGTGTCCTACGCGCCGGCGTCGTTGATCGGCCGGCTGTTCTCGCCGCCGGAGTTCAAGCTGGTCCGGATCGACGAGGACGGCTGGGAACCGAGCCGGCTCGCGCTCGCCTGGGCCGCCGACCGCGCGGCCGGGCCGCCCCGTCCGGCCGATCTCGCCGAGGACCTTTCCGCGAAGCTCGGCCCGATCCGCCGCGGCTGACCGGGGCCCGCGACGACCGGCGGCAAATCAGCGGCCGCCGCGCGGATAAGTCTACTGTGGACTGTCAGGACCCGACGAACTTGGTCAGCAGCCGCCCGAACTCCGCCACATCTCCGCTCGGCCAGTCCCGGAGCCGGTCTTCGAGCCGTTTCCGTTGTGCCGCACGGGTAATTGCCAGCGCGCGACGCCCGGCCTCGGTAAGCTCAAGACGCTGCCGACGCGAATGCCGCGGATCCGGGCCGCGCACCAGCAGCCCGGCGTTCTCCAGTTCCGCGAGCTGCCTGCTGACCGTCGAGGGATCGAGCCCGTATTCCTGCGCGAGATCCGCCGCGTGCGCGCAGTCCGCGAGGTCGATCGAGGACAGCATCGTGTACTGCACGAACCCGAGCCCCTCGTACAGTTCGTTCGAACGCACCCGGGATCCGCGGGAAAACAGGATGATCGCGCGGTGGATAGCGTCCAGGGCGTCGCCGTCGCGGTCTTCTCCCGGCATGTCCCCGCATGCTAGAGATGCACCATACAACTGTCAACGCGGCTCGGCGGCGATCCCCCGGCGCAGCAGGTCGTCCGCGTCGGTCCCGGCTTCTTCAAGCAGCGCACGGGTATGCGCGCCGAACGCCGGGACGTCGCCCATCCGCGCCTCGACGTCCGCGAAGGTCACCGGCGGCAGCAGGGCGTCGACGGCGGCGTGCTCGGTGCCGATTTTCCGCCAGCGGTCGCGGGCGCGCAGCTGCGGATCGGCTACGACGTCGGCGACCTGTTTCACTTGCGCCGCCGGGATTCCCGCCCGCGCCAGCCGCTCGTCCAAGTCCACTGTGGACCATCGGGCGGTTTCGGCGGCGACCGCGGCGTCGCATTCCGCGCGGTGCTGCACGCGCAGCACATTCGTGGTGAATCGCGGGTCTTCGGCCAGTTGCGGCGCTTCGAGGACCGAGGTGACCAGGGTTCGCCAGCCGCTGTCGTTCTGGACGCCGATCAGCATCTGACCGTCTTTCGTCGGGTACGCGTCGTAGGGGGCGATCGAGGCATGGCTCAGGCCCATCCGCGCGGGCTGGCGGCCGGAGTACATCTGGCTGTACATCGCGTAGCCCATCCATTCGACAGTCGCTTCGAGCATCGTCACCTCGACTGTCGCGCCCTGGCCGGTTCGCCAGCGACGCAGGAGGGCGGCCAGGACCGCCTGCGCGCAGTACATTCCGGAGGCGATATCGGATGTCGGGATGCCGGTCTTGACCGGGGTGTCCGGGGTGCCGGTGATGCCGATCAGGCCCGCTTCGGCCTGGACCAGCATGTCGTAGGCCTTGCGCTGCTCCCTGGGGCCGCCGGTGCCGTAGCCGGAGAGGTCGACGGTCACCAGTTCCGGATGGTCGGCGCGCAGGGTTTCGGACCCGAAGCCGAGCCTCGCGGCCGCGCCCGGGGCCAGATTCTGCACGAAGACGTCGGCGCGGGCGATCAGGCGGCGCACCACGTCGCGCCCTTCCTCGGTTTTCAGGTCCACCGCGAGGGATTCCTTGCCGCGGTTGAGCCAGACGAAGTGCGCGCCGGTGCCGTGGACGACGTGGTCGTATTCGCGGGCGAAGTCCCCGCCGTCTGTCCGTTCCACCTTGATCACGCGAGCGCCGAGGTCGGCGAGCGTGCGGGTGGCCAGCGGGGCGGCGACGGCTTGTTCGACGGAGACGACGGTGATTCCGTCCAGCGGGAGCGCGGAGTCCATGGTGCTTACTATTACCCGGATTTCCTCTTGACGCTGGGGTGAGATGTGTCGCGTGGGGCACCCCGAAGCTCCATTGTGCTGACGGTCTTGGGGTGCAGGGCCAGGGCTGGGTGCCTCGATCGTCGGGTGCGGCGGCTGCGGTTTTCGGGGTGGCGTTGGCGGGTCAGCCGCGCGGGGCGAAGGGGATTCCGGACGGCTTCGACTTCTCCAGCAGGTCCTGGTACCGGCCTTCGCTGATCTTGATCGTCGCGGCGCCGAAATCCGCGCCCATCAGGCGGTCGCGCAGGGCGGTCGAGGGCCAGCCGTCCCAGCCGACCAGGGGCGGGTAGCGCCAGTCGTGGTAGTGGTTCTCCGGGGGCTCGTCGTGGGCGTCGGCGAGGCGGAAGAAGTGCGTGCCCGGGCCGTCCTTGTGGTAGACCACTTTCGGGTGGGCGCCGTCGAAGCTCACCTTCGACCTCGGGTAGGTCACCTGGGAGGAATGCTGCGTGGTCGTGACGTACTCGACCTGGTTCGACGACTGGTCGATCCAGGAGATCACGTGCTCCCAGTCGTGCCGGTGCCCGCCAAGGCCGCTGCCGTCGACGGCCTGGTCCTTCTCGAAGTAGCTCGCGTAGACGACCGCGCACCAGCCGTGGTTGCACGTCGAGCGCGAGTAGGTCTGGGAGTTGTCGAGGTCGGACTTGTCGTGGCAGTTGCCGTTGACCGCGCCGGTGGTCTTGAGGCCGGGCGCGAGGGTGCCGTCCGGACCGATCGCCGGGGTGGCGTAGCAACCGTCGCCGTCGTAGTCGTAGGCGGGCGAGAAGGACTGCTCGTATCCGTTGGCGTTCTGCGGCAGGTTGTGCGGCGGATCGGCGTACGCCGCGGATACCGGGAACAGCAGCGCCATGCACGCGGCGACCGTCGCGGTGCGGGCGAGCGGGAGTTTCCTCATGTCCGGATGGTGACACCGCGAACGCGCAAGGTGAAGGGACGCAAGGGAAGCATCCGGCGCCCTTTCAGCCCGCGAGCACCTCCGCGCCGCGATGCACGCGCAGCAGGTCAGCTCGGACGAGGTCGGCCAGCAACCGCTCCTCCTCGTCCGCGTCCACCGGACGCGCGGGCAGTTCCCCGTTCCCGGCCAGCGCACCCGCCGCGGCCTCCGCGAAGGACGCCATCGCCGCCGACTGCGCGTCCCGTTGCAGCAGCGCGCCCGCCGACGCCGCGAGACCGCGCAATCCCTGCCCGGCCTCTTCCAGGGCTTCTCGTTGCTCCGGCGAAGGCTCCCGGCTGCCCGGCTCGGGACTCAGCAGGTCCTGATGCGTCCGGGCCGCGGCGCGGAACCGCAGCCCGACCTCGCGCCGGCTGCTTCCGCCGCGCAGCCGTTCCGCCACCGACGCGAGCAGCTCGCCAGTCTCGGAGACGGCGTCGGCAAGCCGTTGTGCCACCGAAGGTTTCGGCACCCCGGGCACCGCGGCGAAGCCGAACAGCAGCCCGATCACCACCGCCAGCACAACCAGCAGCAGATACTCCACCAGCACCGAAACCGCGTCCAGATGACGCGTCGTGGCGTTCATCCCGACGCTCATCAGCACCATGCAGCCGTTGAACACCATCGGCTGCACCTGCATGAACGGGAACCCGACGAGCAGCGCGACAATCCCCAGCGGCAGCAACGCGCCCGGCGGCAACAGCCACAGAGCGACCGCCAGCACCACGGCCCCGGCCGCCGCACCGGCAGCGCGCTGCCCCGCCTTCGCCAGCGTGTCCCGCCATTCCGGCTGCATGAGCGCGAAGGTCGTCATCAGGAACGAGACCGTGAGCGGGTCGCCCGGACGGAACATCGCGATCACCGCCGCGACCAGCATCCCCAGCGCGCACCGCAACGCGTGCCGCAACTGCGCGGACCGCCACGAAAACACCCCGGTCGCCTCGCGCCGCAACGCCTCGCGCACGAGATGCCGCGGGAAGTCCACAATGGACTCGTCGCGGTTCAGCACCGCTTCCCGGATCGCGCACAGCCCCGCCCAGGCTTCGTCGAGCAGCGCGCCGGTGTCGCCGGGCAGCGCGACGTCCGGGTCGACCCGTTCGATCTCCGGCGGCTCCGAAACCGCCTTGGCCCGCACGGCTTCCGCGAGCGCCCCGACCTGTTCGTCCGCGGCCTCGAGCACGCGCGTCACCGCCGCCGCCTGTTCTTCGTCGAAGACGCGCAGCCGGTCCCGCAGCAACGCGGCGGTGCCGTGGTAGCGCGCGCCGCCGGCGAGCACCCGCGCCTGCCAGGCCCGCGGCCGGTCGGTGACCCACAACCGCACCGCCCGCTCCGCGCTCACGCGGTCCGGTCCGGCGAGCGCGTCGGCCAGTGCGGTGCGGGTCGGCTTGCCCGGATCGCTCAGCCCCATCAGCAGCCGCAGCACGAACACGACCCCGACGGCCAGCGCCGGCGCGCAGATGATCTGCACCGGGCTGGCCGCTCCGCTCAGCTGGAAGCCGTAGCCGAACACCGTGGCCATGCCGAGTCCGAGCCCGACCGTCACATACCGCGACCCGAGCGCGGGCACCAGCGCCGCCGCGAACACCACCAGCACGAGCAACGCGATCGACGCGACCGGCGACACCTCGCCCAGCAGCCGCGGCCCGGCGCCGCCGAGCACGACCGCCGGCGCGAACGCGGCGAGCAGCCACAGGTCCGGCCGCAACGGCCCGCCGGTGGCGGCGATGAAACAGAACAAGGCGGTCAGCCCGGCCAGCATCGCCGTCGAGCCGAGCCCGAGCGCCACCCCGAGCCCGGCCGTGCCGCCGACGACCACCAAAATCGCCGCGAGCATCCCGCCGCCGCGCGCAATCGCGTTCATCCCGCCCCGTTCCGTCACCGCGCAATGCCGCCGGGTAGCCTCGCACGCCGCGACGGCGCGTCCGAGCCCGACTCGCCCACCGAGGCTCAGACGGTCGCGCGCTCCGGCGGCAGCGTCAGCAACGTGTGCACCTCGTTGTGCTCCTCCCCCGGCAATCCGTCCATCGACCGCAGCGCCGCGTTCCGCGCTTCCAGCTCCGCTTCGGTGCGCGGCGCCATGACCGGCGCCCCGCCCGTGGCCAGCGCCTGGTTCCGCTCGACGAACTCCCGCGAGCGGCTCTCGTACGCCGCGAACGCCTCCTCGTGCGGGGCCTCGGCCAGCTCGTAGGCCAGCAGATACGCGCCGATCATCGCGAGGCTCGAGCCCTGCCCGGAGAGGAACGACGTCGCGTGCGCGGCGTCCCCGGCCAGCGCGACCCGGCCCTTCGCCCAGACCGGCAGGTGGATCTGGCTGACCACGTCGAAGAACAGGTCATCGGCGGTACGCATCGCCTCGACCATCCGGGGCACCAGCCAGCCGTCTCCCTCGAAGTAGCCGGCGACCAGGTCGCGCTGCGCCCGCGGGTCGGCGAAGGCGTGGAACGGCGCGTCCTCCCGGCTGAACAGCAGGAACGCGTGCATGTCGCCGTCGCCGTCCCCGGTGGCGTAGAGCGCCGCGCTGTGGCCCGGAACCGCCCACACCACGCCTTCGTGCGACAGCCCGAGGTCGTTGGGCATGGTGAACCCGGCGAAGCAGTAGCCGAGGTAGCGGTGGAACCGCTCCTCCGGCCCGAAGACCAGCGAACGCGTCTTCGAGTGCAGCCCGTCCGCGCCGATGACCAGGTCGAACGTCTGGCTCCGGCCGCTGGTGAACGTCACGTCGACCCGGTCGCCCCGGTCGTTCAGCGTGGCGATCGACTCCGAGAAGCGGAACTCGACGTCGTCGCGGACCGCGTCGTACAGCAGGCTGGTGAGATCGCCGCGGGCCAGCTCGATGTCGTAACCCGCTCGGTCCCCGGTCAGCACGGCCGGTTCGACGCCCTGGATGACGCCGCCGTCCGCGTCGAGGAACGAAAGCCGCCGGGTCGCGACGTGCCGCGCCCGCGCCTTGTCCTCCAGGCCCATCCGCCGCAGCACCTCGACGGCCGGGCCGCGCGTGTCGATCGGGTACCCGCCGCCGCGCACCGCCGGCGCCTTCTCCACCACGGTGACCGCGAAGCCGTACCGGTTCAGCCAGTACGCCAGCGCCGGGCCCGCGATGCTCGCCCCCGAGATCAGCACACTCCCGTTCATGGTTCTCCCCTTCCCCCGGCAGGCGATAGATGCCTACCTTAGGTATCATTTTCGAGACCGGCCGGAACCGCTTCGCGCGATCCCGGTGACCCGACCATATACCTAAGTTAGGTATCTAATCAAGGAGCCCGCGATGTCCGCCGTCTCTTCCCTGCTCCGGGACCTGCTCCCCCGGCTGAACGAGCTGAGCGGGACGCTGCGCCGGGGAAAGCTCTTCGACCGCGCGGTCGAGGCGACCGGGCTGCCGCTGGAGCGGCCGGCGATGAGCGTGCTCGGCATCCTGCACATCGAGGGCCAGCCGCTGCGGGTGGGCGAGATCGCCAACCGGATGAACGTCGTCGGGCCGCACGTGACCCGGCAGGTGCAAGGCCTGGAAAGCCGCGGCCTGGTGCGCCGGGTGGCCGACCCGGACGACCAGCGGGCCCGGCTGATCGAGCTGACCCCGGAAGGCAAGGCCGCGACCGAACGCTACGTCGAGGTGATCGAAGGCTGGTTCTCCTCCGCGCTCAGCGGCTGGACGGAGGAGGACCGCCAGCTCCTCGACCAGCTGCTGAAGCGGCTCGTCGAGGACCTGACGGCCCGGTTGTCCGAGTTGGACTGAAGCGGGGTCACCGCGACAGCCGCAGGAACTCCCGCTGCTCGCGGTCGTAGCGCTGGGTCAGCCCGTTTCCGTAGCGGTCCCACCAGTTCTGCGTGTGCCCGTTCTGCCGGGTGGTCGTGTCGCCGTAGATCTCCCGGTCGTATTCGATCCGGGCGTCGTGGAACTGCTGCTGGAACTCCTCCGGCGACAGGCTCCGCAGCTGCTCGACCGCGGCCGGGTCGAGGGTGCGCGCGCTCCGCACGATGTCCGCGCCGCCCATGTGGTTCAGGATCGCCCGGACGCCGCCCGCGCCGCGCATGTGCGCCCCGGACATGATCGCCGCCTGCGCGCCCGGGTCGCTGAACTCCAGCGCCCCGGCATGGCGCGCGTTCGCGGTCATCAGCTGCGCGACCACCGCGCGTTCCTCGGCGCTGCCGACGCCGTACCGCTCGCGGGCGGCCATGATCTGGTCGTAGCCGTTGTGCATGCTCTCCCGGAAGCCGTACGCCTCGCGCACCCCGCCCTGTTCGCCCGTCGCGCCTTCGGACCGCATGATCGAATCGACGACCCGGTCGTCCAGCTGCCGCGGTGCGGCACCCCCAGCGGCCGCACCGCCGCCGCCTGCCCCGGCTCCCCCGCCGCCGTAGCCGTGGGCCACCGCGGTGTCGGCGTCGGCGTAGTTCTGCGCCGCGTGCCGCACCTTGCCGTTGACCTGCTCGATCAGCTTCACGAAATCGCCGAGCGACGACACGAGTTTCGACTGCAGCAAGGTGTTCGCGGCGGCGACCCCGCTGCCGATGCCCGCGAACGACAAGGAGTCGATCACGAGGGTTTCGAGGTCGCGCACGGCCGAGAACGCCGCGGCGCCGAGGCCTTCCACGTTCTTCACGATCGCCGACACCTCGGCCGGCAGCACCCGGTAGCTTCCCGCTGTCATGGCAGCGACCCTCGCGCACCGGCCCGGCCGCGCCAACGGCCGAATTACCCACTTCCGGAGGGGATCGAATCGCTGCCCGGTGGGTACCTGGGCGGCATGGAGTCCGACGAGGACCGGCACGACCGGACCGACCACGAGATCGAACTGCTCGCCGAGCGGCTCTGGGCCTGGTCCCGTGAACCGGACGGCGAGCGGGAGCCGGATCTCGGTCCGCTCGCCGAGGCCGGGTTCGACCTCACCGGACGCACCGCGCGGTACGGCAGCGGGCGTCCGTGCGTCGCCCTGCTGCTCCCGTCCGACCGGCGCCGGGAATTCGGGCACAACCTCGTCGCCGCGGCGGTCGTCGGCGCGGCGCTGGCGACCGTCCGGACACTGGAATCCGGTTCCGTCGTCGTCACCGACCGCCCGGCCGACGGCATCGACGCGGTGCTGACTTTCCAGCCCGGCGTGCACACCTGGGCCGCCGCGCCGCTCGCCGCGCGGACCGAACTGCGGGTGACCGTGCACGGGAATTCCGGCCCCGCCCCCGAAGACAGCACCGACGCGGTCGCCGGGCTGGTGCAGGTGTTCACCGCGATCGCCGCGCTGCGGGCCCGGCTGCCCGCCGGTGCGGCTGTACAGGGAATCGTGACGCACGGCGGGGAATCCACCGATGTGGTGCCCGATTTCGCCGAGGCGCGGTTCGGATTGCGCGCGCCGGACGCGGAAAGTCTCGGCCGGGTCGTCACCGAAGTGACCACCGCCGCCGAGGGAGCCGCGATGGCGACCGGAACCAAGGCGAATGTCGAACGGTTCGGCCCGATTCACGCGCGGTTCCACGACAACCCCGTGCTGTCCGGCCATTTCGCCCGGCATCTCGCGGCGTGCGGGATCCACGCGGCCCCGTCGGGCATCGCGGCGGTCCCCGGCCGGCCCGAGGTGGGCGATCTGAGCGTGCGGATGCCGACGATCCATCCGTCGGTCGCGCTCCACGATCCGGTCCGCGCGGTCGGCAGCCGGGCGTTCGCCGAAGCGACCGGCTCGCCGCGCGCCCGGACCGTGCTGCTCGCGACGGCGGCGGCGCTGGCCCGGACCGCGTCGGACCTGCTCGCGCATCCCGCGCTGGTGCGCCAAGCCTGGGACAATTTCGCCGATCGCACGCGGCGGACTGGCTAGAGTCCTCGGAATGGGGACGACCACCGCGGATCTGCCGCTGCCGGACGGCCGGAATCTTCGAGTGCACGACAGCGGGGGCGACGGGTTTCCGCTGGTGTGGCACCACGGAACTCCGCAATCCGGCCGTTTGCTGCCGCCGGTGGCGGAGGCCGCCGCGGCGCGCGGATTCCGCCTCGTTTCCTATGCCCGGCCGGGATACGCCGAATCCACTCCGAAGGCCGGACGGACGGTCGGCTCGGCTGCCGAAGACGTGCGGCGCCTGGCGGACGCGCTGGACCTGCCGCGGTTCGCCGTGGCGGGCGCGTCCGGCGGCGGTCCGCACGCATTGGCTTGCGCCGCGGGACTGCCGGATCGGGTGCTGGCCGCGGTGTCCCTCGCCGGATTGGCCCCATTCTCCGAGGAATACGACTGGTACGGCGGGATGGCCGACGACAGCTGGCTGCGGGCCGCCCGCGAGGGCCGCGAAACCCGGCTGCGGCACGGGGAAACGCGGGAATTCGACCCGGCGAGTTTCACCGACGCGGACTGGGCGGCGCTGCGCGGCACGTGGGGCCCGCTGGGACAGGACGCGGGTGCGGCGGCTGACGTCGCCGCGGAAGCCGACGACGACCTCGCGTATGTCGCGCCGTGGGGCTTCGCGGCCGCCGACGTGCGGGTTCCGGTGCTGCTGGTGCACGGCGGCGACGACCGCGTCGTCCCGGCCAGCCACAGCGAATGGCTGCTGCGGAACCTCCCGGACGCCGAGCTGTGGCTCCGTCCGCACGACGGGCACATCTCGGTGCTGAACGCACTCCCGACGGCGCTCGACTGGCTGCGCAACCGCCTCGCCCGCTGACCGCCGGTTATCGTGTCAGGCATGAGCAACGTCGAGGCCGACCCGGCCGAACTCGAGTGCGGCGGCGACCCGGTCGACCCGGGCAAGGTCGAGATCCTCGACGCCCGCTCCGTCCCGCTCGGCGGACCGCGGGCGATGCCGGTCCGCCGCACCCTGCCGCAGCGCCAGCGGTCGCTCATCGGCGCGTGGTGCTTCGCCGACCACTACGGCCCCGACGACACCTCGGTCAGCGGCGGCATGTCCGTCGGCCCGCATCCGCACACCGGGCTGCAGACGGTGAGCTGGCTGTTCACCGGCGAGATCGAACACCGCGACAGCCTCGGCTCGCACGCGATGGTCCGCCCCGGCGAACTGAACCTGATGACCGGCGGGCACGGCATCTGCCACGAAGAGGTGTCGACGCCGGAAACCACGACGCTGCACGGCGTCCAGCTCTGGGTCGCGCTGCCGGACGAGCACCGGCACACCGCCCGCGACTTCCAGCATTACGCGCCCCCGGCCACCGGACTCGACGGCGCCGTCGCGCGCGTCTTCCTCGGCACGCTGGCCGGCGCGACCTCGCCGGTGAAGACCTTCACCCCGTTGCTGGGCGCGGAAATCGTCCTCGACCCGGGGGCGAGCCTCAGCCTCGCCGCGGACCCGTCCTTCGAGCACGGCGTCCTGCTCGACACCGGAGAGGTCGTTTTCGCGGGCACCCCGCTGCAGCGCGCTCAGCTCGGCTACCTCGGCATCGGCGCGGCGAAGCTCGAGCTGCGCAACCCCGGGGCGGAACCGGCGCGAGTGATCCTGCTCGGCGGGCCGCCGTTCGGCGAGGAAATCCTGATGTGGTGGAACTTCGTCGGCCGCAGCCACGAGGAGATCGCCGAGTACCGCGCGGCGTGGGAGGCGAATTCCGACCAGTTCGGCGCGATCGAGCCGTACCCCGGCGGCCCGGCGCGGCTGCCCGCTCCCCCGCTGCCCGCGGTGCGGATCAAACCGCGCCGCAACCCGTCGTAACGCGACGTTCGCGGTCGGCACCGGAATCGCCGTTCACTAGACCCCGCCCCCTTTGACCCGGTTCCGTGCCCCGGACGGGTCGAAGTTCACCCGCCGGAGCGGTCCAGCGGCCAGCAACACCACCGCCACCGCGCTGAGCGCCGCCAGCACCAGCGCCGCCACGAACCGGGCCGGCACTGACGTCGCCGACGCCAGCACCGCGTACCCGCCCAGCACCACCACTACCGGCCCGAGCAGGGCGACCGCGGTCAGCACCGGCGGGATCCGGCCGCCGTCCGGACGCCTCGCCGAGACGACCGCCGCGCCCGCCGACACGACCGCGGCCACCAGCAGGCAGGCGCCCACGGTGTCCGACAGGCGGTGCCAGCCGAGCGCGACGGTCGCCGCGGCCACCCAGGCGACGCCGGGCGCACCCGCGGCGAGCACCCAGGTCCGGAACCGCGCGGGCAGCACCACGGCCAGCGCCAGCAGCACGGCGGTGGCCGCGCTCACGTGCCCGCTCGGAAAGCTGTTGTGGTGCGGGGCTCCGGTCGAGCCGACGTCCGGCCGGTCCAGCAGGTAGATCTTGAGCAGCTGCGCGGCGGCCAGCGGCAGCAAATACAGCGCCAGCGCGGTCACCCCGAGCGCGAAGCGCTTGCGCAGCAGCGCCAGCGCCACGATGACGATCCCGGCCGCCCCGAACACCTCGACGCCGTCTATCCCGGCCAGCGGCCGCGCCCAGTCCACAGTGGACCGCGGGAGGCGCTGCGCGAAGCGGACCACGCCGTCCTCGGCGCGCTGTCCGGCCTCGGTCCGCACGAACAGCAGGTACGCCACGGCGAACGCGCCGGCGAACCCGAGCGCCGCCGCGATCAGCACAGCGGTCCGCGACCGCCGGGGAGGGGCGAGCGCGTGGCGCGGCGCGGACAGGGGCACGGTCTGCGGTTCAGGAGTCAGCACTGCCATGTCTTCGACCCTGGCCGCGGGATTTCGGGATCTCGTCAGTGCCGTGTCATGGTTTCGCTACAAGATCCGCCCGGCTCGCGCGAATCCGCGGGCATTCCGAATAATGGCCCCTGTGGCTGTGGTGTTGGTGATCGAGGACGACGCGTCCGTCCGCGAGGGAATGGAACTGGCGCTGCGCCGGCAAGGACACACGGTGCACACCGCGGCGACCGGCGAGGACGGCGTGGCGCAGCTGCGCGAACGGACGCCGGACCTGGTGGTGCTCGACCTGATGCTGCCCGGCATCGACGGGTTCGAGACGTGCCGCCGGATCCGCGCGCTCGGCCAGGTGCCGATCATCATGCTCACCGCGCGCAGCGACGATTTCGACGTCGTCGCCGGCCTCGAAGCGGGCGCGGACGACTACGTCGTGAAGCCGATCGAACCGCGCGTGCTCGACGCCCGGATCCGCGCGGTGCTGCGCCGCACCGCCGCCGAGCCCGGTGCCGCCGGTCCCGAACAGCACGGCGACCTGGTGATCGACCGGGCCGGGATGCTGGTGCGCAAGCACGACGAGCCGGTCTCGCTCACGCCGACCGAACTGAAGCTGCTGCTGGAGCTCTCGCGCACGCCGGGCCAGGTGTACAGCCGCAGCCAGCTGCTCTCGGCCGTGTGGGGCCACGACTACCTCGGCGATTCCCGTTTGGTGGACGCCTGCGTGCAGCGGCTGCGCGCGAAGATCGAGGACGTTCCGGCGCGGCCGGACCACGTGCAGACGGTCCGCGGTTTCGGCTACCGGTTCGGTCGCTCGTGAGGCGGGCCGGGTCGTGAAACGGCTCCGGTCGTGGGTGTCCGGGCTGCGCCTGCGGCTGGTGCTGGCGTTCGCGGCGATGACGCTGGTCGGTGCGGGCGCGGCGGCGGGCGCGAGCTACGTGTCCGCGCGCAACACGATCCTGGCCGGCGTGCAGGATCCGGCGATGGTGCAGCTGCGCGACGAGGTCCGGACCTACCTGCCGCAGCTGACCCTGCCGCCCGACCAGCGGCAGCTCGACAACATGGCGAGTTCGCTCAAGGGCATCACGACCGTGGTGTTCGGGTCGCTGCATTCGCGCGTCGGGCTGAATCCGGCGCAAATCCCCGCCGGCCTGCGCAGCGCGGTCGCCGGCGGGACCTCGGTCCAGTTCCAGCGGGTCATCGAGGGCGGACAGCCGGTGCTCTACATCGGGATGCCGCTGCTGCGCTACGGCGCGACGCGCGGCGAACACACCGGCATCGAGGTCTACAAAACGGTGCCGTTGGCCACCCAGCAGGCGGCGATCGAGCAGCTGGCGACGCGCGCGTGGCAGATGACCGCGCTGGCCCTGCCGATCGCGGTCGCACTGGCGCTGCTGGCCGCGCGGCAGGTGCTGCAGCCGGTGCGCGCGCTGAATTCCGCGGCGCGCAAACTCGGCGACGGACAGCTCGACGTGCGGTTGCCCGCCAAGGGTTCCGACGAGCTGGCTCAGCTGGTGACCACGTTCAACCACACCGCCGCGGAACTGGAACGCACGGTCGGCTCGCTGCGCGAGATGGAGGCCGACGCGCGCCGGTTCGTCGCGGACGTCTCGCACGAACTGCGCACCCCGCTGGCCGCGATGAACGTGGTCACCGACGTTCTCGACGAGGACGCCGACCAGCTGCCCTCCGACACCGCCGTGGCGGCGCGGCTGGTGTCGGCCGAAACGCGGCGGCTGACCCGGCTCGTCCAGGACCTGGTCGAGATCTCCCGGTTCGACGCCGGACGCGCGGAGCTGCGGATCGAAGAGGTCGACCTGGCCGAGGCGGTGAGCAACAGCCTCGCCGCCCGCGGCTGGACCGAGTCCGTGGCGGCCGACCTGCCGAACGTCACCGTGCCGGTCGACCCGCGGCGGCTCGACCTGGTGGTCGCGAACCTCGTCGGCAACGCGCTGCGCCACGGCGCACCGCCGGTCGAAATCCGGCTGAGCACCGACGACACGACGGTTTTCCTCACGGTCGCCGACCACGGCCCGGGCATCCCCGAGGAGGTGCTGCCGAAGGTGTTCGACCGCTTCGCGAAGGCCGACACGTCGCGGGCCCGGTCCGACGGCAGCGGCCTCGGTCTGTCCATCGCGCTGGAAAACGCCCGGCTGCACGGCGGCGACATCGAAGCGGAAAACACCGGCGACGGAGCCCGGTTCACGCTCCGGCTGCCCCGCGCCGCGCAGGAGGAGCGATGAAACACCGGAGGCTCTTCGTCGCCCTGATTTCGGTTCTGGCGCTGGCCGGTTGCGGCATCCAGCCGACCGGGGTGGTCCCCGCCGGCGACGCTCCCGGCGGATTCCAGCTGGGCGAGCCGCGTCCGCAGATCACGCTCTACTTCGTCTACGCGGGACAGCTCAGCCCGGTGCAGCGCGCCTGGGCGAGGGACGCGACGCCCACGACGGTGCTGACGGAACTGTTCGGCGGCCCGACGCGGACGGAGGAACAAGAGGGGTTCTACTCGATGCTCCCGCCCGGCCGGCACGTCACAGTCGACACTTCGGCGCAACCGGTGACCGTGACCGTCGGCGAATCGATGAAACTGCTGTACCCGATCGGGCTGCAGCAGGTGGTCTGCACGGTCTCCGCGTCGCTGGCGTCGTCCGGGCAGCCGATCGGCAAAGGGATCACCGTGGTCGCCTCGGACACCAAGCTCGAATCCCTGTACTGCAATTAGCCGGGCGTCGTGGGCAAAAACCCGTGCACCACCCGCTCGACGACCCCCAGGACGACTTCCGTCGCGCTGTGCCCTTCGGGCACCTGCCGCAACGCCGCCTCCAACGCGCCCAGCGCCGCACCGGTCAGCGCGGCGGCCTCGACCCGATCCAGCTGCGGCGCACACGTTTCGTAGAGCTTCTCCGCCCACCGGTCCCCCACCGCGGCGTTGCGCAGCAGATAGCCCGCGCGCAACGCGGGCACTCCGGCCAGCAGCCGGGTCCGCACCTCGGTGAGCGGATGGTCCAGCGGAAAGCTCCACGCGTCCGCCGTCGCCAGCGCGTGCACGGTCCGGGTCACCATCTCCGCGACCGGCGCGCCTGGCTCCGCCGCGGCGAAGACCTCGTCGACCACCTCGTCGTAGAGATGCTGATCAGCGAAGACGACGTCCTCTTTGGTCGCGAAGTAGTTGAAGAACGTCGCCGGGGACACCTTGGCCCGCGCGGAGATCTCGGCGACGGTCGTGCCGTCGTAGCCCTGCTCGTCGAACAGCGTGAGCGCGGCCTCGATCAGCGCTTGGCGGGTCCGCCGCTTCTTCTCTTCCCGCAACCCGGTCATGGCGAGGATCTTAGCGTTACTCTAAACTTAGAGCGTCTCTAAGATTGGAGGTCCCGATGGAGCGGACCGGATGCGTGGTGGCCGGGGGCGGTCCGGCCGGCGTGATGCTGGGCCTGCTGCTGGCCCGGGCCGGGGTCGAGGTGGTGGTGCTGGAGAAGCACCGTGACTTCCTGCGGGATTTCCGCGGCGACACCGTGCACCCGTCGACGCTGCGGCTGCTGGACGAACTGGGCCTGGGCGACCGGTTCGCCGCCCTGTCCCGTTCGGTCCTGGAGCGGATGAAAATGGAGATCGGCGAGGAAACCGTGATCGCCGCCGACTTCAGCAGGCTGCGCGGCCCGCACAAGCACATCGCGATGGTGCCGCAAGCCGAATTCCTGGGCCTGCTGGCCGAAGCCGGTGCGGCGGAACCGAAATTCACCCTGCGCATGGGGGCTTCCGTCGTGTCCCTGCGCCGCGAGGGCGGACGCGTCACCGGAGTCGATTACCGCGACGAAACCGGCGCCGTCGTCGCACTGGAAGCCCCGCTCACGGTCGGGTGCGACGGCCGCTGGTCGACCGTGCGCCGCGAACTCGGCCTCGCCCTGCGCGAGTCGGAGGTCCCGATGGACGTCTGGCAAGTGCGGGTGCCGAAAGCCGAACCGGGCGAGCCGGGGGTGTTCGCCCGGTTCGGCCCCGGATACGCCTCGGTGACCATGGACCGCGGCGACTACTACCAGACCTCGTACCTCATCCCCCGCGGCCAAGACGCGCAATTGCGGTCCGCCCCCATCGAAAGCTTCCGCTCCCGGCTGGGCGAGCTGTTCGGCTGGACCCCGTCGCAACTGTCCGCTGTGCGCTCATGGGACGACGTGAAGCTGCTCGAGGTGACGATGGGCCTGCTGCCGCGCTGGCACGCCCCGGGCGCACTGTGCATCGGCGACGCGGCACACCCGATGTCCCCCGTCGGCGGCGTCGGGGTGAACCTGGCCGTGCAAGACGCCGTCGCCACCGCACGACTCCTCGCGGAACCGTTGCGGCGCGGGGCAGTCCCGGTGTCCCGCCTCGCGGCGGTACGCCGCCGCCGTTTGCTGCCCACGGTCGCCGTGCAGTCCAGCCAGCGAGGCGAACACGAAATGCTGCTGCGCCCCGCACTCGACGGAACCCTGAACCGCTTGCCCGCACCGATGCGGATGGTGCAACGATTCCCCGCGCTTTCCAGGGTTACCGCTTACCTTGGCGGCGTGGGATTGCGACCGGAACACGCGCCCGCGTTCGCCCGGCGGTCTCATGTGGACAGCAAGGCGGCTTGAGCGTTTTGCCGCGAGCGGGGCGGTGCGGTTTCGCCTTGTGGCACCGCCCCGACTCAGCTTTCCGCCAGCTTGGGGCGCTGCTGTCGGCTCCCCGCTCCCTTAAGCTTGTGGCACCGTTCTCGACACCCCCTCCCGCCAACTTGCGGCACCGCTCTCGGCGCAGCACTCGCCGACCTGCGGCACCGCACCACGTCCCCGCCTGCCTCCGGCACCGCCGCCCGGCCACCACTCCCTCGTCCTGCGACACCGCCCCCGCTCCATCCGCGTGCGGCACCGACCGCACCACGTCCCCGCCTACCTGCGGCACCGCCGCCGGGCCACGACTCTCCCGCTCTGCGACACCGCCTCGACTCCCCCTCCCCGTCGGCTTGCGGCACCGCTCCCAGCGCAGCCCTCGGCCAACCTCCCGCACCGTCCCCCGACCCACCACTCCCTCCGTCCTGCGACACCGCCCCGGCTTCCCCTCTCGTGCTAATCCGGGCACAAGCTTCGCGATCGAGAGCTTGGCCGGAGTGTCGCACCGTTAGCCCAGCACCCTCGGCGCTTCAACCACCCCCGTTCGACCGGCCAGGGCGACCCCCGGCGCTTCGCCTACCCCGGTTCCGGCCGGACTAGGCCGGATAAGCCCGCACCGACCGGGCTTCCTGCAACGCGCGAGCCCACCATTCGAGCTGATCGAGCAACGCCTTCGCCGCGGTCTCGGCGGCCGGGTCGACCGGTTCGCCGTCCTCCCCGAACCGGCTGTACGCCCCGTGGAAGCTCACCGTCTCGCGGATGGTGACCGCGTGCAGTTCGGCGAAGACCGGGCGGAGGTGCTCGACCGCGCGCAGCCCGCCGGAAATCCCGCCGTACGACACGAATGCGACCGGTTTCGCGTGCCATTCGGTGCGGAACCAGTCGAGGACGTTCTTGAGCGCGGCCGGGTAACTGTGGTTGTACTCCGGCGTGACCACGACGAACGCGTCCGCCGCGTCGAGCCGGGCCGCGACCGGCGCGGCCCCCTCGCCGTTCATCGCGAGCGGCAGCGAGATCTCGGCTACGTCGAGGACGTCGACCGCGAACCCGCCGTGCCGGTCGGCCTGGCGGGCGAACCAGCGCACGACCGTCGGGGCGAACCGCCCTTCCCTGGCACTGCCGACGAGCACAGCGAGCCGGACGGGAGCTTCGGACACGTTTTTCTCCTTCGCACCGGGGCGGAACAGGTTTCCCGCCTCCGGAAGCGAGTCTCGAACTTCAAGCTCCCTTTAAGTCAAGCTATGCTGAGCGCATGGCGAAAACGGACCCGCCCGAACTGACCGTCGGCGAACTCTCCCACCGCAGCGGCGTGCCGGCGTCGGCCCTGCGGTTCTACGAGGACGAGAACCTGATCCGCAGCAGGCGCACCGCGGGCAACCAGCGCCGCTACCGCCGCGACACCCTGCGGCGGGTCACGTTCATCCGCATGTCACAGCGAGTGGGCATGCCGCTGGCACAGATCCGCGACGTGCTGGCCCTCCTCCCGGACGACCGCACCCCGACCCGCGCCGACTGGTCCCGCATCTCGTCCTGCTGGCGCTCCGACCTGGACCAGCGCATCCGCCAGCTGGAACAGCTCCGGGACCAGCTGAACGACTGCATCGGCTGCGGCTGCATGTCCCTGGCGAAATGCCGCCTCGCCAACCCGAACGACCAACTGGGCCAGGACGGCCCCGGCCCGCGCCGCCTGCCGGACCACCGGGGAACGGGGTACGAGTGAGTCCGTCGCGGCTCGAACTGCCCACATCTCACAGTCGCTCGACCGCCCACACCGCCGCGCCCCGGAACCGCCGACATCCCACAGTCGCCCGACCCCGCACACCGCCGACATCCCACAATCGCCAGACCGCCCACAACCCCGCGCCCCGGAACCGCCGACATCCCAGAGTCGCGCGACCGCGCACATCGCCGCAGCCCGGAACCGCCGACATCCCACAGCCGCTCGAACCTCGCACAACGCCGCGCCCCAAACCGCCCGCACCGCTCAGCCGCTCGGGTTGGCCGCGCCCCCGATCCGCATCTCGCCACGCAGGGGCCAGCCACCGCCGGGCGTCGCTGGCCAGCCGCGTTCAGCCTGCAGGCCGACGCCACCCTGCCTTCTGACCGCGAGCCACTGCGCTCAGCCAATCAAGGCAACCGTTCGCAGTCGACTGCCGTTATCCGGACAGGAACTCGGCGCTCGCCAAGCCGCCCGCCGCAGCCGACTCTCGCCATCCCAGGCAGGGCCGCCACTCGCCCACCTCGTCAACCCGTCCGCGTCATCCCAGCAGCAACCCCCTCACGTAGGCGGCCTGCCCGGCATGCTGGAGATCGTCGGACAGCACGCTGACCAGCCGCACTCCCAGCGTCACCGGCGGGTTCCAGGCTTCGTCGACCACGCGGTCCAGCGCCGCCTCGTCCAGGCCGGCCACCCAGGACACCGTGTGCTCGTGCACGGCGTCGTAGTAGCCGGTGAGCAAATCCGGCGACGGCGGCCGCACCTTCGCCACATCCGCGCTGCTGTGTCCGTAGCCGATGTCGCCGGCCGGAAACGGCAGGGCGAATTTCTCGCGCCAGTCCTTGGCTGTCCAGAGCTGGTCGGCGCCCGCGACGTCGGCGACATGGTCGTCTTGCACCCTCGCCAGATGCCAGACCAGCCAGCCGATCGGGTTGGCGTCCGGGCCGGGTCGCGCCGCCAGCTGCTCCGCGGTCAGCCCCTCGACTGCCTGGTGCACCACTTCCCGCACCCGGCCGAATCCGTCCACGAGCAGATCGGCCACGTTCATCTCGCGCTCCTCCTTCGTCGTCGTGCGCTTGCCTCGATCATGCCTCGAAGATCCGTCGGCGCCCAGCACTGTGACTCAACCGGCGCGAGGGGTCCACTCGCACCGGCAGAACCGCTTCCGCACGGCAAAAACCGTTGACTACCAGCGGTGACCGGGACTGTCCACTTCGGACCTGACGGGCACGACCGACGTCGGGTAAAATGCGGCGCGACAACGACCCGCACGCCGACCACGCGAACGGAGGGCCTCGTGGCGATCACCGCGCCCCGCGCCCTGCCCGGCTTCGACAACATCGCCGGGATCGCGATCCCCGCCTGGGCGGGCATGGTGATCACCGCGGCCTGCGCGGTTTCCGCGATCGCGGTGCTGCTGGTGATCCTGCGCAACCGGCGCAAGTAAAGACACTTCGATGTCCGCCGCAAGGCGGTGCGGAATCGTGCGCTGACTCGCGAAGCCCTCACTCCACCCGGGAGAACCGGGTAGTGATCACGTGGTCCTTGGCCGGGCCGGTCACGACCCATTCCTGCTCCCACCGCCGGGCATCGAGCACGCGATACGCCCCTCGGTACCAGTCGGCGGCGCACGGATGGTCGGCCGTCCACTCCCCGGTCGCCAGGTCCAAGTCGTGGAAGAACCCGCCGTGGTCGAAGTGCACCGCGGCGCGCGAACCTCCGGCCGGCCGGTAGTGCAGCGTCCGGACGAACGGTCCGCGATGCGCTCCGAGCTGCAGCTCTCCCGACTCGTGGTAGACGAGCACGCCGTTGTCCGGGGTGAACGTCGCGCGGCCGCTCGCTTCGCCCAGCGCCGCCCCGTCGACGTCGACGATTTCGCGCGCGAGCTGCCATTCGCCGGAGAAGTACCCGGTCAGGTCATGGATCGGAAAAGCCACGGATCCCATTGTGCGCCTCCGGACCGAGGCCGAATGGCACTGGGACCACCGACTCGGCACTGTCTGTCACGAGGGTGTTGTGAAGGGCCCCTTCATCCGCGCCGCCACCAGTCGCCCTGCTGTTCACCCTGCGCGACCGGACCTGCCGCAGGCGCCGAAAACGGCCGGTGCGACGGGGACTCTCGCGCCGGACCCGGCGGGGCAGGCTCGCCCGGACGGTCCGCCGCCCTAGAATCGGCCGCGTGGCGCACCCCGACCTGGCCGAGCAGGCCACCCGTTCCCCCGCTCTCGAGACCTTGCAGCGCGTCTTCGGCTACGACGCGTTCCGCGGCGACCAGGAGGAGATCGTCGAGCACGTGATCTCCGGCGGCGACGCGCTGGTGCTCATGCCCACCGGCGGCGGGAAATCGCTGTGCTACCAGATCCCGGCGCTGGTGCGGCCGGGCGTCGGCGTGGTGATTTCGCCGCTCATCGCGCTGATGCAGGACCAAGTCGACGCGTTGCGCAACGTCGGCGTGCGCGCCGGATTCCTCAACTCCACGCAGGATTTCGCGCAGCGGCAAGAGGTCGAGGAGGCGTTCGTCTCGGGCGAACTCGACCTGCTCTACCTCGCGCCCGAACGGCTGTCGGTCGAGTCCACCGTGCGGCTGCTCGACCGCGGCGAGATCGCGCTGTTCGCGATCGACGAGGCGCACTGCGTCTCCCAGTGGGGCCACGATTTCCGGCCCGACTACCTGATGCTGTCGTCGCTGCACGAACGCTGGCCGGACGTGCCCCGGATCGCGCTCACCGCCACCGCGACCGAGGCCACGCACCAGGAAATCTCGCGGCGGCTCGGCCTGGACGACGCGAAGCATTTCGTCGCGAGCTTCGACCGGCCGAACATCCAGTACCGGATCGTGCCGAAGAACTCGCCGCAGAAGCAGCTGCTCGACTTTTTGCGCACCGAGCACGAGGGCGACGCCGGGATCGTCTACTGCCTGTCCCGCGCGTCCGTGGAGAAGACGGCGGATTTCTTGGTGCAGAACGGAATTCCGGCGCTGCCCTACCACGCCGGGCTCGACAAGGCGACCCGCGCGGCGAACCAGGCGAGGTTCCTGCGCGAGGACGGGCTCGTCGTGGTCGCCACGATCGCGTTCGGCATGGGCATCGACAAACCGGACGTGCGGTTCGTCGCGCACCTGGACCTGCCGAAGTCCGTGGAAGGCTACTACCAGGAAACCGGCCGCGCGGGCCGCGACGGACTGCCGTCCACCGCGTGGCTCGCCTACGGGCTGCAAGACGTGGTGCAGCAACGTAAAATGATCGACAACTCCGAGGGCGACGAGAGGCATCGCCGCCTTCAGGCCCAGCATCTGCACGCGATGCTGGCGCTGTGCGAGACGGTCGACTGCCGGCGCACGCAGATCCTCGCGTATTTCGGGCAGTCCGGCGAGCCGTGCGGGAACTGCGACACCTGCCTGAACCCGCCGGAAAGCTGGGACGGCACCATTCCCGCGCAGAAACTGCTGTCCACAGTGGTCCGTCTGCGCAATGAGCGGCGGCAGAAGTTCGGCGCCGGCCAGATCATCGACATCCTGCTGGGCAAGACGACCCCGAAAGTCACCCAGTTCCAGCACGACACGCTGAAGGTCTTCGGCATCGGCACCGAACTGCGCGAACCGGAATGGCGCGCGGTGGTGCGGCAACTGCTGGCGCGCAACCTGCTGGCGGTCGAAGGAGATTACGGATCGCTGGTGCTGACCGAAGGCTCGACCGCGGTACTGAACGGTTCCCAGAAAGTGCAGCTGCGCCGCGAACCGGAACGCCCGGCGCGTGCCCCGCGAACGTCCCGCCGCACGCCAGCCGCGCCGATCGAGATGCCCCCGGAGGCGGCCCCGGTGTTCGAGCGCTTGCGCTCCTGGCGCGCGGCGACGGCGAAGGAACAAGGCGTGCCAGCGTACGTGATCTTCCACGACGCGACGTTGCGCCAGATCGCCGCGATGATGCCGACGACGCTCGACGTCCTGGGCACGGTGAGCGGGGTCGGGGAGAGCAAACTGGCCAAGTACGGGGAGAGCGTGCTGGCGACGCTGGCCGAAGAGTGAGGGCTGGGGCGGACTAGCCCCCTGGTTGAACGGGGCAGCCGGGGCGGCACGAGCCCGGGCGAACGGGGTCAGGCCGGGCCGGACGAACCCCGACCGAACATCCGCGAGCCCGCCTCGACGCAGCTCGCCCGGACCCACGAGACCGCCCTACCTCTGCGCAAGCACCTCGGCACACGAGCCAGGACTGCCTGACGGCAACAGACTCGAGCTCAAGAGGCCCGCACTACCTCACCGCAGCACGCCAGGACCCGCGAGCCAGCCCGTCTGACCGCGACACACCCCGGACCCACGGCTCAGCCTCGGGGCAGCACGCGCGCACCGGGGAACCTCCCCTGCCCCAGCGCAGCTCTCCGCAACCTGCGACCCTCTCTTGCAGCGGTGAGCCGAACCCGCGCAACTCCGTGCCCACCACACCGCACGTCCGCAGCCCTGCCCAGCGCATTGCGCCCAAGCAAACGACCCAATCCCGCCTCAGGACAACAACCCCAGACCCGCTGGCCTCGCGGCAACCCAGCCAGTCTCACGAGCCAACCACGCCGCAGCACAACCATCCCGGCCCACGAGTCCGCCCCTACCTCGCCGCGACACACCCGGACTCGCGAACCTGCTCCATCTCGTCGCGACACGCGCCAACCAACGAACCTCGCACGCCTCGACTCACGGCCAGGCCCAAAAAGCCCGCACCCGAGTCAGGCCAGAGCTCATTCAGCCGTCCGCGGACGGGTCGTGTCCGAGACCTTGCGGACGGCTCCCGCGATCTGCGAGTGGTAGCGCCCGTTCGTCTTCTCGTCCACGAAGCGCGCCGCCTTGCCCACGGCCTCGTTCACCTTCTCCGGGTTCTTCCGCACGTACGACACCGCGCCCGCGGCACCGGCCAGCATGGTGAGTTTCTTCATCAAAGCCATCGCGCAAAGTCCCTTCCCCTGCGGAAACCTCCGTCACCCACCCAACGTCGACTGGCCGTCCCGGGTTCCCGGCGAAACTTGGATGACAGGGGACGCCGTGGCAGGCATCATCCACGCGTGCGCGATCTTTCGGCCCTTCCCAAGGTCCATCTCCACGTCCACCTCGAGAGCACCATCCGCCCGGGCACGCTGAAGGAACTCGCGGCCGTCCACGGAGTCCAGGTGCCGGACAGACCGGCCGCGTTCGACGGGTTTCGGGCGTTCGCGGATCGCAACAGTCTCACTCGGTCGTGTTTGCGCGAGGCCGCGGACTTCGAGCGGATCGCGCGCGAGTTCTGTGCGGACGAAGCGGCGCAGGGGACTCGGTACGTCGAGGTCACCTTCACCGCCGCCTCGCACGGGGAACGCGTCGGCGATCTTGAGCTTCCGCTGGAATCCGTCCTCAAAGGACTGTCGGAGGGCGGGAAAGAGCATGGGCTGCACTGGCGGCTGATTCTCGACCACTCACGGCGGAGGTCGGTCGACCGGGCGGAGAAGACGTTGGAGCTGGCCACGCGGCATGAAGAGGTCATCGCGATCGGGATGGCCGGCGAGGAAAAGCACTCGCTCGCCCCGTTCCGGGAGGTGCTGGTCCGGGCGCGCGAGGCGGGGCTGCACCTGGTGCATCACGCTGGCGAGGACGCCGGGCCGGAGAGCATTCGCGAGGCGCTCGGAATCGGTGGCGCGGAGCGGATCGGGCACGGAATCCGCATTCTGGAAGACCCGGAACTGACTGCCCGGACAGCGGAAAGCGGGATCGCGCTCGAGGTGTGCCCCTCGTCGAACGTCACGCTCGGACTCGTGCCGTCCCTCCCGGAGCATCCGCTCCCCCGGTTGGTCGAGGCAGGACTCAAAGTCACGCTCAACACGGATGTCCCGGACGTCACGGGCACCACGATCACCGACGAATTCACTCGGGCGAGGGAAGTTTTCGGGTACGCCGACGAGGCCCTGGCTCAGCTGGCGCGCAACGCGGTGGACGCGTCGTTCGCGCCGGAGGAGACCAAAGCGTTGCTGCGCAAGGAGGTTGAGGGCTGGCTCAAGTCGGCAGCAGGCGTGTGACCAGCACGCCCAGCTGCTGCGCGTTCCGGCATTCGTGCATCTCCACCAGTTCCGCGTAGTCCGGCGCGGCCGAATCGCCGGTTCCCCACAGGGACCGGCGCTCGGGGTTCAGCCAGTGGACGTGCCGGGCTCGGGAGCGGATCGCGCGGACGGCGTCGAGGTTCGGGTCGCCGCCGTTCGTCCGGGCGTCGCCCAGGATGAGGACTGACGTTCGCGGACCCACCGCGTCCAGCCAGTGCGAGGTGAATTGCCCCAGTGCACGGCCGTAATCGCTGTGGCCGTCCCAGCGGACGACCGCGGCTTCGCTGAGCATTCGCGCGCCCAGCTGTTCGGGATCGGCGGCGCCGGTGTCCACGAGATGGGTCACCTCGTCGGTGCTGTCGACGAAACCGAACACGCGGATTTTGCTGAACTGGTCCCGCAAAGCCTGCACCAGCAGCATGGTGAAGTTCGCGAACCCCGCCACCGAGCCGGAAAGATCGCACAGCAGGATGATTTCCGGGCGGCCGGGCCGCCGATGCCGGTAGGCTGGGCGCAAGGGCACGCCGCCAGTGGAGAGTGAACGACGCAGCGTTCGGCGCAAGTCGATCTGGCCGCGTGTGGTGCGTTTGCGACGCGCGGCAAGCCTGGTGGCGAGTTTGCGGGACAGCGGCTGGATGGTGCGCCGCAGTTCGGCCAATTGCGTGCGGCTGGCGAGAAGGAAGTCGACGCGGTCCGCGGCAGGAGCGATCGCGTGCTTGGCGATCCGTTCGCGGCCCCGGAGTTCGGCCGCTCGACGGCGGGCTTCGGTCCGCACCCGGCCGCGGAAACCCTCGACGCGGCGGCGGATTTCGTCCCGGGCGAGCCGGTCGGCGAACTCCTCCGACGAGCCGGAGGCGCGCATCGCGGCGAGCACCTGGGCGATGAGCGTCTGCGGTTGCAGGCGGTCGAGCGTCTGGTGCGCGGAGTACCCGCCGCCAGGGCCGGTTCCGACGCCGTACTGTCCCAGCAGGTCCACGGCGAGCCCGGCGAGCTGGTCCAGCGCCTGGTCGTCGCCTTCGGCCAACGCGGCGGCGAGCGCTTCCCGCAGTTCCTCCCGGTCCCGCGGCGGATTTTCGCGCGCCAGCTCCGGGGCGCCGACGCCGGCGGGAAAATACAGGTCGAACGCGGCGTCGAACACCGTCCGCTGCCCGCCCCGGCGGACCAGCGCGGCGGCGAGCCCTTCGCGGACCAGTTCGCGGTCGTCCAGGCCGAGCACCTCCAGCGCGGCCGCCGCGTCGGCCGTCTCGCCGGGACCGGCCGGGATGCCTTGCGCCCGAAGGGCCCGCACGAATTCGGCGAGCCGTCCGGTCAGGCCCGGCGCGGCGGTCACGACGCGTCCAGCACCTGGTCGAGACGCAGCCCGGCCCCGGCCTTAGCGATGTCGTCCTGATGCTTCAGCACGACGCCGAGACTCTCGCGCACCACCCGCTCGTCCAGCGCGCCCGCACCCAGCTCCAGCAGCGTGCGCGCCCAGTCGACGGTCTCCGCCACCGACGGCAGTTTCCGCAGGTCCATCGCCCGCAGCGCGGCGATCACCCGGACCACCGAATCCGCCAGCGCGGCCTCGATCCCGGGCACTTTCAGCCGGACGATCTCGCGTTCGAGATCCTCGTCCGGGAAATCGATGTGCAAGAACAGGCACCGCCGCCGCAACGCCTCGGACAGCTCGCGCGTCGCGTTCGACGTCAGCACCACGAACGGCTGCTGCGTCGCGGTGATCGTGCCCAGTTCCGGCACGGTCACCTGGAAATCGCCGAGCACCTCCAGCAGGAGGCCCTCGATCTCGACGTCGGCCTTGTCCGTTTCGTCGATCAGCAGCACGGTCGGCTCGGTGCCGGAAATCGCGGTCAGCAGCGGGCGGCGGAGCAGGAATTCCTCGCCGAAAATGTCGGTGCGCGCCTCGTCCCACGTCTCGTCGCGGCCCGCGGTGATCCGCAGCAGCTGCTTCGCGTGGTTCCACTCGTACAGCGCGCGGGCCTCGTCGATGCCCTCGTAGCACTGCAACCGCACCAGCCGCGAGCCGGTGACCTCGGCGACCGCCGTCGCCAGCGCGGTCTTGCCGACCCCGGCCGGGCCCTCGACCAGCAGCGGCTTCCCCAGCCGGTCGGCGAGGAAGACCGTGGTCGCGACCGCGGTCGACGCGAGGTATCCGGCCTCGGCCAGCTGCGCCGACACGTCGTCGACGGACGAGAAAAACCCGGTGCCCACGTGGCCTCCCTAAGCGATCGCTCACCTGCACTGTACTGGGCGGCCGCGTCGAACGGCGTCCCGCCGGGCAGACATCGGACCGATCGTCGCCGAGCCCTCGGAATCAGCACGGCAAACCGCGCCTCGCCGGCGCATTCATCCGATCCATGGACGGGACACCAGCACCGCTCAGACAGCAGGCCCGTGTCGGGAGCAGCGGAGCCGGTTCACGGCAGGCGCGGAATGACCTGGTCCACCAATCGTTTCGCGACCGGGCAGGACCCTTCGTTGCTCACCGACCGGTCGAGGTACCAGATCTGCACCGCCGCGTCGGAGCCGGGAATCCGGACCTGGTACCGGCATCCGCCGCCGGCTTTCGTGGTGTCCTTCCGGACTTCGTGCCCGGCCTGGGTGCTCGGCTCGCTGTGCCCGCTCCAGTCTTCCGCCTCGCCCAGCTCGAGGGTCGCGGCCAGGTCGCCGCCGGTCAGCTTGCCCGACGGCGGGTTCCACTCGGTGCGGCAGCCGCCGACGCCCCCAGCCGAGGTGGATTCCGCCAGCTGGTACTCGCTTCGCTGCGGGTCGATCGGCGTCCCCCGCGCGGCAGTCGCCAGCAACTCGCAGGCGTTCGTTTTCGAGAACGTCTCCGCCGGGCTGGCACCGCCGCATCCCGCGGCCAGCACGACGAGCGCCAGCCCGGGCGCGAACCGGCTAAGCATTGCCATGAAAACCCTCACCAGGCGTCGTCGTACCCACGGTCGACCGCATAGTACGGAGTCAAATGGGATGTCGCGCGCAAAACCGTCTTTTGCCCACTGGCCGGCTGGGCACCCGCCGTGCACGGGCATCAGCCGAGCCTCGCGGCTAGCATCGCGGCGTGACTTACACAGCCGCTGACGCCCGTTACGATTCGATGCCCTACCGCCGCTGCGGGCGCAGCGGTTTGAAGCTGCCCGCGATCTCGCTCGGGCTGTGGCACAACTTCGGGAACGACCGTCCGCTCACCGTCCAGCGCGACATCGTCCGCCGGGCTTTCGACCTGGGCATCACGCATTTCGACCTGGCCAACAACTACGGCCCGCCCTACGGCAGCGCCGAGGAGAACTTCGGCCGACTGCTGGCGAGCGACCTCAAGCCGTACCGCGACGAGCTGATCGTTTCGACCAAGGCCGGGTACGACATGTGGCCCGGCCCGTACGGCGAATGGGGCTCGCGGAAGTACCTGCTGGCCAGCCTCGACCAGTCGCTCGGCCGGATGGGGCTGGACTACGTCGACATCTTCTACTCGCACCGGTTCGACCCGGAGACGCCGCTGGAGGAAACCGTCGGCGCGCTCGACCGCGCCGTCCGGTCGGGCAAGGCGCTGTATGTCGGGATCTCGTCCTACAACTCCGCGCGGACCGCCGAAGCCGCGCAGCTGCTGCGCGACCTGGGCACGCCGCTGCTGATCCACCAGCCGTCGTATTCGATGTTCAACCGCTGGACCGAGGCGGACGATCTGCTCGGGACGCTCGAGCAGGTCGGGGCCGGGTGCATCGCGTTTTCGCCGCTGGCGCAGGGATTGCTGACCGACAAGTACCTCTCCGGAGTGCCCGCGGATTCCCGCGCGGCGCAAGGGAAGTCGCTGAACCCGGACACGATCACCGAGGAGAAGCTCGGCAAGATCCGGGCGCTGGGCGAGATCGCCGCGCGACGGGGGCAGACGCTGGCGCAGCTGGCGCTGGCCTGGGCCCTGCGGGATCCGCGGATGACGTCGCTGGTGATCGGGGCCAGCAGCGTCAAGCAGCTGGAGGACAACGTGGCCGCGCTGGACAACCTGTCGTTCACCGACGAGGAGCTGGCCGAGATCGACCAGCACGCCACCGACGAGGACATCAACCTCTGGAAGCGGTCTTCCGACGCGTGACCCGGCACGGCCGGAGGCTTCGCTACCCGAGCCTCCGGCCGAACTCGCCGTAGACCGTCTCGCCGTCCAGGAACGCTTGGTGCGCCAGAGCGATCCGCCGCGCCTTGGACGGACGCAATCGCGCACGCGCGGCCGCCAGTTCGAGGAACTCGAACCGGCTCACCTCGTCCGAGGCCAGGCGGATCGCCCCGATCCGGTCGCGGCTCAGCACCCCGCCGTCGAAGACGAACTGCAGGCTGTCCCGCCAAACGCCGTGCGAGGGCAGCCAATCGACGACGAGAAGCCGTCCGACCGACAGGTCGATGCCGAGTTCTTCGCGGACCTCCCGACGGCACGCGGCCAGCGGGGATTCGTCGTCTTCGACCAAGCCGCCGGGAATCTCCAGGAACGGCTTGTAGGTCGGACTGACGAACAGGATCCGGCCGTGTTCGTCGCGGGCGAGCACTCCCGCGGCCGCGTTCTTGCGCGGGAACCGGGCGGCGACGCCGGGATGGAACTCGGCCTCCGGCTCGCCCTCGTCCCGAAGATCACCGGCGAAGACGGCTTCGTCGCCGCCGTGGCGGGACTCGTTGCCGGGCACGATCGTCACCCGCGGCGGGCGCGGATCGTTTCCGCCGCCCACTCCGCCCAGTCCCGTTCCATCGCCGCGTACCGCTTGCCCCATTCCAGCGCCAAGCGGCCGTACAGCGACGGATCGCTGTCGTCCCAGTCGATCGAGGCCTCCAGGTTCGCCAGCTCGTCGCCCAGCCCCTCGGCGAAAGCGCCGTGCCTGCGCAAGAAGCCCCGGGCCTCCTCCGGCGTGACCTCGCCCAGGAAGTACACCCGCAGCAGCATCTCGTTGCGCCGCGGCGCCGGCGCCCGGTCCTCCAGCAGCCATTTGCGCAGTTCCGCGCGCCCGGCCTCGGTGATCGCGTACTCCTTGCGGCCGCGCGGGCCCTCCGCGGAGACCTCGATCAGGTCGGCGCTCTCCAGCTTGCCGAGCTCCCCGTACAGCTGGCTCTGCGTGGCCGTCCAGACGCTCGCCATCGCCGTTTCGAAGCGTTTCAGCAGGTCGTAGCCGCTTCCCGGGGCGGTGGCGAGCAGTCCGAGCACCGCGTGTCGCAACGTCATGCCCTCACCCTACCTTCCACTATTGACATGTCCAGTCCGCACGTTCTAGCTTTGACATGTCACTACTGGAATGTGGACGAGGGGCACCGATGAACTACCTGAAGAGTTTCCTTCCCTGGATCGCCTTCGCGGTCGTGTCGACGCAGGCCGACTGGCGGTGGTCCGGGCTGACCGGGCTGGTGCTCGCCGGAGGGCTGCTCCTGCTCGAACGCCGGCGCGGCAAGGGCTGGGACACGCTGTTCATCGAGGTCTCCGCGGTCGCCTTCTTCGCCGCCCTCTCGGTCTGGTCCTTCAGCGACCCGGCCTCGCCGCTGCGGGATTACGTCGGCGCGCTCACCGATCTTTGGCTGGCAGTGACCGCCTGGGGGTCGATCGCCGCGAAACGGCCGTTCACGCTGGGAATCGCGAAAACCATGGCGCCGCCGGAAATCGCCGCGACGGAAGTCTTTCGCCGGGTCAACGTCGTCATCACCGCGGTGTGGGCGGCCAGTTTCACGCTCGCCGGAATCGCCGAAGCCGTGCTGCTGCATTACGCGCCGCACGCCACCGTCGGGTTGATCGTCATCAAGGTGCTCGGCTTCGCGATTCCGATCTCGTTCACCATTCGCTACCCGCGCATTGTCCGGGCTCGCGCCCAGAAAGCCGCGTGAATTGATGGCTACCACCGATTTCCACCTCAAGAGCCATTACGCCCCGGTCCACGACGAGCTCACCGCCGACAACCTGCCGGTCACCGGCGTGCTGCCGCCGGAGCTCACCGGCTGGTACCTGCGCAACGGGCCGAATCCCCGCCAGGACAGCGCGCATTGGTTCACCGGCGACGGCATGGTGCACGGCGTGCGACTGGAAAACGGGCGGGCGGCGTGGTATCGCAATCGCTGGGTGCGCACCGAGAGCTTCGACCTCCCGAATCCCCTGCTCTACAACGCCGACGGAAGCAGGAATCTCCGGTCGAGCGTCGCCAACACCCACGTCGTCAACCACGCCGGACGCACGCTCGCGCTCGTGGAATCCTCGCTGCCGTACGAAATCACCACGGATCTCGACACCGTCGGCGTCTACGATTTCGACGGCAAGCTCGCCGATTCGATGACCGCGCATCCCAAGATCTGCCCGGAAACCGGCGAACTGCATTTCTTCGGCTACGGCAGCCTCACCGCCCCGCACGTGAGCTATTACCGCGCCGACGCCGCCGGGGAACTGGTGCTGCGGCAGCCGATCGACGTGCCCGGTCTGACGATGATGCACGACTTCGCGCTCACCCGCCGGCACGTGGTGTTCTTCGACCTGCCGGTGGTGTTCCACCGCGGGACCGACGGCGGCCTGCCGCACCGCTGGAGCGACACGTACGGCGCGCGGCTCGGCCTGCTCAGCCGCGAACGGCCGGAGGACGGCGTGCGCTGGTTCGAGATCGATCCCTGCTACGTCTTCCACACTCTCAACGCGCACGACACCGCGGGCGGCCGGATCGTGGTGCACGTCGTCCGGTACGAGCAGCTTTTCCAGCCGGATGTGCCGGCCCCGGACGGCGTGCTGTGGCGGTGGACGATCGACCCGCGCGCGGGCGCCGTGACCGAGGATCCGCTCGACGACCGCGACGGCGAGTTCCCCCCGCATCGACGACCGGCTCGCCGGGCTCGACGCCCGTTTCGGGCACGTCACCGGACGGCACGGCGCGGAGGGCCCGCTCGTGCTCCGCCGCTACGACCTGCACGCGAACTCCTCGCGCGAGCATCTGTTCCCGGACGGGCACATTCCGGGCGAAGCGGTTTTCGTTCCGGCGGAGGACCGTCCGGACGGCGCGGGCTGGCTGCTCGCCTATGTCTACGACGGCCCGAACGACCGCAGCGACTTGGTGGTGCTCGACGCGCAGGACATCGAGGCGGACCCGGTCGCGACCGTCCATCTGCCTTCTCGCGTGCCCGCGGGGTTCCACGGCAACTGGCTGCCGGATGCCTGACCGGGTCGGCTAGCCGACGGCAAACTCCGCGTGCCGTACCCGGGTCCGGACTGCCGAGCCCGTATCGTCGGGGGCAAGATCTCCCGCCTGCCCGCCCGAGCCGGAAGAAAAGAAACTTTCCTGCCAAAGCGGGGCGAATCCGGTTACCGTGGCAGGACGGAAGTCCGAACGGGAAGGAAACTCAGCAGGTGGCAGGGTCGGGTACACCACCGGTCGGCACCCCGGCCGGGATGCGCAGGATCAACCAGCGGGCGGTGCTCGACCTGCTGCGCCGCGGCGGGCCCGCGACGCGGCCGCAGGTGGCCAAGGACACCGGACTGTCGAAGCCGACGGTGAGCCAGGCGCTGCTGGCGCTGGAGGCCGCCGGGCTCGCCCGCGCGACCGGGCACACGTCCACCGGCACCGGCCGTTCCGCGGTGCTCTACGAGGCGGACCCGACCGCGGGATACGTGCTGGGCCTGGACATCGGCCGCGAGCACATCCGGGTCGCGGTCGCCGACCTGGGCCGCACCACGGTCGCCCGGCGCGACGTGCGCAACACGGCCCGCTCCGGCAGCGCGCTGATCTCCGCGCTGGGCAAACTGGCGACGGACATCGTCGCCGAGGCGGGGCTGACCAGCGACGACATCGTGGTCCGCGTGCTGGGCTCCCCCGGCGTCGCAGATCCGGTGAAACGCTGCTTCCGGCATGCGCCCAACCTGCCCGGCTGGGGCCGGCCGGGCCTGCTCGACGACCTGGAGCAGGTGCTCGGGCCGGACCTGCTGGTGGAGAACGACGCGAACCTCACCGCGGTCGGCGAATGGGAAAGCGGCGCCGCGCGCGGAGCGTCGGTAGTCGGCTGCATCACCATCGGCACCGGCGTCGGCATGGGTTTGATGGTCGACGGCCGGGTCTTCCGAGGCGCCACCGGCGCGGCGGGCGAAATCGGCTATCTGCCCTACGGCCGCACGCGCGTGACCGACGAACCCAGCGAACCGCCCGCGCGCGGGCACCTGGAAGAAGCGACCGCCGCCCAGTCGGTGGTCCGGGGCGCCCGCGAACTCGGCCTGGGCACCGCACGCTCCGCCCGTGAGGTCTTCCGCCTCGCCCGCGAGGGAGACGAACTGGCGCAACGCGCGGTGTCGGCAGAGGCAGACCGGCTCGCCTACACCGTCGCTTCGGTCGCCGCGGTGATCGACCCGGAACTCATCGTCCTAGGCGGCGGCGTAGGAACGGCAGCAGACCTGCTGCTGGAACCGATCGACCGAGCTCTTCGCGCCTTCACCCCGTTAACCACCACAGTGGTACAAGGCGAACTAGGCGACGACGGCGTCCTCACCGGCGCGATCAGCGTAGGCCTGCGCGCCGCGGAACGCCTGGTCTTCGACCGCCGAGTAGGCGCCGCCTGACTTTCCGTGAAGGACCTAAAACCGCACCGCCGCACCCAAAGATCGAGGCACCCAGCCCCTCCCCCGCACCCCGATACGAAGCCTCTCTGCGGTTCGGGGGTGCTTGTCAAGGCACGCTTTCCCNNTTTCCCGCCTTGACAAGCACCCCCGAACCGTCAGCACAATCAAGCTTCGGGGTGCCCCACGCCACTCACCCGGGCGCAATGTCGCCGCCAGGCGACGAGCCGCCCACGCCAACACCCCGCGAACCTCCCCCAGGACAGGTACGTTGCAGGCATGATCGGACTGCCCGACACCATCACCGCCTGCCTCTTCGACCTGGACGGCGTACTGACCGGGACGGCCGTGCTCCACCGCGAGGCGTGGAAACGGACGTTCGACGAATACCTGCGCAGCAAGGACGGCGACGCCTTCCAGGAATTCACCGACGCCGACTACTCCACCTACGTGGACGGCCGCCCCCGGGCCGACGGCGTCCGGGAATTCCTTCGCTCCCGCGGAATCGAACTCCCCGAAGGCAGCCCGGACGATCCCGTGGACGCGCCGACCGTGAACGGCATCGGCAACCGCAAGAACGAACTCGTCCTGAAAATCATCGACGAGCGCGGCGTGAACCCGTACCCGGGTTCCGTGCGCTACCTCGAGGCGGCCCAGCGAGCCGGGCTGCGGATCGCCGTGGTGACCTCCTCGGCGAACGGCGCGAAGGTCCTCGACGCGGCCGACCTGTCCCGCTTCGTGGAGGCCCGCGTGGACGGCCTGGTCATCCGCCGCGACCACCTGAAAGGCAAGCCGGCGCCCGATTCGTTCCTGGCCGGGGCCAAGGCGCTCGGCGTGGACCCGAAGCAGGCGGTGGTGTTCGAGGACGCGCAATCCGGTGTCCAAGCGGGCAAAGCCGGCGGTTTCGGGTACGTCGTGGGCGTGAACCGGGAAGACGAAGCCCAGGCTGCCGCATTGCGCGCGCACGGCGCCGACGTCGTGGTGGACGACCTCGCCGAACTGCTGGAGGACAAGTGACGGACCTCGGTTACGAATGCGCGCCGTGGGAGCTGCGCTGGCGCGGCCTCGACGTGGATGCGTTGCAGCGCACCGAATCCGCCTTCGCGGTCTCGAACGGGCACATCGGACTGCGCGGCACCCTCGAGGAAGGCGAACCGCGCGGGCTGCCCGGCACGTACCTCAACGGCTTCTACGAACAGCACGAACTCCCTTACGCCGAGGGCGGTTACGGCTATCCGGAGGAAGGCCAGACCGTCGTCAACGTGACCGACGGCAAGATCATCCGGCTGCTGGTCGAGGACGAACCGCTGGACATGCGCTACGGCATCGCGACCGCGCACGACCGCGTGCTCGACTTCCGCCGCGGCACGCTGCGCCGCGTCACCGAGTGGTCCTCCCCCACCGGACGGCGCGTGCGGGTGACCACCGAACGGCTGGTGTCCTTCACCCAGCGCGCGGTCGCCGCGATCCGCTACGAGGTCGAACCGCTCGACGAGGACCTGCAGCTCGTCGTCCAGTCCGACCTGCTGGCCAACGAACCGGTCGAGTCGGACACGCACGACCCGCGCGTCGCCGCCGCGCTCGACGCGCCGCTGGTCGGCGAGTTCTGCCACGCCGCGGGCTATCAGGCCGTGCTGGTGCACCAGACCCGGATGTCCGGGCTGCGGGTCGCCGCCGCGATGGACCACAAGATCGAGGTGGACGACGGCCTGCGCACCCGCATCCACGCGGAGGAGGACCTCGCCCGGCTCACCGCCGCGGTCGACGTGCCCAAGGGCGGACGGCTGCGGGTCACCAAATTCCTCGCCTACGGCTGGTCCGCGCAACGGTCCGCACCCGCGCTGCGCGCGCAGGTCGAAGCCGCGCTCGCCGGCGCCCGGCAGACCGGCTGGAAAGGACTGGCCGCCGAACAGCGTCAGTTCCTGGACGACTTCTGGGCCACATCGGACATCGAAATCGACGGCGACCCGGAACTCCAGCAAGCGGTCCGGTTCGCGCTCTTCCACCTGCTGCAGGCCGGCGCCCGCGGCGAAACCCGGGCCATCGCCGGGAAAGGCCTCACCGGCCCGGGCTACGACGGGCACGCGTTCTGGGACACCGAGACGTTCGTCCTGCCGGTGCTGACGTACACGATGCCGGACGCCGCCCGCGACGCGCTCGGCTGGCGACACTCCACAATAGACAAAGCGAGGGAACGCGCGGCCCAGCTCGGCTTGCGCGGCGCGGCTTTCCCGTGGCGGTCCATCAACGGAGCCGAATGCTCCGCGTACTGGCCGGCCGGGACCGCGGCGTTCCACGTCAGCGCGGACATCGCCGATGCCGTGGTGCGCTACGTGAACGCCACCCAGGACGAGCATTTCGAGCGCACCTGCGGCGCGGAACTGCTGCTGGAAACCGCGCGGCTGTGGGCGTCCCTCGGGCATTACGACCACCACGGGCACTTCCGCATCGACGGCGTCACCGGGCCCGACGAGTACTCCGCGGTGGCGGACAACAACGTCTACACGAACCTGATGGCGCGCAAGAACCTGCTCGCCGCGGCCGACGTGTGCCAGCGGCATCCGGACGTCGCCGGACAGTTCGAAGTGGACACCGCGGAGATCGATTCCTGGCGCGCCGCGGCGGACGCGATGGCGCTGCCGTACGACCAGGAACTCGGCGTGCACCCGCAGTCGGAAGGCTTCCTGCAGCACGACGAGTGGGATTTCGCCGCCACCGACGAGGATTTCTACCCGCTGCTGCTGAACTACCCGTACTTCGACCTCTACCGCAAGCAGGTCGTCAAGCAGGCCGACCTCGTGCTCGCCCTGCACCTGTGCGGGGATTCGTTCAGCCCCGAGGAAAAAGCCCGCGACTTCGCCTACTACGAAGCCCGGACGGTCCGCGACTCCTCGCTGTCCGCGGGCACCCAGGCCGTGATCGCGGCCGAAGTCGGCCACCTGCAGCTGGCCTACGACTACCTCGCCGAAGCCGCGCTGACCGACCTGCACGACGTGCACAACAACGTCCGCAACGGCCTGCACATGGCGTCGCTGGCCGGTGCCTGGCAGGCCGCCGTGGCCGGATTCGGCGGCTTCCGGGACTTCGGCGGCCAGCTGTCGTTCGCGCCGCGGCTGCCGGACGAGCTCAACGGCCTGACGTTCCGCCTCGCCTTCCGCGAAACGCGGTTCCAGGTGTCCATCGGGCACGAAGCGGCGACGTACCGGGTGCTCAACGGGCCGGCACTGGACCTGATCCACCACGGCGAGCGGTTCACCGTGACCGAGGAGCCGGTGGAGCTGCCGATCCCGAAGCTGGACCCGGGCCCCGCGCCGGTCCAGCCGATCGGCCGGGCCCCGGTGCGCCGGGACGCGGCCAAGGTGCGGCAGTTCGACCGAGCCTGACTCGCAACTGCTGCCCCGGTTCTCACGCGAGTTCGGCGTAGGTTACCGGGTCGGCGCGGTGGCCCGGGGCGGGCGTTATGCGTCCGCTCCGACCAGCCGGGCGACGTGTTCGACGCGGACGGCGAGCCGGGTCGAGTTGACGCCGTCGCCTGACTCGCGGGCCGCCCGTAGCGCGGAGCGCGCGGCGTCGAGTTCACCGGACCGGGCGTACGCCTCGGCGATCCAGGTCCGGTAGAGCGCGACTTCCCTGGCGTGTTCGGGCGTGTAGGCGTCCACGGCGTGGGTGATGAGGGGTTCCGCGCGTGCCGGGTCGCCGAGTTCGATGAGGCAGCGTCCGGCCATGACGTCGATTTCGTTTCGGTCGAGCCAGTACACCCATTCCGGTTCTTCCGTGCCGGTCGAGCGGGCCGCGTAGGCGTCGTCGACGGCGTCGAGGGTGCGGCGGGTGGCGTCGGTGTCGCGGGACCGGGCGGACGCCCAGGCGAGCCGTTCGAGCAGCAGCGCGCGCACTACGGGGGTGGCGTCGCGGGCACCGGCGACGGCGGAGCGGGCCAGGAGCGCCGCGTCGGCGGGGTCGCCGAGGTTCGCCATCTGGTAGCTGAGGCTGGACAGGAGTTGCCCGGCGAGGGGCCGGTTTCCGGCGTCGGCGGCGGCGGACACGCCGGACAGGTACACGTGTTGCGCTTCGGCGTACTGTCCGGCGTCGCTGGCGACCCACCCGGCGAGCTGGGCGAGTTCGCCGACGGCGGTGAGGAGTCGGCGGCCGGTGTCGGCGCTGTAGCTCGATTCCTTCACCACGCGTTCGGTGTCGGCGAGTTCGCGCCGGACGAGCGGGATGAGGTCGCCTCCGCCGATCACGTCGTCGAGGTGGCGGAGTTCGACCACCCGTTCCTCTAGCTCGGCGGCGAGGGTGGCGCCGACGCGGCGTCCTGCGGCGGTGTGCCGGGCGGCGGGGGTGTCGGACACCAGCCATTCGTGCGCGACCCGCAGCGGGTCGTCCGGGGCCCCGTACAGGGCCGCCACGGGCACGCAGAGAGCGCGAGAGTACGCGACGACGTGTTCGGGCTTGATGGTGCGTTTCCCGGTTTCCAGCAGCCCGAGCAGCGGCTTGCTGAAGTGGGTCCGGGCAGCCATCGCGGCGAGGCTGATTCCGGCGTCGTCGCGTGCGCGCCGAAGCCGCGCTCCGAGGTCGTCCATCCCGTCACCCCCCGTTACCTTTTTCGTAGCTCCTGATCAAGGAGTTCGTGGTCGCCAGGCCCGGCATGAC
>NZ_ASXG01000158.1 GCF_000411975.1 Amycolatopsis orientalis DSM 43388
CCCCGCCTCCCCCTCCCTCCCGCCGCCTTACGTCCACAGTGGACAGTAGCCCAAAGCCACCGCATCCGAAACGATCGCCCGCCGAGCCAAGGAGCTCGGCGGACTGATCCGGCACGACGAAGCAGCTGCCCCGCGGGCGTGCGCCCTGCGCTGATGGAACTGCAAGTCCGGCCGCACCGCCCGCTCGCGGGTTCCCGAGCGCGACGCGTTCCCCGGTTTCGCCGCGGAGACGGCAGTGGAGTCCCTGCGCACGGCCTGATTCGTCGGAGCGGAGGAACTTTCCCCGCGCTCTCCTCGGTCCGGACGAACAAGTGACGTGCGCCACCGACCTAGCATTTCCGAAACGCCGGTCCACCATCCCTCGGACAGAAGGTGCACATGTCGAAAATTTCCGAAATCGAGACCTGGCTTCAGGAGAATTTCGCCGCGTTGCTGGCCAAGCATCAGGTCCCCGGAGCCGCCATCGCGGTGCTCGCCGACGGCGAGGTGATCGACCACGCGGCCGGCGTCGTGAACAAGGGCACCGGCGTGGAGTCCACTGTGGACTCGGTGTTCCAGATCGGGTCGATCACCAAGGTGTGGACGACCACGCTGGCCATGCAGCTGGTCGACGAGGGCAAGCTCGACCTCGACCGGCCGGTGCGCGACTACCTCCCGGAGTTCGCGCTCGGCGACGAGGACGCCGCGGCGGCGATCACCGTCCGGCAGCTGGCCTGTCACACCGCCGGGTTCGAGGGCGACATCTTCACCGACACCGGACCCGGCGACGACTGCGTGGAGAAGCTCGTCGCGACGCTGTCCGACGTGCCGCAGCTTTTCCCGCCGGGCGAGCGGTTCTCCTACAACAACGCCGGCTACTGCGTGCTCGGCCGCGTGATCGAGGTGCTGCGCGGCAAGTGCTGGGACGACTGCGTGCGCGACCACCTCTTCGCTCCGCTCGGCCTGACCCACGCGGCGTCCGGTCCGTACGACGCGATCCGCTACCGCGCGGCGATCGGGCACGTCTCGCCGAAACCGGGCGACGACCCGGTGCCCGCGCCGGTCTGGGCGCTCACCCGCTCGAACTCGCCGGCCGGGTCGACGCTCGCGATGCGCCCGCGCGACCTGCTGACGTTCGTCCGGATGCAGCTGAACGAGGGCAAGGCCGACGACGGCACCCAGGTGGTGCTGCCGGAATCGCTGCTCGCGATGCGCGAACCGCAGGTCGACGTGCCCTACCTCGGCCTGATGTCCGCGCACTGGGGTCTCGGCTGGATGCTTTTCGACTGGGACGGCGGCAAGGTGATCGGCCACGACGGCGGGACCATCGGCCAGTCGGCTTTCCTGCGCGTGGTGCCCGAACGCGGCGTCGCGGTCGCGCTGCTGACCAACGGCGGCAACCCGATCCACGTGTACCACGAGATCTACACAAAGCTGCTCGACGAACTCGCCGGGGTGCAGGTGCCGCCGCTGCCCGAGCCGAACCCCGCCGCCGCGCCAGCCGACCTTTCTCGCTACGTGGGCGAGTACTCGTCCATGGTCGCCGACACCGTCGTCGTCGAAGAAGACGGCAAGCTCTGGATGACGCGCACCCCCAAGGGCATCTTCGCGGAACTCAGCAGCGCACCGCCGGCCAAGGAAGAGCTGTTCCCGTGCCAGGGGGACACGTTCGTCGCCAAAACCGACCAGCTGCCCGGTGTTTACCTGGCACACGCGTTCGTCGGCGATGACGGCAACGGCCGCGCCCAGTTCGTCCACACTGGACGCGCGGACCGGCGGGTTTCCCAGTGAGCGGTATCCAGGCGCAGATCGAAGCTGTGTTCGCCGACGCTGGCGCGGAAGGGTTCCTGCATGCCCGGGAAATCGGTGCGCCGGGCCCGGAAGTGTCGGCGGGCGGGGACGCCCCGGTCGTCCTCGCTTCGGTATTCAAGATCCCGGTGGCGCTCGCGTACGCCCGCGAGGTCGCCGCCGGACGGCTGGACGACACGGAACGGACCAAGGTGACCGCGCGGTACCGGATCGGCGGCATCGGCACCGCGGGCTGCGCTGACGACGTCGAAATGAGCTGGCGCGACCTCGCGCACTTCATGCTCACGATGAGCGACAACGCCGCGACCGACGTGCTCTACCACCGGCTCGGCCAGGAAACGATCGACGGGGTGCTGGCCGACCTCGGACTCGCCCGCACCCGGCTGATCGGCTGCTGCGAGGACTTGTTCGCCACCGTCGTCTCCGATCTCGGCGGCAGTCCGGAGTCCGATCTCGAAGCGCTGCTGGGTGAAGCGACTCCGGAGCAGCTGGACAAACTGTCGGTTCGCGATCCGGAACGCACCACCTCCTCCACGCCGCGCGAGATCACCGAGTTGCTCGACGCGATCTGGACCGACCGGGCGGGCGAACCGCAAGCGTGCGAACGGGTCCGCACGATCATGGCGCAGCAGATCTGGCCGCACCGGCTGTCGTCGGGCTTCCCGTCCGGCGTGCGGGTGGCGGCGAAAACCGGGACGCTGCCCGGAATCCGCAACGAAGCGGGCGTGGTGACCTTGGGGGACGGCCGCCGGTTCGCGGTCGCGGTGTTCACTCGCGCGCATTCTCTCGAAGACCGCCTTCCCGCGGTCGACGCGTCCATCGGCGCCGCCGCCCGGCTGGCGATCGACCACCTCCAGAGCGCGACTCCGTAGGAGAAATCCCATGAAAACTGCCCGGCTCACCGCCGCGATGGCGGGCGTGGTGGCCTTGACCGTGAGCGCGTGCGGGGGATCAGCGCAATCCGGGACGGACCGGACCGCGAACCAGAAACTGGTCGACGGCAAGACGTTCACCTATGCCATCCCGACCGATCCGGGAACGCTCGACCCGGCGATCACCGTGCTGTCGGTCGCCCGCAACCTCGACGGGTTCCTCTACGACAGCCTGATCAATCTCGATTCGAAGGGCCAGCCGGTGGCGGGGCTCGCGGAAAAGTGGGACGCCACCACGACCACCGCGACCTTCACCCTGCGCAAGGGCATCACCTGCGCTGACGGCAGCCCGCTGAGCGCGGCCGACGCGGCGGCGAACATCAACTACGTCGGCGACCCGGCGAACAAATCCCCGCTCGCCGGGGTCACGGTGGCCCCCGGCACGAAGGCGGCCGCCAGCGCGGACACGGTCACGGTCACCAGCGGAGCGCCGGACGCCTTCCTGCTCCGCAACATCGCCGGCCTGCCGATCGCCTGCGCCAAGGGGCTCGCCGACCGCAAGACGCTCGCCAAGGGCGAGAACGGCACCGGCATGTTCACCATGACCGAGATCGTCCCGAACGACCACTACACGCTGACCCGGCGCAAGGACTACACGTGGGGTCCCGGCCAGTTCGACCCGAAGCAGAAGGGCCTTCCGGACAAGGTCAACGTCCGGGTCATCCCGAACATGACGACGATGTCGAACCTGCTGCTGTCCGGCGAGGTCAACGCGGGCTCGGTGATCGGGCAGGACCAGCAGCGGCTCAAGGCCCAGCGGCTGTACCACGCCGACATCGTCTCGCCGTTCGGCGAGCTGTTCTTCAACCAGGCTCCCGGCCGGTTCGGCGCGGACCAGGCGATGCGCCGCGCGCTGGTGCAGGCGATCGACCTCCCGCAGGTCGCGAAGGTGCTGACCCGCGACGGCAGCGCGCCGGTCAAGGGCATGGTCACCATCGAACCCCGGCCGTGCGACGGCGATTCGGCCACCGGGAAGATCCCCGGTTTCGACGTCGCCGCGGCGAAGGCGGCGCTGGATCAGGCGGGCTGGAAACCGGGACCGGACGGCATCCGCGTGAAGGACGGGAAGCGGCTCGCGCTGACCGCGATCTACGGCACGCAGGCCGGTCCGACGATGCCGCCGGGCGCGGAGTTGATGCAGCAGGGCTGGAAGGCCGTCGGCGTCGACGTCACGCTCAAGGGCCTCGACAGCCCGGGCATCAGCCAGGCGCTGTTCGCCACGGGCGAGTGGGACATCTCGATGGCGCCGCTCGGCCTCACCCTGCCCAGCCAGCTGGTGCCGTTCATTTCCGGCGGGCAGCCGCCGCAGGGCACGAACTTCGCGCACATCAAGAACCCGCGGTACGACTCGCTGGTCGCCAAGGCGGCGACGCAGGCCGGGGAAGCGGGCTGTGCGGACTGGACGGCCGCGGAATCGGCGCTGTTCGAGAAGCAGGACGTCGTGCAGTTCGCGAACTCGGTGATCCCGACCTACGGCAGCAACGCGAAGTTCGAGATCGTCAACGGCTACCTGACGCCGGCGTCCATCCGGATGTACGCCTGATGACCGGCGCGATCGCCGTAACGGGCCCGAAGGTCAGTCCCTGGCTGACCTTCGGCGCCCGCCGCCTCGGGCGGTTCGTGGTGTCGCTGTGGGTGCTGGTGACCATGGCGTTCCTGATGATCCAGCTGATCCCGGGCGATCCGGTGCGCGCGGCGCTCGGCCTGACCGCGCCGATCGAACTGGTCAACGCCCGGCGTGCCGCGCTCGGGCTGGATCATCCGCTGTGGCAGCAGTATCTCGATTATTTCGGCGGGCTGTTCCGCGGCGATTTCGGCACGTCCATGCTGACCGGGCAACCCGTCGGCGACGTCATCTCCGACCGGCTCCCGGCGACCCTGCAACTGGCGTTGCCCGCGTTCGCGGTGGTCATCGGGCTGGCGATTCCGCTCGGCCTGACGTTCGCCGTGCTCACCCGCGGCGGCCGGCACCGCGGCGCCGAGCTGGGGTTCACCTCGACCACCGTGCTGTTCGCCGCGATCCCGGAGTTCCTGGTCGCAGTGGCGCTGGTGGCGTTCTTCGCGGTGCAGCTCGGCTGGTTCCCGGTGGCCGGGCACGACGGCGCGGGCTCGCTGGTGCTGCCGATCATCGCGCTGGCGCTGGGCCCGGCCTCGACGCTGTCCCGGATTGTCCGGGTCGAGACGCTTTCGGTGCTGGGCAACGATTTCGTCCGCACCGCGCGGGCGAAACGGCTGCCTGCCCGGCTGATTTACCTGCGCCACGCGCTGCCGAACGCGCTGACCGCGACCCTCACGCTCGGCGGCCTGATGCTGACCAGCCTCGTCGCGGGCACCGTGCTGGTGGAGAACGTCTTCGCCTGGCCCGGTCTCGGTTCGACGATCTCGCAATCCATTCTGCAGAAGGACTACCCGCTGGTGCAGGGAATCGTGCTCGTGTACGGCATCGGCGTGCTGCTGGTGAACCTCGTCGTGGACCTGCTGCTGGCGATTCTCGATCCGCGTTCGACGATCCGGGAGAACTGAGATGGCGAAACGGCGCGGACAACAGTGGCTGGCCGCCGTGCGCACCCCGCTCGGCGCGTTCGCCGCCGTCCTGCTCGTGCTGGTGCTCGTGCTCGCGGTGCTGGGCCCGATCCTGTGGCGGGACGCGGCTTCGGCGATCGACACGAACGCGATCAGCCAGGGCCCGTCGGGCGCTCATCTGGTCGGCACGGACGAATTGGGCCGCGACATCTTCTACCGCGTGCTCGTGGCGACCCGGCTTTCGGTGGTGCTGGCGCTGCTGGCCGCCGCGCTCGGCGTCGTGACCGGCCTGGTGCTCGGCATGCTGCCCGCGGTGCTGCCGCGTCCGCTCGGCCGGCTGCTGACGGCGGCGGTGAACATCGCGGTCGCGTTCCCCGGCCTGCTGCTGGTGCTGTTCTTCGCGGTGATTTTCGGCGTGGGCACCCAAGGCGCGGTGATGGCGATCGGGTTCGCGCTGGCCCCGCAGTTCGCCCGGCTGACGCAGACGTTGTCGGCTTCGGTGGCCGGGCGGGATTTCGTGTCCGCCGCCCGGGTCGCCGGAGTGGGCCGGATCCGGTTGCTGTTCCGGCACATCCTGCCGAACATCGGAGAGCCGCTGGCGATCAACGCCACCCTCGGCGCCGGTGGTTCGCTGCTGGCGTTCTCCGGGCTGTCGTTCCTCGGAATCGGCGTGCAGGCCCCGGAATACGACTGGGGACGGCTGCTCAACGAGGGGCTGAACGGCATTTACGTCAACCCGGCCGCGGCGCTCGCCCCCGGGGTCGCGGTGGTCATCGCGGGCCTGGCGTTCAACCTGTTCGGCGAGACGGTCGCCGGGGTGATCGGCGTGCGGACGCGGTTGCCGCGGCTGGGTCCGCGAATCCGGCGCAAGTCCACAGTGGATACCGCGGCGGCGGACGAGGCCGTGCTGGTGGTCGAGAACCTGGAAGTCGCGTTCCCCCGGCCGGCCGGCTGGACGGTGCCGGTGCGCGGGGTGAGCTTCACCGTGCGGGCGGGCGAAGTGATCGGGGTCGTCGGCGAATCCGGTTCCGGCAAGAGCTTGACCGGGCTGGCGGTGTCGCGGCTGATCGAAGCGCCGGGTCGCGTGACCGCGGACCGGCTGGACTTCGCCGGAACTCCGGTGCTCACCACACCGGAGCGCGAATTGCGGACGCTGCTCGGGACGTCGCTGGCGATGGTGTTCCAGGACCCGATGACGTCGTTCAACCCGACCCGGCGGATCGGCCGTCAGCTCGCCGAGGTTTCCGAGCAGCACCACGGGCTTTCCCGGGCCAAGGCGTTCGAGCGGGCGGTCGACCGGCTGCGCGCGGTGCGGATTCCGGCCGCGGAACGGCGGGCGATGCAGTACCCGCACGAGTTTTCCGGCGGCATGCGGCAGCGCGCGATGATCGGCATGGGACTGATGGGCGACCCGCGGCTGATCATCGCCGACGAACCCACGACCGCGCTGGACGTGACCGTGCAACGGCAGCTGCTGCGGCTGCTGGCCCAGACCCGCGCCGAACGGGACACCGCGGTCATCCTGATCAGCCACGACATCGCGGTCGTTTCCCAGACCTGCGAACGGATTCTGGTGATGTACGCCGGACGGATCGTGGAAGATCTGCCCGCCGCCGGACCGGACCTCGCGACGCGGCATCCGTACACGCGGGCGCTGCTGGCCACGACGCTCGACCTGGAGACGGACCCGGACGCGCCGCTCGCGGTGATCCCCGGTCGTCCGCCGGAACCCGACCGGCTGCCGTCCGGCTGCGCATTCGCCAACCGCTGCCCGGTGGCGACCGAGCGGTGTCGCGAGGAGGACCCGGAACTGACTGTGCTCGCGCCGGAACATCGGGTGGCGTGCTGGCATCCGGATGCGGCAGGGTCGGAAACAGCGGTCGCGGCGGTCGTGGCGGGAGGGGCGGAATGAGCGAGCTGGCGTTCGATTCGGTCAGCGTCCGGTACGGCGGACGACGCGGGCTCACCGCGGTCGACGGAGTTTCGCTGACCGTCCCGGCGGGCAAGGTCGTCGGCCTGGTGGGCGAATCCGGGTCGGGCAAATCGACGCTCGCCCGGGCGGCCGTCGGCTTGTCGCCGGTGAGCGCCGGACGCGTGCTGCTCGGCGGCGTGGACGTGCGGAAACTGCCGCGCCGGCGTCCGCTGCAGATGGTGTTCCAGGATCCGTATTCCTCGCTCAACCCGCGGATGACCATCGGCGAGTCGATCGCCGAAGCCATGCCGCGCGGGACGGACCGCCGAGCCGAGGTCGCCCGGTTGCTGGAACTGGTCAATCTCGATCCGGAACGGGCCGCGCACCTGCCCGGCCAGCTGTCCGGCGGGCAGCGGCAACGGGTCGCGCTCGCCCGGGCGCTCGCGGGCCGTCCGCAGGCGCTGATCGCCGACGAGATCACCTCGGCGCTCGACGTTTCGGTGCAGGGCGCGGTGCTCAACCTCGTGCGCTCGGTGCAGCGGCAACTCGATTTGTCGATGCTGTTCATTTCGCACAACCTCGCCGTGATCCGGTATCTCAGCGATTTCGTCGCGGTGATGTATCTCGGGCGGATTGTCGAGGCCGGACCGGCACATCAAGTGCTCACCGATCCGCGACACCCCTACACCCGCGATCTGCTCGATGCCGCGCCCTCGGCGCACAAGCCGCTGTTCGACCTCGAACCCGGCCCGACCGCGGACGCGGAACCGCCGGATCCGCACCACCCGCCGGCCGGCTGCCGGTATCACCCGCGCTGCCCGGTCGGCCCGCTCGCGCGGAGCGACCGCGAGATCTGCCTCCGGACCGATCCGGCCGACGGCGCCGCGACCCGCAAGCACGCCGCAGCCTGCCACTTCACTGAATCCGAGGGCCACGAGCCCGCGATTTCCCAAGGAGCCAGCGTATGACCCGCCGTCTCGGCATCGACGACCTTTACGACCTCGCCGCGCCCAGCCAGCCCGCGCTCTCGCCGGACCGCAGCCGGATCGCCTACGTGGTCCGGACCGCGGACCGGGAGGAGGACCGGAACGTCGACGCGCTCTGGACAGTCGGCGCCTCCTCCGGAGAAGCCCGCCAGCTCACCCGCGGCAACGCGGACGCGGCGCCCGCCTGGTCTCCGGACGGTTCCCGCCTCGCGTTCCTGCGCGCCCAGGACGGTCCGCCGCAGGTTTGGGCCCTCCCGGCGGACGGCGGCGAGGCCGAGCAGCTCACCAAGCTCCCGCTCGGCGCGGGCGCCCCGGTGTGGAGCCCGGACGGCAGCAAGATCGCGTTCTCCGCGGCGGTCGACCTCGCCGCGGTGGTCGAAGAGCCGCCGGCGAACACGCCGATCGTCGCCGAGCGGCTGGACTACAAGTCCGACGGTCCGGGCCTGCTGAAGACGCTCCGCGGCCACGTGCACGTCCTCGACCTCGCGACCGGCGAAGTCGAGCAGCGCACCTTCGGCGACTGGCACGCGGGCCAGCCCGCCTGGTCGCCCGACGGCACGCACGTCGCGTTCACCGCGGCCCTGGACGACGACGCCGACCTCACCTTCCGGGCCGCCGCCTACGTCCTCGACGTGACCGAACGCAACGCCGAACCGCGCCTGGTCGGCACCGACCAGGGCATGGCGGGCACGGTCGACTGGACCAGGGACGGCAAGGCGCTGCTGGTGGTCAGCCGCACCGACACCGCGACCGGACACCTCGGTCTGCTGCGCGTTCCGCTGGACGGCGGCGAGACAGTCGACCTGGCCGCCAGCCTCGACCGCAACGTGATGCCCGGCGGCCCCGGTTACCCGGGTGCCCTCCCGCAACTGACCGCGGCGGGCGACGTCGTGCTGTTCGCGATCCGCGACCGCGGCTGCACCCATCTGTACGAAGTGGACGTTGCCGGCGGCGAACCGCGTGCGGTGCTGACCGGCGAGGGCAACGTGGTGTCCGGAATGGACCTGGTCGGCGATCAGGCCGCGATCGTGTTGGCTACCGCCGATTCCTTCGGCGAGGTCGCCGTTCTCGACCGCGTCACGGGCAAGGTCGACGTGCGCACGAAGCACGGCGATGCAGTGTCCGAAGTGGAATTGTTCGCTCGTGAGTCGCGTGAATTCACCATCAGCGACGGCACCGTCGTGCAGGGCTGGCTCATCCGCGACCCCGAACGCACCGGCCCCCAGCCGCTGCTGCTCGACATCCACGGCGGTCCGCACAACGCCTGGAACGGTGCCGCGGACTCGATTCACCTGTACCACCAAACCCTTGCTGAACGCGGCTGGGCAGTGCTGCTGATCAACCCGCGAGCCAGCGACGGGTACGGCGAAGCGTTTTACAACGCGGCGATCGGCGCGTGGGGACACGCGGACGCGCCGGACTTCCTCGAGCCGATCGATCAACTCATCGCCGAAGGCCTGGCCGATCCGGACCGGCTCGCCGTCACCGGCTACAGCTACGGCGGTTATATGACCTGCTACCTGACCAGCCGCGACGACCGCTTCGCCGCTGCCGTGGCCGGTGGGGTGGTGAGCGACCTGACCAGTCTGGCGGGTACGTCCGACGGCGGGCATTTCATGGCAGTCAACGAATTCGCCGGACTCTCGTGGGGCAAGTACGAGAAATCCTCGCCGCACGCGCAGGTCGAGAACGTCCGCACCCCGACGTTGATTCTGCACGGCGGCGAGGACGTCCGGTGCCCGGTCGGGCAGGCTGAGCAGTGGTTCACCGCACTGCGCGAGCGCGATGTGCCGACCCGGCTGGTGCTGTACCCGGGCGGCGCGCATCTGTTCATTTTGGACGGTCCGCCGTCGCACCGGGCCGACTACAACCGGCGCGTGGTCGACTGGGTCGAGCAGTACGCGGGCTCGCGGGTGCCGATCGAGGCCGCGCACTGGAGCCGGCGGCTCGCGGAACTGGCGCGCAAGTACGACGTTCCCGGTGCGTCGCTGGGAATCCTGCGCGTCGACACCGGCGAGGAGGTCTTCGCGACCCACGGCGTGCTGAGCAAGACGACCGGGGTCGAGGTCACCGAGGATTCGCTGTTCCAGATCGGCTCGATCTCCAAGGTGTGGACGTCGACCGTGGTGATGCAACTCGTCGACCAGGGCCTGCTCGACCTCGACGCGCCGATCATCGACGTGCTGCCCGAACTGCGGCTGTCCGATCCGGAAGTGGCCAAGCGCGTCACCATGCGGCATCTGCTGACGCACACCAGTGGCATCGACGGCGACATCTTCACCGACACCGGCCGCGGCGACGATTGCGTCGAGAAGTATGTCGACCTGCTGGAGGACGCCGCGCAGAACCATCCTCTCGGCGCGACTTTCTCCTACTGCAACTCAGGGTTCATCCTCATGGGCCGGGTCATCGAGAAGCTCACCGGGAAGACCTGGGACGCCGCGATGCGGGAGAAACTGTACACGCCGCTCGGCCTCACCCACACCGTCACGCTGCCGGAAGAGGCGCTGCTGTTCCGTGCCGCGGTCGGACACGTCTCGCCGGACGGCGAAGAGCCGGCCCCGGCCCCGGTCTGGCAACTGCCCCGCTCGGCCGGACCGGCCGGGCTGATCACCGCGCGCGCCGCGGACGTCCTCGCCTTCGCCCGCCTGCACCTCACCGGCGGCCTGACCGCGGACGGCACGCGGATCCTGTCGGCGGAATCGGCCAAGGCGATGGCGGAGAAGCAGGCCGACGTCCCGGACAAGCACACCCTCGGCGATTCGTGGGGCCTCGGCTGGATCCGCGACGAGTGGGGCGGCCGCCGCGTCATCGGCCACGACGGCAACACCATCGGGCAGTCGGCGTTCCTGCGCCTGCTGCCGGACGCGGGCCTCGCGGTCACCCTGCTGACCAACGGCGGCCACGCGCGGGACCTGTACACCGAGCTGTACCGGGAAATCTTCGCCGAACTGGCCGACGTCGCGATGCCGCGCCCGCTCGAACCCCCGGCCACGCCGGTGAAGGTGGACGCGAGCCGCCACCTGGGCGTCTACGAACGGGCGGGCGCGCACATCGAGGTCGTGGAGCGCGAGGGCGGACTGCGCGTCATCTACACGGTGACCGGACCGCTGGCCGAAATGATGCCAGACAACGTCCACGAATACGACCTGGAAGCGGTCTCGGACACGCTGTTCCTGCTCCGCATGCCGGGCGGGCAGTTCTGGACGCCGGTGCTGTTCTACACCCTGCCGACGGGGGAGCCGTACCTGCACTTCGGTGCCCGGGCGACGCCCAAGGTGTCCTGACGCGGGAGGGGCTGGGCATTCGCTGCCCAGCCCCTCCAGCCGGGTCAATCCTTGCGTCGGGCCATAAAACGCCCGATCAGCAGCACCAAGCACACCACCGCCACTCCGCCGCCGAGGTAGCGGTAAATGTCCGCCAGCCCGGCGAACTGGCCGATCGAATTGACGGCGGCGCCGGCGAGAAAAGCCAGCCACAGCAAGGTAGTCACAACAGCGCCGCCAGCGGTGCGGCTCGGGGAAGTCTCCATGCCGAGAACACTATGGAGCGCCGAGGGCGGCGACCACGCCGTAGACCCCCCACTTCGTGGTAGCGCCTGCGCTACCTCTTCCCGTTCAGATAAGCCAGCACCGCCAGCACCCGCCGGTGCCCGCTGTCCTCCGGCAAGCCCAGCTTCGCGAAAATGTTGCGGATGTGCTTGAGCACCGTTCCGTCGCTCACCACCAGAAGTTCCGCGATCGTGGCGTTGTTGTAGCCCTCCGCCATCAACCCGAGCACCTCGCGCTCGCGCGCGGTCAGCGCGTCGAGCGGATCGCGGCGGTGCGCCAGCAGCTGGGTCACCACCTCCGGGTCCATCGCCGTGCCGCCTTCCACCACGCGGTGGTGATTTCCGTGGCCAACACGCTGGTGATGACCACCGCGCAGCGATCGCGGGAGTTCGCCCTGCTGCGGCTCATCGGCACCACGCGAGGCCAGGTCGTCCGGATGATGCGCCTGGAAGCCTTGACGACCGCCGGGTATCGCGGCCTTGCTCGGCACTGTGGTGGCAGCAATTCCGTTGGCACTGCTCAATCTTGCCCTGCGGGAAACTCCGCTGCCGTCCGGCACGCCGGCGGTGTTCGGCGGAATCCTCGCCGGAGCGTTCCTGCTCAGCCTGGTCTCGCTCGGTCTGTCCACGCGGGTCGCCTTGCGTGTCAAGCCCATCGACGCCATCGGCCTCCGAGAATAGGAACAACTGGCCCGCGGCGGATCGAACGCCAAGCCGCGCGCCGTCGTCCGGACCAATCCGGACGCGGCCGCGGCGACGGAGAGCGATGGCCGACTGGACTGGACCTCGTCCGCCGCACCTGTCCCACTGACCGGGAGCAACTCCCACAATCCGGTCGCCGCCGCCGAATGGCCCAGCGTCCAGGCAAAACGCCCCCACGTCGTGAGCATTCCGTGATCAAGTCCGAACCCCGCGTATCGACCGCGGCAGTTTCTACCCTGGTCATCGGATTAATCGGGCACACTCACTCATTCGGCTTAACAACTTCGCTATCTTGGACCCCGTGGTGCACGCAAAGTCACGTTCCGCTCAGCGGGCGAGCCTTCGGCTGGGCGCCGTGGCAGCGGCCACGGTCCTGGGGGCCGGGCTCGCCGGAGCCTACGTCGGCCTGCACCGGACCGCGGAAGCCGACACCGCGAAGCCGGTGTCGAACGTTGCCGTCGCGCGCAGCGCCGGCGGCAACGCGGGCAACGCCAGCAGCACGGTCAGCGGGGGCCCGGGCAACACCGGCGGCAAGGGGCAGGCCTCCGCGCCGCCGCCCGCGCTGCCCGACCACCCGACTCCGTTCAGCGTCAAACTGTCCTCGAAGGACATTCCGGAGAAGGGCGGCGGCGTCCGCACCGGCGGGTGCAGCGGTTCGCTGATCGCCCCGCAGTGGGTCGTCACCGCGGGCCACTGCTTCCACGACCTCGACGGCACGCGGGTCAGCGGCAAACCCGGCTACACGATGACCGCCGCGATCGGGAAGCTCACCGACTCCGATCCGCGCGGGCACGTGCTGACGATCGTGGACACGCGCCAGTCCGCGGTCAACGACCTCGCGCTCGCCAAGCTGTCCGAGCCGGTCACCGACATCGAACCGCTCGCGCTCCCGGACGGTCCGCCGGAACCGGGCGAGCACACCACGTTCGTCGGCTGGGGTTCGCTGTCCTCGAAGGTCATCGTGCAGACCGACCACCTCAAACGCGGCGACTTCCAGGTGGACGAAGTGCGCAAGGACGAGATCACCCTGGAGCCGCTGAAGAAGCGGACGGTCGAGAACAGCCCGTGCCCGGACGACTCGGGCTCGCCGTTTTTCGCGCCGGTGAAGGGCAAGAACACGCTGATCGCGGTCGAGAACTTCGGTCCGGACTGTCCTTCGCCCGGCATCGAAACCGCGGCGCGCGTGGACCAGCTCGTCTCGTGGATCCGCGAACAGATCGGCTCGTGAGCGCCGATGCCGGTTAGAACCGGCATAAACACGCACGACTTCACCGGGGCAGCAACGCCGCCAATTCCCGTGCCGCCGCACGCAAAGCGGGCACGAACTCCTCCAGCTGCGCCACGGTCAACCGGTAAGCCGGGGCCGCGGTGGACAACGCGGCGATCGCGGTCCCGTCCGGGGTCCGGATCGGAACGCCGACCGCGCGGATGCCTTCCTCGTGTTCCTCGTCGGCGATCGCGAAACCCCGTTCGCGCACCGCCGCGATTTCCGCCGCGAACGCCTCCCGCTCGGTGATCGTGCGCGGGCCTAGCGCGGGCAGTTCGAGCGAAGCGACCAGCTCGTCCCGGTTCGGCGCGAACGCGACCAGGCATTTGCCCATCGACGTGCAGTGCAGCGGGCCGCGCGCGCCCGGTTCGCCGCGGATCTGCAGCCGCTGCGACCCCTGCACCGAATGCACGTAAACCTGGTTGTGCCCGTCGAGGACCGCCAGCAGCGTCGGCTCGCCGGTCTCCGCGGACAGCTTCTGCATCACCGGCAGCGCCACGCCGGCGAACCCGCGCGCCTGCGACACCGACTGGCCAAGCTCGAACAACCGCAGCCCCAGCGAATACCGCTTCGACACCGGGTCGTTGCGCGCGAATCCCTCGCTCTGCAAGGAACTGAGCAGCCGATGCGTGGTGCTCACCGGATACCCGGCAGCCCGCGCCAGCTCGGACAGCGGCACGCCCTCGGGGTAGCCGCCGAGCAGCGACAGCACCCGCAAAGCCTTGCCGACCATGTCCGCCATCGGACCCCCTTGACGTCCCGCGCGCGGCGACGCACACTGCCTCTCACCGCATTGCGGAATAGCTTTCCAGATTACGGAAAGCGCGTCAAGGACTTGGGTCAGCGGCGACAGGAGTACCGGATGAACACCGTCGAGCAGGCGGGCACGCTCGGGAGGCAGCGCTGGCTGCGGCTGATCCCGATCGTCTTCGTCACCTACAGCCTCGCCTACCTCGACCGGTCGAACTTTTCGATCGCGACCGCGGGCGGCATGGCCGAGGAACTGCATCTCACGAGCACGACGTCCGGCCTGATCGGCGCGTCGTTCTTCCTCGGCTACTTCCTGCTGCAGGTCCCCGGCGTGCTCTACGCCGATCGCCGCAGCGTGCGCAGCCTGATCTTCTGGTCGGTGCTCGCCTGGGGCGTGCTGGCGACGGCGCAGGGACTGCTCAGTTCGGTGTCGGTGCTGATCGGGGTCCGGTTCCTGCTCGGCGCGGTCGAAGCGGCGGTGCTGCCCGCGCTCGTCGTGCTGCTCGCGCGGTGGTTCACGAAGGCCGAGCGCGGCCGGGCCAACGCCTTCCTGATCCTGGGCAACCCGGTCACGGTGATGTGGCTGTCGGCGGCGTCCGGGTACTTGATCGAGGCCACGTCCTGGCGCGGCATGTTCATCATCGAGGGCATTCCGGCGCTGATCTGGGCTTTCGTGTTCCGTGCGCAGGTTCGCGACCGGCCCGCCGACACGCCGTGGCTCGACCCGGCCGGTCGCGACGCGGTCGAGGCCGCGATCGCCGCCGAACAGGCGCAGCTGCCGGTGCCGGCGGAGCGTCCGGTGCGGGAAGTGTTGCGCTCCAAGGCGGTTCTGCTGCTGGCGGCGCAGTATCTGTTGTGGAGCATCGGGGTTTACGGCTTCGTGTTCTGGCTGCCCTCGATTGTCAAGGCGGGTTCGTCGGCCGGGATCGGCGCGACCGGTTTGCTGTCGGCGATCCCGTACGCGTTCGCCGTGGTGGCGATGCTGATCAACTCGCGCGGCTCGGACCGGTCCGGAGCGCGCCGCCGGTTCGTCTGGCCGTGGCTGCTCGCCGGCGCGGTCGCGTTCTACGGTTCGTACCTCTTGGGAAAGCAGCATTTCTGGTGGGCGTTCGTGCTGCTGGCGATTGCCGCGGTGGCTCTCTACGCGCCGTACGGCCCGTTCTTCGCGATGATTTCCGAACTCCTGCCGCAGCGGACCGCCGGAGTGGCGGTGGCGGTGGTCAACGCCGCCGGCGCGCTCGGCGGGTTCCTCGGGACCTACCTGGTCGGCTGGCTCGAACACGCCACCGGCAGCACGGCCGCCGCGTTCTTGATGCTGGCGGGGACAATGGCCGCGGCCGCGGTGCTGGTGCTCGCGGTTCCGGCGAAGACGAAGGAAAGGCGAGCATGACCGCGCGTGTACTCCTGCCCTGGTCCGACATTTCCGTTCCGGCCGAACTGGACGCGGTCGTCTGGGACGGCCGCGGCGCCCCGCCGGACGGCCTCGGCGACGTCGAGTTCTACGTCCTGCCCTACGACCAGGGCCCGGCGGCCGCGAAACTGATCCCGGAACTGCCGTCGCTGCGCGTGGTCCAGACGCTTTCCGCCGGCTACGACAATCTGCTGCCGCTCGTCCCGTCCGGGGTACGGCTGGCGAACGGCCGGGGCCTGCACGACCTCAGCGTCGCCGAGCACGCGCTCGCGCTGATCCTTGCCGCGCAACGGTATTTCCCGCGCTGGTTCGCGCAGCAGCGGACCGGTTCGTGGGACCGGGTGCACACGCGCTCGCTCGCCGACTGCCGCGTCCTGCTGGTCGGCTACGGCTCGATCGGCCGGGCCATCGAGCGATACCTGGAGGCGGGCGAGGCCGAGGTCGTCCGGGTCGCCAGCACCGCCCGCTCCGGCGTGCACGGCATCGACGAACTGCCGGAACTCCTGCCGACCGCGGACATCGTGGTGCTGGTCCTGCCCGACACCCCGCGGACGCGCGGCCTCTTCGGCGCCGCGGAACTGGCTCTGCTGCCGGACACCGCGCTGGTGGTGAACGTCGGCCGCGGCACCGCCGTGGACACCGAGGCACTCGCCGCCGAGGTCGCCGCCGGCCGCCTGCGCGCGGCGCTCGACGTCGTCGACCCGGAGCCGCTGCCCGCCGACCATCCTCTGTGGACCCTCGACGGCGCGATCATCACCCCGCACATCGCGGGCGGTTCGGACTCGTTCTACCCGCGGGCGAAGCGGCTGGCGGAACGGCAGCTCGCGCATTACGCGAAAGGCGAGCCGCTGGAGAACCTCGTCAACTGAGCGGGTCACGGCCATCGCGGGCCGACCCGGCGCGGAAAGGACGCTGCCTGCACATGCGGCGAGCAACGAGTCGAGGAAACGCTGGATGAATTCTCGCCCGCGCTCGCAGTCGCCCTAAGTCCCGCCTTCTCGCAGAACCGGAACGCCCGGTGCGCTCGAAGGCGGCCAGCACGCCCGCCGAAGCTCGTCGCCTGCCCTTTCCCCGGCGCGCTCCACCGGGTTTCCGCAGCTCTTCGCACACCTACCCAGAGCAACGCAAGAGGAGGAACGACTCCGACTGCAGGTACGAATGCGCAGTCGGGGGACCACCGAAAGTAGGTATGTGAGCCCTGTGTATGCTTCGCCATCGCTTGACTGGGTGGATTCTTCACCCGAATTGGTGGCCGTCGTGGTCGGGGAGATGTGTGGTCTCACGCGGTCCGTCGTTCGTGGTTCGGGACTCGATGGGAGAAAGCATGCACGGCAGGTCAATTCTGGTCCGGGGAGGGGCCGCGGTGGCGTCCGCGGCAGCGGCGCTCATGATCGCCGCGCCGGTCGCCCTCGCGGACGACAACGCCCCGTCGGCGCGCAGCGGCGCGGCCTCGGGCACGCTGGAACACGGCGGCACGTCGGGCTTCGACGTCAACATCGCCGACAAGGGCACGGTTCAGACGACGCTGTTCAACCTGAAGCTGTCCGACGGTGCCGTCTCGAAGATGTACTGCGTGCAGATCGAGGTCGGCGCGCGGTTCGGCGAGACGATGGTCGAGCACGCCTGGAACGACTACCCCGACGCGAAGTCGCCGTTCCGCAAGAACAACAAGAACATCAACTGGGTGCTGCACCACAGCTACCCGTCCGAGGATGTCGCGTCCCTGGAGAAGACGCTGACCGACAAGGGCGTCAAGCTCCACGACGGTCTGTCCGCGAAGGAAGCGCTGACCGCGACCCAGGCCGCGGTGTGGCACTACAGCGACGGCAAGGACCTCGACGAGAAGAACCCGCTGGCCAACGGTTCCGAGGACGAGGCGGCTGACGTCGTCGCGCTGTATGACTACCTGACCGGCGACGCCAACACCGGTGTCGAGGAGACGAAGCCGGCGCTGAGCATCACGCCGGCCAAGGCGTCCGGCGAAGCGGGCACGAAGATCGGTCCGTTCACCGTCGCCACCACCGGCACCATCACCGACTTCACGAGCAAGCTCCCCGAGGGCGTGAAGATCGTCGGCGAGAACGGCGAGGAGATCAAGTCCTCGGCGATCAAGAACGGCACGAAGCTGTTCCTGGACGTCCCGAAGGACGCGCAGCCCGGCACGGCCGAACTCGCGGTGAAGGCCGCGGGCGACGTCAACACCGGCCGCCTGTTCGTGGCCAAGAACTACGCGGACAAGCCGGCGCAGTCGCTGATCGTGGCCCAGTCGCAGAAGAGCAGCGTCGAGGCCGCCGCGACCGGCACCTGGACCGAAACGGGCCCGGTCACCACCGCTCCCGCGACGACCGCCCCCGCGGCCGGCAACACCTCGGGCCAGGCCCCGCTGGCGAACACCGGCGTGAACGCCGCCCTGCCCATCGGCATCGGCGCGGCCTTGGTGGTCGCCGGTGGCGCGATGCTGCTGGTCGTCCGCCGCCGGCGCAGCAACGCCTGATTCACCGCGTCACCCGCGTTAGCAACGGGCCGGTCCGGCAGGACCGGCCCGTTTTGCTTTCCTGGCCCGTGCTTCCGCCGGAGCCCGTGACAGGCTCCTGCGACCTCGGGCGGCTCTCCCTTTCCGTGAGGGGCCCCTTCACGGCCCCAGATTCCCTCAGGTTCCCCTCACGGCCCGCCGCTTTCCGTGAGGGGCCCCTTCACGGACTTGCATTCCCTCAAGGGGCCCTTCACGACCCGCTAGCCACGCCGGTGAGGGCCACCTTCACGGATTCTGATTCCCTGAGGGTTCCCCTCGCGGCCCGCCGCTTTCCGTGAGGGGCCCCTTCACGGACTTAGATTCCCTCAAGGGGCCCTTCACGCCCCCGCCGCGCCGCCGCCCCGCCGCCGGGCTAGGCCCAATGCCACCTTGGGGCGCTAGCCCCACTCACCCCCAGAACCGCAACCGCCGCACCCAACTCATCGAGGCACCCACCCCACCCCCGCACCCCGATACGAAGCCTCTCTGCGGTTCAGGGGTGCTTGTCAAGGCACGCTTTCCCGCCTTGACAAGCACCCCTGAACCGTCAGCACAATCAAGCTTCGGGGTGCCCCACGCCAACCCCTCGGGGCGATGTGCGAAGCACGAGCAGTCAGTTCACACAAGTAACCCCATCAGCGGTAATCTCCGCCGCACCCCCACCCGGAGCCTCCATCCCCACCGGCGCGACCACCGGAGCGGCCGCCGGAGCGACCTCCGGAGCAGCAGCCGGATGCACCCCAGAATCATCCGAATACTTCTGCCCCAAATAAACCCGGAAATGATCCTTGTCCAGCGAACTGTCGGAAGCCACCGCAACCCCGCCGAGCTTCTGCGCGATAACCTCAGCCTGACTACGCTGCCCCCGCCCGTAATAAACGGTCGAAGTCCGCCGAGTAGCGCTATTGCTCACCGACCCCCGCTGATATCCAGCAGCGGCAAGCTTGTCCGCGACGCGATTGGCCAACCCATCCACCCCAGACGAGTTGCGCACGTCCACCACATACGCACCCAACGCCGGATCCCCGCCAGCAGAAGTCGGCGGCGCGGAAGCGGAAGAAGACGGTGCGGCAGGAGAAGCCCCAGTCTGCTCCTGAATAAACCGCTGCACCTGCTGAGGATCCACCTGCACGGCGTCCCCGTCATTGGGCGTCTTCAAGGTAATACTGACCACCGGCACGGTCACGAAGTTGATGCTCCCCGCGCTCATCCCGTGCAGTTGCTGCGCGAACGCCAGCAAATCCCAGTTGGTATCGACAACAACGGCCTTCTTGACCGCCCCGATCAACGCGTCCAGCTTGCCCGGATCGGTCAGCGTCCCGGCGGAAAGGATCGTTTTGGCCATGCTGGCCATGAAAACCTGCTGCCGCTTGATCCGGTCCAAGTCCCCGTTGGGCAACCCGTGCCGCTGCCGGACGAACTGCAGGGCCTGCGCCCCGGAGACATTCTGCGGTCCAGCCGGGAAATTAGCCCCGGAGTAACTGTCCCGAACCGGAGCCTTGAGACAAACCGGCACCCCGCCGACCGCCTGGCTCACGTAGTAGAACCCGGCCAGGTTGACCGCCGCGTAATGCGTGATCTTCAGTCCGGTCAACTGCTGCACGGTCTCGATCGCCGTCTTGGCCCCGGCCTGCGCCGAATCGGTCTCCAGCTGCGCCCCGGATTCGCCCTGCGCCTTGAGCTCGTTCTTCCGCGCGGTCTGCCCGTAGGTGTAAGCCGAATTGATCTTGTGCTTCCCGAACTTCCCGGCAAGCTGGACATACGAGTCGCGCGGGATCGAGAAGGCCGTGGCGTTCCCGCCGCCCGCCGGGATGTGCACGACGATCATCGTGTCGGTCGTGTCGCCGCCGTCCTCGGCACCGCCCGCGTGCAGCTGGTCGAGCACGTCGTCGGGCAGCGGATTGCCCTCCGCGTCGGTGCGCGTGTCGAGGCCGACCAGCAGGATGTTCTGCTCGTCCATCGGCGAGTTCGAGCCGGAGCCGATCACATCCGACCTGGCCAGGCCGTCGGTGATCTGGTTCAGCTTCGACCACGCGAACGCGGTGCCGCCGAGGACCAGCAGCGAAACAACGGCCAGGAGCACCTGGGCGACGCGGAGCGCGCTGGAGGTCTTGCGACGCATCGGGGTTCCTCTTCCTGCCACATCCGGTGGTCTAAAGACCCACGGTAGCGGGCGTCTCACCTGGACGGGTTACCCACTTCCCCCAATTGCGGGGGAAGGTGCCCGGAATGTCGGACCGAGGGTGTATCGCCGGAAGTGGGCCGGCCTCGACTCTCATTCTACAGCGCTGTAGTTTTACTACAGCTGTGTAGAAGCAGAAAGAGGTGCCCGATGGCCCGCGTGGTGATCGTGTCCGCCCGGATCGGGGCCGGGCACGACGGTGCCGCCAGGGAACTGGACCGGTGGTTTTCCGGCCGTGGCGCGCGCGTCGTGCGCGCCGATTTCCTGGACCTGCTGCCAGGGAGACTCGGCGAGCTGCTCTGCGGCGCCTACCACCAGCAGCTGAACACGGTGCCGCGCAGCTGGGACTGGCTGCTCGGCGCACTCGGCACCCCCGCGCTGGCCGGAGCCGCCCGCCGGTTCGCCGGGCTCGCCACCCCGCGCCTGCGGGAGCTGCTCGGAGAGGACACCGACGTTGTCGTGTCCACCTATCCGCTCGCCACGCACGCGGTCGCTCGGCTGCGGCGGTCGAAGGAACTGACCGCGCCGCTCGTCGTCTACCTCACGGACCCCTCGGTGCACCGGCTGTGCGTCAGTCCGGACGCGACGCTCACCGTCGCTCCCAACGAAACCGCCGCCCGGCAGGCCCGGGCGCTCGGAGCCGGTCGCACGCTTGTCTCGCGTCCGCTGGTCGCGCCGGCCTTCCGTCCCGCCACCGGAAGGACCGAACGGATGCGGCTCCGGCTCGCCTTCGGTCTCCCGCACGACGGTCCGCTCGCGGTGGTGGTGGCCGGGTCCTGGGGCGTCGGCCAGATCGGGCAGACCGCCGACGACCTGCTCGCGACCGGGCTCGTCGAGCCGGTCGTGGTGTGCGGCCGCAACGAAGCGCTGGCCGAGCGGCTGCGGAGGACCGGGCATCGCCACGTCTTCGGCTGGGTCGACCGGATGCCGGAATTGCTGCGCGCGTGCGACGTCGTGGTGCAGAACGCGGGCGGGTTGACGACGTCGGAGGCGCTCGCGACCGGCCTTCCGGTGCTGACCTACCGCTGCCTACCCGGTCACGGCCGCGCCAACGCCGCCGTACTGCACAACGACGGCATTGTGCCGTGGGTGCATTCGCCGGGCGAGCTGACCGAAGCGCTGGAGTGGTTGCTGCGCCGCGCGGTCAAGGCGGCCGGATGATCCGCGGACTCGCCGCGGCCGCCGTCGCGCATGCCGCACCGGCGGCGCTGTTCGTGCCGCGGCTGCGAACGCCCCGGCTGGCCGGACAAGGCGACCCCGGCCATGTCGCACTGACCTTCGACGACGGCCCGAACAAGGAATCCACGCCGCGGTTCCTCCGCGCGCTGGAGAAGCTCGACGTCCGCGCGACCTTCTTCGTGCTCGGCCGGGAACTCGCCGCCGCGCCGGAGCTGGGCCGGGAAATGGTCGCGGCCGGGCACGAGATCGCGGTGCACGGCTGGGATCACCGCTGCTTCCTGCGCCGCTCGCCCAAGGCCTTGCACGACGAGCTGACTCGCACCGTCGACCTGATCGCACTCCTGACTGGCACTCGGCCGCAGTGGTTGCGCGCGCCGTATGGAGTGTTCAGCGCGAGCGCCTTGGTGTCGGCGCGAATGCTCGGCCTTCAGCCCGTTTTGTGGAGTACCTGGGGATTCGACTGGACCAGTCGCGCCACTCCGCGCTCAGTCGTGCGCACCGTGTGCCGAAAACTGGCCGGTGGCGGCACGATCCTGTTGCACGACTCCGACGTCGCGGCCGCGCCGGGAGCGTGGCGCTCAGCGCTCGGTGCAGTCCCGGTGCTCGTGGCGGAATGCCGGGAGCGTGGATTCGCCGTGGGGCCCCTGCGCGAGCACGCAAGCGGCGTGCTGCGCGGTCTCGAGCCCGGAGTGCAGATCAGTCGCCGCGTCGAGCGTGCTGGCCGCTGACCACGCGCACGCACCGAGCACGACCGCCACGGCCACCGCCGCGAGCGGATTTCGCCGCGAACCCGACGACGGAGCGGAAAGCAGCGCACGCACGCGTTGCGGCACCGGCCCACCGGTCGCGGCAAGGGCGAGCGACGGCTGCGCCCGGCTCGCCAGCGCGGCTTTCGCGACCGCCGTGGCTACCAGCTTCCGATCGCCGACGCGGTCCGCGGCCGCTTCGTCCGCCCAGCGTTCCAGCGCGAACCGAGCCGCCGAGCCGAGCGGACGCAACACCGGGTTGACCGTGGTCGCGACCGTCACGATCGCGGCGAAAACGTGGTGCCGCAGGCGCAGATGCGCGGTTTCGTGTGCCAGCAGCGCGCGACGCTCCGATGGCTCCAGCGCCGAGAGCATCCCGCTGGACACCGCGATCCGGCCGCCGCCTCCCGCCACCGCGAACGCGACCGGTTCCTCGCCCGGCAGCAGAACGACGCCAGCCTCGCGAGTGTGCGTGTCCAACTCGGCGTGCACCTTCCGGTGCCAGCGCACGTGCTGCGTCGCCGTCCGGGCCAACGCGACTCCAGCGACGACGAGCACGACCCCGCAGACGATGGCGAGTGGCAGGTTCACCGCGTCGGCCCCGTGGAACGCGACCGCGGAGAAATCGCCCAGCTCGCCGACCAGTGGCAACTGCGCCAGACCCGCGGCGGCGAGCACCGCGAGCGTCGCCGTGCTGCCGATGGCCAGCACCAGCGAGGATCCGGCGAGCAGCCAGCTGCCCAGCCGCGGCGACAGCCGGGGTGCGACCCAGCGCGCGACCGGCCAGGACGCCAGTGGCAGCAGCAGGGGAACGAGCAGGTCGAGGTTCACGGGTCAGCCGCCGTTCTGCCGCAGCAGGTCGCGCAGCACCGCCTCGTCCGATTCGGACAGGTTCGACACGAATTTCGCCAGCACGCTGGAGCGGTCCGCCTCGGCGTCGAGCACCTTGCTCATCCGGCGGGCGGCGAGCCCGGGTTCGTCGTCGACGGCGCGGTAGGTGAACGAGCGGCCCTGCTTCTCCCGGGTCGCCACGCCCTTGTCGAACAGCCGGGACAGGATCGTGACGACGGTGGTGTAGGCCAGCCCGCCGCCGATCCGCTCCTGCACCGCGGTGGCCGACATCGGCTCGTCGGCTTCCCACAGCACCGCGAGCACCTCGGCCTCCAGCTCGCCGGGAGCCCGCCGCACGCTCTCGCCCCGTCCATTGCGCATGGTCCAAATTCTACCTGTTTGTCGAAGCGGCCCGGCTCACTACTACGTTCATGTAGAATTTCGACAGTTGTGTAGTAGTTGGAGGTGGGCATGCTCGACCCGAAGTGGCTGCTGGCCACGTTCGGCCCGCTCGGCGTCTTCGCGGTGATGTTCGCCGAGACCGGTCTGCTCGTGGGCTTCTTCCTGCCCGGTGACTCGCTCTTGTTCACCGCGGGGGTGCTGGCCGCCTCGGCGAAGCTGCACCTGTCCCTCCCGGCGGTGATCGTCGCCGCGGCGGCCGGAGCACTGCTCGGCGCCCAGGCCGGATACGTCCTCGGCCGGCGCGGCGGCGGCGCGCTGCTCGTGCGGGTGCGCAGCAAGCACCTGCACGAGGGGGTCGCACGCGGGTCGGCGCTGCTCACCCGCTACGGACTCGGCAAGGCCGTGGTGCTGGCGCGGTTCATCCCGGTGGTCCGGACCGTGCTGAACCCGCTCGTCGGCATCGCCGGGATGCCCGCCGCGAAATTCGCGTTGTGGCAGGTGGTCGGCGGTCTGCTGTGGACGGTCGGGGTGACCCTAGCCGGGTACGCGCTGGGCGCGTCGGTGCCCAACATCGACACCTACCTGCTGCCGATCATCGCCGTGGTGGTGCTGCTTTCGCTGAGCCCGCTGCTGGTCGAACTCGTCCGCGCGCGGAAGAGGGCGACGCGATGATCGACGCTGGCTGGTATCGCGACGTCACGAATTTCGCCTGGTCACAGCACTGGCTGGCCGGAATCGTCACGACGTTCAGCGAGTACGGGGTGTTCCTGGTGGTGCCGGTGATCCTCGCGCTGCTCTGGCGGGCCCGCACGCGCGGCCCGGCGGCGTTGGCGGCCGCGGCGTGGGTGCCGATCGCGATGGCGGTGGCGATCGCCGTGGACACCGTGCTGAAGTCGGTGTTCGCCGAGGTCCGGCCGTGTCGCGTGGTGCCGGGCGTGCACACGCTGTTGCCGTGCGACCCGCCGACCGACTACGCGTTCCCCAGCAACCACACGGTCATCGTCGCGGCGTTCGCGGTGGCGTTGGTGCTGGTGAACCGCAAATGGGGGCTCTGGGCGCTCGTTTTCGCGGTGCTGATGGGGATTTCGCGGGTGTACGTCGGGGCGCATTACCCGCACGACGTGCTCGCGGGATTCGTGGTCGGCGCCGCGGTCGGTGCGCTTGGGCTCGTGGTCCGCGAACCGCTCGCCAAGCTGGCGGTTCGGTTGCTTCCAGCCGTATCCGGGAGGAAAGCATGACTGAAGATCGGCCTGTCCGCTGCTCCGACGCCGAACGCGAGCAGACGACGAAACACCTGAACAACGCGGCGGGCGAGGGGCGGCTGACCCTCGCCGAGGTGGAGGAACGGGTCACGGCCGTTTACTCCGCGCAGTACCGGCACGAGCTGGACGCGGTGGTCGCGGACCTGCCCGCACCCGCGCCGCGGGCCCGCTGGCAGCCGCTGCTTCTGCTGGCCGGGCACCAGCTGGTGACGGAATTCGGAGCCGCGGCACCGCGACGGAAACTCGCGGTCGGAATTCTGCTGATGTTCGCGGTGGCGCTGATGGTTTTCCTTGCCGCGCACGGCTTCGCCGATGAGGGACACCACTTCGGGCACCACTAGAGTGCCGCTGTGCGGAGAAAAGCGGCTTTGGTCACCGGGAGTTCGCGCGGGATCGGCAGGGCGATCGCGGAACGGCTGGGCGCGGACGGGTTTTCCGTCGCGGTCAACTACCGCGCCGATCAGGACTCCGCCGAGGCCGTCGTCGCCAAGATCCAGGCGGACGGCGGGGAGGCGGTCGCACTGCGCGCGGACGTCACCGACGACGCTCAGCTGCGCGGCCTTTTCGATCGAACGGAACAGGAATTCGGCGGTCTCGACGTGGTCGTCGCCAACGTCGGGATCGCCCGGTTCGTGCCGCTCGCCGAATCCTCCGACGAGGTCTTCGACCTGATCTTCGCCACGAACTTGCGGCCCACCTTCGTCGCCTTGCGCGAGGCGGCCCGGCGAGTGCGCGACGGCGGCCGGATCGTCGTGGTGTCGAGCGGAGTGGTCCAGACGGCCCGGCCCGGCACCGGGCTCTACGGCGCCGCGAAGGCAGCCGGAGACCAGTTCGTGCGCGTGCTGGCGAAGGAACTCGGCCCGCGCGGCGTGACGGTGAACAGCGTGCTCCCGGGCGCGGTCCGCACCGAGGCGCTCCTCGCGGACGGTCCTCCGGGCGTGGTCGAGTACAGCGCGAAACAGACCCCGCTCGGCCGGATCGCCGAACCCGGCGACATCGCGGACATCGTCGGTTTCCTGGCGTCGCACCAGGCCCGCTGGGTCACCGGCCAGACGGTGCACGCGGGCGGCGGTCAGTTCTGACCGGCCCTTGTCGAGGCGGACAAGATCGCTTGTGCCGCGCCACTCGGTTACCCCTGCGGAGTGGCGATGCCGGGTGCCGCCCCCGATCCGTGGTTAGGATGCGCTCGGACGGTCACCGGGCGAGAAGGGGTGCGCGAGCGTGCAAGCGGGGGACCTTGAGCCGCCTGAGCCGCAGGCCGTTTCCGCGCCGTTGACCAAGGCGGCGATCTTCCTGATGGTCCAGGTCGAGGCCGGGGCCGAGCAGACCGCGAAAGACCTCCTCGCCGACCTCGCCGGACTGCAGCGCGCGGTCGGTTTCCGCGACGCCGGGGCCGGGCTCACCTGTGTCGCCGGGATCTCGTCCGCGGCCTGGGACCGGATATACGGCGATCCGCGGCCGGCGGAACTGCACGAGCTGCCGGTCTTCTCCGGCGAGAAGCACACGAGCGTCGTCACCGCCGGGGCCGACCTGCTGTTCCACCTCCGCGCCGACCGGCTCGACCTGTGTTTCGAGCTGGAATCGCTGATCATGGACCGGCTGCGCGGGTCGGTGCGGGTGCTCGACGAGGTGCAGGGCTTCCGGTACTTCGACGCGCGCGACGTGCTCGGCTTCGTCGACGGCACGGAGAATCCGACCGGCAAGGGCGTCAACCAGGCGGTGCTGGTGGACGACGACGGGCCGTTCAACCGCGGCAGTTACGTCGTCGTGCAGAAGTACCTGCACGACATGCGGGCGTGGAACGCGCTCACCACCGAACAGCAGGAGCTGGTGATCGGGCGGCGCAAACTGTCCGATGTGGAGATGCCGGACGAGGAAAAGCCGGCCAACGCGCACGTCGCGCTCAACGTGATCACCGACGACGAGGGCAACGAACTCGACATCCTGCGCGACAACATGCCGTTCGGCCGTCCCGGGCACGACGAGTTCGGCACCTATTTCATCGGCTACACCAAATCTCCGGCGGTGATCGAGAAAATGCTGGAGAACATGTTCGTCGGTTCGCCGCGGGGCACGTACGACCGCATTCTCGACTTCTCCACGCCGCACACCGGCGCGCTGTTCTACGTGCCGACCGCGGACTTCCTGGAAGATCCCAACGCCGCCCCGCCCGAGCCGGAACCGCCGGCTGCCGCGACGCCCGCCGGGTCGTCGCTGGGCATCGGAAGCCTGCGAAGGAGCACTCGGTCATGAACAACCTGCACCGCGAACTCGCCCCGATCTCCGCCGCCGCGTGGGCGGACCTGGAGGAGGAGGCGAAGCGCACGTTCGCCGAGTTCGCCGCGGCGCGCCGGGTGGTCGACGTCGTCGTCGCCGGTGACCCGACGCTCGCCGCCGTCGGCACCGGGCGCCGCGAACGCGTCGGCGGGAAGTTCGACGGTGTCGCGACGAGCTTGCGCACGGCGCAGCGGATCGTGGAGCTGCGGGTGCCGTTCACGGTGTCGCGCGAGGAAGTCGATTCGGTCGAGTGGGGCGCGAAGGACGCGGACTGGCAGCCGGTGAAGGACGCCGCGCAGCAGATCGCGTACGCCGAGGACCGAATCGTGCTCGACGGTTTCGCCGAGGCGGGCATCACCGGGATCCGCCCGGCGTCGTCGCTCTCGCCGATCGCGCTGCCGCCGGAGGCCCCGGGCTACCCGAAGGCCATCGGCGACGCGATCGCGGAACTGCGCGACGCGGGCGTGGCCGGGCCGTACACCGTCCTGCTGAGCGACGACGAGTTCACCGCCGCGTACGAGGCGGCCAACCACGGTTATCCGGTGCTGGAACACCTGAAGCAGATCGTGGACGGCGAACTCATCCGCACGCCCGCGATCAACGGTGCCTGCGTGCTGTCTACGCGCGGCGGCGACTACGAACTCCACTTCGGACAGGATCTGTCCATCGGGTACTCCAGCCACGACGCGTCCACTGTGGAGCTGTACTTCTACGAGACGCTGACCTTCCTGGTCAACACCGCGGAAGCGGGGATCGGGCTGACCGCCTGAGGCGTTACCTGATCATGCGGTCCTGTTACGCGGCGCGGACATTCGCCGAACGTTCCGGGGATACCCGCTCGCGATAGTTGCGGCGTGCCGCAGAACAAGATCAAAGCCGCGCTGTTTCTGCTTCCCGCGCTGGTCGCCGCCGGGTGCTCTGGTCTGCCGACGCTCGACGGCGACCCGGACCACGACCCGGCTCAGGGCGGTGTCCCGGAAGGCGTCACGCTGACGCCGTTCGACACGAACTACCCGGCGGTCGGCAATCTCGATCCGGCCTTGCGGAAAGCGTTGCAGGAAGCGGCAACCGACGCTCGGCAGCGCAAAGTGGACATTCGCATCGCGTCGGGCTGGCGAACGAAGGAGTATCAGCAGAAGCTGCTCGAGGACGGCATCGAAAAGCACGGCAGCCTGGAAGAGGCGCGGAAGTTCGTGAACACGCCGGAGAAATCAACGCACGTGTCCGGCAAAGCCGTCGATGTCGCGCCCACCCGAGCCGCGGACTGGCTCATTCAGCACGGGGAGAAATACGGCCTGTGCCAGGTGTACGCGAACGAGATGTGGCACTTCGAACTGCTGACCACCTCAGGCGGGAAGTGCCCGCCCGCCCGCACGGACGCCGCTGGTTAGCCGTCCGCGCGGGCAGGTCCGCGGTCACGGGGCCCAGTAGTTGCCGGACATCACCAGGTAGACGAGCAGTTTGATGGTTTCGCCGTAGTAGGTGTCGCCATAAGGGTTGCCCGCCAGGTACTTCCAGAGCGTATCGGTCCAGACCTGGTCGCCGGCGACCATCGCGGCGGCGTCGGGGAGAGCCTGCTGCAGCGGGTGTTTGGTGTCAAGATGTCGGACTCGAAAGCCCCGGGTGAACCGGTTCCGTAGCCCTCCGTGAGGGGCTCCTTCACGGACTTGGATTCCCTCAAGGAGCCCTTCACGAACCGCCCGCCGCAGTGACCTCGCCCCCATGCCACGTTGGGCTCGTCAGGCGCACCGAACGCCGCATTTGGGTCAAGCCCGCGCAACGCAGACGCCGCGCACGCAGCCAACTCGCCAGTCCCGTCGCGAAACCGCAGCTTGCCTGCTCAACTCGCCAACCCGCCGAACCCAGCCCCGCCCCCAGAGCCTCAGCACGCCCAGCAGGCAAAGCGCTCAGCCGTAGGCCTGCACCCGTACGCCCAACCAACCACGCACCCAGCCCGAAACCGCCGCCGATGCACTAGGCGCGGCCGGGTCCCGAACCGCAGCCAACACGCCCAAGCAACCACGCACCCGGCGCGGAACCGCCGCCGTTGCACCCGACGATCGAGACATCCGGCGCGGCCGGGTCCCGAACCGCGGCGAACACGCCCAAGCAACCGCGCACCCAACCCGGAAACCGCCGCCGTTGCACCCAACGATCGAGGCACCCAGCCCAGGCCCTGCACCCCGATACGAAGCCTCCCTGCGGTTCGGTGGTGCTTGTCAAGGCATCTTTCCCGCCTTGACAAGCACCACCGAACCGTCAGCACACTCGGGCTTCGGGGTGCCCCACGCAACCCCCGGGGCGCAATGTGCGAAGCACGAGCCGTCATCGGGCGACGAGCCGCCACCACCGAAGAGACCGACCTCCCAGCCCCAACCCCGCCCCCATGGGATCATCGCCAGGGCAACAACCCAGGCACCAGGGAGCCACCCATGACCACCGGCCGTCCGGCCCCAGACGAACTCAACAGCGGCATCCTCCCCGGCAACGTCCGGGCCGACGACTGGATCATGCTCGCCCTGGCCGTCGTCTCGACCGGCATGCTGGCCTGGCTCCTGATCGGCCCGCCCCCGGCGGACATCAGCCGCTGGTTCTTCCTCGCCGACTGCGTCATCTGCGGCATCTTCTTCCTGGAGCTCCTCCACCGCTGGCGCAAACAGGCCTGGCGAGCCGCCTTCCTGGCCCGGACCTGGTACGAAGTCTTCGCGATGATCCCGGTCGCGCACCCGGCCTTCACCGCGCACCACCATGTCATCGGCGTGATCCTGCTGATCGTCCGCCTGGGCCGGGCGGCCGACCGCGCGGTGGGCGAGCAGTTCACCTACCGCCTGGTCGACAAACTCTCCGAACCGATCGTGCACGCGATCAAAAAGCCGGTGACCATCGCGGTCCTGGACGAGGTGGTCAAGGTGCTGGAAACGGGGAACTACCCGGAGAACCTCGCCAAATCCCTCAGCGAAAACAAGACCGAACTGCGCGCCATCATCACCGAGAAGATCTCCGAAGACCCGCAGCTCGGCAAACTGCGCCGGCTGCCGTTCCACGACGAGATCGTCCGCGCCACCGTCGACACGTCCTTCCGGGTGCTGCTGGAAGTCCTCCTGGATCCGCGGATCGACGACTTCTTCTCCGCGGTCGTGCGCGACAACCGGGAGCAGATCCGCCGCGCCGTCGCGCTCGGACTGGCCGATGTGGACGACTCGCCGGACGAGAAGCTGCTGCGCACCCGCACTCAGCGCGCCGCCGCGCACGAGTACGACGCCAGTCATCCGCGACCTTGATCATCCATTGTGGACATATCTACCGTGCGCCGCCGGGCGCGCACTCTCCGTTGCGGCACAGCACATCCACGGCTAACTGCCCGCCGCCGGAAGCGTCAACCGCTGAAAGAGTGCACTGTGGTCGCGCGGTGCGCGCACGGGCGCCTGGAGTAAGGTGAGATCTCCCGTTCCGTTGCTGCACAAGGGTTGTGTTGGCGCGAGTACGAGGCGTTCCCGCCGGAGTCGAGGCAGACTGGAACCGGCGGGAGGTTGAGCGCGGTTTGGAGTCGTGGACGTGATTGATAGCGGGCAGCAGGTACGCAGGTGTCGTCGGCGGGACTGTGCGGAGGATTCGTTGTGGCGCGGATTGTGCGCCGTGCACTGGAACCGCTGGCAGAGCGGCGCGGACGCACTCGAACTCCCAGACGATGACGTTCCCCCGCCGCCCGCGCAGGTCTGGTGGCCGCCGGAGCGGTCCCACGCGCCGCTGAGCAGCCGGGTGCTCCCGGGCTCGTAACGCTTCCCGGCGCGCGTCGAACACTGTCGGCGCGCGCCCGGTTACCTCAGGCCACCGGAGAAACCGGGGTTCCCCAGCCGCGAATGCCCGGGGAACCCCGCCTCACCGGCGGGAACGCGGAATGCGCGGCTCGTCCGGTGCGGACAGCATCCGCACCAGCCGGGCGCGCGCCACGCGGTAGAGCAGGTCGCCGTGCTCGTCCGGGACCACCCGGCCGTCGAGGTCGCGGCCGGCCGCCCGCACCACCACCTTGACCGCCTCGACGGGCACCCGGCCCGCGAATTCCCCGGTCAGCCACGTGGTGACCTCGTCGGCCACCCGGCTCCGCACCGTCATCGGACACTCCAGTCTCCGCTCGCGAGGCCGTTCGGGGCGGCCCCGGCACTGGTCCGACGGCCGCGCCCGGATCCCGTGACGCGAAAACTGAAGCGAAACTCTTTCCCGGTGAGGCAAGGAAACCCGGGAGTAGGTCACTCCGGGCTCAGGTGAGCGCGTTGCGCGCGATCACCTCCGCATACCACCGCGCGCTGCGCTTCACCGTGCGCTGCTGGGTGCGGTAGTCGACGTGCACCAGGCCGAAGCGTTTCGCGTACCCCTCGGCCCATTCGAAATTGTCCAGCAGCGACCAGTAGAAATACCCGCGCAGATCGACTCCGTGCGCCAGCGCGTCATGCGCGGCCCGCAGATGCGCGTCGAGGAAAGCGATGCGGTCGTCGTCGGAGACCTCGCCGTCGCGAAGCGTGTCCGGATACGCCGCGCCGTTCTCCGTGACGTACAACGGCACCGGCGGATAGTCCCGATGCACCTGCAGCAGCGACTCGGTCAGCCCGCCGGGACGCACCTCCCAGCCGGAGTCGGTGCGCGGCGCGGCCGGGTCCGGGACGAAGTGCACCTGGTCGGCTCCCGGCCATTCCCGGCCCGCCGGGGTGCTTCCCGGCCGCGGCGAACCGGCCACCCGGTAGCCGCGGTAGTAGTTCACGCCCAGCCAGTCGATCGGCTTGCCGAGCACCGCCTCGTCCCCGTCGCGCACCACGGTGTCGAAGCCGAACCGGGCCAGGTCCTCGCGCAGGTCAGCGGGGTAGCCGCCGCGCAGCAGCGGGTCGAGGAACAACCGGTTCTGCAGTCCGTCGATCCGGCGGACCGCATCGGCGTCGAGGTCGTCGGTGGAGTCCGCGACGACCGGGTACAGGTTCAGCGTGATCCCGGAAGGGCTGCTCGTGTGCTGCCGGAGCACGTCCATCGCCAGTCCGTGCCCCAGCAGCAGGTGGTGCGCCGCGGCGACGGCGCCTTCCGGCGATGTCCGGCCGGGCGCGTGGACGCCGGAGCCATAGCCGAGCATCGCCGCGCACCACGGTTCGTTGAGCGTCGACCAGCTCGCCACGCGATCGCCGAGCCGGGCCGCGATGGTCTCGGCGTATTCGGCGAACCGGTAGGCGGTGTCGCGCGCGGTCCAGCCGCCGCGATCTTCCAGCGACTGCGGAAGATCCCAGTGATACAGCGTCGCCCACGGCTGGATGCCCGCGGCCAGCAGCCGGTCCACGAGCCGGTCGTAGAACGCGAGCCCGCGCGGTTCCGGTTTGCCGTGCGGCAGGATTCGCGGCCAGGAAAGGGAAAACCGGTATGCGGTGAGCCCGAGGGACTGCATCAGGTCCACGTCCTCGGCGTAACGGCGGTAGTGGTCGGCCCCCGGATCGCCGGTGTCGCCGCGGGCCACCGCGCCCGGGCGGGCGGCGAAGGTGTCCCAGACGGACGTCTCGCGCCCGTCGGAGGTGGTCGATCCTTCGACCTGGAAGGCCGCCGTGGCGGCGCCCCAGACGAACGCGTCCGGGAACGCGAGCACGTCGGGGATCGGCTGTGCGGGCATGGTCACCCTTTCACGGCGCCTTGCATGATCCCGGCCACGATCTGGCGGCCGAGCAGGAGGAAGACGATGAGGATCGGAATCGTGGCCAGCGTGGTGCCGGCGAGCACCAGCGAATAGTCGACGTAGTAGCCGCTCTGCAGTTTCTCCAGCGCCACCTGCACGGTCGGATTGCCCGCGTCGAGCACCACCAGCGGCCACAGGAAATCGTTCCAGGAGGTCATGAACGTGAACATGGCGAGGATCGCCGCGGCCGGGCGGACGGCGGGCAGGCACACGTTCCAGAAGACCCGGATCATGCTGCAGCCGTCCACGCGCGCGGCTTCGATCAGCTCGTACGGCAATGCGTCCACTGTGTACTGCCGCATCCAGAACACGCCGAACGCGGTGACCAGGTTCGGCACGATCACCGACTGCAGGCCGCCCGCCCAGCCGAGCTTCGACATCGCGATGAACAACGGGATGATGCCGAGCTGGGTCGGCACCGCGAGCGTCACCACGATGAACACGAACAAACCGTTGCGGCCGCGGAAGCGCAATTTGGCGAAGGCGAATCCGGCCAGCGACGAGAACAGCACCGTGGTGAGCGTGACCGTGCCGGACACGATGACGCTGTTGGCCAGCGCCCGCCAGAACGGAACCGTGTCGAAAACGCGGGCCGCGTTGGCGAAGAAGTTGCCGCCCGGCAGCAGCGGCGGAATCCGTTCGGTGAGCATTCCGTTGTCGCGGCTGGCCACGAGGAACGACCAGTAGAACGGGAACAGTGAGCCGAGCACGAACACGACCAGCACGCCGTAAGTCGCCTTGCGCGGTTTGCCGAGCCGGGCCGCGCCCGCCCGCAAAGTGGATTGCATGCTCATGCGCGCCTCCCCGCGAGCCGTCCGGTGACGAAGTAGTTGATCAGCGCGATCACGACGATGATCAGGAAAAGCACCCACGCGATCGCGGACGCGTAGCCGAGATTGAAATTCTCGAAAGCGGTCTGATACAGATACAGCGTCACGGTCTGGAATTGATGGGTGGAACCGCCGTTGTTCGACCCGGGCATCGCGTCGAACAGTTTGGGCTCGGTGAAGATCTGCAGTCCGCCGATCGTCGAGGTGATGGCGACGAAGATCAGCGTGGGCCGGAGCAGCGGCAACGTCACGTGGGTGAACCGGCGTACGGCGCCCGCGCCGTCGATGAGCGCGGCCTCGTGCAATTCCTTCGGAATCGCTTGCATGGCCGCGAGAACGATCAACGCGTTGTAGCCGGTCCACCGCCAGTTCACCATGATCGCGATGGCGACGTGGCTGGCGAACCGGTTGGCCTGCCAGTCCACTGGGGACAGTCCGAGGGTTTGGAGCACGCCGTTGACCAGCCCGTACCGCGGCCCGAAGAGATTCGCGAAGATAATCCCGAGTGCCACCAGGCTGGCCGCGTAGGGGAGCAGAATGCCGACGCGCCACCCGGTCGCGCCGCGCAGCCGCAGCGTGAGCACCGCGGCGAGCAGCACCGCGATGATCAGCTGGGGCACGCTGGACAGCAGGAAGATGCTGACCGTGTTTTCCAGCGCGTGCCAGAACTGCGCGTCGGCGAACAGTTCCTTGAAGTTGTCCAGGCCGATGAAATCGGGATTGTCGTCTCCGGCTTCCCAATGGAACAGCGAGACGTACGCGGTGTACAGCAACGGGAACATGCCCGCGATGGCGAACACGATGAAGAACGGCGCCACGTAGAGATACGGCGAGACTTTGACGTCCCAGCGCGCCAACCGGTCGCGCAGGCCGGGCCGCGGCGCGGCCTGCTGCCGCGTCGTGGCCCGGCTCTCTGGAGTGACCTTGTCGGTGACAGTCATCGTCAGTGGACGAGTTTCTTCGCGCCGTCGACCAGCCGCTGCCAGCCGTCCGCGGCCGAGGCGCCCTGTTCCACCGACTGCAGTGCCGGGCTGGCTACGTTTTCCTGGATCTGGCCGTCATTCGGGCCCTTGTACTGCGGCTTCGCCACCTTCTTCGCCTGCTCGGCGAACAGCTCGCCGATCTTCGCGCCGCCGAAGTACGCGTCGGTCGCGTTCAGCAGCTGCGGGCTTTCCAGCGCCTTCGTCTGGCTCGGGAAGTTGCTCTTGGCCTCGAACGCCTTGATCTGCTGCTCCGGCGCGGTGAGCCAGGCGGCCAGCTCCGCGGCCTCCCGCGGGTGCTTGCTCTGCTTCGGCACCGTCAGATACGAACCGCCCCAGTTGCCGCCTCCGCCGGGAAACGCCGCGGTGACCGCCCATTTGCCCGCGTTGTCCGGCCCGGCCTGCTCCTTGATCACGCCGAGCATCCACGCCGGGCAGGCCTTCGTGGCGAACGCGCTCTGCTTGAACCCGGAGTTCCATTCGTTGCTGAACGCGGTGAGTTTCGCCGATTCGCCCTTCGCGACCGCGTCGGTCACCTTCGTCCAGGCGTCCTTGATGCCTTGGTTGTTGTCCAGGGTGAGCTTGTCGTTGGTGTCGAGGTAGCCGACCGGAAGCTGGTTGACCATGGAGTTGAAGTTCTGCGCCGCCGAATCGAACCACGCCTTGCCGGTTTTGGCGGTGTACTGGGCGCCCGCCGCGAAATAGCTGTCCCACGTCGCGAACAGCGGTTTCACTGACTCCGGGTCGCTGGGCAGCCCGGCCGCGGCGAGCAGGTCCTTGCGGTAGCACATGGCGAGCGGGCCGATGTCCGTGCCGTAGCCGATGAGCTTGCCGTTCTTGTCTTTGCCCGCGTCGTATTTCCACGAAAGCCACCGGTCCGGCGTGACGTCCGAGGGGCCGATCTGGCTCAGGTCGTTGAACTTCGAGGACTTGCTGAGGATGTCCGACAGGTGGCCTTCCTCGACGGCCTGCACGTCGGCGAGACCGGAACCGGCCGCGAGTTTGGTCATCATGTCCTGGGCGTACGGCCCGCCCTGCCCGGTTTTGCGGTGGGTGATCTTGATGTTCGGGTGCAGCCGCTCGTACTCCGGGATGAGCGCCTCGTAGCCGAACTCCGTGAACGTCGCGAGCGTCAGTTCCACGTGCTCGTTCGGCCCGGCTGCCGCGGGCACGTCGCCATCGCCGCCGCCGCACGCCGCGGCGCACGCCGCGGTCATCGTGATGCCCAGTGCCAGCACCAGGCCCTTCCGGAACGTTGTCACCGTCGTCAACCCCTTGGAAGTCGTTCTGGGAGCGCTCCCAGATGCCGCACGAGTGTGTTGCAGGTAACGAGGGATGTCAAGGCCACAGTCTCCGGGAGCGCTCCCGGAAGAGCGCGGCTAAGCTGGCCCAACCGACTGTCAGGGGGTGGGCGAAGTGGTGCCTCGGTCCGAGGACGAACGGCCGACGCTGGAGGACGTCGCGGCGTTCGCCGGGGTGTCGCGGTCCACCGCGTCGCGGGCGCTGAACGGCGACGCGTACGTCAGCGCGCGCTCGCGCGAGAAGGTGCTGGCCGCCGCGCGGGACCTCGGGTATTCGCCGAATCAGGCCGCGCGCTCGCTCGTCACCCGGCGGACCGGCGCGATCGCGGTGGTGCTGTCGGAGCCGGAAGCGCGGCTCCTCGACGATCCGTACCGGACCGCGGTGATGCGCGCGGGCTATCGGGAGCTGGCCGACGTTGGCTGCCAGATGGTGCTGCTTTTCAGCGACACCCGAGAGGACCTCGGGCGCACCGTGCGGTTCCTCGAGGGCGGGCACGTCGACGGCGTCCTCGTCTTCGCTCCGCACCGCGCCGATCCGCTGCCCCGGGCGCTGCGGCTGCTCAAGCTGCCGACGGTGTTCGGCGGGCAGGCCGCCGATCTGCGCCGGGGCGTGCACCTGGTCGACTTCGACAACGAGGGCGGGGCCCGGCAGGCGGTGACGCACCTGGTGGAATCCGGCCGCCGCCGGATCGCGACGATCGCCGGACCGCAGGATCAGGGCGCGCCGATCGACCGGCTCGCCGGCTGGCGCAAAACACTCGAGGACGCCGGGATCGACCCGTCCGGCCTGGCCGAGGAAGCCGACTTCACCCTGGCCGGCGGCGCGAAAGCAATGGCCGCGCTGCTGGAGCGGGCGCCGGACCTGGACGCGGTGTTCGTCGGCAGCGACATGATGGCGGTGGGTGCGCTGCGCACGCTTTCGGACGCCGGCCGCGACGTGCCCGGCGATGTCGCGGTGGTCAGCTTCGACGACAACGCCGCGCTAGCCCCGACGATGACCCCGCCGTTGACCTCGGTGCATCAGGATCCGCGCGAACAGGTCCACGCGATGGTCTCGACGCTGATGCGGCTGCTGGACGGAGAGGACGTCCCGCCGGGTGCGCAGATCCTGCCGGTCTCGCTGGTCGTCCGCGAGTCCAGTCAGCCCAGCTAGGCCGGTCGGCCTGGGACCCCTCCCGGCCGGGTCGCCTTACCTTCCCCGGCATGGGAGCGAACGAGGGGCGCGGCCGGGCCGCCGCCGCGCGGGTGCGGGAGGTCTCGACGCCCGAGCTGTACCGGCGCAACCCGTTCCGGATCGTCGGGCTCACCACGACCGCGACGCGGCGGGAGGTGCGGGAGCGGCGTCTTCGAGTCCTGGGGGTGCTCGAAGTCGGCGGCGCGGCGCCGGAAGGGGTGCCCGCGGACGCGACTGTCGACGAGGTGCGGGCGGCCTTCGACGCGCTCGGCAACACCGAACACCGGTTCGTCGACGAGATCTTCTGGATCTGGGGCCTGCCCGCCGACTGCGGGTGTCCGCTCCAATTGCACCGCAAGCACGACAACGCGGTCGCGGCCTACGCGGCGGCTCTCGACGCGGAAGCCGACCGCACCGACGACCATCCCACTCCACTGTGGACTGAAGCCGCGCGGTGCTGGGCGGTGGTTCTGCGGAGCGAATCGTTCTGGCGGCATCTGAACCACCGGGTCGAGAAGCTGGGCGATCGGCGGCTTGACGAATCTACTGTGGACGGACTGCGCACCGCGTTGCCGGACGCGGTGCTCGCACCGTTGATCGAAGTGGCCACGAGGTCGGCCGAGCCGCGGCGGTTCACCGGGTATCTCGCGTTGTTCGGGGCGGACCGGCACACGGTCGAGGACGCGCGGTCGGCGATTGCCGACGGGACTTACCGGCGGATCGAGGCGTTGCTCAAAGACCTTCGGGGCGATCTGGACGGCAACCGGGTGCGGGCGGCTGCGGAGCGGGCTGTCGAGGAGGTCGAGCCGCTGTTCGACCGGCTCGAAGAGGTGGTGCCGCGGGAGGAATTCCGCCGGACGGCGTCGCTTGCCGAGTCGATCGCGGTGGTGGCGAACAACATCGGGGTCGCGCTGGCCGAGTTGAGGGGCGGGTCGACGAGTCTGATCCGAGAGGTGTTCGCGGTCGCCCGGCGGTACAGCCGTGACCCGGTGACCCTGGAAGCAGTGGCGCGCAACGAGATCGCAGCCACGGCGTATGTACCGAGTCCGCCACCGAGGAAGGAACCCTCCGCGGCTCGGGTTTTCGGCGCGTTGCTGCACGCGGTGGCGGCGACGGTGTTCCTGGCGTTGAAGCTTCCGGAAGAGGTGTTTCCGGCGAGCATGTTTCTCGGCGCGGTTCCGGGCGCGTTGACGAACTGCCTCGTCGCGGCACGGCCGTGGACCAGCCCAAGGCGATATCCGGCTTTGCTGGGGCTGGACGTGGTGGTCTACCTCGGGCTCAGTCCGGTCGAGCTGCCGTATTGGCTGGCCATTGTCGTAGCGGTGGTGCTGTTGTACGTCGCTCCGTTCGTTCGGGTGAAGAGGGGCTTGTGATGCGAGACCGGCGGAGCGAAGAAGCGCGGCAACGCAGACAGCACAAGGAGTTCCGGATCGCCGAACCTGGCCTGCGGGAAGAGGAACGCGCTCGGCTTCGCGAGGCGCTTCACCAACTTTCCGCCGTCTTGGCCACAACGGACAATGCGCCGTCACTGTCCGAAGCGGACTTGGCGGAAGCGGCGACAGCGTTGTGGCGGGCGCGGCGCAAGCTCGCCGGGGTCGAGGACCGGGTGGCGCGGCAGGCGGGCCGGTTCCTCAGCGCGAGCCAGGACGCGCTCGACGCGGCCGGGGTGCTCGTGCAGGACCACGACCGGATTCCGTTCGGCTTCGGGATGGCGCTCGAGGTGCTGTTGTTCCAGGACGAACCGGACCTGGACGTCGAGCGGGTGGTGGAGACCGTGCGGCCGTCGATTTACCTGACCGGCCGCCGGATCCAGATGGGACAGGTCATCGTCGGGCGCCCGGCCGCCCGGGAGAACGGGGAAGCGGATGCGTGACACGATCGATTTCGGAATCGACCTCGGCACCACGAACAGCGCGATCGCCGTGCTGGAGGCCGGCGCGGTGTCGGTGATCAAGAACAACGCGCAGATGGATTACACGCCGTCCGCGGTCTGGATCCGCAAACGCGGCGTGATCGAGGTCGGCGCCGGGGCGCGGCGCCGGCTCGAGGACGACCCGGACAGCGTGCAGATCGAATTCAAGCAGTCCATGGGGCTGCCGGACGCGAAGCGGGAATTCCCGAAAGCCGGCGTCAGCATGACGCCGGTGGAACTGTCCGCGGAAGTGCTGCGGACGTTGCGCGGCTCCGTTGCCGGCGAAATGCCGGACGCGGCGGTGATCACCGTGCCCGCGGCGTTCTTGCTCAACCAGACCGAAGCGACGCAGGAAGCCGCGAAACTGGCCGGGTTCACCGGGAACTGCCCGCTGCTGCAGGAACCGACCGCGGCGGCGTTCGCGTTCGGCTTCCAGAACGAGAGCAAAGGCGCGCACTGGATGGTGTTCGACCTCGGCGGCGGGACCTTCGACTCCGCGGTGGTCAGCACCGTCGAGGGGGAACTGAGCGTGCTGCACCACGCGGGCGACACCCACCTCGGCGGACGCAACATCGATCAGGCAGTGCTGGACCAGGTGCTCGCGCCGGAGGCGGCCCGGCAGCTCGGTTTCCGCGAGTTCCATCGGGACAATCCGCGCTGGCGACGGAACTTCGCCCGGCTGCGCAGCGCCGCCGAGACCGCGAAAATCCAGCTCTCCCAGGCAGAACAGACTCAGGTGCTGCTCGACCTCGACCGCGGTGACGGCGAGGAAGAGATGTTCGAATACACCCTGCGCCGCGACCAGGTCGACCAGCTGGCGCGACCGTTCTACCTCCGCGCGGTGCAGTTGTGCCGGACCGCGTTGGGGTCGGCGAATCTGCGCCCGGCGGACATCGACCGGCTGCTCCTCGTCGGCGGCCCGACGCTCTCCCCGGGCCTGCGCGAATTGTTGGCCGATCCGTCGGCCGGCCTCGGCATTCCGCTCGACCACAGTCAGGACCCGAGCACGGTAGTGGCGCGCGGTGCGGCCGCGTATGCCGGAACAGTGGCGCGCCCGCGAACCGTACGCCCGGCGAAGCGCGGGGAGTACTCGCTGGAACTGTCCTATCCGGCCACCACCAGCCTGCCGAGGGTGCCGGTGTCCGGCCGCTGTTCGACGGACGGTCCGGCAGACTGGGCCAGGTTCCGCATCGCGCTCAGCGCGCCGCAGCGGAGGCCGAGCTATCGGACCTCCGAAGTCTCGCTTTCCGCGGACGGCACCTTCACTGTCGACGCGGTACTCGACGAGCTGAGCGCGAACCGCTTCGAAATCGAGCTGCTCGACGCGACCGGTACGCGCGTTCCGGTGCGGCCGGACTCGCTCACGATCACCCACCAGCTCAACGAAATGATGGGCCAGACGGTGGTCAACACGGTCGGGCTGACCGAGGCCGACGGATCCTTCACTCCCATGCTGATGAAGAACTCGCCGTTGCCGGCGGCGAAACGGCAAACGTTCTTCACCACCGCGACCCTCCAGCGCGGCAACACCTCCTCGGTGATCCGGATCCCGGTCGCGGAGGGCGAACGCCGCCGCGGCGAGCGGAACCAGCAGGTGGGCGTGATCGAGATCCGGGCCAAGGACGTGCGGTTCGACCTGCCGCGCGGCAGCGAGGTCGTGATGACCTTCGAGATGGACGATTCGCGGCGGGTGTCCGTGGTGGCCGAGGTTCCGTTGCTGGACAACGAGTTCGAGGCGGTCATCGACCTCAAACAGCAGCACGTGCCGGACCCGCAGACGCTGCGGCGGCTGCTGAACGAACTGGAAGCGCGGCACGAACAGGTGCGGACGCTGGTCGAGGGGACCCGGTCGGACCGGGCGCGCGGGCTGTTGCACAAGCTGGACGAGCAGGGCAGCGTCGCGGCGGTCCGGGAAGAGGTGCGGTCCGGCAGCACCGACGAGGGGGCTGCGGTCGCCGCGGAACGGCGGATGCGCGACGTGCAGGCGGACCTCGACGACATCGAGGCGGAGCTGCGCGTTCCCGAGGTGCTGGAACGGCTGCGGGACCAGCTCGGCCACTGCCGGGAGCTGGTCGACCGGGTGGGCGCGGACGAGGACCGCGCCGAACTGGCCGAGATCGAGCGCCGGTACGCGGCCATCGAGGAATCCCGCGACGTCGAGGCGGGCGAGCGGCTGTCCGAACGGGTGCTGGACCTGCAGGTGCTGCTGTTGCGCCGGGACGGGTCGCTGGATTTGGAGGTATTCAACGCGCTGCGGGCTTCGCGCGACACGATGACCGACCCGGCTCGTGCCCGGGAACTGATCCGCGAGGGCGAGCACGCGATCGCGACGTCGAACTGGGTCGCGCTGCCGGACGTCAACCGCCGGTTGCGTCGCCTGCTCCCGGACGATCGGCCGGGCCAGCCGGGCGGCGGCATTCTTCGCGGGGAGCGGTGATGAGCGGGCTTTCGCAGGCGCTGGAACGGGAACTCGTCCTCGCCGAGGGTGCCGACCTCGCCCGTCGCGGGGACTACGAGGCGGCTGTCGCGCTCCTGGAACCGGACTCGGCGGGCGACCCCGCGCGGCTCGATCTGCTGGCCCGCGTCCACGCGCAGGCCGGTGATCTCGCCGCGGCGGACGCGGCGTGGGCGGCCGTGCTGGCATTGCGGCCGGGCGATCCAGCCGCGGAGGCGGGACGCCGGGTGATCGCGAAAGTCCACTCCGGACGGTTGCGTCGGCGGCCGATCCGGCGGTACCTGCTGACTGCCGGGGCCGTGCTCGTGGTCGGCGGCGCGATCACGGGCGGGGTGGTGCTGACATCCCGCCATTCGTCGCCGCCGGTCGTTTCGGCGGCCAAATCGGACGATGGCCACCGGGCGGAACTGGATCGCCTGCGTAGTGCGCAATCCCGCGACGCCACTGTTGCGAAGGAACGGCAGGAGAGGCTGACCGATTTAGCGAAAGCCTTGGCGGCACCGGGCGTCACCACCAAGGCAGGCACCGACGCGGTCACGGTCAGCTTCGACCGCAGGCTGTTCGGTCCTAACGCGACAAGTCCGAACGAGTCCGGGCGAACGGCATTGACGGAGTGGGCGCGTGTCCTGAAAGGACAGTCCATTCGGGTCACCGTAATCGGGCACGGCGTTGCGGTCCCCGGCGGTCCCGCGAGCGGCGGCTCGACAGTCTCCTTGGCCCGCGCGGCTTCCGCGGCCCGGATGCTGGCCGGAGCGAGCGGACTGCCGTTGACCGCGTTCGCCGTCGCCAGCGCGGACCAAGGCGCGAACTCGGCCCGGACGGTCACCCTCGAAGTACGGCCGTCCGGCGCATGAACGCCACGTACAGCGCACCAGGCACGATGAGGCCGAGCAGCCACGAGATGTCCGCGCCGCCGAGCAGGGGTGCGATCGGGCCGACGAAGATGCCCTCCACGTTGGCGAACGGGATCTGGACCGCGATGCCGAGCACGTAGGCGGCCAGTGCGGGCCACGCCCAGCGGCCGTAGCGGCCGTTCGGGTCGTAGAGCGCGTCGAGGTCGTACTTCTCCTTGCGCAGCAGGTAGAAGTCGACCAGGTTGATCGAACTCCACGGCGTGAGGAAGTACAGCAGGAAGTCGAGGAACAGCACGAAGTTCGACAGGAACTGGCCGCGGCCGAGAATGGCGATCACTGCTCCGGCCACACCGACGCCGGCGATGTACCCGATCCGCGTGGCCTGCGAGAGCGCCGCGCGGCGACCGAAACCGGTCAGCGCGGTCGCGACGGTCATGTAACCGCCGTAGATGTTCAGCACGTTCACCGTGAACTTGCCGAGCGCGATGGCCAGCAGCAACGGGATCAGCAACGCTTCGCCGCCGAGGCCGACGACGTACGCGACTTCGTGCCCCTTGAACGCCTTCCCGGCAATGGCGTACGCCAGCGCACCGAACGACATCGCCCACACCGCACCGAGCACCGTGCCGCCGTACGTCCACCAGAACGTCGCGCGCACGGACGTCGCTGACGGCAGGTAGCGCGAGGTGTCCGCGACGTACGGGCCGAAGGTGAGCTGCCACGACGCGGTCAGCGACACCGCGAGCAGGAACTTCGGGAAGTCCAGGTGCGGCGCGGCGAGCACGGCGCCGAGGTCGTGCCCGCTGATCAGCCGGATGGTCAAGTAGAGGAAGACGACCACGGACAGCGCGGACGCGATCCAGCCGAACCGGTGGATCAGCCGGTATCCGACGATCGCGATCAGCGCCGAGGCGAGGGCGTAGACCGCGATCGCGGCGTCCGTCGGCAGATGCGTGATCTGGGCGACCGCCTGGCCGCCGAGCAGCGAACCGCTCGCGAAGTAGCCGAGGTACATCACCACGACCAGCACCAGCGGAAGCGCCGCCCCGTACACGCCGAACTGCGCGCGCGACTGGATCATCTGCGGGATGCCGAGCTTCGGCCCCTGCGCGGCGTGCAGCGCCATCGGAATGCCGCCTAGCGCGTTGCCCGCCACGACCGCGACGAGCGCCCACAGCGGATGCACGCCGACCAGCACGGTCAGCGCGCCGGTGACCGCGGACGTGATCTGCGTGTTCGCGGCGAACCACAAGGTGAACAGGCTGCGCGGGTGCCCGTGTCGCTCGGACTCCGGCACCGGGTCGATCGAGCGTCGCTCCAAGGTGGCCGCCACGTGCCCCTCCTGCCGTTCTTCGGTGAATGCGCTGGACGAACTCAACGTCAGCGCGGGCCTGGCGGCCAAGTAGCCGCCGGGCGATTGTGTCTCGGATCCCAGACTTCGCCGCTGTCCGGGCGTGGCAGCGTGCTGCCAGCGCGGTGTGCGGCCGGTGCCAGCGCCGAACGCCAAGCTTCGGAGGTCACCAACGCACGGGGGAAAACAATGCAGACTCCAGTCACCATCATCGGTGCCGGCCTGGGCGGACTGACCCTGGCGCGGGTCCTGTACCTGCACGGGATCCCGGCCACGGTCTACGAGGCCGAGCCTTCGCCGATGGCGCGGTCCCAAGGCGGATTGCTCGACATTCACGACTACAACGGTCAGATCGCCATCGAGGCGGCCGGCTTGATGGACGAGTTCCGCGGCCTGATCCTCGAAGGCCGCCAGCAGATGCGGATCCTCGATCCCGACGGCACCGTCCTGCTGGACCATCCCGACGACGGCACCGGCGGCCGTCCGGAAGTCCTGCGCGGCGAGCTGCGGCAGATGCTGCTCGACTCGCTCCCGGACGGCACCGTCCGCTGGGGCCGGAAGGCCAGCGGCGTCCGCGCGGTCGCCGACGGACACGAGGTCTCCTTCGCCGACGGGAGTTCGGTCGTCGCGAGACTGCTGGTCGGCGCAGACGGCGCGTGGTCGCGGGTGCGTCCGTTGCTGTCCGGCGTGGTGCCGGAGTACACCGGTCTCGCGTTCGTCGAGACCTACCTCTACGACGCCGACATCCGGCATCCGGCGGCGGCGAAGATCGTGGGCGGCGGCGGCATGGGCGCGCCCGGGCCCGGCCAGCGCATCATGGCGCACCGCGAACGCGACGCCCTGCACACCTACGCGATGCTGAGCAAGCCGGAGGCATGGTTCGACGCGCTCGACGGCCTCGACCCCCGGACCGCGCTGGCCCGGATCGCGGCCGAGTTCGACGGCTGGGCGCCGGAACTCCGCGAGCTGATCTCCGGCGGCGACACCGCGCCGATCCTGCGCCGGCACTACCGGCTGCCGGGCGTGCACCGGTGGGAGCGGATCCCGGGGGTGACGCTGATCGGCGACGCGGCCCACGTGCAGGGCCCGAACGGCGAGGGCGCGAACCTGGCCCTGCTCGACGGCTCCGACCTCGCCGAACTGCTGGCCGCGCACCCGGACGACGTGGATACCGCGCTGGCCCGGCACGAGGAACGGATGTTCGCCCGCAGCGAGGAGGTCGCCGCCGAATCCGCCGAGATGGCCAAACGGATCACCGCCGACCACGGCAAGGACACCGCGAAGGTGGTGGCCGACGGGTTCCGCCGGATGCTGGCCAAGAAGCGGGAACCGGCGGAGCGGGTCCGCTGAGGCCGCGCTGGAGGGTTACTCCGGCCGTGCGCGGGTCGGTGGCCTGGAGGGTTTCGGTGCCCCGCCCGGCGCGGAACTTCAAGCGAGCCGGTGCGCCTTGAAGAACTGGAGGATCACCGGGGTGGCGTCAATGGCGGTGGGGGTGTCGGAATCGTTGTTCGGCTGGGTGCTCGGCCAGACGTGCCCCGCTCCCTCCACCCGGTAATGCACCAGCGAACACCCAGGCCACCACTGCTTCACCACGCCGGGCACCGGAGAAACCGAGACCGGGTGAGGGAAACACCGGTCGCGGGCGGCCCAGCCGGCCAGCCAGTCCGGAATGGACGGAAGGCCCTTGTCCGGATTGCCGCCGTAGGGAATGGTGGTGTCGGCCGTGCCGTGGAAGTCGAGCAGCGCGACCTTCCGGCTCGGGTGGCAGGCGCCGCCCTGGGGGTAGAACGCGCCGGAAACCGGGGCGAACGCGGCGATCCGGTCGGCCATCCGGCAGGCCAGCACGCCGACGAACCCGCCGCCGTTCGATTTGCCCGCGGCGTAGATCCGCGCCGGGTCCACGCACATCCGGTGCTGCAGCGAGGTGAGCAGGTCGCCGGTGAACTGGACGTCGTCGACCGGGGCCGAGTAGGGCGCGCCGGTCCAGGCGGATTTGCCGTCGGTGCCGGGGACGCCCTGCGGGTACACCGCGATCACGTCCGAGCCGGAGAAACCGGAGAGCTGCTCCTGGTACTCCGCCGTTCGGCCGTGCCCGTGATAGGAGAGGACGACCGGGTACTGCCGGTGCGGGTTGTACCGCGCGGGGACGTAGATCCGGTACTCGCGCTCGATCCCGCCGGACGTCAGATGCTCGACCGTCGTGGTGCCGGAGCCGGCCACCGCCTGCCCGCACCCGGTCGTCCGCGCCGGCTCAGCCGCCGAAGCCGGTGCGGTGAGCACCCCGAACCCGATCGCCGCGGCTGCTACGGCAACGCCTGCACGGAAACGTCCGGACATCCGATCCTCCTCGATCGACGGGCGAGCGCGACCATAGTCACCCCGCATCGGCCCCGGACGAACCTTTCGTTCATTGAGTTAACGGCTACGCTGGCTCGGGTGACGGACGCGGAAGAGTCCTCTGTCAACCGCATCACCGGCGGCCAGTTCGACAAGGTCGTGATGGCCGGGGCGGTGCACGGCGACATCAATGTGGGCCGATCGGGCGACAGCCCGGCGGATCTGGCCGACCCGCTCCTCGCCTCGGTCCGCCTGCGCCCCGGCGGAACCCTGGCCGACCTGGTTCTCGACACCGATCCGCCGCGGGTCGCCGTGCCGGGCGGGACGGTGCACATCATCACGGTGGAAGCCCGGACGAACCGAGCCGTCGTCCTGCAATCCGCGCGCGTGGTGGTCGTCTCGCGGACCCCGCCGCGCCCGGCCTGCCTGCTGGTCCGGCTCGGCGCACACCTGGAACCGCGTCCCTTCACGACTGATTTCGACGCCCCGTCGCCGCGGCTGGTCGCGCAGGGCCCGGATTTCCCGTTCACCGTCAGTGCGACTGACGTCGAACAGTTCGAGATCGAGCCGATCACCACCACCCACGAGGTCGCGTGGCGGCTGGAAGTGGACTGGACCTGCGCGGGCCGCCAGGGCACCACCGTCATCGACAACCACGGCGAACCGTTCCACGCGTACCCGGTGCCCGTTCTCTACTCCGGCCGCTCCCACTCGGTGCTCAGCTCCGGCTGCGACCTGTTCCACGAACGTGGTTGCCCAGCCAACCTGCTGGCGGGGTCGGGGGCTCCCGCTTCCCTGTGGGATCGCGAACAGCCGCCGCCTTACCCCGTGCTGCCGCCGCTCTCGGAAGTCCCGGCCTTCGTGGACCTGGACCCGGACCAGGCGGAGTCGTGGCCCGAATACCGCCGGGTCGCGGTCGCGCTCCGGATGTCCGCCGCGTCGGGCGATTTCCGCAGCCACGAACCGCCGGAGCGCCGCGCGCTGCTCCTCCGGGTGCTGCGGTACCTGTTCGTCTCGGGCCAAGCCCACCCCGGCGTCGCACTGGGGCGGCTCGTCCACGCCGAATGGACCGCGGCGCTGGGCGAGGACCACCCGGACACCCTCGCCGCCGCCAACCGCCTGGCCGGTTGCCTGATCGGGGCCACCGACCACGAGGCTGCCCGCGACCTGCTGGCCGATCTCCTGCGCCGAACGAGCCGCGTGCTGGGCGAGGACGACCCGCTGACGCTGACCGTCGCGAACAACCTTTGCGTGGTGTACCTGGAGTTGGACGAATACGAGCGCGCCCGCGAGCAGACCGAGGACGTCCTGGCCCGAAGCCGCCGCGCCCTGGGGCCGGACGCGCTGGGCACCCTGCGGACCACCGGCAACCTGGTCCAGATCCACCTCCGGCTCGGCGACCGGGCCTCGGCGCTCGCGGTGCTGGATGACCTGCTGCCAAGGTGCCGAAGGGTGCTGGGGGAGGACCATCCGCAGACGGTGAGCGCCGCCGCGGTCTTGGCCCAGGTCCAGGAGCAGGAGGACTGAGCCAGTATTCGCCTTCCCGCAGTGCGGTTTCCGCCGCGGCGAGACGGCCAGGCGGGGCCGACCGGGATCAATGCGGTCGCTGTGCCGCCGCGGGGTTCGAGGAAGCTGCTTGGCAGCAGGAAACAGGTCGAAGTACGGCAGGGGCCGCCCCGCCGCGAAGCGGGCGACCGCGCCGTACTTCCAGTCCGGAGGCTCATCGTTGGAGTCGGTCTCGTCTTCCACACCGTGCCCCAGACCAGTTCGGCGCCGGCCCGCTCGGCGAGCGCGAGCAGCGCGGTCCCGGAGCCTGAATTGAGCCAGGCCCGGCGGCCGGGCTCTCCGCCGCGAAGGCATTCAGCGGCCCGTCCACGTCGAGCAGCAGAATCGCCTTCACAATCCGGACGCTACCCAGCACCCCCAGGTCAAGGACGGCAAAACCCCTTGCCCGCCAACACCCGCTCCACCGAAGCCTGCACCTGTGCGCCCGACAGCTCCCCGCTTTCCACCGCCCGCTGGAGCCGCTCCACCACTGCTCCCACGTCGTTGTGGCCAGACGAGAACAACGCCTGATCCGCCCCGGCCCGCAGCGCCTTCAGCACCGCGTCCGGCAGCGCGAACCGGTCCGTGATCGCCTTCATCCCGCCCAGGTCGTCCGTGATCACCGGGCCGGTGAAGCGGAACTCGTTGCGCAGCAACCGATACGCCGCGGGCGCCAGCGACGCCGGCTCGTTCCCGGTCAGCCCGGGCACCTCGAGATGCCCGACCATCACCCCGACCTGTCCGTACTCCGAGATATCCCGGTACGGCACCAGATCCACCCGGCGCAGCTGGTCGAGGGGCGGCGTGACGACCGTCCCCCGGTGCGAATCCCCGGAACCATGGCCGTGCCCCGGGAAATGCTTCAGCACCGGCTGCACCCCGCCCGCGCGCAGGCCCTCCGCGAAAGCCAGCGCGTACTGCCGCACCTTCTCCGGATCCGGGCTGTACGAACGGTCGCCGATGACCGCGTCGTCGGGTTCGTCGCTCACGTCCGCGTCCGGCGCGTAGTCGACCGTCACCCCGCGTGCGCGCAGCTGCTTGCCCCGCTGTTCCCCGATCGCGCGCACCTCGTCCGGCGTCTTCGAGGCCGCCAGCTGCCGGGCGCTCGGGAGCGAGCCGTCGAGGTCGTCGATGCGCTGCACCCGGCCGCCCTCCTCGTCGACCGCGACCGAAACCGGGATCTTCGCGGCCCGCTGGACGTCGTCGAGCGCGCCATTTTGCAACAGCGTGGTCTTTTTGTCCCCCACGAAGATCCCGCCGACCTGCTGCGTGCGCACGACGGCCGCGACGGCCGCCGGATCGCCCGCGTTGACCCCGGGCACCACCAGTTGCGCCACTCGCGCCCGCAGGTCCATCGCGGATACCGCCGACGCGCACGACCCAGGTCCCGGCTGGGTCTGTGTCGGTGAAGTCGACGCAGGTGGAGCGGCTTGCGGAGAACTGCCCGCGGTCGGCGGGGTGAGCGCGGTGGACGTGGGGGTTCCGGAAACGGAACGATCCCCGGAGCACGCGGAAAGCGCACATATGAGCGTTAACGCGCTGACGGCTCCTGCGGTGCTCCGGCGGGGTCGTGCGTGCGCCTTCATCATTTCCTCTGCTGGTCCGGACAGGTCTCCGTGACGGTAACGGAACCCCACCGGCGGGCCCAACTTCACGCTGTGAAGAATGAGCGCGTCCCGACTAGAGATTTCGTGAAGCCGCGGTGGGCACACTGACCGGCACACGACAAGCACAGGCTCTGCACCGGGGAGGCAGCGATGAATCAGGTCAAGGTTGCGGCATGGGCTTCGGACCCGATCACCCTCGCGGGCCTCATCGACCATCTGCGCACGCGCCGCGAGGTGCGGGTGCTGCCGGGCCAGCAGCGCGGGGAAGCGGCGGTGCTCGTGTTCGCCGCCAACCGGGTCACCCGTGAGGTGAAGGCGGCGCTGCGGGCGGCGGCCTCGGAAACCCCGGCGGCCATCGTGTTCGTCGCCGGATACGTCGACGCCGACGATCTCGCCGAACTGGCCGCCTGGCACGTCGCCGCGGTGCTGCCGCGCGACGCGATCGGCGGCGACCAGCTGGTGCGCAGCATCGTGGCGGCCGCTTCCGGGCGCGAGACCTCGATGCGGGACCTGCTGCAGCAGGCCGAGACCCTGCGCCAGGGCGGCGACCGCACCAACCTGTCGCCGCGCGAGGTCGACGTGCTGCGGCTGATGGCCGAGGGCTGGGACACCGCGGAAATCGCGAACAAGCTCTGCTACTCGGAGCGGACCGTGAAGAACGTGATCTACGGCATGACGAACCGGCTCAAGCTGCGGAACCGCCCGCACGCCGTCGCCTACGCGCTGCGTGCCGGAGTGATTTAAAGGATGCTCACCACGTGCGAAAGCTGACCCGGCGCCCGGCCGTTGCCGCGCTCGCCGCCGCATTCCTGTCACTGGCGGCCGCGTGCGGTTCCGCCGCGTCCTCGGGGAAGATCACGCTCAGCGTGGCCACGTTCGGCGAGTTCGGCTACGCGCCGTTGTTCGAGCAGTACCAGAAGGACCATCCGAACATCGAGATCCGCAGCCGGGTCACCGATTTCGACACGCATTTCAAGAGCCTCGCCACGCAGCTGGCGGCCGGGCGCGGCGCGGCCGACGTCGTCGCGGTCGAGGAGCAGTACCTCCCGAAGTACATCCGGGCCAAGGACAAATTCGTCAACCTGGCCGACTACGGCGCGGACAAGCTGAAACCGCAATGGGCGCCGTGGAAGTGGGCGCAGGGCACGTCGGGCGATTACGTCTTCGGGCTCGGCACCGACATGGGCAGCCTCGCGATGTGCTACCGCCGGGACCTGTTCCAGCAGGCCGGATTGCCCACCGACCGCAAGGCCGTCGCGGCGCTGATGCCGGACTGGCCGGCGTACGCGAATCTCGCCGCCCGGTTCACCGAAAAACTGCCGAACGTGAAGTTCGCCGATTCGGCCGGAACCGTCTATACCGCGATGCTCAACCAGTCGCCGGAGAACTACTTCTCCGCCAAGGACGATTCCTACATCGCCGACAAGAATCCCAGCGTGCGCAATGCCTTCCAGCTTTCCGGCGGTCTCGCGCAAGCGCACGAAACGGCGGGCGCGACCACCTATACCCAGGCTTGGAACGTCGCGATCAAACAGGGCACTTTCGCGACCATCGCGTGCCCGGCGTGGATGCTCACGCAGATCAAGGAGGCCGGCGGCGAAGCGGGCAGCGGCAAATGGGACGTCACCACGGTGCCGGGCAACAGCGGCAACCAGGGCGGTTCCTTCCTCGCTGTGCCGAGGCAAAGCGCGCACCCGAAGGAAGCGTACGAACTCGCGCAGTGGCTGACCGCGCCCGCGCAGCAGAAACGGCTCTTCCTGTCCGACGGAATCCTGCCGAGCGAACCGAGCGTCTACCAGGACCCGCAGGTCATCGCCCACACCGATCCGTATTTCTCGAACGCGCCGGTCGGCCAGCTCTACGCGGCTTCGGCGGACCGGCTGCGGCCGAACTACCGCGGCCTGCACGACGCGGACGTGCGCCCGGAATTCGGCCGCGCGCTCGGCCGGATCGAGGACGGGAGCGAGAACGTCGAGCAGGCGTGGGCCGATGCGGTCCGGATGGGCCGCGAAGCGATCAAGTAGCTGTCGTGGACCGGAAGCTCACCCCCTACGTCTTCATCCTGCCGTTCTTTGTCCTTTTCGGACTGTTCGGCGCGTTCCCGCTGCTGTACACGTCTTGGGTTTCGCTGCACCGGTGGGATTTGCTTTCCGGTCCGGAAGGCGGGCTGGGCCTCGCGAATTACCTGGAACTGTTCGCCGATCCGCGGTTCTACAACGCGCTGTTCAACACCGTCAGCATCTTCCTGCTCGCCGCGATCCCGCAGTTCTTCCTCGCGCTCGGCATCGCCGCGCTGCTGAACCGGCCGCTGCGCGCGGCGACCTGGTGGCGGGCCGGGCTTTTGCTGCCGAACCTGGTGTCCGTGGTCGCCGTCGGGCTGGTGTTCGCGCAGCTGTACAGCTCGGGCTACGGCGTGGTCAACGAGGTGCTCGGCTGGTTCGGGGTGCCGCCGGTTTCCTGGCAGGCACACAAGTGGTCGTCGCATCTCGCGGTGGCGAGCATGGTGATGTGGCGCTGGACCGGCTACAACGCGCTGATCTACCTGGCCGCGATGCAAGCGGTCCCGCAGGACCTGTACGAAGCCGCCGCGCTCGACGGGGCTTCTCGCTGGCGGTCGTTCTGGTCGATCACCGTACCCGGCATCCGGCCGACGATCGCGTTCACCGCGGTAGCCGGCACGGTCAACGGCCTCCAGCTGTTCGCCGAGCCGCAGCTGTTCGACGCCACCGGAAACGGCGGCGCGGGAGGCAACGACCGGCAGTTCCAGACCCTCACGATGTATCTGTACGAAAAAGGCTTCGGCAAATTCGACGCCGGATACGCCGCGGCCTTGTCCTGGGTGATGTTCCTGATCTGCCTGGTGTTCGCGATCGTCAATTACCGGCTCGTGCGCCGGTTCGTGGGTGCGCCGTGATCCGCCGAGGCCGGGCGGGAGCCTGGGTGTATGCGGTGCTGGTGGGGCTGGTCGCCGCGTCGCTGTTTCCGCTGTACTGGTCGTTCGTGGTGTCCACTCGGGACAACGCGGCGATCGGCGAGACCTCTCCGCTGCTGCTTCCCGGCGGTCATCTCTTCGACAACATCCAGCGCGTCTTCACCACGGTGGATTTCTGGCTGGCGATCGGCAATTCGCTGATCGTCGCGACGACGGTGATGCTGTCCAATGTGGTCCTGTCCAGCTTCGCCGGGTTCGCCTTCGCCCGGCTCCGCTTCCGCGGCCGCAACACGCTGTTCTTCCTGGTGGTCGGCTCGGCGATGGTGCCGGCACAGCTCGGGGTCGTCCCGCTGTACCTGGTGGTGAGCGATTTCGGCTGGTACGGGCGGCTGGAGGCGGTGATCGTGCCCGCGCTGGTGAGCGCGTTCGGCGTGTTCTGGATGCGCCAGGCCTGCGAGGGCTCGATCGACCAGGACCTCGTGGACGCGGCCACTGTGGACGGAGCGTCGATCCTGCGCACGTTCTGGCACGTCGCGGTCCCGGCGATCCGTCCACAAGCGACCGTCCTGGCCATGGTGACCTTCCTCGGCGCGTGGAACGACTACTTCTGGCCGCTGGTCATCCTCGACCCGGCGCAGACGCCGACCGTGCAGGTGGTCCTGTCCCAGCTGGCCAGCGGGTACTTCACCGACTACGCCTTGATGCTGACCGGCGCGACGCTGGGCGTGCTTCCGGTGATCATCCTCTTCCTGCTGCTCGGCCGGAACCTGGTGCGCAGCATCTCGACCGGGCTAAGGACGTCGTGAGACGTACTGGCCGAAGAACCCGGCAATCGCGGACCGCTGCACGGCGATACTCGCCCGAGGATCAATAGTCCCGATCCGGTTTTCCCGGACCTTCGGATCCACCGGCACTTGTTCCGCCAGCTTCGGCAGGAACCACTGCACGTCGGTGTAGCTGTAGTGCATCGCGGTAGCCAGCGTGATGTCCCGCTTCGGTGCCGAAGTGTGCTCCCACAACGACTTCCACGCGGGTGCCGTGCGGTGACTGCGCGCCTGGCCGTCGCTGGTGCTGCCGGAAGACCCCATCAGCAGCACCGGCCGCGACACCCCCGCCGCGCCAGCGCGAGTGAGCTGCTTGCCGTCGACGTCGTAGGCGAGCCAACCGTCCAGATCAGCCGCAGCGTCCACTCGGGAGTCCACCGTGGACACTTCGGCAGCCGTGTCCCCGCCGAACGAATGCCCGATCAGGCCGACCCGGCTCAGGTCCATCGCCTTGCCGAGCCCCGGAATGCTGGGCAACCGGTCCAGCACGAACCGGACGTCCGATACCCGCGTCTGCATCCCCGCCACCAGGTCCTTGCTGTGCTGCGAGAACACCACCCGCCCGTCCGGGAAGACGACGAACGGTGCCTCGCCAGTGTGGTCGATGGTCACCACGAGGTACCCGCGGCTGGTGAGGTCCTCGGCCGTCGCGGTGCCCAGCGCGCGCAGCGAAGCCCAGCCCGGCGAGTACACGACCACCGGCCACCGTGCCCGCACCGGCGCGTCCGCCCGGGCATGGGTCTCGACGGCTGCCCAGTCGACCTTGCCGGTCGGCAGCCCCAGCGCCGGGGCCGCGCCCTGGTCGAAGTACTCCGCGGACGCGGCGGGCAGATACCGCGCCTTCGGCCCCGTGCCCGGCTGGGCGGGATACCAGACGCTGATCATCAGCTCCCGGTTCCGTGCCTGGTCAACGAGGTGGACATCGCGTTCGCCGATCGCGTGCGGCCCAGTTGGCGTCGGCAGTTCGAAAGTGGTCTCCGCCGAAGCGGGCGCGGCGTTCAAAGCGGTGAGGAGGAGAGCCGCGGCGAGGACAGTTCGGAAGCGCATGCCGGAACTCTGCCGTTCCGGCCGGGCGGCCCGCGCCTGCCGACCGTCCCCGGTTACCCCTGACTTTCGTCAACCCGTCCGGCGCGCCACGGCGGTTGCCAGCTCGCTGCGCGACGGCGCGTCCAGCTTTCCGAGCAGCCGCACGACGTGGGCCTGGACCGTCCGGCGAGGCAGCCGCAGTTCCGTCGCGATCTCCGGATTGGACCGGCCGGCGGCGACGAGCCGGGCGATGCGGACTTCCAGCGTCGACAGCGACTCCCAGCCGCGTTCCGGCCGCGCCGACGCCACCGAGGACCCGCGCTGCACGCCGACCGCCTGCAACCGGGTCTCGGCGTGCCGCAGATTCCACGCCGCCGAAAGTTCGGTGTACAGCGAGGCCGCCTCGTCGAACGCGGTCTGCGCGGCATCCAGCCGGCCGACCCGGGCCAGCAGCACGGCCGCGTCCTCCAGCGCACTGGCCAGTTCCGGTTTCCGTCCCACCGCACGGAAATGTTCCGCCGTCCGCAGAACCGGCTCCGGATCCTCGCCCAGCAACCCACGACACCATTCGGCCGCCGCGAACGCCCGCGCCGGTTCGAGTTCCTTCTCCGCCTCTTCGACACATACCGCGAGCGCCCGCTCCGCCGCGGCCCGGTCGCCCGCCGCCAACGCGATCTGCGCGAACTGCGGCAACCACTGATGCCGCAACATCATCTGCGCGTACGTCGGATTCAGAATCGGCTCGAACACGGTGATCGCCTTCTGCGAATCACCCTGCTGATAGGCGACCAGCGCGTGCGCGGCGAGCAAGAAGTCGAAACTCTCCCGCTCGGCACTGGTCGCGGGCGCGTGCTCCTCCGCCGCGTCCAGCAGCGCGGCCGCCTGCGCGTGTTCGCCGCGTCGCGCCGCGATCAGCGCCGCGACCCCGTGCAGCAGCAACGCCGCCGCCCCCGGTTCGCGGAGGCCGAAGAAGGTGATCGCCGGGCCGTCCTCGGTCACCGTGTCCAGCTCGACCAGCGCTTCGTCCCACCGGCCTTCCCAGTACCGGTGCACCGCGACGGAAACCTGCAGTCCGCTCGGCATGCTGTGCCGCCGCGTCACTTCGGCGGCTTCCTGCAGCGTGCGGTTCGCGTCGTCCAGCCGGTCGAGGTTCTGCAGCGTGAAGACGCGGTTGTCCAGCAGATCCAGGTGCAGATCGGCCAGTTCGGGCTCGTCGCCGACGGCCGCGATCGCCTCGTCCACGTGCTTCAACGCGCTTGTGTGGTGCCGCCGCACGGAATCGACCAGCCACAACGTCTGCAGCGCGTGCGCGGTGAGGTAGGCGTCGCCGTCCGCCTCCGCCCGCGCGCGATGCGCGTTCTTCTCCGCGACATCGAGGTCGTCGAGCCCGCCGCGCCGGAAGTTCGCGAGCAGATGGCGGCCCCGGACCCGCCACAGCTCCGGCACTCCCGGGTCCTCCGCCGGATTCCCGAGCGTCTCCACAGCGAGCCGCACGTCCCCGCGGCGGAACCGCATCGCGGACACGACGTGGCGCATCTCGGCCGCGTGGTCCGGATCGCGGGCCAGCTCAAGTGCTTGCAGCGCGAGGTCTTCCGGATTCCGTTCGAGCCGGAACAGCACCCGCACCAGCGCGACGAGCAACGGTTCGCGGCGCGGATCGTCGTCCTCGACCACGGCCAGCGCGCGCTCCAGCAGCTCGACCGCGATCAGCGGGGCCCGGTTCGACACCGCGCTCTGGTGCTCCACCAGCCAGTCCGGTACCCACGGATCCACAGTGGACGGAACGGCGACGAGCTGCTCGGCGACCCGCTTCACCGGCGCGCCGATCTTGGCCAGCGCCTCGGCCGCCTGCCGGTGCTGCCGCGCCCGGGTTTCTGGCGGGAGATGGTGGTACAACGTCTGGCGCAGCAACGGAAGCCGGAACGCGAGCTGGGTCCCGGTGTCGAGCAGGATGTTGTCCGCCACTGCTTCTTCGAGCGGGCCGAGCAGGTCCGACGGCCGCTGTCCGAGCACCGCCGCGATGTCGCCGACCTCGAACTCCATGCCGAGGATCGCTCCCCAGCCGAGCACGTGCCGGGTCTTCGCGGGCAGCAGCTCCAGCCGCCGGTTGACCGCCGCGACGATCGACTCCGGCGGCTCGAACCGCAGCGGATCCGGGACGTCAGCGAGCCCGTCGCGGTGCTCGACCGCGCCCGAATGCACCAGCGCGTCCAGTGTTTCCTTGAGGTACAACGGATTGCCGCCGGCGCGGGCGACCAGGTCCCGCAACCGCGGCCCGGGCTCCGCGCCGATCTGCCGGCGCAGCAGGGAGAGGACGTCTTCCTCGCCGAGCGGACCGAGGTCGAGCACGATCCCGTCGCGTGTCTCGACCCCGCGGCGCAGCTGGGTCATCTCCGGCCGCTCCGGCGCCGGTCGCGTCGCGGCGACCAGCAGCAACGGCAGCTGCCGGGCGGCCGCGGACAACCGGTGCCACACCAGGACACTCGACTCGTCCGCCCACTGCAGGTCGTCGACCACGAGCAACAGCGGCGATTCGGCGCACAGTTCGTCGACGAGCGCCAAGAGCCGGTCCACCGAATCCAGCACCGGGTCGCCGACGCGCCGCACCGGTTCCTCGCTGCTCAGCGCGACGCGAGCGCGGCGGGGATCCGGCGAATGCGGGTCGATCGCCAGGCATTCGTGCATCACCTGCAACGGGAACCGCATGCTCAGCTCGTCCGCGGCGACCCAGGCGACCTGCAGGCCGCGCACGTCGCCGAACGCGTGCGCGAGCAGGTCGGATTTCCCGATGCCGGGTTCGCCCTCGATCCACACCGCCCGGCCGCGGCCCGCGCGGACCCCGTCGAGCAGCTGGCGCAGCTTGCCGGCTTCGGCTTCCCGGCCGAGCAACGGCTCCCGCGGCGCCCGCACGACCGGCTCGGGTGCCACCGGTCGGCGCAGGTCCAGCGCCGGGTCCTCGGCGAGCACGAGCTGGTGCAGTTCGCGCAGCCCGGGACCGGGTTCAACACCCAGCTCGGCGCGCATCGTCTGGCGCGCGTCCTGGAACACTTCGAGCGCGTCGGAATGCCGGCCGCTGCGGTAGAGCGCGAGCATCAAGGAGGCCCGCAGTGATTCGCGCAGCGGATATTCCGCGGTAAGCGCGGTCAGCTCGGCGATGATCTCCTGGTGGCCGCCCATTTCCAGCCTGCTGCGGGCGGCCCGGTCGAGGGTGTCCAGCCGCAGTTCGGCGAGGTACGCGCGATGCCGTTCGGCGAAGTTGCCGGGCACGCCGGACAGCGCTTCGCCGTGCCAGAGTTTGAGCGCGGCGCTGAACTCGGCCACCGCCCGGTTGTGCGCCCCGGCCTCCGCCTCGCGTTTGCCGTTTTCCCGGTGTTGCTCGAACTTCGCCGCGTCGAGCGCTTCCGGGGCGAGGTCGAGCGTGTAGCCCGCCGGGCCGGAGCCGAGCACGGTCGACGCGGACCACCGGGTGCGTTCCGGCTCCAGCGCCCGGCGCAGCCCGGAAATGTAGGTGTGCACGCTGCCCTCGACACTGGCCGGCGGCGAATCGCCCCAGACGCCCGCGATCAGCTCCGCGCGCGGCACCGGCCGTCCGGCGGCGACCGCCAGCATGGCGAAGACCGCCCGCTGCCGCGCGGGTCCGAGCGAGATTTCGGTTGTCCCGCGCCAGGCGCGCAGCGGGCCGAGCGCTGTCACCCGCAAATCCCCTGGCATGCCGTTCCATTCGCCGTGTTGACCGAGTTTACCGATCGATCATGGACGCGAGTCCACCCCGGTTCACTCTCCTGCCGCACGCGCGCGGACCGGGCTGGCCCGCCGGATGCCGTACGGCTGCATCCGCGTCTCGGCGCGCCGCACATCCCAGGCCGCGCCGACCGAGGTGTAGCTGGTGAGTGCGGTGAGGAAGGCCGTGCGCGCCTCGTCGAGACGGCGGTACTCGGCGAGCAGGATCGCGGCGTCCTCACTGGCCCGCGCGTGCTTGAGCATCCGTCCGGCGGACTCGTAATGCGTGGCGGCGCCGAGGATCGCGTCCGGATCGGCGGTGACCAGGCCCCGGCAATGCGCGGTCGCCGCGGTGTGCGACGGCGGGGTGTCGTATCCGCTGGTTTCCCCCATGAGGCGCAGCGCCCGGAACGCGTGCGGCTGGTCGCCGAGCTGCATGGCGAGCCGAGCGAGGTCGGGCAGCCACTGCTGGCGCGCCGCGGGCGGGTAGTTCTGCTCCAGCAACGGGAGAAGCGCGGCGAGAGCGGCGTCCGGATCGCCCTCCAGCTCGGCGAGCTGAGCGCGCGCGGCGAGGAGGTAGTCGCCGCCGTTCGGTTCGAGACCGTGCGGGAACTGGTGCCGGGCCGCCGCGTCGAGATGCGCGCGAGCTTCCTCCGGTTCGTCCCGATGACTCGCGATCAACGCGCCGACGCCGTGCACCAGCAAAGCCGATCCCGGGCTGCGCAACACATAAGACGCGGTTTCCGCCCCGCCCCGGATCACGGTGTCCAGTTCGGACAGTGCCTCGCCCCAGCGGCCGCGCCAGTAGTAGTGCACCGCGCCGGCCAGGTGCATTTCGCCGGGCACCGCCCGGGTCGCGGCCAGCTGGCGGGCGGTGCTCAGGTCGGCGTCGTTGTCGAGCCCGTCCAGCACGCCCAGCTCGGACAGATCCGGGACGGCTGCTTGGTGGTCGACGGCGAACCGTTCGATGGTCACCCGCAGGGTTTCGTGCCGTCCGCGCCACATCTCCGGCACCTTCGGATCGGCCAGCGTGCGGCGTACTTCCGCGGCGGCCTCGGCGAATTCGCCGCGGCGGTAATAGATGTAGGCGAGGATCCAGCGCATTTCCGCGGCCTGCCTGCTGTCCTTGGTGCGCGCGACGACCGAACGCGCTTCCGCCTCCGGTTCCCGGCCGAGCCAGAACAGCAACCGGGCGAGCGTGGCGGTCAGCGGTTCGCGCGCCTCGGCGGGCAGCACCGCCTGCTTGACCACTTGCTTAAGCAGGTCCACCGCGGTGCGCGGCGATTGCGCGGCGACCGTGCCGATGTGCTCGACCAGCCAATTCGCCACCCAGGGGTCCGCCTGCGCGGGCGCGGCGGCCAGCTGCTCGGCGACGCGTTCCGCGCCCGCCCCCGCTTTGTCCAGCGCCTCGGCCAGCTGCCGATGCAGTGCGACGCGCATCGCGGCCGGGGTCTTTTCGTACAACACGCGACGCAGCAACGGATGCCGGAACGCGAGCAGATCGCCGGACTCGGCCAGCACTCCCGCGGTGAGCGCCTCCTCGACCGCGGCGACCAGAGCGGTCGGCGCGCGTTCGGTGGCGATCGCGATGTCGCCGAGGGAGAATTCCTTGCCCAGCAAGGCTGCCCAGCGCAACAGGTCGCGCGCGGAGCTGGACAGGAAGATCAGGTAAAGCGTGATCCGCGAGCCGAGCGGCGACGGGATCGAGCGGCACGAGGTACCGTCGACGATCGCGTGCGCGCCGTCGAGCAGGATCATCGAATTGGTCAGCAGGGTTTCGACGATTTCCGTGGCGTAGCGCGGATTTCCCGCGGCGTGGCCGAGCAGCACCGAGAACATCCGGTTCGGTGGTGCCCCGGTGAGGTCGGCGGCGATCTTCCGGATGTCGGGTTCTGGCAACGGTTCCAGCCGCAGCAGGGTGGTCGCCCCGGACGACAGGTCCGCGGCCAGCGCTTCGAGCGCGGCCGAGCGGGGGAGCGGACGGCTCGCTCCGACGAGCAGCAGCGGCAGCCGCCGGGTCTCGCGCGCGAGGTGCTGCCACACCTGGAGCGTCGTTTCGTCGGCCCACTGCAGATCGTCGACCACGAGTGCCAGCGGCGCGTCCGCGCACAGCTGCCGGACCAGTCCGAGAATGCCCTGGACCGGGTCCAGCTCCGGGTTCTCGGCGAGCGCTACCGCCAGCTCCGCACGGCGCAGATCCGACGCGCGCGGGTGCACCCCGAGCGCGTCCAGCAACGGCCGCAACGCAAAGCCCTGGTCGAGAGAATCGGCGGCGGCGAACAGGGCGGGATAGCCGGTTTCGTGTGCCAGCGCGACGGTTTCGGCCAGCAACGCGGTCCGGCCGATCCCCGGTTCGCCCTTGACCCACACCGAACGGCCGAGGCCGCCGCCGAGACCGGCGATGGCTTCGCTGAGCACCCGCAGTTCGTCCTCGCGGCCGACGAACGTCGCCGGCCGCGGCGGCAGCACCGGCAACGGGAAGCGCGGGACTTTCGCGGCCGGCGCGGGCGTGGCCGGTTGATCGGCGGCCAGCAGCTTCTCGTAAAGCTCCCGCAGCGCGGGCCCCGGCTCGGTCCCGGAGGCTTCGACCAGCCGCTCGCGCAGTTCGGTGTAGACGGTGAGAGCCTCGTGCGGCCGGCCCGCCTGGTCGAGTGCTCGCATGAGCAGACCGTGCAGCGGTTCGCGGAACGGGTGTTCCGCGGCGAGTTCGCTGAGCTGCGTGACGAGCCCGGCGGACTCGCCCGAGTCCATCGCCAGCTCGGCGCGGCGTTCGACGGTGGCCAGCCGGAGTTCCTCCAGCCGCACGCGCTGCGCGGTGGCGTAAGGTCCGGACAAGCATTGCAGCGGCGTGCCGTCCCACTCCGCGAGAGCCTCGTCGAGCACGCTTCGCGCTTCGGCCCGGCGTCCTTCGGCGAGCAGCCGGTTGCCGAGGTCGCGCAGCGCGCTGAAGCGGTGGACGTCGATCTGCTCCGGCTCGACGCAGAGCGAATAACCGGACCCGGTCGACGCGATCAGCCGCGATTCGGCGCCTTTGCGGCGGCCCGGTTCGAGAACGCGGCGCAGCCCGGAAATGTAGGTGTAGATGCTTCCTTGCGCGCTGGCCGGAGGCGAGTCGCCCCAGATTGCGTCGATGAGCGCTTCGCGGGAAACCGTGCGATTGGCGGAGAAGGCGAGCACCGCGAAGACCGTGCGCCGATGAGCGGAACCGAGGTCGAGCTGCCGGTCGCCGAGCCAGGCTCGCACCGGTCCGAGCAGCTGGATTTCCGGCGCCGGGACGCCGCCGGATGCCGACATCGGTCTCCCTTCACGCGCTGACGGATCGTCACACGCCGGATGCCACTGGTGAGCTTACGCCGAAAAGGTGACGTGGCGGGACCGCCCCGGGTTGCTTTCGCCGGTCTTGTCCAGCGAATTGTCCACCGGACAGCGGCGCGGGGGAGGACTGCCGGTGAACGCCGGGCAAACCGGCTGTGCGGTCCGGCAGGCACACCTGCCGTGACAAAGGGGCATCGGCCTCGCGCTCTGGTTTCCGGACGGGAATCCCTGCGGCAGCCTCGAGGCGGAACCCGCGCGCTCGATCGCGGCTTCCGCGTGCGGACGGTGAGGAGGAGGCGTGGACCCGGAGGCGAGGTTCGCGGCGGCGATCGACGCGGCGAACGCCTGTTTCGGCACGGTGAACAGCGAAATGGCGGCGCTGCAAGCGTCGTGGCGCGGCGAGGCGGCGGTGCGGTTCGGCCAGGCGATGAACGATTGGGAGCAGCAGTTCGATCGCATTCTGGCAAGTCTGACAGATCTCGTGGACGTCGCGCGCGAGACGGCCGCGTCCACCACGGTTAAACGCTCAAATGAGCGCGTGCGGTGCGCTGATCGCCGATGAGCGGCGATCCCGGTTTCGCACAGGCCGCCGAGGTGCTGTCCCGGATCCGCCGCACAACCGGTGACCTCGGCGCGATGCTCGCCGAACTGGAGACCGCGGTGGAACCCGAGGTGGCCGGCTGGCCCGCCGGCGCGCGAGCCCGCTACCAGGAGGCCAGACGGGAGTGGGCCACCGCGCTCGACCGGATGCCCGAATGCCTCGACCGGGCGGCGCGAGCCTTTCGCGAGATCACCGTCGAGGACCCGAAAAGAGGTTCCTGAGCAGCGGAAACTCCGGTTTTCTTCACCGGCCTTCACGAGCGCGCCAGAAAACGTGAAGTCTCGCTCGGCACACTGCGTTCCAGGCAAGGTGAAAGGGGTAACTCGTGAAGCTCGTCAAGGTCGCGGTGCTCGCCTCGGACCCGATCACCCGGGCCGGAGCCGCGAGCTTGCTCGGTTCGCGCCCGGAGCTGGTTCTGCTCGGCCAGGAGGCGGCGAGCCAGGCGGACGTGGTCCTCGTGATGGAGGAGCACGTGACCGACCGGGTGCTGTCGCAGGTGCGGGAGCTCGGCAGGCAGTCCGAGCAGCCGGCCGGGCCGCACCTGGTGATCGTGGTCGACCATTTCCGCGAGAGCGACCTGATGACGGCCGTCGAATGCGGCGTCGTCGCGATCCTGCCGCGCCGCGAAACCGGTGGCAGCGAGCTGGTTTCGGCAGTGCTGGCCGCCGGGGACGGCACGGCCTCGCTCCCGCCGCGGCTGCAGGGCGCGCTGCTCGCGCAGGTGCAACGGATGCGCCGCGACGTGCTGGAGCCGAACGGCCTCACGCTGTCCGGTCTGGCGTCGCGCGAATGCGACGTGCTCCGGCTGGTCGCCGAGGGCTACGGCACCGAGGAGATCGCGTCGAAGCTCTGCTATTCGGAGCGGACGGTCAAGAACGTGCTGTATGGCTTGATGACCCGCTGCGGTCTGAACAACCGCGCGCACGCCGTGGCCTATGCCCTGCGCGCGGGCGCGATCTAATGTGCTGCGCATGGTGCAGACGGCGGTAGAGATCGCTCGCGGAGTGCGGGCCGGAGAGCTGGACCCGGTCCAGGTGACCGAAGAAGCACTAGCCCGGATCGCCGCGGCGGACGGCGTCGTCGGCGCGTTCCGCCGCGTGCGCTTCGCCGAGGCACGAGCCGAAGCCGCCGAAGTCGCGGCACGCCCCGATCTGGCTTCGCTGCCGCTGGCCGGCGTCCCGGTCGCGGTCAAAGACGTCACCGACGTCGCAGGCGAATACCAAGGCTGGGGCTCGGAAGCCGGACCCCGCGCGCTGGCCGATTCCGACGGCGTGATCGCCTCCCGGTTGCGCGCGGCCGGCGCGGTGATCGTCGGCCTGACCCGCGTGCCGGAGCTGTGCATCTTACCGACCAGCGACGACCCGAGCGGCATCGCCCGGAACCCGCGCAACCCGTCCTTCACCGCAGGCGGTTCCTCAGGCGGCAGCGCCGCCGCGGTAGCCGCGGGCCTGGTCCCGATCGCCCACGGCACGGACGGCCTGGGTTCGATCCGCCTGCCCGCCGGAATGTGCGGAATCGTCGGCCTGAAACCCGGCCGGGACGTGGTCCGCGAAGACGCCCCCGGCTGGTTCGGCCTCTCCACCCACGGCCCGCTGACCACCACGGTCGCCGACGCCGCCCTCCTGATGTCCGTCCTGGCAGAGCGTCCGGAATGGGCCACCCCGGCGACTCCGGACCCCCTGCGCGTCGCGACCTCCACCCAGGTCCCGTTCACCCGCGCCCCACTGCCGCGCCCGCTTCGCGCCGCCGTCGACCAGGCTGGGAACTTTCTCCGCTCAGCAGGCCACTCCGTCACCTCCGCGACGCCCGCCTACCCGCTCCGCGCCCTGGGCGGCCTGCTCGCCCGCTGGTTCGCCGGTCCGTTCGACCAGGCCGCAGGCACCTTCGACCTGTCCCGCCTGCAACCCCGCACGCGCACCCACGTCCGCATCGGCCGCCTGACGTCGCGCCTGGTCACCGACCGAGCCCGCGACGAATGGGAAGACATAGCGGAGCAGTTCTTCGAATCGCACGACGTGCTGGTGACTCCGACGTTGGCCACGCTGCCCTTGAAAGCCCGCCGCTGGCACCGGGAATCCTGGCTGGCCAACGCGATCCCGTCGATGCGGGTGGCCGGATTCACCGGCCCGTGGAACCTGGCCGGATACCCGGCGTTGTCCGTTCCGGTGGCCCGCCATCCCGTCCACGACCTGGCAATGTGCGTGCAGTTGGTGGCCCGCCCGGGTGGGGAACCGGTGCTGCTGGGACTGGCAGCGGAGCTGGAATCGGCGAACCCCTGGCCGCGGACGGTCTGAGGCTCGCCTGCAGTCCCTGCCGGGCAAGCAGAGTCTCCGAGGGTGGCCCAGACTTGGCAACCGGTCCTGTGTCGGCGGGCCCTCCGCGAGTCGGGTTAGCTGCCGGGATCGCCCGCGGAGGTGTCTTTTCGCGCCGTTCCCTCGTGGCACCGTTGCGGGCAAGCTCTCCACAGCATCGAGCGAGACCGCCGAACGGGCCAGATCGGCAGCTCACTGCGAGCCGCGCGGCTTGCCCGCAGCTCCGACCTCGCGCCGTCGCCCGTCGAGCCGGTCGCCTGCTTCGCGCCGTTCCCGGCCGAGCTTTTCGCGGGTCGAGCCCGCCGAACCAGGCCCGGCCCGGTTGGTTGCTGGTCTCGCGTGCGGCGGTGTCTTCGCGCCGTTGGCCGTCGAGCCGGGTTCCGTTTCTGGTGCCGGTTCAGGCCGCAGATCTGATTGAGCCCGCCGAATCGGCCCAGGTCCGCGCCGCTGCGAGGCCCAGGTGCTGGTCTCGTTGCGGCGGTACCTTTGCGCCGTTGGCCGTCGCGTCGTTTCCGTCTCGGCCGGTGCGGGCCGCAGAATCGGTTGAGGCCGCCGAGCCGCGTCTGGGTCGGCTGGCTCGCTGCGAGGCGGGTTGGTTGCTGGTCTCACGTGCGGGGGTGTCTATGCGCGGTTCGCCGTGGCGCCTTTCCGTTCTCAGCGCTGGTGCTGGCGGCGGAACTGAGCGAGTCCGCCGAACCGAGTCCGGCCCGGTGGACTCGCCGTGAAGGGGGTTAATTGCTGGGCTCGCGTGCGGCAGAGTCTTCGGGCCGTCGGCCGTCGAGCTGGTCGCATTCCCCGCGCCGTTCCCGGCCGAGCTTTTCGCAGATCCGGTCGAGCCCGCCGAAACCACGCCCGGCCCGGTTGGTTGCTGGGCTCGCGTGCGGCGGTGTTTTCGCGCCGTTGGCCGTCGAACCGGGTTCCGTTTCTGGTGCCGGTTCAGGCCGCAGATCTGATTGAGCCCGCCCAACCGGCCCAGGTCCGCGCCGCTGCGAGTCGGCTTAGTTGCTGAGCTTGTCTGCGGCTGCGACTTCGCCCGAACTGAAGCGCCGTTCTCTGCCGAGTTGGCCGCAGGACTGAGCGAGCCCGCCGAACCGGGTCCGGGTCAGCGGGCTCGCTGCGAGCCAGGTCAGTTGCTGGGCTTGCCCGCCGCCTGGGGCTGGGACTTCGTCCCATTGGCCGTCGAGCCGTTCCCGTTCTTCGCGCCGTTCCCCGTCGAGGCTTCCGACCCGCCGTTCGTCGACAAGCCGTTCCCGGTCGGGGCCTTGGCCGTCGAACCGTTCCCGCCCTTCGGCTTGGGCGACGGCGACGGCGACGGTGAAGGCGCGGCCTTAGTCTCGACCGGCCCCGGCGATGGGTCCGGCTTGGCTGGGTCGTCTCCGCCGACCAGCTTCGAGGCGGCGGGCAGCACCGACTCCGACGGCAGCGCCGTCAGCAGGCTTTCGCTTCGGCCGAGCACCTCGTCCGCCAGTGCCAGGTTCTTGCGGGCCTGCTCGCGGATCTCGGCGAGCCGCTCGACCTTGCGCGTCGCCGCGGTGGTGCGCTGGGCCGCCTGCGTGGTCGCCTCGTCCAGACGGCGCTTGGCCTCCGCCGTCGCCTCCTCGACGCGGCGCGTCGCCTCCGCGGTGGCTTCCGCGATACGGCGTTCGGCCTGGTTTTTGCTGGCCGTGCGCTGGTCGGCGATCATCTTTTCGTGCGCGGTGCGCTCGGCGGTGATCTTCGCGTCGAAGTCGCGTTCGATCTTGCGGCGCTTGCGCTCGGCTTCGTTGTCGAGGAGTTCCCGGCGCTGCGCCGCCTCGACCGTCAGCCGCTGCACTTCGGCGCGGGTTTCCTTCAGCGCGGCCTCGTGCTCCGAGTGCAGCGCTTCGGCCTGCTTGTCCAGTTCCTCGACCAAGCGGCGGTACCGTTCGCGCAGCTTCGTGGACGCCTCGGTGGACGACGCCCAGTGCTTCTCGGCAGCCACTTCCGCGCGCTTGACGATCTCGTCGGCTCGCGCCTGCGCGAGCGTGACGGTGCGCTGCATCCGCTCGTCCAGGTCCTCGATCCGCTCCGGCGGCTTCATCAGTTCCTCGACCCGGGCCTGCAGCTTCGACACTTCGCCGCGCGCCGCCTCGAGTTCGCGCGACAGCGTGGCGACCTGGGCGGCCGCCGTGTCGCGGTCGGTGATCAGCCGGTGCAGCTGACCCTCGAGGTGGTCGAGGTACTGCCGCACCTCGGTGCGGTCGAAGCCGCGCCAGGCTTCGGTGTACTCGCGTCGCAGCGGGAGGAGGCCGTTGTCTCGCTCGGGAACCATGCCCACGACCGTACCCGCGCACCTGGCGTGCGTGCCGCCAGGAGTGGCGAATCACCGCCCCGGGTCGATTCTCCGAGTCGATCTCCCCTGAACGGCCTCACCCGCCGGCGAAGCCGTCACTACCAGTGGAACCCGCGCGACAGCCGGGCCAGCGCCATCGCCGCGCGCGACAGGTGTTTCTCGCCCCGCCCGATCTTCAGTTTCCCGCTGCCGCCCGCCGCCGCGGAATCCGGGAAAATCCGGAAACCCTGGTAGGCGATCGCGTCGGTGAGCCCCGGCGCGAGCGTGTACGTCAGGCCGATCGCCTGGCCCGCCGGGGTGCCGATGTGCTTCGGCCGCCGGATCAGCGCTTTCATCACCATGTCCGCCGCCTGCTCCGGCGATTTCGTCGGGAACGCGTCGTAGATCTTCGTCGGCCGGATCATCGGCGTGCGCACGAGCGGCATGTGGATGGTGGTGAAGGTGATCCCGTCGCCGTGCGTTTCGGTCGCCGCGATCCGGGAGAAGTAGTCCAGCGCGGCCTTCGACGCGGCGTAGGCGGAAAACCGCGGCGCGATTCCCTGCACGCCGATCGAGGAAACGTTCACGATGTGCCCGAATTTCCGCTCCGACATGTGCGGCAGGACCGCCAGGATCAGCCGCACCGCGCCGAAGTAGTTGATCGCCATCGCGCGCTCGTAGTCGTGCATCCGGTCGTACGACAGCTTGATCGAGCGCCGGATCGAGCGGCCGGCGTTGTTCACGAGCATGTCGATCCGGCCGTGTTCGGCGAGCATCGCGTCCACGGCCTTGTGCACCGAATCCTCGTCGGTGAGGTCCGCCGGGTACACCGACGCGGTGCCGCCCGCCGCGATGATCTCGTCGCGCACTTCCTCCAGTTCGTGCTGCCGGCGCGCGACCAGCAGCGGAACGCCGCCCGCCGCGGCGACCTTCAGCGCGGTGGCCCGCCCGATGCCCGACGACGCGCCGGTGATGATCACCCGCCGGCCGTCCAGTTCGCCGCGCGGACCGTGCTTGCGCGCGCGGAATGGGTCGAGGTGTTCGCGCCAGTAGCGCCACAGCGTCGGCGCGTACTCCTCGAGCTGCGGCACCTCGACGCCGCTTCCGGCCAGCGCCTTCCGCGTTTCCGCGGACGCGAACACCGACGGGAAAGCCATCGTCTCCAGCAGCACCGGCGGAATGCCGAGCCGCTCCAGCACCGCGTCGCGGGCGATGGTGAACCCGGGAATGTGCTCGCTGAGCTTGACCAGCCCGACGATGCCCTTCGACACTTTGTCGCCGAGCTGCACGGTGATCGTCGGCGCCCCGGCGGCGCGGGCGAACGCGTTGTAGACCGACACCACCGGCTGCGGCTCGGGGTTGACGAGGTGGAACGCGCGGCCATCGAGACCCGGCGTGGTGACCAGTTCCAGCAGGGCCTTCGCGACGTAGTCGACCGGAACCACGTTGGTGTCGCCCAGATCCGGGCCCGCGGACGGGAGGTCGGGCAGCCCGGCGAGCCTGCTGATCGCGGGGAACAGGTAGTACGGGCCGTCGATCTTGTCCATCTCGCCGGTCTGCGAATCGCCGACCACCACCGCGGGCCGGTACACCCGCCACGGCACCTCGTGCTGGTCGCGGACGAGCTTCTCCGCCTCGAACTTGGTGCGGTGATACGGGGTGATCAGCCGCTGGCCCACGTCGAACATGTCCTCGGTGAACAGCCCTTCGTGGTCGCCCGCGACGGCGACCGACGAGACATGGTGCAGGCAGCCGGCGTTCAGGTCCGCGGCGAGGTCGACGACGTTGCGCGTACCGTCCACATTGGCCCGGATGCTGGTTTCGTCGTCGGCGGTGAGGTCGTAGAGCGCGGCGAGGTGGATGACGTGGTCGACGCCGCGCAGCGCCTCCCGGTCCGCTTCGGACACTCCCATCAGCGGTTCGCCGAGATCGCCGGTCACCAGCGTCACGCGGTCCGGATGCGGCCATCCGTCGACGAGCGCGGCCAGCTTCTCCCGCGACGACGCGCGCACCACGAGCGCGACCCGCTCCACGTCCGGCCGGGTGAGCAGCTGCCGGGTGACCTGACGCCCGATCAACCCGGTCGCGCCCGTCACCAAAAACGTCGCCATCTCCATCACCCTCCGCCGTGCCGCCGCCTGAACCCATGGGCATTCTGCTGCATGGACGCCGCGCGGGCCACAACGCGGCAGGGTGATGTTACTCGCAAGTAACTTAGCAACGGCAAGCAGTTCCGCAGGTGGCGGCGGATTTCCGCGGCGCCCGGGGGCCGCGGAAACCGCGCGAATGGACCCTTCGCGCGGTATCAGCGGCGAGTGAGGGGACCCCTCACGCCGGATCCGCGATCACCACGCGGTTCTCCTCGTACCCGTCGCTCCCGCCGATCCACCGTCCGCCGCAGGTCACCAGCACTACCCGATGCGGCCCGGCTTGCCCGAAGAGGTCGTCCGCGCGGCTCGGCAGATCGTCCTTGTGCACGGTGACCAGCTGCGAAATCCGGTACCGGCTCGTCTTGCCCGCGCGGTCCACGATCGTCACCACGCCGCCGATCCGTTCGTTCCACAGTTCCGAGAACGGCCCGGTCGCGCCCCGCCAGTTCACGTGGCCGGCGAACACGCTCGCGCCGCTGACCGCGTCCAGTTCCGCGCCCCACCACGCCGCCTGGCCGATGTCCGAGGGCACCGGAAGCGTGTTGCCCGGGCCGAGGTCCTGGCGCACCATCGCCGCGGTCCCGCCGCCGGGCAGCCGGATCGTGCCCGGTGCCTGCGGTCCTGGTTCCGGAGCCTGCCGATGCTCCGCGGGCGCGGCCGGCGGGGCGGCGGCGGAACTGTTGGGCGCCGGCGCCGAACTGCTCGACGGCGGCGGCGCAGGCGCCAGCTGCTGCGGGGACGCGGCCGGAGCGGCGGCGGTGGCCGGGGACGCGCTCCCGGCCACCACCGTCGTCGGCGGCGAACTGATCACGACCGTCGCGAGTTCCACTGCCAGCACGCTTGCCGCGCCCAGCACGAACCCGCCGACCAGCCGTCCTTTTCCGGTCATCGCCCTTTGCTGCTTTCGCTTACCGCCGGGCCGACCGCCGAGCGGCGAACCCGACCAGCGCCGAACCGACGAGCACCAGCGCCGCGAGGCCCGCGATGCCGGCCGTGGAGAAGCTCGTTTCGACAGTGCCCTTCGCCATCGTCACCGGCAGGTCGCCGGCCGGGATCGCGTGCGGCACTTCGTTCGGTGTATTGGCCACAGTCAGCGCGAGTGTGCCGCCCGGCGTCAGCGATCCGCACGCGGCGGGCGGGTTGTTCGGGTCGAACGCGTTGGTGTAGCCCGGCGGCGCGTTCACCTCGACCACGCAGACCTCCTGCGGGGCCAGCAGATTCTCGACGGTCGCGGTGCCGTTGTCCCCGCTGGTGGTGACCACGGCGGGCTGCCCGTCGGGCCCGGTGAGCGGCTTGCCGTCCTGGCTGGTGGCCGCGGTCTTGCGGTCCTTGCCGGTGACCCGCAGCGTCGCGCCGCCGATGCCCTTGCCTGTCTTCGCGTCGGTCTTGGTGACCTGCACCTTGCCCGGCTTCGCGACGGCGACGACCCCCTGCGCGGTCAGCTGCTTTTCCCCGCCGGTGCCGACGACGCTCTGGATCCCGTCCTTGGTGTTGACCGGGTTCTGCACGGTCGGCTTGTCCGCGGGCGCGGACAACGAGGCGACGAGCTTCGGCTGGTCGCCGGCGGGCGTGACCTTCACCGTGACCGTGCCGTTCGCATCGGTCTTGATCGTCGTGTCCTTCTGCGCGGCCTGCGGCGCGGAGTTGCCGGACGAGGAATCGGACGCCTTCTCCGCGTCTGCCTGCTTGTCCGCCTGGCCGATGGTCCCGTCGGTGGCGGTCAGCTTCACCGGAACGTCCGGGATGCCTTTGCCTTTGGAGTTCTTCACCGTGACTGTCCAGGTCGCGGGCTGGCCGAGGTGCTGGTCGCCCTTCGGCGCGGTGACCGACGCGGTCCACGGGCCGCGGTTCGCCTCGGCCTCGGTCTTCATCTTGGCCACGTCGTTCTTGGCGTCCGCGGGCAGAGCGTCGAAGTACTTCTGCTCGGGATAGGCGGCCTTGTCCGGGGGCGTGCCGAAGTCCGTGTCGCCGGGCGTTCGCGATTTGGCGGTCCACGAGTGCAACAGGTGAGCCAGCGCGGCGGCCTCGTCGTTGTCGGAGGTGTTGCCGTAACGCAGCAACAGATACGAGATGTTGCCCGCGACGTCGGGCTGCAGCTTCTCGCCCCACTTCGTCAGCAGTTCATCGCCCGGCTGGTACGCCTCGTCGCTGCCCGGCGCCTTCAAGTGGAACCGAACGCAGAACACGTTCTTGCCGCCCACTTTGTACGAGCCGAGCCAATCCTCGTAATTGGTGCCGCCCTCGTTGTGGACGATGGGCAGGCCAGGGCCCTTCACCGGGTCTGGCGCAGCCGAGGCGATCCCCGGCGCGGTTGCGGAGAGTGCGCCGAGCAGTGCGGTCGCGACCAGCCCAGTGGCCGCGCGCCAGCGAGCGCGCGGGCGTGAGATCCACCCCATGGTGTGTTGGCTCCTTCGACGTGCCTGCCGACGCCTCAGCGGCGTCTTCGCAGTTCACCTGATCGAACAACTCCCCGACACGCGTTCGGTCACTTCCCGGACACGCGATGTGAAGGTTCGCGGGTCACCATGGTGGTTGTCTAGAGACCATCGGGTGACCTGCGGTGAACGGTCGTGACCTTCATCGCCTACGGTGGCCGTAACGCCGGTCGCCCACCCGCACGGGTGATGAGTAAAATCGGCTTTACTCGAACGGGAACCAGCGGGCCGCCGCGGTCGTTGAACCCGATGCAAGGTGCCAGAAAGTCCAGGAGGACAGGTGCGTTCCAGCAGCAACCCGGCGTTCCGCAATCTCCCGCGCGGCGCGGCCGCGACCGGGCAGTACGGGCCGAACGTCGGCTTCGACCAGCCCTACGGCCAGCCGCAGGGCCAGGGCGGCGTCCCGGGTTACGGCCCCGGCCAGATGGGCGCCGCGTCCGCCGACCGTCCGATGACGGTCGACGACGTCGTCATCAAGACCGGGATGTCGCTCGGCGTCGCGCTCGTCGTCGGCGTGCTCACCGCGATCTGGGCGCAGTCCCAGCTCGTGCGCGATTCGCTCGGCAGGCTCGCGCCGACCGGTCCGCTCCTCGGCGCGCTGATCGGCGGGCTCGTGGTGGGCCTCGTCGTGTCGCTCGTGATCATCTTCAAGCAGAAGCCGAGCGGTCCGCTCACCCTCGTCTACTCGGGTGCCGAGGGCCTGTTCCTCGGTGCGCTCAGCGGGCTGTTCGAGGTGTTCCTGCCGGGCATCGCCCTGCAGGCGCTCATCGGCACCGCCGGCGTGTTCGTCGCGATGCTGGTCGTCTACAAGACCGGCGCGGTGAAGGTCACGCCGAAGCTCACCAAGTGGATCGTCGGCGCGGTCGCCGGCGCGGCGATCCTGATGCTGGTCAACCTGATCACCGCGATCTTCTTCGGCTTCAACCCGCTGCGCGACGGCGGACCGATCGCCATCGTCTTCAGCCTGGTGGTCATCGGCATCGCCGCGTTCAGCTTCCTGCTCGACTTCGACCAGGCGGACAAGATGATCCGCGCCGGCATGCCGTCGAAGTGGGCCTGGTACGCCGCCTTCGGCCTGATGACCACGCTGGTGTGGCTGTACCTGGAGATCCTGCGCCTGCTGTCTTACCTGCGCGACTAGCCGTCGCGCAGGTTTCCCGGGAAGGGGCGCTCCGCCTTGCGCGGAGCGCCTTTTCTGTTTTTCTGCCCGGAACCTCTGCGCGCCCCCTCGACCGTCGTGTTGGATGTGCCCGGTCGGAATCTTTCTTTCGGGTTTGCGAGGTACCACGTGAGCGTCCCCCCGCACGGGCACGGACCGCAGCCGGGCTACGGCCAGAACGGCCCGTCGCCGTTCCAGCAGCACTACGGCCCGGGCGGGATGCCGCCCCAGCCGAGTCCCAAGCGCGCGTTCCCGACCCGGATGGTGGTGCTGATCGCCGTCGCGGTGGTGGTCGTGGTCGCGGGGGTCGCGATCGGCTTCTTCACGTTCGGCAACTCGACCAGCAACACCCACGCGAGCGACTGCATGCACATCGAGAAGTCCGGCTCGACCACCACGACGAAAACCGTCGACTGCGCGGACCCCGGCGCGAACGTCAAGGTCGCGGTCACCCGCGCCAGCCGGAGCGGAAGCTGCCCGCGGGGCGACTATTACCGCTACACCACCGGCGGAAAGAACCGCCGCGTGCTGTGCTTGATTCCCAACGTCCAGCAGGGGGATTGCCTCGCCGGACTCCAGACGGCCACCACGACCTACCATAAGGTCGCCTGCACGGACCCGCAGAAGAACGCGGAAATCGTCAAGGTGGTGCCCGGCGCGAAGGACCGTTCGGCGTGCGAGGGCAGCGGTTCGACTGCGGCCCGCTGGTACTCCGACCCGGAGGAAGCCATCTGCATCAAGAGCTGACCGGGGCGGTACAAAGGGGCCGTCCGGACGTCCGGTTTCGGCCGTTCGTCGCACTCCGTGAGACAGGCTGCGTCGGGGCCGCACCGGGACCTAACGTGGATCGCCGCCCGCCGCCGGGCGGGCCCCGTTCATCCCCGACACCCCCAGGAGACGTGGTGGCGACCACCGATTCCCCTGTCGAAGAGCGAAAACTCCTCGATTTCCCAACCTCCTGCGCGGCTCCGGCACCTCAACCGGAAGAGCCGGTCAAGGTCGTCCCGCTGGCCGTCGCCGCGGTGCTCGCGGTCGGGCTGACCGCCTACGTCTGGGCCGTGCACGGCGCGAAGTTCGGGGTCCTGCTCGTGCTGGGGCTGCTGCTCGGCCTCGCGCTTTTCCACTCCCGCTTCGGGTTCACGTCCGCGTGGCGGCAATTCATCGCGGTCGGCAACGGCCAGGGCCTTCGCGCGCACACCCTCCTGCTCGGCACGGCCGCGACGCTCATCGCCCTCATCTGCGGCACCGGTGCGGGCCTCTTCGGCAGCAAACCGCTGCCGGTGTCGAACGTCGGGCCGATCGGGCTCGCGTTGTTCGTCGGGGCCACGCTGTTCGCGATCGGCATGCAACTCGGCGGCGCGTGCGCGTCCGGGACGCTGTTCGCGGTCGGCGCCGGACAGTCGACGATCGTGCTGACCCTCGGCGGATTCATCACCGGCTCGGTCCTCTACACCTGGGGCTACCCGCTTTTCACCGGCTGGCCGCAGGTCTCCGGATTCCTGCTGTCCGACCACGTCGGCTGGTTCGGCTCATGGGCGATCACCGTCGCGGCGCTGGTCGCGATCGTCCTCGTGACCCGGGTCGTGCAGAAGCGCCGCGTGCCGCCGCCGGTCGACACCGTGCCGACCGCGCGCGGGTTCGCCCGGATCTTCCGCGGCTCCTGGCCGATCCTCGTCGGCGCGGTGGTGCTCGGCGTGCTGGCCGGCGCGGTGTACCTGGTTTCCGGCGGCATCTGGGGCGTCACGAGCGCGTTCAGCTTGTGGGGCGCGAAAATTCTCCAGGTGTTCGGACTGCATCCGGAGCACTGGGAGTTCTGGCGGCTGAAGGCGAACGCGGCGTCGCTGTCCAAACCGATCTGCCAGGACAAGACGAGCCTCACCGACATCGGCATCATGATCGGCGCGTTCGTCGCCGCGGCGGCCGCGGGCGCGTGGAAGATCCACAGCTCCATTCCGTGGCGCACCGCCGTGGCCGCGGTTCTCGGCGGAATCCTGATGGGCATCGGCGCGCGGCTGGCGAACGGCTGCAACATCGGCGCGTACCTCGGCGGCATTTCCGTCGGCAGCCTGCACGGCTGGCTGTGGGGCGCGTTCGCGCTTTTCGGCACCTGGATCGGGCTGAAACTGCGGCCGTTGTTCGGTTTGGGCAACCCTTCGCGCACGGACAGTATCTGCTGATTCGCGTGGGGGCTTTTCGCAGGTCACCGACGGCGCGAAAAGTCCCAACGCAATTCGTCCGGAAGCGAAAATGACTGCGTCCCCGTTTGCCGCTCGGCTAGTCTGGAGCGCGCGCAAGGGGGAACCGCGGTCGTATCGTCGCGTCGCGGGCTTGCGCTTCACCACTCACAGATGGGGTTCCGCATGTCCGCACCCGCGACTCCGGCCGCGCCGGATGCCGGTGACAAACTCGACCGGGGAGTGCTGAAGGTCGCTTCCGTGGTGGTGCTCGGCGCCATCATGGCGATCCTCGACACCACCGTGGTCAACGTCGCGCTCCAGAAGCTCACCATCCAGTTCAGCACGTCCTTCGACACGATCCAGTGGGTCGCGACCGGCTACATGCTGGCGCTGGCGACGGTCATCCCGGTCACCGGATGGGCGTCCGACCGGTTCGGCACGAAACGGCTGTACCTGCTCGCGATCGGCACCTTCCTGGTCGGCTCGATGCTGGCCGGGCTCGCCTGGAACGTCGAATCGCTGATCGCGTTCCGCGTCGTGCAGGGCCTCGGCGGCGGCATGCTGATGCCGGCCGGGATGACGATCCTGACCCGCGCGGCCGGTCCGCAGCGGATCGGCCGGGTGATGGCCGTGCTGGGCGTGCCGATGCTGCTCGGCCCGATCTGCGGCCCGATCCTCGGCGGCTGGCTGGTCGACTCGGTGAGCTGGCGCTGGATCTTCTACATCAACGTCCCGATCGGCGTGATCGCCTTCCTGCTCGCGCTGCGGCTGCTGCCGAAGGACAACCCGGAGCCCGCCAACCGGTTCGACTTCCTCGGCATGCTGATGGTCTCGCCGGGGCTGGCCGCGCTGATCTTCGGCGTCTCGCGGATCCCGTCGACCGGCACTGTCGCCGACCTCGAGGTCTGGCTGCCCGCGCTGGCCGGGATCGTGCTGCTGGTCGCTTTCGTGCTGCGGGCGCGGACCATGGAGAACCCGCTGATCGACCTGAAGCTGTTCGGCAACCGGTCGTTCTCGGTCGCGATGATCACGATGGCGGTGTTCTGCGTCGGGTTCTTCGGCGCGATGCTGTTGCTGCCCACGTATTTCGTGCTGGTGCGCGGCGAAACCGCGCTGAACGCCGGTCTGCTGCTGGCCCCGCAGGGCCTCGGCGCGATGCTGGCGATGCCGATCACCGGGCGGCTGGCGGACAAGATCGCGCCGCGCCGGATCGTGGTGCCCGGCCTGGTCCTGATCGCGCTGGGCATGGTGGTGTTCACGCAGGTCAGCGCGACCACGCCGTACTGGCAGCTGTTGTCCGCGCTGTTCGTGATGGGCATCGGCATGGGCTGCACGATGATGCCGATCACCTCGGCCGCGCTGCAGACGTTGCAGCCCAAGGACATGGCGAAGGCGTCGACCGCGACGAACATCCTGCAGCAGACCGCGGGCGCGATCGGGTCCGCGGTGATGTCGATCATCCTGGCCGCGCTGCTCGCCGGGAAGTTCGGCGTGCCGACGAGCCAGGGCCAGCTGGTCGCCACCGCGGCGACGATGAACCCGGCTACGCACGACGCCGCGGCCGGACTCGCCGGCGAGTCGTTCGCGACGACGTTCCTGTGGGGAACGATCCTGCTGGCGGTGTGTCTGGTGCCGGCGTTCTTCCTGCCGAAGAAGCGCGTGGTGCCCACGGCGACGGAATCCGACGAGGCCGCTCCGCCGGTGCTGATGCACTGACGCACTCGAGAAAGGGCCGCCCGCGTTTTCGCGGGCGGCCCTTTCCTATGCGGACACCGGCTCGTGCGCGGCCCGCGGCGCGAGGATCACCCCGGCCAGCAAGACAACGGCGGCGAGCAGGAACACGATCGGCAGCGCCGCGCCGCTGTCGGCTGCCAGGGTGATCCATCCGAACACCGCGATGCCCAGCGATCCGCCGATCTGGCGGGCGAAAGTCAGAGTCGCCAGGCCAGCGCCGAGAACGTCCTTCGGCACCATCGACTGGGCGAGCAGCGTGTACGCCTGCATGGACAGGCCCAGCGCGGCACCGCTGCACGCCAAACCGACCACTATGGCCAGCGTGCGTAACCCGCCTGGTGCCAGCGGAATCGAGGCTGTGCAAAGCATCCCCACGACGCCGAGCACCAAGCCGAGCCGTCCCCAAGCGGTGACGCGAGGCCAGCGTCGGGCGAGAAGCGCGAACCCGCTGGTGACCACCACCTGCCCGACGCTCATTGGCAGCAGCAGAAGTCCGGTCGCCGCCGGGTTCTCGCTGATCACCAATGGCACGTAAGTGAAGCTGCCGAACAACGCCACGCCACTCAGCAAGGTGACTGCGACAGCCCGGGCCACCCCCGGCTCGGCGAACAACCGGGGCGGAATGAGCGGAGCGGCAGCACGCCGTTCGACGCGGACGAACGCCACGGTCCCGGCGAGCGCGACGGCGGCGAGCACCGGCGCGGCGACCGGATCACGGGCGAGCGCGTCGCTGCTGCCCAGCGCGACGATGCTGCCGCCGACCAGCGCGACCAGCACCGCACCGGCCACGTCGAACCCGCGTCGAGCAGCCTGCTCCCGCTTGCCGGGCACCGACCGGATTCCCAGCACCAGAGCCAGAACGCTGACCGGAAGGTTGACCAGGAAGATCGACGGCCACCCCGCGCTGCTGGCCGCCAGCAGCCCGCCCAGTGGAGCCCCGCCGATCGAGGACACCGCGAACACCGCGGTCAGCCAGCCCTGCCTGCGCACCATTTCCGCCCGGTCGAACAGTTCGGCCATCGCGGCCACCGCGGCCACGATCAACCCGCTGCCGCCAAGGCCCTGCACCGCGCGCAAGCCGATCAGCGCGGTCAGATCGGGCACCAGCGCGCAGCCGAGCGACGCGAGCGCGAAGACCGTTACCGAGCCGACGAACATCCGCCGCCGGCCCCAGCGGTCGCCGAGGCTTCCATGCACCGGCGTGGCAACTGCGACCGCCAGCAGATACGCCGCGGTCACCCCGCCCACCGCGCCTGGATTCCCCAGGTCGGCCCCGATCGAGGGCAACGCCGCGACGACCACGTTGGTGTCCAGGGCTGCCATCAGCATGCCCAGGAGGAGCGCGGCGAACGCGGCGGCGCGCGAGGATATATGCATATCGCACACGTTATGCGTGCGTATCGCATGCAGTCAAGGTAGGCTGGCGCGGTGGCCGCATCGAACGACAAGACCGTTTCGGACAATGCATCGCTCGCCGAGGCGGGTCCCGCCCTGTTCCGGTTGGTCCGCTACTGGTCGCGGCGCTGGATTCTGCGCACCTCCGCCGAGCTCACCGGCGAAATGCGGCACGTGCAGCACATCCTCGCCGTCGAGGCGGTCGACACCGCCGGCGCGCGCACGGACGAGGTCACCGTCGCGACGGTCGCGGACCACCTCGGCCTCGATCACTCCGGAGCCAGCCGCATGGTCCGCGACGCCACCTCGGCCGGCTACCTCGTTCGCTCCACGTCTGGTCAGGACCGCCGCCGCGCTTCGCTCCAGCTCACCGACACCGGTCGCGAACTGCTCGCCGGATCGCACCAATGGCAGCGGCACACGTTCGACGAACTCACCGCGGGCTGGTCGCCCGCCGACCGGCAGCGCTTCGCCGGCTATCTGCTCCGCCTCGAAAACCAGCTCGAACGCTGAAAAGGGCCGCCCGCGAAACCTCGCGGGCGGCCCTTTTCGTTGCCGGAACTAGGAAAGCCGCTCCAGCACCATCGCCATGCCCTGTCCGCCGCCGACGCACATCGTCTCCAGGCCGAACTGCTTGTCGTGGTGCTGCAGGGAGTTGATCAGCGTCGAGGTGATCCGCGCGCCGGTCATGCCGAACGGGTGGCCGACCGCGATCGCGCCGCCGTTGACGTTCAGCCGGTCCAGGTCGATGCCCAGGTCGCGGTAGGACGGGATGACCTGCGCGGCGAACGCCTCGTTGATCTCCACCAGGTCGATGTCCGAAATGGACAGTCCGGCGCGGGCCAGCGCCTGCTTCGACGCCTCGACCGGGCCGTAGCCCATGATCTCCGGCGACAGGCCGGTGACGCCGGTCGACACGACGCGCGCCAGCGGCGTCAGGCCCAGTTCGCGGGCCTTCGTGTCGGACATGATCACGACGGCCGCCGCGCCGTCGTTGAGCGGGCAGCAGTTGCCCGCGGTGATCCGGCCGTCCGGGCGGAAGACCGGCTTCAGCCCGGACACGCCCTCGAGCGTGACGCCCGCGCGCGGCCCGTCGTCCTTCGACACGACCGTGCCGTCCGGCAGCGTGACCGGCGTGATGTCCTTGGCCCAGAAGCCGTCCGCGATGGCCTTCTCGGCGAGGTTCTGCGACCGCACGCCGAACTCGTCCATCTCCTCGCGGGTGATGCCCTTGAGCCGCGCGAGGTTCTCCGCGGTCTGGCCCATCGCGATGTAGACGTCCGGGAGCTGCCCGTTCTCGCGCGGGTCCTGCCAGCTGTCCGCGCCGGACTCGGCGGTGGCCTGCGTGCGGGCCTCGGCCTCGGCGAACAGCGGGTTGTGCGTGTCCGGCCAGGAGTCGGAGCTGCCCTTGGCGAACCGCGACACGGTCTCGACGCCCGCCGAGACGAAGACGTCGCCCTCGCCGGCCTTGATCGCGTGCAGCGCCATCCGGGTGGTCTGCAAGCTGGAGGAGCAGTACCGGGTGATCGTGCAGCCGGGCAGGTGGTCGTAGCCGAGTTCGACGGCCACCGCGCGGCCCATGTTGAAGCCGGACTCGCCGCCGGGCAGGCCGCAGCCGAGCATCAGGTCGTCGATGTCGGCCGGGTCGAGCTGGGGCACCTTGTCCAGCGCCGCGCGCACCATCTGCACGGCCAGGTCGTCGGGGCGCATCCCGACCAGCGAGCCCTTCCCGGCGCGGCCGATCGGGGAGCGGGCGGTGGAGACGATGACAGCTTCGGGCATGACAGACACATCCTCGGGTCGGCGGCACTAAGCGGTTGCTCACCATCTTGCCGTCTCCGGCGTCGGTTCGAAAGCCGAAGGCGACATGCACCACCATGCGCCCGTGGGAGGATTTCCGGCGTGACCGAGCGCAACCGGGTGTTGTCCACGCGCACGATCGCCTGGTGGGGGACCGGCATCGTGCTGCTCGCGGCCGTCGCGGCGGCGCTGCTGCTGTGGCTGCTCGGCGGCGGCACCCCGGCGGATTCGGCTCGGCTCGACGCGTTGCGCACGGCCTCGAGCATCGTCGTCGGGACCGGCGGCGCGGCCGCGCTCCTGCTCGCCGCGCGCCGGCAGCGGTCCGCGGAGCTGGATCTGGAACAGAAGGACCACGACGCGACCGAGCGCCGGATCACCGACATGTACGGCAAGGCCGCCGACCAGCTCGGCAGCGACAAGGCCCCGGTCCGGCTGGCCGGTCTGTACGCGCTCGAACGGCTCGCGCAGAGCCACGCGGACCAGCGGCAGACCATCGTCAACGTGCTCTGCGCGTACCTGCGGATGCCGCTCGACGGCACCGCCGAAGAAGTCCAGGTGCGCAAGGCCGCGCAGCGGATCCTGATGCTGCACCTGCGCCCGGGGAACGGAGCGGAGCCGACCGGGGCGTACTGGCCGGACATCGACCTCGACTTCTCCGGAGCGACACTCATCGCGCTGTCCCTCACCCACTGCCGAATCCGTTCCATCGTCTGCTACCAGACCGAATTCCAGGAAATCGCGACGTTCCGCGGCGCCGAATTCCGCACCAAAGCGGATTTCCACGAAGCCACCTTTCACCAACGCGCGGACTTCCGCGGCACGGTCTTCCCCGGCGAGCGCGACGTCTTCCGCGGCACGAAGTTCGAGCAGCACGCGGAGTTCGGGGTCAATTCGGAAGCCCGGCTGGCCGGTGCGCTCGCGAAACCCGGATACAAACGCACCTGGCCGCCCGGCTGGACCGAAGAACCCGGCGACGACGGCTGGCTCCGGCTGGTTCCTTCGGGTGTTCCGGAATAACGGCGGAACCACTAAGATCCGTGAAGAGTCAACAAGAAGAAGATCCCCACAGGAGGTGAACCGGCAATGGGCGCCAGCAAGCGTTGGTGTGCGGCACTGCGGGCCGGGACGGATCTCCGGGACGGGATCACGGATCGGCGTGCGGCGGCCCTCGGGCCGAACCCGGTGTCGACGCGCGGCTTGGTGGCTGCCTGAGGTCCGCGCCGGGGAGGCCTGACCTCGCCGGGCGCGGCCCGTGCCCCCGACGCGCACCCGGAGACCGCCCGCCGGTCCCGCTCTGGCCCGTCCGGGCCCCGGCTGTTTAGGCTGGTCGCGTGGAGTACGCAGAACACATCGTGGACCTCGTGGGCAACACCCCGCTGGTCAAGCTGAATTCGCTGACGCGGGGGCTCAAGCCGCTCGTGCTCGCCAAGGTCGAGTACGTCAACCCGGGCGGCAGCGTGAAGGACCGGATCGCGCTGCGGATGATCGAGGCCGCCGAGGCCTCGGGCGAACTGCGCCCGGGCGGCACGATCGTGGAGCCCACCTCCGGCAACACCGGGGTCGGGCTCGCCATGGTCGCCCAGCGCAAGGGCTACCGGTGCGTGTTCGTCTGCCCGGACAAGGTGAGCGAGGACAAGCGCAACGTGCTGCGCGCGTACGGCGCGCGCGTCGTCGTGTGCCCCACCGCGGTCGCCCCCGAGCACCCCGACTCGTACTACAACGTGTCCGACCGGCTCGTGCGCGAGATCGAGGGCGCCTGGAAGCCCAACCAGTACGCCAACCCGGAGAACCCGGCCAGCCACTACCACTCCACCGGCCCGGAGCTCTGGCGGCAGACGGACGGCAAGATCACCCACTTCGTCGCGGGCGTCGGCACCGGCGGCACGATCTCCGGCACCGGCAAGTACCTGAAGGAGGTCAGCGACGGCCGCGTCCAGGTCGTCGGGGCCGATCCCGAGGGCTCGGTGTACTCCGGCGGCACCGGACGGCCGTACCTGGTCGAGGGCGTCGGCGAGGACTTCTGGCCGGAGACCTACGACCGGAACATCGCGGACCAGATCATCCCGATCAGCGACGCGCACTCCTTCGAGATCACCCGCCGGCTCGCGACCGAGGAGGGCCTGCTGGTCGGCGGGTCGTGCGGGATGGCCGTGGCCGCCGCGCTGAAGCTGGCCGAGGGGCTGACCGAGGACGACGTCGTGGTCGTGCTGCTGCCCGACGGCGGCCGCGGCTATCTCACCAAGGTGTTCAACGACGGCTGGATGTCGTCCTACGGCTTCCTCCCGCCGGACTCCTCCGGCGCGACCGTCGGCGACGTGCTGACCCGCAAGTCCGGCGCGCTGCCCAGCCTCGTGCACTCGCATCCGAATGAGACGGTGGCCGAGGCGGTGGCCATCCTGTCGGAATTCGGCGTGAGCCAGATGCCCGTGGTCAGCGCCGAACCGCCGGTGATGGCCGCCGAGGTGGTCGGCGCGGTCAACGAGCGCGACCTGCTCGACGCGCTGTTCACCGGCAAGGCCCAGCTGGCCGACCGGCTGGAGACGCACATGTCGCCGCCGCTGCCCACGATCGGAGCCGGCGAGCAGGTGAGCGCCGCGATGAAGGCGCTCGAGGGGGCCGACGGCGCGCTGGTGCTCATCGACGGCAAGCCGGCGGGCGTCGTCACCAGGCACGATCTGCTCGCGTTCCTCGCGGGCCGCTAGGCGCAAGCTCACGGCGACCGGCCGGGGCGTCTGCGCGCGTCCCGGCCGGGCATCCGATAGCGTTACGGCCGAATAGAACTTTTTCGCGTCCTCGTCAAGGGGGTTCAAGACCCACATGAGTGCTCCGCAGCCACCGAACCAGCCCTGGGACGGCGGCCAGCAGCCGCCGCAGGGCCCGTCGAGTGGTCCTACACCGCAGCAGGACAGTCCCTTCGGCGCGTCGGAGCCGACCCAGGTGGTCCAGCCGGGCCAGCCGCAGCAGCCCGCGCAGGGCGGCGGCGCCTTCGGCGACACCCCGGAACCGACGCAGGTCGTGCAGCCGGGACAGCCGGCTGACTCGAACGCCACGCAGGTGGTCAACCCGGTGAACGCCGAGGGCAACGCCGAATCGACGCAGCTGGTCCCGCCGAGCCAGCAGCCGCAGAACATTCCGTACGCCCCGCCGCCGAGCGCCGCGGACAACCCGGCCGCGGTCGCCGGGTTCGGCGCCCCGCAGGGCTTCGGCCAGCCGGGTCCGGGCCAGCCCGGGCAGCCGGGCCAGCCGGGACAGCAGCCGCAGGGCTTCGGCCAGCCGGGCGGGTTCGACCAGGGCGGCTTCGGCGCCCCGCCGCAGGGCGCGTTCGGACAGCCCGGGCAGCCGCAGGGCTTCGGCCAGCCCGCTCCGTTCGGCGCGTCCGCCGCGCCGTCGGGCGGCGGCGGGAACGCGCTGTACGGCTACATCGCCGGCGGTGTCACCGCGGTGCTCGGCCTGATCGCGCTCATCGTCTCGTTCAGCTACCTGAGCGACACCAGCGACTACTCGAAGCTGTACGACAGCTCGCCGCGGTACCAGAAGCTGTTCGACGAGGCCGGTCTCGCCTCGCCGGGCACGCTGAAGTTCTACGTGATCATGATCCTCGTCGGCGCGGTGATCGCGCTGGCGGGCGGCGTCGCGCTGGCCCTCGCCTCGCGCGCGGCCGTGCTGCGCAAGCTCGCCCCGATCGGCGTGCTCGTCGGCGGCGTGCTGTTGCTGCTGTTCTCGATCCTGGCGAAGGCCGGGACCTCGGTCAGCAGCTCCTTCGTCGACAAGTACGGCGGCTCCAGCTCCAGCGCGACGAACGGCGGCGGCACCCTCACGCTCATCCTCGGCATCATCGTGCTGATCGTCGGCGTGGTCGCGATCATCCCGGCCACCTCGCAGTACGTCGGCCTCGGTTCGTCCTCGGGCGGCACCGGCGGGCCGGGCGGCCCGCAGCAGCCGGGCGGTTTCGGCGGCGGCCAGCCGGGCTTCGGCCAGCCGCAGTCCGGCGGTTTCCCGCCTCCCGGCGGCCCGAACCCGAGCAGCGGGGGCTTCCCGCAGCCGGGCGGTCCGAACCCGGGCAGCGGCGCGAACCCGCAGCCGGGCTTCGGGCAGCAGCCGCCTCCGGGTTACGGCCAGCCGGGTCAGCAGCCGGGCTACGGCCAGCCTGGCCAGCAGCCGGGTTACGGCCAGCCGCCGCAGCAGCCGGGCGGTTTCGGCCAGCCGGGCCAGTACCCGCCGCCGGGCGGGCAGCAGCCCCCTCCGGGCTACGGCCAGCCGGGCCAGCAGCCGCCGCAGCAGTGGTGACTCGCTGAATCTCCGCGAAGGGCGCCTCCGTCTCGCGACGGCGGCGCCCTTCGTCGTTTCCAGTCCGTTTCTCGCCGGGTCGAAGCAAATCTCGTGGCCTTTTCCCGGCCGTTCCGGCAGCCGGGGGAATTGCGGCGCACATGCGCTCGCGCCGGTCCCCAACGGCGCGTTTCCGGGCTAGGGTGGGCGCCGTCCGAATCGCCTTCCCAGCCCGAGGGGGACCTGCCGTGAGCGGCCTGCACGGACTTCCGGCACGGCAGCGGGAACGGGAACCCTCCCTGGCGGAACCGGCTCCGTACCGGCCGAACGGGGGCACCGCGATCGCGGCCGGACTGTTCGGGCTCGTCGCCGCCGCGACGTCCGGCTACCTTCCGGCCAGGCTGTTCCTCGACATTCCGTCCGGATTCAGCCTCGGCGATCTCCCGCCGCTGACGCTCGCCGATCTCGCCGCGTATCTGGCCGCTTCGCTGGTTTTGCTGGTCGGCGCGATCGCGACCTTTTTCCGCGCGACTGCCGGCGCGGTGCTGCTCATCGCGGGCGCGTTGCTCGCCCTCGGCGCGCTTGTGCTGGAGCCCGCGGCGGGCGCTTCCCCGGCGTACGTCGAATACTTCCGGACGCTGCTGCGGTTCGAGAATTTCGCCGCGCTCGACCGCGTCGCGCTGGCCGGCGCGGTGCTGCTGGTGCTCGTGCTCGCCGTCCTGCCGCGAACCTTCGGCTACCTGCGCCATCCCGCACCCGCGGCGCCGGTTTCGTCACCCTCGCGACAGTGGTGAAACCGCCCCCGAAAGCGGGGCAGACCTGGCACGATACAGGCACTCCGCCCGCCACCCGGCGGGACCAGAGACACCGAGGACTCCCCGTGACCTACCCCCAGAACCCGCAGGGCCAGCCACAGCAGCCGCAGAGCGGCCCGTTCCCCGGGCAGCCGTATCCGGCGAGCCAGCCGACGCCGGCCCAGCCGTACCCGGGCGCTCCGCAGCAGCCGTTCGCCCCGCCCGCCGCCGGCCAGCCGTATCCGGCGTACCCCGGCGGGCCGGGCGTGTACCAGCAGAAGCCGAACGGCGCGACCGCCATCATCGCCGGGATCCTCGCGATCATCGGCGGCATTTTCGCGATCATCTCGATCATTCTCGCGGTGGTGGCGCTGTCGGCCATCCACATCACGCTGTGGCAGCTGTACGCGTCGATCGTGGTCAACGCGGTGCTGGTCGGCCTGCTGTTCTTCGGCGGCATCGGCCTGTTCCTGCACAAGCCGGCTGCCCGGCTGTGCACGATCATCGGCTGTGGGCTGGTGATCGCGTACACGATCCTGAGCGTCGCGCTCGCCGGCGTCGCGACCGCCGGGTACAAGGGCAGCGCCCAGGTGCTGGGCGCGGGTATCGGCGGTGCCCTGATCGGGCTGATCCCGCCGGTCGCGACCCTGGTGTTGGCGATCGTGAAGCCGACCGCGGAGTGGGTCAACTACCGTCCGGGCGCGGCTGGCCAGCCGGTGCCGCAGGGCTGGTGACCGCCGGGCTGCCGGTGCGTGCTTTGTACCGGCAGCCCTCCCGCATGGTGAGTTGCCTCCCAGCTGATGGGATTGTCGGAGGTGCCCCGTACCCTGGGATGCATGGCCGACGACTACTCCGTCCTGGGTTTTGAAACACGCGCGATCCACGCCGGGCAGCAGCCCGATCCCCGCACGGGTGCCGTCATCGTGCCGATTTACCAAACGTCCACGTACGCGCAGGACGGCGTAGGCGGCACCCGCGAGGGCGGCTACGAGTACTCGCGCACCGCGAACCCCACGCGCACCGCGCTGGAGGAAGCCCTCGCCTCGCTCGAGGGCGCCCGGCACGCGCTGGCGTTCGCGTCCGGCATGGCCGCGTCCGACGCGGTGCTGCGCACAGTCTTGCGTCCCGGCGACCACCTGGTGCTGGGCAACGACGCGTACGGCGGCACGTTCCGCTTGATCGACAAGGTGCTCAGCCTGTGGGGCGTCGAGCACACGGTCGCGGACCTGAGCCGCATCGACGACGTCCGGGCCGCGATGCGCCCGGAAACCAAGCTGATCTGGTGCGAGTCGCCCACCAACCCGCTGCTGGGCATCGCCGACATCGCCGCGCTGGCCGGCGCCGCTCATGACGCGGGCGCCCGGCTAGTCGTGGACAACACCTTCGCCACGCCGTACCTGCAGACTCCGCTGGCCCTCGGCGCGGACATCGTGGTGCACTCGACCACCAAGTACCTGGGCGGCCACTCCGACGTCGTCGGCGGCGCGGTCGTCACCGACGAGGACGAACTGCGCGAGCAGCTCTTCTACCTGCGCAACGCCGCCGGCGCCGTCCCCGGCCCGTTCGACGCGTGGCTGACCCTGCGCGGGCTCAAGACGCTGGCCCTGCGGATGGACCGGCACAGCGACAACGCGGACCTGGTCGCCCGCACGCTGGCGAAGCACCCGAAGGTCACCCAGGTCTACTACCCTGGCCTGCCGGAACACCCCGGCCACGAGGTCGCGGCGAAGCAGATGCGCCGTTTCGGAGGAATGGTGTCGTTCCGCGTAGCGGGCGGCGAGGCGGCGGCGCTGGAGGTCGCGTCCCGCACGAAGCTGTTTGTGCTGGCGGAGTCGCTGGGCGGCATCGAGAGCCTGATCGAGCACCCGGGCAAAATGACGCACGCCTCGACGGCAGGCTCGACCCTGGAAGTCCCGGAAGACCTGATCCGGCTGTCGGTCGGCATCGAGGACGGCCGCGACCTGGTGGCGGACCTCACCCAGGCACTGGGCTGATCCACTCTCGTCGACGGGGTGCCGGGCTGGTTCCCGGTGCCCCGTTTTCGTCCCCGGAGTTGTCGCGCTGAGCTTGCCTGGGTGGGTGCTCCGGTTTCGGGTGTGTGGTCTCCTGCGCGAAGCTCGCCGAGACTGCTCGTGCGGAGGGGCTGCTCTAGTCGGGCCCGTCGCTTCTTCGGCAGCTCTCGCTGAGTTTGCCTGGGCGTTGGGTTGACCTGGTTTCGGGCGGGTGCGTGGGCTTGTCCGCACAGGCTTCGTTGAGCTTGCCTGGGTGGCGGGCTGATCCGCTCGGTCCTGGGTGGACCTGCGGATTTCTGGGCAATTCTCGCTCCGTTTGCGTGGGGTGAGCGTGCTCGGGTGGTGCTGGCCTGGTCGGTTTCGGGTGGCCTGCGGTTCCCGGGGCATCTTTCGTTGCGGTTGCTTGAAGTGTGGCCGGGTGGTGCTGGCCTCGTCGGTTTCGGGTGGCCTGCGGGTTCCGGCGCAGCTCTCGCTGAGTTTGCGTGGGGGGTGAGCGTGCTCGGGTGGTGCTGGCTTCGTCGGTTCCGGGTGGCTGGTGGGGTGCTTGGGCAACTCTCACGGCGGTTGCCTGGTCGGTGCTGATCCGCTGTGGGTGTGCGGGCTCTTCCGCGCAGCTCTCGCTGAGAACTGCCTGGCCGATGGGGCTGGACCTCGTCGGTCTCGGCTGTGCCCGCGGGTTCCCGGACAGGTCTCGCTGAATTCGCCTGGGTCCTGATCCGGTCTCGGGCGAGCGCGCTCCCGCGCAACTCCCGCTGAGCCTGCCCAGGGACGCCAGGCCATCGCGGGTTTTCGGCGGTTGCGCAGCCAGATTCAGCGGGAGTCCTCCGGCCGAGCCCTCGTGTGCTCAGCAGTCACACCGCCGAAGCCACCGCAACGAAGCGCTTCCCCGTCTCGCCCAACGGATCCGGCGAAATCCCTTGCCCCCAAAGCCCAAGCCAACCCGCCCAGCTCCGCCGGGGCCGCGGCCATCGGTCAGGGCTTGCTGTTCTCCGGAAGCGCGTTGGCCTGCCGGGTCCCGGTCGTCGTCGGGAGTTCGGAGCCGCTCACGCAGCCGCCGACCAGTTCGATGTGGTTGTCGTGCCGGATGTACTGGGCGGGGCCGGTGCAGGCGGCCGCCTCGACCGTCGCGAAGGCGGCTCCGGTGAGGGCCACCGCGGACAGGATGCCCGCGGCGAGCGGCAGCAGACCGGTGCGGGACTGGGCCCGAGAGGTGGTCCCGTGCTGCGCGCGTGCCATGGTCGCACTCCCTGATCATGTGTGGCTGCCGTTATCAGGGTACCGGTCCGGCAGGCGGCGCACCCCGGCCGTCCGTCGGTGGCATCATCGGCGCCATGGAACTGGTCAGCGTCGAGCGCATCCAGGAAGCTCGGAAGCTTCTCGAGGGCATCACCCGCGTCACGCCGATGGAGCACGCCCGCGACCTGCGCCGGCTGCACGGCGGTCCGGTGTATTTGAAGTGCGAGAACCTCCAGCGCACCGGTTCCTTCAAGATCCGCGGCGCCTACACCCGCATCCACGGCCTGACCGCCGAGGAACGCGCGCGAGGCGTCGTCGCGGCCAGTGCCGGCAACCATGCACAGGGGGTCGCGCTGGCCTCGTCACTGCTCGGCATTTCCTCGACCGTCTTCATGCCGTCGCGCGCTCCGCTGCCGAAACTCGCCGCGACTCGCGGCTACGGTGCGGAAGTCCACCTCCACGGTGCCGTCGTCGACGAAACCCTCGCCGAGGCCATCGCGTTCTCGGAACGCACCGGCGCGGTCTTCATCCACCCGTTCGACCACGCCGACATCATCGCCGGCCAGGGCACTGTCGGGCTGGAAATTCTCGAGCAGGTGCCGGGAGCGAAGACGATCCTCGTCCCGACCGGCGGCGGCGGGCTGGTCGGCGGGGTCGCGGCGGCGGTGAAGGCGCTGCACCCGGAGATCCGGGTGGTCGGCGTCCAGGCCGAGGACGCCGCCGCCTATCCGTCTTCGCTGGCGGCCGGCGGACCGGTCCGGCTGCGCGACGTGCACACGATGGCGGACGGGATCGCGGTCGGCGAGCCGGGCAAGGTCAGCTACGCCCACGTCCAGTCCCTGGTCGACGACGTCGTGACGGTCACCGAGGAATCCTTGTCCCGCGCGGTATTGCTGTGTCTGGAGCGGCGAAAGCTGGTCGTGGAACCGGCCGGTGCCGCGTCCGTGGCCGCGCTTCTGCAGCACCCGGGCGCTTTCGAGGCGCCAGTGGTGGCGATCCTGTCCGGCGGCAACGTGGATCCGGTGCTGCTGCAGCAGATCATCCAGCACGGCATGACCGCGGGCGGCCGCTACTTGAAGCTGCACCTGCGCGTGCCGGACCGTCCGGGCTCGCTCGTTTCGGTGCTGTCGTGCGTGAAGGACCTGGGCGCGAACGTCCTCGACGTCGAGCACTCCCGCATTTCCGGCAGCCTGGCCCTCGGCGAGGTCGACGTCGCCCTCGCCCTGGAAACCCGCGGCCCGGAACACTGCAAGGACGTCGAGGCCGCGCTCGCCGACGCCGGGTTCACCATCGTCAGCTGAGTGTCTACTGTGGACTCTGCGGCAGCCGGGCGCTGAACCACAGCGGGAGGTAATCCTCGTCGCGGGGGTAAAGCTCCTGGTCCAGCGCGTAATCCTCGGGACGGGGCGGCGTGTGGAACGCCGGTTCGTCGTCCTCGTTGAAGCTGGCCTGGTAGTTCGACGACGGGTCGATGACCAGCGAGAGCGTGTACCAGGTGCCGCGGCCTGGAACGTACTTGCCGCGCCGCAACTCAGCCAACGGCCTCGACAATTCCCGCGCGACGGGCACCTGCTGCGTGCTCCCGTCGGCCATCCGCGCGCCGCACGCGAGGTTCGCGTGCCTGCCCAGCGTCATGAAGTCGAAGACGATCTGCTGCCACCCCTGCGGAGCCGCCGCGACGAGCGCCGCCGAGATCTCGCCCAGCAGCTGTTCCGGATCCCTCGGTGCCGCTTCACTGGGACGGCTTTCCTCTGCGGGCGGGCTGGTCATCGCCGCCAGCATCCGCTCCTGCGTCGCCTCGTCCACCTGAGGCACGGTGTACCCGGCGGCCCGGATGTGCTCGACCAGCTCCGGGTCCGGAGAAATCCCGTGCTCACGCAGGTAATACGCGACCGCGCCGGGCCACACCCAGCTGCCGTCGGTCCGGAAGTTCAGCGGGACCGCGTCCGTGCGGGACGCATCGAAGGCGTCGACGTCCCTGCTCCGGGACGCCAAGATGACCGGTGCGCCGTCGAGATAAGCGAGCACGCGCTCACCTTCCTCCGGCGACAACGCTTCCCGCTCGACGACCGGATTCCCCGCCTCGTCGAACCCGTCGTAGATCCGCGGAGTACGCAGTTCAACGGCCGGGCTCGCGGATTCCCCTTCGGCGGCAACGGCTTTCGCTTGTGCTTCCGCGGGAACGTTTGCTGGCTCGGCGGATGCTCCACCTTGCGACGCTGGGATCTCGGCCGCTGCGACCTCGCTCGGCTCGGATTGCGCCTCATCACCATCCGACGCCGAGGCGGCCTGCGCGATGTCCGGCAGCGGAGGAACCGATGGCTCTGCATTCGCGGCCGGTTCCGCCCCGGGCGGTGGTGCGGTGGGTTGGTCGACGGGGAGCGCCGGGGCGGAGGGTCCGGTGCCGGTGCCGAGTTCCGCATCAGGCAGCGGCGGAGGCGAGCTGGGCTCGTCCACGGGAAGTGCTGGAGCGGGAGACTCGGTGCTCGCGGCCTGTTCCGCGCCGGGCAGTGGTGGAGGAGGGCTGGGCTGGTCGACAGGGAGTGCCGCGGCAGGCGGCTCGGTGTCCGCGACCCTTTCCGCCCCGGGCGGCGGTGGCTTGCTTGGCTCGTCCACGGGGAGGGTCGGGGCGGGGGACTGGGTGCTTGCGGCCTGTTTCGCGCCGGGCAGTGGTGGAGGAGAGCTGGGCTCGTCCACGGGCAGTGCCGCGGCAGGCGGCTCGGTGCCCGTGACCTGTTCCGTGCCGGGCAGCGGCGGTGGTGTCGTGGGCTGGTCGACGGGGAGTGCCGGGGCGGAGGGTCCGGTGTCGGCGACCCTTTCCGCGTCGGGCAGCGGTGGTGGCGTGCTTGGCTCGTCCACGGGGTGTGCCGCGGCCGGGGGCTCGGTGCCCGCAACCCTTTCCGCGCCGGGCAGTGGTGGAGGAGAGCCAGGTTCGTCCGCCGTGCGCGGACGAACTGGGTTCCCAGCGTCGGCGGGTTCGTCCGCGCTGGGCGTCGGGGAAGCCGTCTTTGGCTGTTCCGCGGGCTGCGCGGGGCCGGGATGTCCAGCGCCAGCAGCCTGTTCCGCACCCGGCAACGGCGGCGGCACCGCAGGACTCGCGCCAGGCGGCGGAACCGGCTGCCCAGGAACCGCGCCAGGCGGCGGCGGAACCGGCTGCCCAGGAACCGCACCAGGAACCGCACCAGGAGGCGTCGCCGCACCGGCTCGCTGGCGTAGCCACGGCGGCACGAATCGGTCCTCGCGCGGGAAGAACCGCAGTTCGTCCTGGAAACCGATCGGCGGCGGCATCTGCCGCCACCGCGGCTCGACGTCTGGCTGGTAGTCCGTGAACGGCGGTCGCTGCGGCGAGAACACCAGCGTCGCGGTGAGCCAGGTGCCGCGGCCCGGCTGGTACATCCCCGTGCGCAGCACGTCGAACAGCCGCGGCAGCTCCGGATGCGGCTGGACCGGGTAGGTGCGGTTGTCCGGGGCGAGCACGGCGACGTCGACTTCCACGTGCCGTCCCGCCGCGCGGCAGACGACCTGCAGCTGCTGCCAACCAGCAGGCAGCGCGGCAGCGGCCGCCTGGCCGATCTGCTGGACGAGCTCCTGCTGCTGCGCGGCCGTGAGCGGCGCCGGTGGCCGGGTCATGGGTTCAGCGGCTCCTCACCGGGCGAAGGCTTCATTTCACATCAAACCGTTCCGTGGCGGGCGAGCGCCCGCGAGCAGGTTGGCCGGCGTGTAGCCGGACTGCACGTCGAACGTCATCCCGACCGAGCGGGCGAGCACCGCCACCGCCAGCGGGGCCAGCGCGAGAAACCCCGCCGGATCGGTGGCGCGGTCTTCGGCGGTCCAGTACTCGCGGTGCCGCTCCAGCGCGGAGACGAACGCCTCGGCGAACTTCTCCGAGTCCCGGCGCAGCACGTAGTAGAACATCCGGATCGGCGGGTACACCAGCTGCAGCATCGCCGCGCGTGGGGTGAACTGTGCGGTGTCCGGGTCGGTGCCGTCCATCGCGGGCAGGAACATCTCCGGCGTGACCTCGCGGTGCGCGAGGAACGTCTGCAGGGTCTCGACCCACGGGTACATATAGGCGTCGTGCTCGATGCCCGACGCGCGCAGCACGTCGAGCGGCACCGCGGCCAGTTGCTGGATCAGCACGTCGTCCCGCTGGATCACGCCAAGCCAGGCCGCAGTGAGCCAGGCGGCCGCATCGGTGCGCGGCGTGGGGCCGGTCGCCGCGAAACGCCGCGGGCGGCCGATCACCGCGTCGACCTCCTGGCCCTCTGGTGCGCACGCCGCGGTGAAAGCGGCGGCTGCGGCCTGCGCGGCGAGGCCGAGATCGCGCCAGGTGTCCGGCTCCTCGGCGTCCGGGTCGACGACGCTGCGGTATTGCGCGAGCATCAGCTCCCGGCGCAGGACGTTCGCCAGCGCGCTGGTGTCCTGCGTGAGGTAGTCGAAATAGAAGGCCACCTGCGGCGACAACTTCTCGATCTGCCTTGCCGCGACGTCGCCGTCGACCGGATGCCGGTCCACGACGGTCCTCGCCGGACCGCTGCCGTCCGGCACCGCCTGGCCTGCCAAGGGCACGGTCATCCGCCGACGGTGATGTCCTGCGCCCACGGCGGCAGAAAATCGGAGCCGGTCTCGCGCATGATCTCCAGCCGCTCCCGGTAACGCTCGACGTCCGGCGTGATCGCCTTGAACCACGCGCTGACCGAAGGCCAGGCGACGCGCGCGGGTTCGTCCTCGGTGAGCAGCCAGACCTGCGGGTCGTCCTGCTCGGCGTCGGCCCCGTCGACCACGTGGTAGGTGTACCCGCCGTGTGCGGCCAGCACCAACGCTCCGTCCACATCGGACAATTCAGCGTTCTGCGCGTTCGCAGTGGCGACCGCGTGGTTCTTGGCCTCGCCGCGCACCGCCGCCACGCCCAGGGAACTGCCGGGCAGCCACAGGCCGTGTGTCGTGCCGATGAGGCGCAGCACTTCCCGCGCGGCGGCGGGCACGGCCCGGGCGCGCTGGTCCTCCGCCATCGCGTCGATCTCGGCATCGGACGCTCCGCGCACCGATTCCGCGCGCAAACCGGCTTCGACCGCACTGGCGAAGGTCGCGCGAACTTGTTCCGCGCCGCCGCCCGGAGACGCCGTCATCACATCAACCTTTCACCGGCGAGGTTGACGACCTCGACCCGGACATTCGGGAAAAGCTGCTTGTACTGCAGGATAACATCGGTGCAGGAGTCGCAGATCTGGTACTCGTTCGGAATCATGTCCCGCTTCGTCGACGGCAGGTCCACGACCATCCGCAGGTCGCCGCTGATGTCTTCGCGGGTGACCGGCGTGTAGGTCTGCCCGTTCTGCTGCGCGCGTTCCGCGCCGCGCCGGTTGATTTCCTCGAGTGCGCCGTCCATTCGATCGCGGGCCCGCGCCGTGTCGCCGCGAAGTCCTTCGCGGTACATGTTTTCGTGGTTGTTCTTGAGGTACGCCGCTTCCTCGCGCCGGGATTTCTCGATTTCCTTCTTGACGATGTCGTCGATTTCGGCGCGGTCGAGACCGGAACGGGCAGCGAAATTGTGCCGAACCATTTCTTCGAGCAGTTTCGGTTCCGAGTCGTGGGTGCGGCCGAACTTGCCGTCCGGGTCGGGCATGCCGAGTTCGGGGCGGTACGGACCGGCGTCCTTGGTGCCGAACAGCCGCTCGGACTTGGGCCACTCCGGCCCGTCCTTCGCCGGTGTCCAGTCATGGCTCTTCCCGCTGAAACTGTAGAGATCGACAGTTTCTCCGTTCGCGTCGCGGAACCTCGCCGTGGTGAGGGCCCGTTCGTGCGGACGGCGCACGTCGTCGGTGAGCGGGTTGCGGTTGCCATTCAGCTCTCGCACGCCGTCGAGACCCTCGGCGCGGCGGTCGCGGTTCTCCTGCCGGAGATCGCGCATGTCTTGGTCCCGCTGTTCCTGATTGAACGGCGGCTGCCCGCGGTCGACGGCGCTGTCGGCGTCGATGTCGTGCGGGTCGTGGTGCTTGCCGTCTGGGGCGAAACCGTCGTCGCCGACGTGGTGGGCGCTGCCGTCCGGGCGGTGCACCGACCATTCGCCGTCCGGCGGGATCCGCGGGCGCATCCGTCCGTCCGGGCCGATTTCGTAGTTGGAGGAGAAGACCCGGCCGTTCGCATCCGTCCACGCCGGCTTGCTCGGGGCCAGCACCTCGGTGTCGAGGTCGCGCGACAGGCGGTGCGCGAAATCGTTCGATCCCGCGTCGCAGCCGATCAGCCGGATCGGCCTGCCGTCGTAGTTTCCGTTGTGCCGCAGGATGTCCGCGAACTCCTCCGGCGTGTACAGCCGGTCGCCGATGCGGGCGTGGCCGTCCGCGGTGACGTGCACGTCCACCGTGTAGCGCCCGTCCGGGTCCGGCTGGACGCGGTGCGGCAGGTCGCCGAGTTCCGGGTCGTCGCGGTGGTACGAGCTGCCTGCCGGGGTGTCCTCGGCGTGCCGGTGGTTGACCTCGTCCGGCGACAGCGGCTCGTCGTGGTGCGGCGGAGTGCCGTCGTGGCCAGGCTCGTCGTGGTGGTTCGACCCGTCCGGATCGTGGTGCTTCGGGTCCTGGTGCTCCGGATCGGCGTGGTCCGGCTTGCGCTCGGGCGCGTCGTGCTCCGGCTTGTGGTCGGCCTTCCCGCCCGGCTTGCCTTCCCCCTCGTTGTGCCGCGCTGGCTTCTTGTCCGGCGCGGTGCCCTCCGGCTTGTCGCCGTTCTTCGGTTTGCCGTACTGCGCCGGGGTTTCCTTCCCCGTCCGTGGTGAACCGTTGGTCTCGCCGGGCTTGGCGGGCGCGTCGGTACGGGCGCCACCGCGTGCGACGGGCTCCGGCGAGCCGTCGGGACGCCGTGCGCCTCCTTCGGAGCCGCGTTGTCCTCCGCCCGGACCGGTCGCGACGGCCGCGGCCGGGGGCGCGGAGCCGTCACCCGACCCGCGGTTCCCCGACGCGGGCGAGCCGCCGGACGCTGGTGCTGGCTCCGAACGGCCGAGACCGGGTTCAGCTCCCGGCCGTTTGGGCGGTCCGGTCTCGCCGCCGTCACCGGGACGCTGCGGACCGCTGTTCGAGGAATCCGCTGGACGCTGCGGCGAAGAACCGCCACCTCCGTCGGGGCGTGGCGAAGTGGCGTCGCCAGTGCGCGGTGAAGCCGAGCCGCCGTCACCGGTCCGCTGCGGAGCGGAAGATCCGCCCTCACCAGTGCGCTGCGGCGGAGTCGCCGAACTGCCGTCGCCAGACCGCTGCGGACCAGGCCCGGAACGATCCGGCGTGCGGCTCGGCCCGCCGCCGTCCGCCGGACTCGGCCGCCGGCTCGACGGACCGCTGTCCGGAGCCCGGTTCGGCGGTGCCTCGGGAGCCCGCGACCCCGGCGTCCCCGTCCAGCCGCTGCCGCTGGGCCGAGGCGACGGACTGCCGCCGCCAGCCGGAGCATTGGTCGGACCGCCGCCACCCTGCTGCGGAATCCCGCCGCCCGCCGGAGCCTGGTTCGGCGCCGAACCGCCCCCGTCGTTCGAGCGCAGGTGCGGCGGGGGAGCGGATTCCGGAGCGGGTGCGTCCGGGCGCGGCGGGGCATAGCCGCTCGCCGACGTCGAATCGTTGCTGCTCGAATGATGCGGACTCGGCTCGTCGCCGCCCGAATGCGTGCCACCGCCCGAAGGCGAGCGCGGTGCATCGTTGGAGTGCGGCGCGCTGACCGGCGACGGGCCATCGCTGTGCACCGGACTTTGCGGCGAGTAGGAGCTTTCCGACGGGCTGCCTCCGCCATGGGACGTCGGGCTCGCGTCATCGGCGAGCGCCGACGGGCCGGAGTCGGGATGAATGCCGCCGGGGCTGTCGGAACTCCGCCGGGACGACGACGTCAGAGTGTCGATTGTGGACGGCCCGGTGCCGTCCGGCGACGAGGGGTGCAAGCCGTCCGGCGACAACGGGCTGTCGCTGCTCGGACTGTCGGATCCGTTGTGGCCGCCGGAATCGCCCGTGGGGTCGCCGGGCGTGTCGGAACCGTCCGAACCGTCAGGGCTGCCGTTAAGCCCGTCGCCGTCGTCCGCGTTGTCCGACCCGTTGGAGCGGCGCGAACCTGACGGCGAGCCAGGATCCGCGTCGCCTTCGCCGCCGGACCCGCTGTGGTGCCCGCCGCCGGAACCGCCCGCGCCGCCGCCGGAACCGCCGCGGTGGAAGAACCCGCCCGCCTTGATGTTCTTCGTGCTGATCACGTCGAGGCCGGTGACCTTGCCGGCCAGCTTGCCCAGCACCTTGATGATCTTCGTGAACACCTCGGCGAGCTTGCCGAGCAGCGGCGAGACCCGGCGCATCGTCTCGCACAGCTTCGTCAGCAGTTCGCTGATCTTCTCGCCCCACTTGGAAATCGCCGTTACGGCCTGCGCGACCACCAGCGGCGTCCCGAATCCGAGCGAGAACACCTCCTCCATCACCCAGGAGATCAGCTTGCCCACCAGGTCCGCGATGAGCTGGCGCACCAGGCCGCGCACGAAGGCGACGACCTGGCCCATGACCATCGTGACGGTGCCGATCGCGCTCGCGACCGTCGCCGCGCCGCCGATCGCCTCGGCCGCCTCCGCCGCGGACTTCCGGTAGGCGTCCGCGCCGTCGCCCTTCCACTCCGCGGTTCCGGTCTTGACCGCGTTCTCCAGGTCTTTCTGCCGTTCCTGCAACGATTTCGCGACGTTGCCCCAGGTGTCGGCATAGGACTGGATCACCGGCGGGTTGCCCGCGACCGAGTCCAGCATGTCCTTCAGCGGCTGCACGTGCTCCATCAGGAACGACGCCACCGACGACATCAGGTAGCCGAACGGGTCGATCGCCGCGCCCGCGATCTCGCCGGCGAGGCTCGCGACGCCGAGACCGCCGGAAACCCAGTCGCCGTCCGCGATTCCCTTCCACGCGTCGGTGGCCGATTCGGCGATGTTGATGCCGGTGGCGTAGCCGTAGTCGCCATTGCCCTCGGTGAACGGGCCTGGGCCATCGCCGTCCTTTTTGGACTCAGCGACCAGCGGATTGGCGTCGGGCATCAGTCGCTCGCCTTCATCGAACCGGCGGCTTCGCCTTCGTAGTCGTCATACGCCTTGGCCGCGTCGCGCACCTTCTGCGCCTGCGCGTCCATCGCCGTGACGGTGTTCTGCAGCGCCTCGATCCCGTAGTTCTCCACCGGGTCCAGCATCATCCGGAACGGCTGGCAGAGAATGCCGTACGCGTCGGTGGGCATGCTGACCTGGTTCGCGGCGTCGACCGCCTGCTTCAGGCCGTCGGCGAGCGCGTCGAGCTGCCGGGCGTGCGCCTCGAGATCGCCGCCGATCTCATAACCCCTGGGTGGCATGGTTTTTCTTCCCCTGGAACGGCTTGCGGTCAGGACAGGATCGATCCGCCGAAGTCGTCGTCCTCGTCCGACGAACTCCGGCGGCGGCGTTGCTGCTGAGGCGGTGGCGGAGACGCCGGACGCGCCGGCGGCGGCGCGGGGGCACCGGTTTCCTCGGCGTCCTCCGGCAGGAACCGCCGCACCCGGTCGGACGCGGACTCGGCCGGTTCCTCGGCGGGCGGCGCGGGAAACGTCCGCTGCGCGTCGGCCACCAGCGTTTCCGTGGTCTCGTCGCCGCCGACCGTCTCGGCCGCGGCCTGCTGCAACAGTTCGGGGATCCGGGCCTGCGCGCGCTGCACGAGCCGCATCACCTCGGCGGAGACCTCGGCCATCTTCTTGCCTGCCGCGGAATCCGCGAGCACCAGGTTCTTGAGCAGCCCCTTGGCGTCCACGGTGACCTCGACCGAACCGTCCTTCGACCGCTCGGTGACGGTTTGACCCTGCATGCGCTCGGCCATCGCCTGGTAGCGGGCAGCGGTTTGCTGGAGCTGCTTGGTCCAGCCCTCGATCATCTGCTCGCTGGCGTCGACGCTGTCCGGCATCGGGCCCCTTTCTCCGCGGTGACTTCTCCAGAATGACGGACGCGCACCCCCGTCGGTTCCGCGCGGTTCCGAATTGTCCGCGCGGCGCGGTTCCTCCCGTGTGTCGACTACTGTACGCGAACTTCTGGTTGCTTGCCGTAACAAAACGGCCCGCCCGCGAGGTTCGCGGACGGGCCGGGGGGAAGCAGTGAGCGGATCAGAGGTTGCCGCGGCGCTCCTGCTCGCGCTCGATGGCCTCGAACAGGGCCTTGAAGTTGCCCTTGCCGAAGCCGAGCGAACCGTGCCGTTCGATGAGTTCGTAGAACACGGTGGGCCGGTCGCCGATCGGCTTGGTGAAGATCTGCAGCAGGTAGCCGTCCTCGTCGCGGTCGACCAGGATCCGGTGCTCCTTCAGCGTTTCGATCGGCACGCGTACCTCGCCGATCCGGGCGCGCAGTTCGGGGTCGTCGTAGTACGAGTCCGGAGTGTCGAGGAACTCGACGCCCGCGGCGCGCATCGCGGTGATGGTGGCGATGATGTCGTTGGTGGCCAACGCGATGTGCTGGCAGCCGGCGCCCTCGTAGAACTCGAGGTACTCGTCGATCTGCGACTTCTTCTTCGCGATCGCCGGTTCGTTGAGCGGGAACTTGACCCGGTGGTTGCCGTTCGACACCACTTTGCTCATCAGCGCCGAGTACTCGGTGGCGATGTCGTCGCCGACGAACTCCGCCATGTTCACGAAGCCCATCACGCGGTGGTACCAGTCGACCCAGTAGTCCATCTTGCCGAGTTCGACGTTGCCGACGCAGTGGTCGACCGCCTGGAACAGCCGCTTGGGCGCGCCCTCGGGCCGCTTGGCCGTGCCCTCGCGCGGCTCGTAGCCGGGAAGGTAGATGCCGTTGTAGCGGGACCGGTCGATGAGCGTGTGCCGGGTCTCGCCGTAGGTCGCGATGGCCGCGCGGCGGATCGTGCCGTGCTCGTCGGAGACGTCGTGCGGCTCCTCGAGGATCGTCGCGCCCTCCTTGCGGGCGTGCTCGACGCACTTGTCGACGTCGGTGGTCTCCAAGGCGAGGTCGATCACGCCGTCGCCGTGGCGGCGGTGGTGGTCGAGCAGCGGGGAGTCGGGCTTCACGCCGCCGGTGATCACGAAGCGCGCGGAACCGGACTTGAGCACGAAGGCCTTGTGGTCGAGCTGTCCCGTTTCGGGACCGGAGTACGCGACCAGCTGCATGCCGAACGCGACCTGGTAGAACCACGCGGTCTGGGTGGCGTTGCCCGCGATGAACACCACCGCGTCCAGTGCCTTGACCGGGAACGGGTCGGTCGAGGCGTCGTGGTCCACCAGTCCGACGAGCTGGCGGAGCTGGTCATAGCTGACGTCGTCGAGTGCGCCGTGCGGATCCATCGTGGAGGTCATGCGTTGAGCATGAGTCGAGCCTGGCAAGCTGTGCAACGGTTTCCGTTTCGACTGGGCAATATGTTCAGCTTACCCTGGATATGCTCGGTCAACTTGGACAACCTGCGCAGGGAGAAACCGGTGCTTGACTCGCTCGACGCGCGGCTGCTGCTGTTGCTCACCGACTCGCCCCGCCTCGGCGTGCTCGAATGCGCGCGCCGGCTCGGCGTCGCACGCGGCACGGTGCAGGCGCGGCTGGACCGGCTGACCGAACGCGGCATCCTCGGCGGCTTCCCGCCGGAACTCGATCTGGCCGCGATGGGCTACAGCCTCACCGCGTTCGCCGTGCTGGAAATCGCGCAGGGCAAACGCGCCGGGGTCGCGGAGGCACTGGCTGCGATCGACGAAGTCTGCGAAGTGCACGCCACCACCGGACAAGGCGACCTCTTCGTGCGACTCGTCGCGCGGGACAACGACGATCTGCAGCGCGTCATCGACGAAGTGGTTGGCGTGCCGGATGTTTTGCGTACGTCGACCTCAATCGCGTTGTCTACACCAGTGCCACCGCGAGTACGTCCGTTGCTCGAACGGACGGCTAGGACACGTACGTGAGGTAGCGCTTCGCGGAGCGCTGTACGACGTTATGGCCGTCTGTACGCACGATGGCGTCCCACCACGCGCCGTAAATGGCTTCGAAGGCGTACGGCTCCAACAGTTCCGCGGCGTGCCGTACGACGCTCGGCCGCTCCGGGATGAGGTTCGGGTAGCTGTACATGAAACCGACGTGCGTACGGTCCGGGACCACCTGCACGATGTCGCCGGACAGCAGCGCGCCGCGGCCTTCTTCGCCGTCCGGCCAGTGCATTACGGTGCCGCCGGCGAAGTGCACGCCGAGGTTGATCAGCTGAAGATCGGGCGAGACGTCGAGCGTCGTGCCGGTCCACAACTGGATCGACGGGTCCGGCCTGCCGATCCACTGCTGGTCGTTCTCGTGCAGGTAGACCGGGACGTCGAAGGCGCGCGCCCACTCGACCATCGTCGTGTAGTAGTGCGGGTGGCTGATCGCGATGCCGGTGAGGCCGCCGAGTTCGGTGATCTTGCCGATCAGCTCGTCGTCGAGGTAGGCGGCGCAATCCCAGAGGAAGTTGCCGCTCGCCGCGCGGACCAGCAGCGCGCGCTGGCCGATCGCGAATTTCGGGTCCGAGCCGACGCCGATGATGCCCGGCCCCTGCTCCTCGACCCGCGGCTTGAGTTCGCCGTTGGCCCGGAGCGTGGCCAGGTCGGTCCACTGCTGCCCGCCCGGCGGCACGTATTGCCGCTCGTCCTCGCAGATCGGGCAGTCCTCCCGCGGGGCGGCGTACTGCATCCCGCAGGTCAGGCAGAGCGGTTCGGTGCTCATCGGCGTCCTCCCAGTGGTTTCGCTGGAAGACACGCTAGACCGCCGAACGCGCGCCGGGCCACGGGAAAACGGGCGGGCGCGCGTTCGGCGGAAACGGGTCAGGCCTCGGTGTAGGGCACCGCCTTGATCAGGGTGACCTTCATGGTCTTGCCGTTCGGCAGCTCGTACTCGCGGGACTCGCCCTCCTTGGCGCCGAGCAGCGCCTTGCCGAGCGGCGACTCGGGGGAGTACACGTCGAGCGCGCCCTCGGCGCCCTCTTCGCGGGTGGCGAGCAGGAACTTCTCCTCCTCGTCGTCCCCGTCGTACTTGACGGTGAGCACCTTGCCGGGGCCCGCGGTGCCGTCGTCCTCCGGCGCCTCGCCGACCTTCGCGTTGCGCAGCAGCTCCTGCAGGTGCCGGATGCGGGCCTCGGCCTGGCCCTGCTCCTCGCGGGCTGCGTGGTAGCCGCCGTTCTCCTTGAGGTCGCCCTCTTCGCGGCTGTCGTTGATGCGGGCGGCGATGACCGGACGATTCTCGATCATTTCGTCGAGCTCGTGCTTGAGCCTGTCGTAGGCATCCTGGGTCAGCCAGGTCACCTTGGTGTCGCTCACGGTCACCATCTCCTCGTAGGGCCTGCCAGGCTTGGGTGTACAAGCCGGCCACCGCGTACGCACGCGGCTGAGATAAAGGAAAAACACGGCCCGTCGGGGGCCGTGCTGGTATACGAGCGTATCACGGCAGGACAGGTCGACGCCGGTCCATTTCCCGCCGCGCGGACGCTCGCCGCGCATTTCACTCCGTTGGCCGCTACGGGGTTGACAGATAGCGTGGTATGGAATACGAGCAGCCGAACACGTCGGCGGTCACCGGGGTCCCGATGCTCTTCACCACGGTGTTCACCCTGCTGTGGCTGGCCCCGGCGGGAACCAGCACCTCCCGGCGGCCGCTTTCCGCGCCGGACTTGTCGCGCACCCGGACGACGCACACGCCGGGCTTGCTGTCGTCGTCCCGGGTGACGTTGAGCGTGACCTGCATCGCGTCGTTCGGCAGCTCCTGGAAGCCGATGCGCTCCGCGTCGATCGGGGTCGTGCCGAGGTTGAGGTAGTAGACGAAGCCGACCGCGCCGCTCACGACCAGCGCGACGGCCACGAAAAGCCACCTCCGCCAGCGTTTCGACGGCTTGCCCTTGCCCGCGGCGCCGTACCGGTCCGCGGGCCGCGCCGGAACGGCGCCGCCCTCGGCGGTCACGGTCTCCCCGCTCTGCAAATCCGGGCCTCCGGTCAAACTTGTCGTACCCCTGGGGACAATAGGCGGTGCGGCCGGTCCGGGGCACCACCCTGGTCGAGTATCCGCGACCCGTTCCGGCGGCGCGGAGCCGGGGCGGTTTACCGCGGCGCAACCGGGTGTCACGGAATAACAGGACAGGAAAGGGCCGTTCGGACCATGGTGGGAGCCGACGAGCTGACAACAGAAGACCGCAAGCAGCGACTGCGCCTGATGGCGGTGCACGCCCATCCCGACGACGAGTCGAGCAAGGGCGCCGCCACGATGGCCAAATACGTCGCCGAGGGGCACGAGGTCATGGTCGTGACCTGCACCGGAGGCGAGGCCGGCAGCATTCTCAACCCGGCCATGGACCGGCCGGACGTGCTCGCGAACATGGCCGAGATCCGCCGCGAAGAGATGGCGCGCGCGGCGAAGATCCTCGGCGTGAGCCACCGCTGGCTGGGCTTCATCGACTCCGGGCTGCCCGAGGGCGACCCGCTTCCGCCGGTGCCGGAGGGCTCGTTCGCGGTGATCCCGCTCGAGGAGGCCACCGAGGCGCTGGTGCGCGTGATCCGCGAGTTCCGCCCGCACGTCATCACCACCTACGACGAGAACGGCGGGTACCCGCACCCGGACCACATCCGCACGCACGAGGTGTCGATGGCGGCCTTCGACGCGGCGGGCGACCCGGACCGGTTCCCGGAGGCGGGCGAGCCGTGGCAGCCGCTCAAGCTGTACTACATGCACGGCTTCTCCAAGGCCCGGATGGTGGCGTTCGACACCGCGCTCAAGGAGGCCGGGCTGGAGTCGCCGTACGAGGAGTGGCTCAAGTCCTGGGACCCGGACCGCGCCGACATCATGGAGCGGGTGACGACCCGGATCGAGTGCGGGGAATACTTCGAGGTGCGCGACGAGGCGCTGAAGGCGCACGCCACGCAGATCGATCCGACGAGCCGCTGGTTCGCCGTTCCGCTGGAGATCCAGCGCGAGGTGTGGCCCACTGAGGAGTACGAGCTGAACCGCTCCCTGGTGGACAGCACGCTGCCGGAGGACGATCTGTTCGCAGGCATCAAGGAGAAGGTGAGCCCATGAGTTTCGGTGTGCCGGCCGTCGAGGTCGTCCCGCTCACCGCGTCGGCGCTGGTCCTGGCCCAGCAGCCGGACAGCGGAGACAACGGCGGCCAGGGCGAGGACTTCGGCAAGTCCTCGCCGGTCGGCCTGTTGGTGCTGATCCTGTTCCTGATCGCGGTCGTCTTCCTGGTCCGTTCGATGAGCAAGCACTTGAAGAAGGTGCCGCGGACGTTCGACGGGGAAGAGGCCGGTTCGGAGTCCGGTAGCGAGGCTGCTCCGGCCGAGGGCGAGCCCGCCGCCGAGGCAGGGCCGGAGGAAGCACCGGCCGCGGAGAAGAAACCGGACACGGCGGCGGCCAAGAAGAGCGACTGAGCCCCCGCGGAGAGGCTGAACGAGCCGCCGGCGCGCGCAGCCGGGACGAGTCGGCTACAGGCCGTGCTCGGGCGACCCGGCTGCGTACTTGGCGACCGTCGACCACCAGCTGCACTCGAACGTTTCGATCCGGAGACAGCGGCGAAGGTGCGCGGCGAGTTCGTCAGTGCCGTTCGGCCAGCTGCTCGTCGTAAAGGCTTTCCGGCGCCAGATGCTTGCCGGGGGACTCGATCTCGCCGTTTCGATGGCCCGCTGGCGGCTTGTTTTGTGTTCCGGTGCACCCCAGGGCCCAGTTGTGCGCGGTAGGCGGATTTTCCACGAGATACGAGCCGACGCCGCAGTTCCAGAGCACCGAATTCGCCCCCGCCCAGCCTTGGCCGCTGCCCATCCACTGCCGGTCGGACAGCTGGAGATGCCCTGACGGCGGGCTCATCGTCAGGTCGTCGTAGAGGGTGCCGCTGGCCCAGCGCTGGTGCGGACCGGCGTCGAGGATCCGGGAACCGGTGTTGGTCGCGGTGCAGCGGCTGATCACGTTGGGGCCGGGCACCCTCGCCTGCGTGATCCACGCGTGCACGTTGCTGCCGGTGACCACGCATTGCCGCACCAGGGTTTCCTGGCCGCTGATGGTGTAGGCGGCCGGCTGGTCGTGGATGTCCTGAGGCACGGATTCGTCGAGGGACGAGGTGTTCAGCAGGCTGATCCGGAGCGCGTTTTCTCCGGTCCCGAAAGCGGCTCCGAAATGATCCGCGACCACGTCGGCCACCCAGCTGTCCTCGGCGGCGTCCACGGTGACCAGCTGGGATTTGAAGAAACCGTCGTTGTGCCAGGCCGGATCCTGTTCGAACTCGGCGCCGTCCGCGGACAGGTGCGCGAGGCCGGAACCGCTGATGCGGCCGGGATACGAGTAGCGGGTGACGGTGGCGTGGGTGTACTGGCTTTCCAGTGCGTTCGTCAGCGGCACGTCGAAGCGGACCGTTTTGCCGTTCACGGCGGTGATCGTCCGGTCGAACTGCAGGCCGGCGTTCGGCGTCCACTGCTTGCTCGGCGTGCCGTCCGGCCGCAGCGGGATCTGGTCCATGCCGATCGCGTGAATCCACGCTTGCTCCTGCGGACGCTGCACGATGACGTGGTCGCCGACGTGGAAGGACGAAGCATCGCTCACATCGAGCTGGTCGGCGCCGACCGGGACGTAGCCGCTGGTGACCGGGACCGCCGAACCGGACGGGGTGCGCGAGCCGCTGCCGGCGATCGTGACCAGCGTGTGCAGCTTTCCGGTCGCGACCAGTCTGGTCCCGTGCGCCGCGCTGCCCGCGCCGCGCAGTTCGACGTTGCTGGCGCTGATCCGCAGCGTGCCTTCGAGCCGGTAGTCGCCGGCCGCCAGTTGCACCGCACCGGGTTTGCCGCTGTGCGCGACCTGGTCGATGGCCTGCTGGATGCGCGCGGTGTCGTCGCCGGACGGCTGCGGCGTGACGGTCGCCGCGACTGGCAGTTCAGGCGGCGGAGCATCGCCGTTGCGGTAGCCGACGCGGGAGAAATCGGGGACCCGGTTGCCCTGTGCGTCGGTGCCGTAGGAGAGGCGGCCGTTGGCGAAGGTGATCCAGTTCGGTCCCGCGGACGCCGCATGGACACTGCAACCGGACAAACCCAGACATCCGATGAATGCGAACGCGAGAATAGATTTCCGAGAACGCGGACCGACAGATCGCCTCATGGAGGCGGACTTTAGCGATCTTCTCACCGCGCAGCCAAGGTCAATGGTCGGATTTCTCAGTGTTCCCTCAGCGGATCGGCACGAGCCTGTTCCGGGCAAGGCTGCTCGTGGTCTGCCGTTGCGTCGCTTCCCCGGCCGTCTTCGGTGCCTGCTGCCGGAATGAGGCACACTCGGCACCATGTCGAACCGCCTCGCCGAAGCGACTTCCCCATACCTCCTGCAGCACGCCGGCAACCCGGTCGATTGGTGGGAGTGGGGTCCGGAAGCGCTGGCTGAGGCGCGCCGGCGCGGGGTGCCGATTCTGTTGTCCGTCGGGTACGCCGCCTGCCACTGGTGTCACGTCATGGCGCACGAGTCCTTCGAGCACGAAGGCACCGCGGCCCTGATGAACGCGCATTTCGTCAACATCAAGGTCGACCGCGAGGAGCGGCCGGACATCGACGCCGTCTACATGGCCGCCACGCAGGCGATGACCGGTCAGGGCGGCTGGCCGATGACCTGCTTCCTCACGCCCGAGGGCGAGCCATTCCATTGCGGCACTTACTATCCGCCCGCGCCGCGTCCGGGGATTCCGTCGTTCACGCAACTGCTGGTGGCGGTGGCGGAGGCGTGGGAGGAGCGGCCGGACGATCTGCGCGAGGGCGCGAAACAGATCGTCGGGCATCTCGCCGAGCAGAGCGGTCCGCTGAAGGAAGCGGCCGTGGACGCCGACGCTTTGGCGGAAGCGGTGACGAAACTCGCGCACGAAGCGGACCCGGTGCACGGCGGTTTCGGTGGTGCGCCGAAGTTTCCGCCCTCCATGGTGCTGGAATTCCTGATGCGCCACCACGAGCGCACGGGTTCGGCGCGGGCGCGCGATCTCGCCGAGTCCGCGGCGGACGCGATGGCTCGCGGCGGCATTCACGACCAGCTGGGCGGCGGGTTCGCGCGCTACTCCGTGGACGCGGAGTGGATCGTTCCCCACTTCGAGAAAATGTTGTATGACAACGCGTTGCTGCTTCGAGTGTACGCGCATCTCGCCCGTCGCGGCTCGGCCTCGGCGCGCCGGGTAGCGGAAGGGGTTGTCCGGTTCCTCGAGCGTGATCTGCTTACGCCGCAAGGAGGTTTCGCGGCGTCGCTCGACGCGGACACCGAAGGCGTCGAGGGATTGACGTACGTGTGGACTCCCGCGCAGCTCAACGAGGTGCTCGGCGAGGATGGTCCGTGGGCGGCAGAGCTGTTCAGCGTCACCGAAGAGGGCACATTCGAAGAAGGCGCATCTACCCTTCAGCTGCGGTCGGACCCCGACGACTTCGACCGGTTCGAGCGGGTCCGGCGGACGTTGCTCGAAGCGCGGGCGGAGCGTCCGCAACCCGGGCGGGACGACAAGGTGGTCGCGGCCTGGAACGGTCTGGCGATTTCCGCGCTGGCCGAAGCGGGCGTCGCGCTGGAGCGTCCACAGTGGATCGAACTCGCGCGTGGCGCGGCGTCCCTGCTGCTGGAACTGCACATCGTGGACGGACGGCTTCGGCGCAGCTCGCGCGACGGCGCGGTCGGGGCGCCAGCCGGCGTGCTAGAGGACTACGCCTGTCTCGCTGACGGCTTGCTCGCCCTCCATCAGGCGACCGGCGAACCTCGCTGGCTCACCGAAGCGACCCGGCTGCTCGACGTCGCCCTGACGCATTTCGCGTCGGAATCCGCTCCCGGCGCGTACCACGACACCGCCGACGACGCCGAGGTGCTGGTGCAGCGCCCGTCCGATCCGACCGACAACGCGAGTCCGTCCGGTGCCTCGGCGCTGGCTGGGGCGCTGCTCACCGCGTCCGCGCTAGCCGGACCTGACCAGGCGGCGCGTTACCGCGACGCTGCTGAGCTCGCGTTGCGTCGCGTCGGCCTGCTCGCCTCGCGAGTGCCGCGGTTCGCCGGGCACTGGCTGTCGGTGGCGGAGGCGGCGCAGTCCGGGCCGGTGCAGGTCGCGGTCGTCGGCGCGGACCGAGCGGAGCTGGTCACCGCCGCCGCACAGCACATCCACGGCGGCGGCATCGTCCTCGGCGGCGAACCGGACGCGCCCGGGGTCCCGCTGCTGGCCGACCGCCCGCTGGTCGACGGCGAGGCGGCGGCGTACGTCTGTCGCGGGTACGTCTGCGAGCGTCCGGTGACCGCGGCGGACCAGCTCATCGCCCAGCTCTGACGAATTCCGCCCCTGGTGAACGCACTACCTGCTTCGATGGAATCAGCGTAGCGTCAGTAGTGACGTAATCATGTAATCAAGGATGGTGGACGTCATGGGGCGAGGCTGGAAAGGCCGGGGCTGGCAGCAGGCCGAGGCGCCGTCTGCGGACGACGCGGCGGCGTGGTTCGGCGGACGGCTCCCGGACGGCTGGTTCACCGGCGACCCGGAGATCACTGTGGACCGGGAAGAGATCCTGATCGTCGGCGAGCTTCCCGCGCTGACCGGCGAGTACGCCGACGACGCGGCCCGCGCGGCCGCGGAGGACGGGCGGATCAGCCGGTTCCGCGAGGAAACCCGCGACGAGCGGATCGAAATCGCCCGGCAGGCAGAACACCGCTACCAGCGCAAGGTGGCGTGGGGCGCGAAACTGGGCGGCACGACGGCGCACTTCACGACGCTGTCGGTGCCGGTGATGACCCGGCTGCGGCAGCCCGAACGGCTGGTCCTCGACACGCTCGTGGACGCCGGCGTCGCGCGGTCGCGGTCGGAGGCGCTGGCCTGGGCGGTGCGGCTCGTCGGCGAGCACGCGGACGCTTGGCTGACCGAACTGCGCGAGGCGATGACAAAGGTCGACGACCTGCGGTCGAAGGGGCCCGATTTGGGCTGAGCTGCGGGACTTCCTCCGCTGCGGCAGGCTGGAGGCAGCCTGCTGTATCGGAGGAACCGTGGACGTCCCTGCTGTGCCCGAAAAAGTAGACCCGGACGCGTTGACCGCAGTCCTCGACGGACGCTGGGCCGCGTTGAAGCGAGACGTGCGCGCGCAGATGAGTGCGGAGAAGTTCCGGGACACGATCGGTCTCGACGTCGAGGCGCACCGCGTCCAAGTGCTGGACCAGCTGCGGAAACTCGCCGAAACCGATCGTCCCGCGCTCGGTTTCGACGCCGCGTACGGCGGGCTGAGCGACGTCGGCGGCTCGGTGATGTCGTTCGAGATGCTCGGCTACGGCGACCTGTCGCTGATGGTCAAGGCCGGGGTCCAGTGGGGCTTGTTCGGCGGCGCGGTGCAGCTCCTCGGCACCTCGGCGCACCACGAGAAGTACTTGCGCCGCATCATGAATCTGGACCTGCTCGGCTGCTTCGCGATGACCGAGCACGGTCACGGCTCCGACGTCCAGCACCTGCGCACCACCGCGACGTACGACCCGGCCGCGCGCGAGTTCGTCGTGCACAGTCCAGATCCGAGTGCCACGAAGGAATACATCGGCAACGCCGCCCGCGACGGGCAACTCGCGGTCGTCTTCGCGCAGCTGATCACCGGCGGCGAATCCCGTGGCGTACACGCGTTCCTGGTCCCGATCCGCGACGATTCGGGCGCTCCGGCCCCCGGCGTCACCATCGCGGACTGCGGCCTCAAAGCCGGTCTGAACGGCGTCGACAACGGACGGTTGACCTTCGATCAGGTACGGGTGCCAAGGGAAGCGCTGCTGAACCGCTTCGGCGACGTAGCCGAGGACGGTACCTACTCGAGCCCGATCGGGAGCGATGGCCGCCGCTTCTTCACGATGCTGGGTACGCTCATCCGCGGCCGCGTGAGTGTCGGCGGCAGTGCCGGGTCTGCCACGCAACGAGCCCTGACGCTGGCCATCCGCTACGGCGACCAGCGGCGGCAGTTCCAACGCCCGGAAGGCGACGAGGTCGTCATTCTCGATTACCTGGGACACCAACGAAAACTGCTCCCGGCTTTGGCGAAGACCTACGCCCTGCACTTCGCGCAGGAGGAGCTGGTCGCCGCCCTGCACGATATCGCCCCCGACGCGCCGGAAGAAGAACAACGCGAACTCGAATCCCGCGCCGCCGGCCTGAAGGCCCTGAACACCTGGCACGCCACCGCCGCGATCCAGACGGCCCGCGAAGCCTGCGGCGGCAGCGGATATCTGTCGGAAAACCTGCTGGCCGGTCTGAAGGCGGACACCGACGTCTTCACCACCTTCGAGGGCGACAACACGGTGCTGTTGCAGCTAGTCGCGAAGGGCTTGCTGACGCAGTACAAGGAGCACTTCGAAGACCTGAGCCCGCTGGCGACCGCACGGTTTGTCGCCGAGCAGCTGGTGGACACCGTCATGGAACGTTCGGCCGCGCGCAAATTCCTGGAACGCCTTACCGAGTCTGACGACGCTTCGGTGCTTTTCGATCGCGAGTGGCAACAGCGTCTCTTCGAGGACCGTGAAGAGCATGTGTTGAGCGGGGTGGCCAACCGGCTCCGCGGTGCTGCTTCGGATCCCTTCGGGGTCTTCAACTCCGTACAGGACCATGTGCTGCTTGCGGGCCGCGTACACGTGGACCGTCTGATTCTCGACGCCTTCGCGCGCGCCGTCGCCAGCTGCAGCGACCCGGACGCCGCAGCGCTGCTGGACCGCGTGTGCGACCTGTACGCGCTGTCGACAATCGAAGCGGACCGCGCGTGGTTCCTTGAGCACGGCCGGATCTCAGCAAACCGCTCCAAAGCGGTGACCGCGGCGGTTAACGCACTGTGCGGGGCGTTGCGCCCACACGCGCGGACGTTGGTGGATGGGTTCGCGGTTCCGGAGCAGTTCCTGTCGGCCCCGATGCTGAACGGCTGATCTTGAAGCTGGCGAAGGATTTCGGAGACGACTCAGGCCGTCTCCAAGCAGCGTGACGGCCTGAGAAAGATCCACAAGGGTAAACCCCCAGCTAGGCGTACATCGCCAACCAGATCGCGATGTAATGCGAAACCGCCGCCAAGACCGTGCACGCGTGGAAGAACTCGTGGTACCCGAACGTCTCCGGCCAATGGTTCGGCCACTTCACCGCGTAAAAAACCGCTCCAACGGTATAAAACAGCCCGCCCACGCACAGCAGCACCAAAGCCGCTACTCCGGCATGGCTCAGCAGTTCCGGCAGAACGAACACCGCGACCCATCCGAGGGCGATGTAGATCGGCACGCCCAGCCAGCGCGGGGCATGCGGCCACAGCATCTTCATCGCCACCCCGAGGATCGCGCCGCCCCAGACGATGCCCAGGACGATGTATCCCGTTGGTTTCGACATGGCCAGCAGGGTGAACGGCGTGTAGGTGCCGGCGATGAAGAGGAAGATCATCGAGTGGTCGGCGCGCTTCATCCACTTGTACGCGCGCGGGCTCCACAGCCTGCGGTGATACAGCGCGCTCACGCCGAACACGCCCAGCACGGTGAGGCCGTACACGGACGTCGCCAGCGCGGCGACCGGGGAGACTGTCGACGCGGCGAGGCTGATCAGCGTGGCGGCCGCGGCGACCGCGCCGAAGAACGACCAGAAGTGGATGTGGCCGCGAAGCCGGGGGCGGGTGTCCTCGGGGGCGGGTGGGGGTTCGATCGTCACGCTCACCGACCCAAGGTTACGGGACCGTAGGTTTTTCGCCAGCCCCCGTGGCGCGTCACACCCTTGCACTAGGGGTGCGTACGCTCGGGCGACGTGAGCCTCCGGTCCTTCATGTCCGACGTTGTCTACAGCATCTACAGCCGCCGGCTGATCCAGCAGGCGGCTGGCCGTCATCCGCGGCACATCGCGATCATGCTCGACGGCAATCGCCGCTGGGCTCGCGAAGCCGGGTTCACCGACGTGGCCGACGGGCACCGCGCCGGGGCCAAGAAGATCGCCGACTTCCTCAGCTGGTGCCAGGAAGCCGAGGTCGAGGTCGTGACGATGTGGCTGCTCTCCACCGACAACCTCAACCGCGATCCGGACGAGCTCACGCCGCTGCTGAAAATCATCACCGACGTCACCGACGAACTCGCCGGGGCCGAGGCGCCGTGGCGGCTGCGCATCGTCGGCGCGCTCGACCTGCTGCCGCTCGAGGTGGCGCAGAAGCTCACCGCCGCCGCGGCGCGCACCGAGAACCACTCGGGCATGGAAGTGAACATCGCGGTCGGCTACGGGGGACGGCAGGAGATCGCCGACGCCGTGCGCAAACTGCTCCTGCAGCACGCCGACGAGGGCACGTCGATTCGCGAACTCGCGAAAATCCTCGATGTCGACCACATCTCGGAACATCTGTACACGTCCGGTCAACCGGATCCGGATCTGATTATCCGAACGTCCGGTGAACAGCGGCTTTCCGGATTTCTGCTCTGGCAGTCCGCGCATTCGGAATTCTGGTTCACCGAGGCTTACTGGCCGGCATTCCGGCGCGTCGACTTTCTCCGCGCGCTGCGCGACTACGCGTGGCGGCACCGCCGGTTCGGGGCCTGACGCGGCGAACCGGCCCGGCGGACCCACCCAGCCGGGCCGGAGACGCCGCGAAGGCCCCGGAGCCGGGCTCCGGGGCCTTCGCGCAAGACGGCTCAGCCGTGGTGGTGCTCCATCGAGTGGGCCACCAGCGCCGGGGTCAGCGCGATGCCGGTGTAAGCGCCGGCGACCAGCGAAGCGGCACCGTAGCCCAGCGCGCCGCCGCCCTCGATGAAGGTGGCGTAGGCGTCGCCGAACGTCGGGTCCGGAGCGCCCTGCGTCGCGGCCGGGGAGGCGAACGCCGTCCCGCCGATCATCATCAGGCCCGCGGCCGCACCGGCGACAATTCCAGCCTTCTTCAGCACTTCGCACACTCCTAGGTAGAGATACTGGGATTCGGGGCACCGGAGTGTTCCGGTGGTGTGTCCCGCAGTAAGGAAATTACCCCCGAATGGCCTCTAGCGAATGGTGCGTACGCCCATTGTGTGAGCGCCTGAAGGCCCAGTTCACTCGGTCCGGTTCAGTGTCCAGGATGCGAAATGCATTCCGGTCTGCCCCGTGGTACAAGGCCCTTTACCTGGGAATTGCCTTCAATCGGTGACAAATTTTCCAAGATCATTCGTCCGCGTGACCCCTCGATCGCCGGACCCAGTGACGCTGAGTGAGCACTGTGGACACTCTGTTGCGGGCGACCGACGGTGGGATGACGAATCGGCGAATCACCTGTGTGGCTGCCTGCACGACCGGGCCGACGTAGGTACCTTCCGGAAGAGAGAGCTCGCGTTCCGTGCGGGTTCTCGCGGGAGGCCCTGGTCGTGGCGTTGATCGAGGGGGCGGCTCAGCCGCCCACGAGATGCACGAGGGGGCCGGCACCCGGCCCTCGTGGCCGTGCCGCCTGACGCAGCCAGCGTCAGGGAGTGCGGACCCAGCCAGGGAGGTGCCCGGCCCAGCGAGTGCGGGCGTGGGGTGCACACGCCCTCGAGGGAGATGCCGTCGTGACTGCGCAGCGTTCACCCCGCAAGGCCTCAGACCGTTCTTCGACCGGCGCCTCGGCGCCGGAGAAAGCCTCGATCTCGCCCGAATCCCCACGCATCACTTATGTGCTCGACACGTCGGTGCTGCTCTCCGACCCGTGGGCGGTGACCCGGTTCGCCGAACACGCGGTGGTGCTCCCGCTGGTCGTCATCAGCGAACTGGAGGCCAAACGCCACCACCCCGAACTGGGCTGGTTCGCCCGGGAATCCCTCCGGCTGCTGGACGATCTCCGGCTCAAGCACGGCAGGCTCGACGCCCCGATCCCGATCGGCGAAGCGGGCGGCACCCTGCAGGTCGAGCTGAACCACACCGATCCGTCCGTCCTCCCGGTGGGCTTCCGCACCGACTCGAACGACCACCGCATCCTCGCGTGCGCGCTCAACCTCGCGACGGAGCGGCCGGCGGTCACGCTGGTGACGAAGGACATCCCGCTGCGGGTCAAGGCGGGCGCGGTCGGGCTCACCGCGGACGAGTACCGGGCGCAGGAGGTCACGCCGTCGGGCTGGACGGGCATGGCCGACGTGGACGCGCCGCAGGAACTGATCGACGCGCTCTTCGCGGGCGGTTCGGCGGATCCGGCCGAGTTCGGTCTCGGCGAGGTGGGCGAACTGCCGTGCCACACCGGATTGCGGCTGCTCGCGGGCAGTTCCAGCGCGCTCGGCCGGGTCACGGCGGACAAACGGGTGCGGCTGGTGCGCGGCGACCGGGAGGCGTTCGGCCTGCACGGCCGCTCGGCTGAGCAGCGCGTGGCGCTCGACCTGCTGCTGGACTCCGACGTGGGCATCGTCTCGCTCGGCGGGCGCGCGGGCACCGGCAAGTCGGCGCTGGCGCTGTGCGCGGGCCTGGAAGCGGTGATGGAACGCCGGCAGCACCGCAAGGTCGTGGTGTTCCGCCCGGTCTACGCGGTCGGCGGCCAAGACCTCGGCTATCTGCCCGGGTCCGAGAGCGAGAAAATGCAGCCCTGGGCGCAGGCGGTGTTCGACACGCTCGGCGCGCTGGTCAGCCAGGACGTGCTGGACGAGGTGTTCGACCGCGGCATGCTCGAAGTGCTGCCGCTGACGCACATCCGGGGCCGCTCGCTGCACGACACGTTCGTGATCGTCGACGAGGCGCAGTCCCTGGAGCGCAACGTCCTGCTGACCGTGCTTTCCCGGCTCGGCTCGGCGTCGCGGGTGGTGCTCACGCACGACGTGGCCCAGCGGGACAACCTCCGCGTCGGGCGGCACGACGGCGTCTCGGCGGTGATCGAGAAGCTGAAGGGGCACCCGCTGTTCGCGCACGTGACCCTGACCCGCTCGGAGCGCTCGCCGATCGCGGCGCTGGTGACCGAGATGCTGGAGGACCACGGCTGACCTGGTCGGGAGTGGCGGCGCTCGTAAGCACGGCGCCGCCACTCACGAGGTCTCACCAGCCAGAAGGAAGCGGACGTCCCTCAGCGAAGCCCGCCGCGGACTGCACGCCCAGCACCGCGCGCTCGTGGAACTCTTCGAGCGTTCGCGCGCCCGCATACGTGCAGGACGAGCGGACGCCCGAGCAGATCGAGTCGATCAGGTCCTCGACGCCCGGCCGGGCCGGGTCCAGCGCCATCCGCGACGTCGAGATGCCCTCCTCGAACAGCGCCTTGCGCGCGCGGTCGAAGACATTGTCCGTGCGCGTGCGGGCGCCGACGGCGCGCTTCGACGCCATCCCGAACGACTCCTTGTACGGCCGGCCCTGCTCGTCGTAGCGCAGGTCGCCGGGCGATTCGTGGGTGCCGGCGAACCACGAGCCGACCATCGCCGCAGACGCGCCCGCGGCCAGCGCCAGCGCGACGTCGCGCGGGTGCCGGACGCCGCCGTCCGCCCACACGTGTTTGCCCAGTTCACGGGCCGCGGCGGCGCATTCCGCGACCGCGGAGAACTGCGGGCGGCCGACGCCGGTCATCATCCGCGTGGTGCACATCGCGCCGGGCCCGACGCCGACCTTGACGACGTCCGCGCCCGCGTGGATGAGGTCGCGCGTGCCTTCGGCGGTCACGACGTTGCCCGCCACGACCGGCACCTTCGGCGACACCGAACGCACCGCCTTGAGCGCGGCGATCATCTTTTCCTGGTGCCCGTGCGCGGTGTCGACGACCAGCGTGTCGACGCCCGCGGCCAGCACGGCCTCGGCCTTCGCGGCGACATCGCCGTTCACGCCGATCGCGGCGGCGACGCGCAGCTTGCCCTCAGCGTCGGCGGCCGGGGTGTAGATCTCCGAGCGCAGCGCGCCCACCGCGGTCAGGACACCGGCGAGGCGACCGTCGGCATCGAGGCCGAGGGCGAGCCGTCCGCCGTGGCTGTGCAGGAGTTCGAAAACCTCGCGCGGCGGCGTGTCCAGCGGCACGGCGACAACGGCGGGTTCGGCGACGTCGGCCAGTCGCGCGAACCGGTCGACGCCCGCGCAGGCGGCCTCGTCCACGACACCGACCGGCTTGCCGTCACCGTCGACGATGACGACCGCGCCGTGTGCTCGTTTGTGCACGAGGTTGAGGGCGTCGGCCACCGCGTCGCCGCCGGTGAGGACCAGCGGCGTGTCCCAGACGACGTGCCGGGACTTCACCCAGGAGACGATTTCGGCCACCGCGGCGGTGTCGACGTCCTGCGGAAGCACGACAAGCCCGCCGCGGCGAGCGACGGTCTCGGCCATCCGCCGCCCGGCGACGGCCGTCATGTTGGCCACCACCAAGGGGATCGTCGCGCCAGTGCCGTCCACAGTGGACAAGTCGACGCCGAAGCGGGATTCCACGTCCGAACGGTTCGGCAGCAGGAACACGTCGTCGTATGTCAGGTCGTGAGCGGGCACGTGCCCATCCAGAAAGCGCACGAGACACCAGGCTACGTGGCTTGCGCGCGAGACGCTAACCCGGCGTGGCGCGTGGAACAATGGCCAGGTGGACAGCCGTGATCGCGACGAACAGGGGCGGGCCCGCAACGCCCGCCCGCGTGATGGTCTGGGCCGCCCGCTGCCCTATGGCGCAGACGGGGTGCCGCGCCAGCCCGAAGGCGTGCAGCGGACCCCGGCGGAGACGCTGGCGGAGGCGCAGGACCTGCTGGACGCCGGCCGTCCGTTCCACGCTCACGAGGTCTTCGAGGACGCGTGGAAGGCAACGGACGGACCGGAGCGCGAGCTGTGGCGTGGCCTGGCCCAGCTGGCGGTGGGGTTGACGCACGCGTTGCGCGGGAACGGCACCGGGGCGGTTGCGCTGCTGGAACGGGGTGCGGAGAACATCGCGCCGTTCCGGGAGAAGCCGCACGGGGTGGACGTGGCCGGGTTGCAGCAGTGGGCGCAAGCGCTTGCGGCGGAGGCTCGGGAGCGGGCTCGGGTGGTCCCGGAGGTTCCTCGGCTGGCTCGGTAATTTTCCCGATTCGCCGGTGGCGCCCGGCTGCGGTCACTACTGTGCTGAGCGTGACGGAGACCGACGAAGCGGTACCGCCAGAACCGACGATCACGGTCGCCTGGCTCGCCGGTGTGGTGCTGGCCGGCATCGGCGCTGGGCTGGCTCTGGTCGCGCTCACCTTGCCGTGGATTGTCGCGGACGCCGGCCGGAACCTGCACAGCCGCGGGCTGGCGGTGAGCGAGATCGGCAGCCAAGGGCTGATGTTCGCGGTGCTGCTGGTCGTCATGGCGATCGTCGCGGCCGCTTCGCTTTCGGCGAGCCGGCGTCCGACACTGGCCGTCCGGTGGTTTTCGACGTTCGTGGGGCCCATGTTGCCGGTGCTGGCGATTCTGCTGGGTTCACTGCCCTCGAAGGCGGCGCTGACCGCCGCGTATGGCCCGACGTCGCTCACCCTCAGCGCTAAGCCCGCCCAAGGGCTGATCCTGTTCACCTTCGGCACGGCACTGCTCGGGTTCGGGCCGATGCTCGCCAGCTGGATGTCGGGTCCGGCGGTGACCATTCGTCGACCGAGTCCCCGGCCCGCCCGGCGACGCTCCGCCGCGCCGGTGCCGGTGGTGCTGGCTCTTGCCCTGGTGCCGGCGGTGCTGTCGTTTTCGCTGCCGTGGTTCACCACGGAAACCAACGGCGCTCCGCCGCCCGCGCTGGCGGCGAACTGGCTGCTCGTTTACCAGATCGCCCTGGCCTCGGTGCTGGTGCTGGCGGTTGGCGCGGCGTTGACCGCGGGCCGGGTTCGCTGGGGCTTCCGGACCGCGGCGCTGTATGTGTGCGCGGGTGTTTGGGGCGTGCTCGGCGGGTGCGTTTTGTTGTTCTGGGATCCGCTCGGACTCGCCGACCGGCTCGACGTCGAACTCGGCACGGTCCAGATCGGCGGCGGGTACCTGGCCGCCGTGATCGCGGTGCCGTTGCTGCTGCTCGCCCTGTGGGCGGCGCCCGCTCCGGAGGTTTCGCAACCAGCGCTGGAGGATGCCGCGTGAACCGACGGCCGAAGCGGGTCGCCGGGCGTCTCTCGGCCCCGGAGCCGGCGAAACGCGCGAGCCGGTTGCAGACGCTGCTCAAGGGACCTAAACGGATCGTCGCGGCAGTCGCCACCCTGTTGCTCGCCGCGGTCGTTCCCTGGGCCGCGCCCTGGCTGGTCGACCGGGGCAAGGACGTCTTCGGCGGGGAGCCGGTCACCGCGTCCAGCCACGACTTCCCGGATGTGGTCGCCGGGCGGTACTGGGCGACCGCCGCCACGATCACCGGGCAGCCCGAGTCGGTCGGGTTCGAGATATTCCAGCGCGAGGGCGCCCAGCTCGGCGTTTCCGGCCACGAGATCGCCTTGACCAGCAACCGGTCCGGCCGGATCGACCTCGTCCGCATCACCGCTGTGGTGGAGCAGCGGCTCGCTCCGCTGTCGGGGACCGCGTACGTCCAGGATCCGCAGGGCACCGCGGAAGAACCGATCATGGACTTCCACCTGGACTCCGGGGACGACGTGCCGGCGCTGGTGGCCGGACCCGACCCGGACCGAGCGAGCAGGCCCTACCTCGCGGACGGCAAGCTCCAATACCTGGAGAGCGGACAGACTCTCCACCTCATTCTCCGGGGCTCGACGCACCGGTGCTTTTGCACTTGGCGGGTGCGGATCGAGTACTCCTACCGCGGAGACCGGCGAACGCTCACCCTGCCGCCGCCCGGCTCGCCCGGCTTCAAGACCACCGCTTGGGGCTTCCACCGGGTCGAGTACAACCAGAACACCGCCGACGGCGGTGGCGCGAAGCGGTTCGACTGCACCTCGGAGCCGGCGAAGTGCCGCACGGCTCCGAGGTGACCCGCTAGGCGTCCGGCCAGTCGGCCGACGCGGCTTTTTCCTTGCCGATCGTCGTCGCTTCGCCATGGCCGGTGCGGACGATCGTCGCGTCGGGGAGGGGGAAGAGGCGGTCTCGGATGGATTTCACGATGGTCGGGTAGTCGGAGTACGAGCGGCCGGTCGCGCCGGGCCCGCCGTGGAACAGGGTGTCTCCGGTGAACAGGACTGCCAGGTCGGGGCTGTGCAGGCAGATCGCGCCGGGGGCGTGGCCGGGCGTGTGCAGCACGGTGAGGTCGGTGCCGGCGACGGTGATGACCTGTCCGTCGGCCAGGTCGCCGTCGGGCGCGCGGTCCGGGTGGGTCAGGTCCCAGACGACCCGGTCGGCCGGGTGCAGCAGGATCGGCGCGCCGGTGCGGTCGGCCAGCGCGGGGGCGGCGTTGACGTGGTCGTTGTGCGCGTGGGTGCAGACGATCGCGCGGACCGTGCGGTCTCCGACCACGTCGGCGATCGCGTCCGCGTCGTGCGCGGCGTCGATCACGATCACCTCGGAGCCGTCGCCGACTATCCAGACGTTGTTGTCCACGTCCCAGCTGCCGCCGTCGAGCTCGAACACGCCCGACGTGACCAGGTTCTGCACTATGGCCGTCATGCCGCAGACCCTAGTGGCCCGCGAGGCATACCGCCGGTACTTACTTTCGAGTATTCTTACTCGCGGTAAGTTAGCCGCGACGACGGGACCGCTCATGACTGACCCCCGGGATCTGCTCGCCGAGCCGCTCAAGCTGCAGTGCGGGGCCGTGCTGCCGCATCGTCTCGCGAAGTCCGCGCTCAGCGAGCAGCTCGGCGACCGGCGCAATGCGCCATCCGCCGAACTCGCGCAGCTGTACCGGACCTGGGCTCGCGGGGGCGCTGGACTGCTGGTGACCGGCAATGTGATGGTCGATCCCACCGCGCTCGGGGAACCGCGCAACGTCGCGGTGCCCGCTGTTCCGGATCCGGCGGTGTACCGGTCGTGGGCGCGGTCCGTGGACGGGACGGACGCGCAGTTGTGGGTGCAGCTCAACCATCCTGGCCGGCAGAGTCCTCGGTACTTGTCCCGGCAGCCGGTCGCGCCGTCGGCGGTGCCGTTCGGCGATCGAGGGGTGCGGACGGCGTTCGCCGCGCCGCGAGCGTTGACCGGGGACGAGATCGAAGCGGTGGTGGAGCGGTTCGCGTTGTCGGCGCGGACGTTCGTCGACGCCGGATTCGCCGGCATCCAGATCCACGGTGCGCACGGGTACCTGATTTCGCAGTTCCTCTCGCCGTTGGTGAATCGGCGCGACGACGAGTGGGGACGCGACCGCAGCCGGTTCCTGCTCGAGGTGGTGCGCGCGGTCCGCGCCGCGGTGGGGGATCGGGTGCCGGTTTCGGTGAAGCTCAACAGCGCTGATTTCCAGCGCGGCGGCTTCGCCGAGGACGAGTCGTTGCGAGTTGTTCGCGCGCTGGGCGAGGCGGGCATCGACCTGCTGGAGATTTCCGGCGGTACGTACGAGCGGGCTGCGATGATGGGGTCCGGCCGGGCGAGCACGCAGCGGCGCGAAGCGTATTTCCTGGACTACGCGGCGAAAGCCCGGCAGGTCAGCGACGTCGCGCTGATGGTCACCGGCGGGTTCACCACGGCGGCCGGGATGGCGGAGGCGCTGGAATCCGGCGCGCTGGACGTGATCGGGATCGGCCGTCCGTTCACTGTGGACCCCGCGTTGCCGGGACGGCTGCTCGCGGGCGAGGACGTCCGCGCCGAACGGCGTTGCCCGCACACGGGAATCCGGCTCGCCGACAGCCTGCTCGAGATCCAGTGGCACACCCAGCAGATGCACCGCGTCGCCGCGGGCAAACCGGTCGACCTGAAGCGCGGCGCGTGGCGGACGCTTGCCCAGGCCGGACTCAGCGATCCGCTGAACGCGTTTCGGCGGGTGCGCGCGTGAGCTTTCGGTCGGCGACCCGGGCACCGCTGGCGAGCACGATGAAGAAGGCGCCGATGAACAGGCAGTTCAGCGCGACCTGTCCGTAACCGAGGCGATCGGCGTTGACGAACGGATACGGGTAATAGCCGTCGATCGCGCCGCGGACGAGCGTGAAAGCCAGCCACACCAAGGGATACAGGAGCGACCACCAGACGGTGCGCCATTCCAGCACGCGCGGAGCGAAGAACAACCAGCCGAGCACGCACAGCACCGGCGTGACCCGGTGCAGCAGGATGTCCGCGGCGAGCCCGAGCCCGTGGAGTTCGTACAGCCCGGCGAGCGCGACCTGGTAGACGACGCCGGTGACCACGATCCCGACCAGCGCGTCCAGCCACAGCACCCGCATCAGCGGCGAGGCGCCGCGCCCGCGAGCGAAAGCCGCAGCGGTGACCAGGACGAGCACGTTCGAGAGGATCGTGAAGTAGGTGAACAGGTTCGCCAGCCGTCCGCCGAAACTGGCGTACTGTCCCTGCCTCGGCACCAGCGCGACGATCTGGATCACGAGCGCGGCCAGCACGACGACCGCGGTCACCCCGAACCACAGCCGGGCCAACGCTTTCGACGACATACCGCTGACACTACGGGTTCCGAGGCGGTCCTCCCGGCCCGACACGACCATGATTGATCGAGCCGGGCCGGGCGCCCCGTTCGCGACTGGGCGACTACCGCATCACCGCACCGCCTTGACCAGCGCGGGCACGAAGACCGACGCGTCGATCGTTCCCCAGCCGCTCGCGATGTCGTAGCCCGGACCGGCCTTGAACCCTTCGACGCCGTACTGGCTGTTGTCCCCCTTGGTGACGTCGACGATCCCGGCCGCGGTGCCCTTCGGGCCCAGCTTCGAGTACAGCGCCGGGTTGATCTGGCCCAGCCGGCCGTGATTGGCCTGCACCGCCAACGCCAGCACCCCGGCGAACAGCGGTGCCGACTGCGACGTGCCCTGGACGCCTTCCATGCTGATGTCCGGGTAGGCCCGCATCGTGCTGCCGGTGATCTGCTTGACGCGGTTCTGCCAGGACGGCCGCGCGTACGCCTTCGACAGGCCCGCACCTTCGCTGAACCCGTTGTCCGCCGCGTTGACGAGGTCGTCCGGCTGAGTGCGGACGCCGTTCGCGTCCAAGTGCAGCTGCGTGCCGCCCAGTGCGGTGACGTTCGGGTCGCTGGCCGGCCAGCTCGCCACGCGGTACGGATACCTGCCGGTGCCTTGCAGGTACGCCCCGGTCGGGCCGTCGTCGCCGGACGACGCGACCAGCGTGACGCCCGCCTTGCTCGCCCGCTCCAGCGCCGGGTCGAGGGTCTTGATCGACTCGAACGACGGGAAGTTCTCCTCGGTGGTGCCGAAGCTCATCGAGACCACGTCGGCGATCCGGTGCTCGGTCAGGTAGTCGACGGCGTGCATCATTTCCGGCAGACCGGCGAAGCCCTGCGTCTCGGCGACCGGCGTGGCCGCGACGACGATCTTCGCGGCCGGAGCCATCGCGTGCATCATCGTGACGTCGAGATCGGTTTCTCCGCCCCACGACTGGCAGGTGGCGGTGTCGACCCCGGGATCGGTGCACGCGGGGACCGCACCGGACGGCTGCAGCACCTCGACGTTCGCCGGCGGCAGGCCGTGCTGCCGCGAGTATTCGTCCAGCACCTGCTTGACCTTGTCGTCGCCGAACGACACCAGCGTGGCCACGGTGGACCCGGCGCCGGTGATGCCCTGGTTCCACAGCTTCGTGGCGTTGTACGCGCCGCTTTCCTTCGGCAGTTTGGCCATCGCCGCGTTGAGCCGCGCCACCCGCTCCTGCACCGTGGTCGCGCCGACGAACGACTGCGCGGCAGCCGAGAAGTGGTGTCGCGACGGCTGTGCCGGCGGCGCGGGCGCGGCACTGGCCGGTGCCGCCACCACGGTGGCGGCGAGCGCCACGCCCGCCAGCAGGGTCATCGGCCGCCCGAATCCCCGGACGGCTGATTTCACCCGGAACGTCATGCTTTTCTCCTATCGACGCAGGCCAGTGCTTCCACTCTCGGGTACGCGGCCCTGGGCGCGACATCGACTTTCGTCGGGCGTTTTCCGGAATACGGCGAGGAAAACTGCCCGATGTCCGTAATGTGCCCACTCCTCCGGGGACCGCGGTCGGCGAGCATCATCCTCGCGCCTCCCCGGAACCGGGCTGGTCGTCGGGACCAGTCCGCACCGCGGCACCGGGCTGCCCCTCGGCCGCCGCCGGACGGCTGCCGCGCAGCAACCCCCGGACGGTGTCGATGGTGTCGGCCTCGCCCGGATCCTTGTCCGGCCGGTACCGCACCACCCGCGCGAACCGCAGCGCCAGCCCGCCCGGATACCGCGTGCTGACCTGCGCCCCGTCCAGTTCGATCTCGACCACCATCTCCGGGCGCACGTGGACGGTCCACCGGTCGCGGTGCGTCTCGATCTCCTGGAACCGCTCGGTCTGCCAGGCCAGCAGTTCGTCGGTGAGCCCCTTGAACGTCTTGCCCACCATGATCGGCGGCCCGCCGTCCGGGTCGCGCGCGCCGAGGTGCAGGTTCGACAGCTTGCCGGTGCGCCGCCCGTGGCCCCATTCCGCCGCCAGCACCACCAGATCGATGGTGTGCACCGGTTTCACCTTCAGCCACGCCCGCCCGCGCCGCCCGGCCGCGTAGATCGAATCCAGGTCCTTCACCATCACGCCCTCGTGCCCGGCGTCCATCGCCGCCTCGAGCACCGCCGCCGGTGACTCCGGCCGGACCGCGCCGGGGATCACGTGCTCGCCCGCGACCCGGCGCAGTGCCTCGTTGCGTTCGGCCAAGGGCGCGTCGAGCAGATCGACCCCGTCCAGATGCAGGCAGTCGAAGAAGTACGGCCGCAGCAGCAACGCCCGCACCTGTTCCTCCCGCGTGCTGCCGAACCGGCTCATCGTTTCCTGGAACGGACGCGGCCGCCCGTCGTCGGTGAGCGCGAGTGTTTCGCCGTCCAGCACCACCGATTCGCACGGCAGGGCCCGCACCAATTCGACCAGTTCGGCGACGCTGCCGGTGATCTCCCGCAGCGTCCTCGTGTACACGTGCACTTCCGCGCCGCGGCGGTGCACCTGGATCCGCGCACCGTCCATTTTGTACTCGACGATCGTGTTTCCGTGCTCGGTGACGGCCTCCTCCAGCGATTCCGCCGGGGACGCGAGCATCGGCCGCACCGGACGCCCCAGCTCGAGCCCGAACGCGGCGAGCGCCGCCGCGCCCCCGGTCAGCGCCGCCTGCCCGGTGACCGGCAGCCGTCCGGACAGCATGAACGCCCGCCGCACCTGGTCCACCTCGACCTCAGCCGCCGCCGCGACCGCGTCGACCATCACGCCCTCCAGCGCGCCCTGCCGCAATTCCCCGGTGACCAGCCGGAAGACGAACTCCTGTTCGGCACGGGTGAGCCGGGAGAACAGCGCGGTGAGCGCCTCGGCCCGGCGCTTCACCGAACCCGCGCCCGCCGCGGCCGCGACTTCGGTGAGCGCGGCGTCGACCTCCGCCACCGAGACCGCAGGCTCGGCCGCGGGTTCGACGGCGAGGTCGGCGAGCGTGCGCCAGCCCGCGCCGAGCCGGTCCTGCGCGGTCTGCCCGGTGAGGTACGCGATCACCGCGGGCAGTTCGCCGGGTTCGGCCGCGCGCAGCACGGCGGCCAGCACGGCGATCTTCGTTTTCCGTGACCGCGTGGCCGCCAGTTCGGCGGAGGCGGTGACGAGGTCGGTGAACAACACCCGGCCATCATCGCCCCCGCCACCGACAAAAACTCCCGCGCCAGCCTCGACCGGGTGAAAAGGAGCTGGTCAGGCATCCGGACGAGTGCAATGCTGGTCCAGCAGCCCCTGTTTCGTCACACACGGCGTGTACCCTGCGTCCTGCAATTCCGCCCGGGCCGTGCTGCTGCGCAGATAGTCGATGAACAGCTTCAGCAGCGAATCGTTCTCCGGCACGCCCTTGGTGTAGAGGTACTCGACCGTCCAGAAGCGATAGCCCGCGTCGATGCTGGTCACGTCGGGGTAGCGGTCGTCGAGTTTGGCCATCGCGACCCGGCCGGCCGCCGCGGCGATCTTGGCCGCCGGCACGTCCGCGTAGCCGATCGCGCCGGGGGTGTCGCCGACGGCGCGCAGCAGCTCGTCGGTGGTCCCGCGTTCGCAGCGCACCACCGCGGCGTGCGGGGCGCGGGTCGGCGCCAGGCAGTCGTCCGACGACAGCCCGGGCTCGGCCGCGCCCAGCACTTTCTCTTCGAAAGTCTTGCGCGTGCCCGATTCCTGCCCGCGTCCGACGACTCGGATCGGGATCGACGGACCCTCGCGCAGTTGTGCCCAGTCGGTGTACTTCCCGCTGAAGATGCCGCGCACCTGCTCGCCGCTCAGGTGGTCGACGCCGACGGATTTGTTCACCACCAGGCTGTACACGAGCACCGCGACCGGTTGCGTGACCAGATCCGGTCCGGCGTCCGAAGCCTTGCCGTCGGACAGCACGGCCAGGCTGTCTTTCTGGTCCGCTGGCAACGGTCCCAGCTCGCGCACCGCGGACACGCTTCCGACTGCCTGGGTCGTGATCGTCGCACCGGGACATTGCCGGTGGTACTCCGTCGCGACGCTGTTCATGATCCGCGCGAACGCGCTGGATCCGTGCACCGAAAGGGATCCGGTGCCGCACCCGGGCTCGGATCCGCGGGACGCGGCGACCAGGAGCATGCTGAGCAACGCCCCGGTCAGCAGCACTCCGATCGCTCCGGTGACCACCGGCCACGAAAGCCAGCGCTGTTTGCGTTCGTCTTTGATCCGCCCGCCGCTGAGCCTTCCGGTGACGTGCAGTTCCTTGGACAGCGGCCCGCCTCGCCAGTCGTCCGGTTCGCGCAGCACGACCACGAGCTTGAACTTTTCCCGTCGCTTCAACGAAAGCTGCTCGAGGCGGACGCCGTGCCACTGCGGCGCCGGGGCGGCCGGGGCGTCGGGTTGCCGCAGCAGCGCGGTCAGCCGCTGCGGCAGCAACGCCCGTACTCCGGACAGCCGCGCGGTTCCGTTGTCCGGTGCGGGCTCGTCGTGAGTAAAGAATTCAAGCCCGTTTCGGACCACTTCGCGCAGGCCGTCTTTGGCATCGGACACGCGCGCGTCCCACACCACCCGCCTGCCGAAGGTGAACTGCAGCGGATGTTCCCAGTCGCCGGGGCCGATGTCGAAGCTGCCCGTGTTGCGGATCCGGATCACGACCACGCTGAGCGGTTCCAGCAGCCGCACGGTGCGTTCGAGCTGCGGATCCGCTTGCACCGCGCCGTTGCCGGAGTCGCCGAGCGGGATCGGGTTGAGGCCGATCTTGGAGTTGTACAGCTCCCGGTAGATGACGCGCCTGCGGCGGATCACGTAGCGGTCGACGACCGGGGCGAGGATCGTCGCGCCCGCGACGACCGCGATCGGCACGATGCCGCGACCGGACGTGAGCACTTCGGCGAGCGCTCGCAGGACATCTCCGAAACTCACGGTCGCCTCCCCCTCGCCGCTCCCGGGAATGTCCACAGTAAGCGGCGACCCAGGGACCCCTCCCCGGTGCACCAGGTGTTCACCAGCGGTTCAACCGGCCGATGCGATCCGGTCGACGGCGGCGCGAAGCCGGTCCGGCGGAAGCGCGGCGTACCCGAGCACGAGACCCGGATATCCCGCCGCGGCATGGGAATAAGTCGACAAAGCCGGGGCGTGCACGCCCGCCGCGGCGAGTTTCTCCTGCAGCCGCACGTCATCGGTGCCGTCCGGGAGCCGGACGACCAGGTGCAATCCGGCGGCGATCCCGACCGGCCGCCACCGCGGCAACCGCTGGGCGAGCGCTTCGATGAGCGCGTCGCGCCGGGCGCGGTACAGCCGTCGCGTGCGGCGCAGATGCCGGTCGTACCCGCCGGTGGCGATCAGCTGCGCGAGCGCGGCTTGCGGGAGCGGCGGGCAGCCGAGGTCGTGCATTTCCTTGACCCGGGCCACCGCGTCGCGCAGCCGTCGCGGCGGAATGAGCCAGCCGATCCGCAACGCTGGGGCGAGCACCTTGCTGACGCTGCCGATATACGCGACGTGATCCGGCGCGAGCGCACGCATCGCGCCCAGCGCGGGGCGGTCGTAGCGATGTTCGGCGTCGTAGTCGTCTTCCAGGATGAGCCCGCCAGTTTCCGCCGCCCACGTCAGCAGCTGCCGACGGCGTTCCGGATGCAACGCGACACCGAGCGGGAATTGGTGCGCGGCGGTGACCAAAACGACGGAGCAGTCTGAAGTGGACAGTTTCGCGACGTCGATGCCCTTGTCGTCGACCGGAATTCCGATCGGCGTCAGTCCGTGGTCGCACAGGAGGTTCGCCTGCCCGGGGTGGCTCGGGTCTTCGACGGCGATGCGCTGGTCCGGCAAGGCGTCTGCCAGCAGCGACAACGCTTCCGCGGCTCCGCTGGTGATCACGATGTCGTCCGGGTTCGCCGGCAGCGCACGGACTCGCCCAAGGTAGGCGGCCAGCTCCGTGCGCAATGCCGGATGTCCGGTCGGATCGGGGTAGCCGAGGCCGCGGTCCGGCGTCGCGTTCAGCGCTTCTCGTTCAGCGGCAAGCCATTCGGCCCGCGGGAAGGCCGACAACGCGGGCAGGCCGGGGCGCAGGTCGAACTCCCAGGCTGGCGCTTTCGGCGTGCTGGCCCGAGGATTCGGTGCGGTACCGTCGATTGGCGCGACGCGAGTGCCCGAGCCGTGCTTGCTCAGCAGGTAACCCTCGGCGGTGAGCTGCTCGTACAGCGCGGTCACAGTGCCGCGCGCGACTCCGAGCTGGCGCGCGAGATCGCGGCTCGACGGCAGCCGGGTGCCGGCCGCCAGCCGTCCGGTGCGGATCGCGTCGCGCAACGCGGCTTCGATGGCGCGACCACGGCGGCCGCCGGTGACGGCGGGCAGAAGCAGCTCGCGGAGGGTCTCCACGGCCACGACAGTACGGCGAAGTGGTCCAGTTAGGCCAGAGCCGAGTGGTCCTTCTGGATAGACCACTCTCCGCTGAAGACTGAGCGGCGTGAGACGTTCGATGGTGCTGTCAGGGGTGGCCGGCGCGGTGCTGGTCGGCGGATCGGTGCCGGTCACCGGCATGCTGGACGGATATCCGGTGATCACCGGGCAGGCGTTGCGGTACGCGCTCGGCGGGCTTTTGCTGCTCGGCTGGGCCAAGGTCACGCGCAGCCCGCTGCCGCGGCCGAAACTGGGCGATCTGCCGACCCTGCTCGGCCTCGCCGCGACCGGGATGATCGGCTTCCAGGCCTGCCTGCTGCTGGCGCAGCGCTACGCGGAACCCAGTGCGGTAGCGGCGTTCCTCGGGGCCAGCCCGCTCGTGCTCGCCCTGCTCGCGCCGATGCTCGACGGTCGCCGTCCGTCCGCCGCTCCGATCGTCGGATCGGTGCTCGCCGGGCTCGGCATCGTGGTGCTGTCCGGCGGCGGATCCGCTTCCGCGCCAGGGCTGCTGCTGGCTGCGCTGGCGATGTTGTGCGAAGCGTCGTTCACCCTGCTCGCCGTGGGATTGCTGCGTCGCCTCGGACCGTTGGCGACCTCGACGTGGAGCTGTTTCACCGCTGCGGCAAGCGGTTCCTTGGCCGGGACGGTGGTCGATCCGGCCGGAGCCTGGCGATGGCCGAACGCGCGCGAACTCGTCGCGTTGCTGTTGCTGGCGGTTTTGGTGACCGCGGTGGCATTCGTGCTCTGGTACAGCTGCGTTGCGGGGCTGGGCGCGGACCGGGCGGGCGTGCTGATCGGGCTGATGCCGGTGTCCGGACTGGTGGTCGCGGTGTTGATCGGCGCGCAACGGTTCGAGCTCACGGATTTCGCTGGCGTCACCTTGGTCGCCGCGGGAGTCGCATGCGGACTGTGGAAACGCGAAGCGGCTCGCCCGGAAGTGCCCGAACGAGCCGCCACGACCTGCTGAAACTACTTGCCGCCGCTCGCCATCCGCAGCACGTCGAGCGCCTCGTCCAGCTGCGCTTCGGTGAGCTTGCCGTCGCGGACGTATCCGCGTTCCAGCACGACCTCGCGGATCGTCTTGAGTTCCTTGAGCGCCTGCTTCGCCACCGCGGCCGCTTCCTCGTAGCCGATGTACTTGTTGAGCGGAGTGACGATCGACGGCGACCCCTCGGCGTACTGCCGGGCGCGCTCGGCGTTCGCGGTGACCCCGGCGAACACCTTGTCCGCCAGCAGCCGCGAGACGGCCGCGAGCAGCCGCGCCGATTCGAGCACGTTGCGCGCGATGACCGGCAGGTTCACGTTGAGCTGGAAGTTGCCCGCCGCCCCGGCGAACGCGACCGCCGCGTCGTTGCCGACGACCTGCGCGACGACCTGCAGCGTCGCCTCCGGGATGACCGGGTTGACCTTGCCCGGCATGATCGACGAACCCGGCTGCAGGTCCGGCAGCGCCAGCTCGGCCAGGCCGGTGCGCGGGCCGGAGCCCAGCCAGCGCAGGTCGTTCGCGATCTTGTTGAGCGACACGGCGACCGTGCGCAGGTGCCCGGAGGTCTCGACCACGCTGTCCTGCGTCGCCTGCGCCTCGAAGTGGTTGCGGGCCTCGGTGAGCGGCAACCCGGTGAGCTGGGCCAGTTCGGCCGAGACCACCGCGCCGAAGCCGTCGGGGGCGTTGAGACCGGAGCCGACCGCGGTGCCGCCGATCGGCAGTTCGCCCAGGCGCGGCAGGCCGGACTGCAGCCGTTCGATGCCGAACCGGATCTGCGCGGCCCACGCGCCCGCCTCCTGGCCGAGCGTGATCGGCACGGCGTCCATCAGGTGCGTACGGCCGGACTTGACGACGTCCTGCCACTCGTCGGCACGCGCCTCGATCGCGCCCGCGAGGTGCTCCAGCGCGGGGATGACGTCGGTGAGGACGGCCTCGGTGGCGGCGACGTGGATCGTCGTCGGGAAGGTGTCGTTCGACGACTGCGACGCGTTGACGTGGTCGTTCGGGTGCACGTCGCGGCCGAGCGCACGGGTGGCCAGCGTCGCGATGACCTCGTTCGCGTTCATGTTGGACGACGTGCCCGAGCCGGTCTGGAAGACGTCGATCGGGAAGTGCGCGTCGTGCTTGCCCTCGGCGACCTCGTCGGCGGCCTTCGCGATCGCGTCGGCGACGTCGGCGTCGAGGACGCCAAGACGCGCGTTCACGCGGGCGGCGGCGGCCTTCAACAGGCCCAGCGCGCGGATCTGGGCGCGCTCGAGACCGCGGCCGGAGATGGGGAAGTTCTCGACGGCACGCTGCGTCTGCGCGCGGTAAAGCGCGTCGACCGGGACGCGGACCTCACCCATCGTGTCGTGTTCGATCCGGTATTCCTGTTCAGCCATGCCTTCGATTCTGGCCCCGATTCGGGCAACTGGCCGGGTGTTGTCGCCCACCCCGACGACTAAGCTCGGTGGTGTTCTCGATCACCGCCACCCGCCACTGGCATGGAGCGAGCCTCATGGATTACGACCTCGTCGTCATCGGAGCCGGTCCCACCGGCCTCTTCGCCGCCTACTACGCGGGATTCCGCGGCCTGTCGATGGCCGTCGTCGATTCGCTGCCCGAACCGGGCGGCCAGGTCACCGCGATGTATCCGGAGAAGATGATCTACGACGTCGGCGGGTTCCCCGCGGTCCGCGGCCGCGATCTCGTGCAGGGCCTCGTGGACCAGGCCGCGCCGTGGAAACCGGATTACCTGCTCGGCCGGAAGGCGGAGAAGCTGGAGAGCGTCGACGGAGGTCTCGAACTGACCCTCGACGGCGGCGACGTGCTGCGCGCGGGCGCGGTCCTGATCACCGCGGGCATCGGCGAGTTCACTCCGCGTCCGCTGCCCGCCGGGGACGGCTGGCTCGGCCGGGGAATGGTCCATTTCGTTCCGTCGCTCGCGGCGCACGCGGGCCAGCACGTGGTCGTGGTCGGCGGCGGGGATTCGGCGTTCGACTGGTGCCTGGCGCTGCACCCGGTAGCGGCGAGCGTGACGCTCGTGCACCGGCGCGCCAAGTTCCGGGCCGCGGAATCGATCGTGCGGCAGGTGCGGGAGCTGGGCGTGCGGCTGGTCACGGACGCCGAGGTGGCGCGCTTCGTGGAAGCCCCGGACGGTTCCCTGGCGGCGGTCGACGTGACGGTGAAGGGCGGCACGGACGAGCAGCTGCGCGCGGACGCGGTGGTCGCGGCACTGGGATTCACCGCGGATTTGGGGCCGATCGAGAGCTGGGGGCTGGAAATCGACCACCGGGCCATTTCGGTGGATTCGACGATGGCGACCGCGCGGCCGAGGGTTTACGCGGCGGGGGATGTGGCGGCGTACCCGGGGAAGGTGAAACTGATCGCGACCGGGTTCGGGGAGGCGGCGACGGCGGTGAACAACATCGCGGTCGCGTTGAATCCCGAGGCGCATTTGTTCCCCGGGCATTCGAGCAACGTCGAGTGAATCAGCCGGTTTTCTCCGCCAGCCAAGGCTGGTACGCCACCGCCGAGGTCGCGATCGACGGAGCCGAACCGCAGGTCGACGAATGGTTGCCCGGGCGGCTGACCATTCCGGCCAGCACCCACCGGTCGCCGTCGCGGATCAGTTCCGGGCCGCCGGAATCGCCGTAGCAGGAACCGGATCCGCCGGGGCTTTCCGTGCACAGCTCGGAGGTTCCGTCGAACGCCGCCGTGCATTTCGCGCCCGGCACCAATTGCGTGTCGAGCTGGCGCAGCGTTTTCGACACCGGACCGCAGTTCGGCGTCGCGCACGTCTGGCCCCAGCCGATGACCCGGACCGCCGTGCCCGGCGACGCCGAACCGCCGATCGAGATCGGCGCGGCTTTCACCGGTGCGGTCATCCGGATGAGTCCGACGTCGCCGGTTTGCGTTTCTGCGTTGAAGTGCGGGTGCAGCACGAATTCCGCTGCTTGGGGAGTTTCCCCGCCGTCGTCGGCGTCGTTGCTGCCGACGCGCAATCCGATCGTCGCCGGGTCTTTCGCGGACAGGCAGTGCGCCGCGGTGACCACCCAGGTCGGCGTGATCAGCGCACCGCCGCAGAACAGCGCGCCGCCCGAGGTGTGCAGGGACACCGCGAACGGATACGGCTGGTCCGCGTCGGTTCCGCCGACGATGGAACGGCCCGCCGAAGCGCTGCCCGCGCTGAGCACGACTCCGGTGAGGACAGTCAGCACCAGCGCGAACAGCCGTTTCGACACCGGGAAACTCCTTGGCAGATCAGGGAAGCGGAGGCACCACGTGCTCGTCGTCGAGGTCGAGGTTCCCGTCGAAGTTGACCGACGAGTACGCCCGCAGCTTCTCGAGGCGGTGGTAGCCGTCGATCATTCTGACCGTCCCGGACTTGGACCGCATGACGATCGACTGCGTCGTCGCGCCGCCCGCCCGGTAGTGGACGCCGCGCAGCAGGTCGCCGTCGGTGACTCCGGTCGCGCAGAAGAACACGTTGTCGCCGGTGACCAGGTCGTCGTTGAGCAGGATCCGGTCCAGGTCGTGGCCCGCGGCGAGAGCTTTCTCGCGCTCCGCGTCGTCCTTCGGCCACAGCCGGCCCTGCAGTTCGCCGCCGAGGCACTTCATCGCGCACGCGGCGATGATGCCCTCGGGGGTGCCGCCGATGCCGAGCAGCATGTCGACGCCGGTGGTCGGCCGGGCCGCGGCGATCGCGCCCGCGACGTCGCCGTCGGAGATGAACCGGATCCGGGCACCCGCCTCGCGGACCTCTTTGACCAGCTGCTCGTGCCGCGGCCGGTCGAGGATGCAGACCGTCACGTCGCTGACGCTGGAGTTCTTCGCCTTCGCGACGCGCCGGATGTTCTCCGCGACCGGGGCGGAGATGTCCACCTTGCCCGCCGCGTCCGGGCCGACGGCCAGCTTCTCCATGTAGAACACCGCGGACGGGTCGAACATCGCGCCGCGCTCGGCGACGGCGAGCACGGCCAGCGCGTTCGGCATGCCCTTCGCCATCAGCGTGGTGCCGTCGACCGGGTCGACCGCGACATCGCAGTCCGGGCCGTCGCCGTTGCCGACTTCTTCGCCGTTGAACAGCATCGGCGCTTCGTCCTTCTCGCCCTCGCCGATGACGACGACGCCGCGCATCGAGACGGTGGAGACGAGCTGGCGCATCGCGTCGACGGCAGCCCCGTCGCCGCCGATCTTGTCGCCGCGGCCGACCCAGCGGCCGGCGGCCATCGCGGCTGCCTCGGTCACCCGCACCAGTTCCATGGCGAGGTTGCGATCAGGCGCTTCGCGTCGGCTGCGGTCACTGGCGGTGGTCATGGTGGCCTCCCGGAACACGGTTCGTCAGCGGGTGCCCAGTCTGTCAGATCCCGGGACCACCTGACCGATTCAGCCACGCATGGTGCACGTCACTCTGTGTCGTCGTCGGTCTCCACCGAGGCCAGCGCGGCCTCGATCCGCTCGCGGGCGCCTTCCAGATGCCGCTCGCACACCTTGGCGAGCCGCTCGCCCTTCTCCCAGAGTTCGAGCGACTGCTCCAGGGAAAGCCCGCCGGCTTCCAGCTCCTTCACGACCTCGACGAGCTGATCGCGGGCCTGCTCGTAACCGAGTCCGGCGGTGTCTGCTTCGCTCACGTTCTCCGACCTTGTGGTGCACGGGGCTGTCGGCGCAGACTACCGCGTCCGGCGGCGGTCCCGGGGACGCTGGATCCGGCCCGCTGCGGGCACGCGACCACCGCACTCGCCATCGCGTGGTCGTACCCGACGAACGCCAGCGCGAACTCCTGTCCGTCACCGTCCGCGATGGCGTCCTCGAGGTTTTCCTGCGCGCTCGCCACCCGGCGCCGGTGGCCGGTCCCTTCGGCGAACCACCAGCGGACGCCGACGTGCTCCGAAGTCGCCTCGGACAGCCGCCTGAGCTGGGGCGCCAGGCCCCGCCGGGCCGCGGTGCCGCAGCCGGCGAGCAGCGCCGTCCAGCATTCGTCGGCCGCGCGGTCGGTGACCAGGGCCTGCCGCAGCAGGAGACCGGCGTTGAGCCGGGCCGCGGCGTCTACCGTGAGCGGGAGGAACGCCGGGGCTCGGTGCATCACGGCCGGTCTCCTTCCGGTACGGGGGTCGTCGGCTCGACGGAGTCGGCCACCGCGTGGATCGCCCCGTCGGCGACCCGTACGCGCAGCCGCGCACCGTCCTCGATCTGGGAGACGGAGCGGAGCACGTGGAGGTTGCCCGCGGAATCAGTGAACTGGACGACGGCGTATCCGCGCTCCATCGTCGCCGCCGGGCCGAGCGCGGCCAGCCTGCCCCGCGCGTTCGCGACTTCCGCCTGGTCTTTGGCGAGCAGGCTGAGCATCGCGCGACGGCCGCGCTCGCGGTGCATCTCGACGTCGCTGAGCCGGCGTTCGATCGGACCCAGCGGATCGGCCAGCGACGGACGGCTGCGCAGCTGGGTCAGCAGCCGCGTCTCCCGGTCGACCCAGCCGTGCAGCGCACGCCGGCCGCGGTCGCGCATCTGCCGCACCCGCGCGGTTTCTTCGCGGACGTCCGGCACGATGCGCTTGCTCGCGTCAGTCGGAGTGGAGCAGCGCAGGTCGGCGACGTGGTCGAGCAGCGGGGAGTCCGGCTCGTGCCCGATCGCGCTGACGATCGGCGTGCCCGCGGCCGCGACCGCCCGGCACAGTGCTTCGTCGGAAAACGGCAGCAGGTCCTCGACGCTGCCGCCGCCGCGGGCGATGACGATCACGTCGACGTCCGGGTCTTTGTCCAAGATGGACAGTGCGCGCAGGATCTGCGGCACGGCCTGCGAACCCTGCACAGCGGTGTTCAGCACCTTGAACAACACGTGCGGCCAGCGGGCCTGCGCGTTCGCCAGCACGTCCCGCTCGGCCGCCGACGCGCGTCCGGTGATCAGCCCGATTCCCTTGGGCAGAAAGGGAATCGGCCGCTTCCGTTCGCGGGCGAACATGCCCTCGGCGGCCAGCAGCTTGCGCAGTCGTTCGATCCGCGCGAGCAGTTCGCCGATGCCGACCGCGCGGATCTGGTCCGCGCGCAGGCTCAGCGTGCCGCGGCCGAAGAAGAACGACGGCTTGGCGTGAATGACGATCCGGTCGCCTTCGCGCAGCGGCGTCGGCAGTTCGCGCACCAGCCACATCGGACAGGTGACGGACATCGAGACGTCCGCGGACGGGTCGCGCAGGGTCAGGAACGCGGTCTGCGTGCCGGGCCGCGCGTTCATCTGCGTGACCTGGCCTTCGACCCAGACGTCGCCGAGCCGGTGGACCCAGTCGCCGATTTTGCGCGCGACAGTGCGGACCGGCCACGGATTCTCCGCGCTGGTGGCGGGGTCGTTGCTCACTGGCCTTCCGCGGGGTCGCCCGGTTGTTCCTCGGCCTTGCGCGCATTGCCGATCCGCCGCGCGAGCATGCCGACGAACGACGCGCGATCGGCGTTGGCCTTCTCGTACTCCAGCAGCTCTTCGAGCTGGGGCACGGTCAGCCGGCGCAGCCGGGCGCGCAGCTGCGGCAAGGTCAGGTCGTCGTAATTGCCCAGCCCGGCCGGGCCGGAGCTGTCGTTCTCGCCGTCGGAGTGCTCCTCGGCGAGCGCGCGGGTCTCCTCGATCCACGGGTCGTCGACGGTGTCCGCGGCGAGGTCCGGCGGCTGCGTGCGGTGGCCGTTGGTGCGCGGCTCGGGCAGGTCGTCGACCGGTACGAGCGTGGGCCGCGACGGGGTGAACTCGGGCTCGGCGTCCTCGTCGAACGTGGCCCAGCTGGGCGTGTCCTCGACCGGACGCAGCATCGACAACGCGTCGTCGCCCTTGATGGCCAGCTCGGTGACGTGCTGCTGGACGCGCATGGACAGCTGCAGCACCTGGCTCACGACGGTGACCGGCAGGCCGGTGAGCTGCTTCGGGAGCTCACGAACCCGCTCGGCGGTGGTGACGGCGAGGCCCGCGGCGACCCGGAGGGGGAGCGGGAGTGGCTTCATGGGTCCAGCGTGCCGCATCCGGGCTGTTCTGCCCAACCGAACGGGTGGCCAGGGGCGCCGGACGTGATGCCCGGCACAGCCTGAACGGCCGCCGCCATCATCCGAACGAGGACTTCAACCCCGGCTCGGCACTGCCCGTACCCTGGAGGCATGACTTCAGCGAGTCCCGGAACCGAACCCGCCGGTACCCCGACGATCTCCCGGTCCGGCGCCGCCAAACGCGTGCTGCTCGCGAAGCCGCGCGGTTACTGCGCCGGCGTTGACCGCGCGGTCGTCGCCGTGGAGAAGGCGCTCGAGCTGTACGGGCCCCCGGTGTACGTGCGCAAGGAAATCGTGCACAACCGGCACGTCGTCGACACCCTGCGCGAACGGGGCGTGATCTTCGTCGACGAGACGTCCGAGGTGCCCGAGGGCGCGCTGGTCGTGTTCTCCGCGCACGGTGTCTCGCCCGCGGTGCACGCCGAGGCCGCGGAGCGGAACCTGCGCACCATCGACGCGACCTGCCCGCTGGTCACCAAGGTGCACAAAGAGGTCAACCGCTTCGCGAAGGACGACTACGACATCCTGCTCATCGGCCACGAGGGCCACGAGGAGGTCGAGGGCACGGCGGGCGAGGCGCCGGACAAGGTGCAGCTGGTCGACAAGCCCGAGGACGTCGACAAGGTCGACGTGCGCGATCCGTCGAAGGTGATCTGGCTCTCGCAGACCACGCTGTCGGTGGACGAGACGATGGAACGCGTCGACCAGTTGCGCGACCGCTTCCCGACCTTGGCCGACCCGCCCAGCGACGACATCTGCTACGCCACCACCAACCGCCAGGTCGCGGTCAAGGCGATGGCCCCGGAGTGCGATCTGGTGCTGGTCGTCGGCTCGAAGAACTCGTCCAACTCGAAGCGGCTGGTCGAGGTCGCGTTGAAGGCCGGAGCGTCGGCTTCGCACCTGGTCGACTTCGCTTCGGAGGTCGACGAGGCGTGGCTGGAAGGCGTGTCGACGGTCGGGGTCACGTCGGGGGCTTCGGTGCCGGACGTGCTGGTGATGGACCTGCTGAAGTGGCTCGCCGAGCGCGGGTACGGGCAGGTCGACGAGGTGACGACGGCGAACGAGAAGATCGCGTTCGCGTTGCCGAAGGAGCTTCGGAAGGCTGCTAAGTCGGAGTCCTGAGGCCGCTTTCGCAGCGGCTGCTGTTCCGTTGTGTGCTGCGTGCGGTACACCGGAAACTGTTTTGCCACAACGAAAGGCCGCCGATCCCGGTGCGGGATTCGGCGGCCTTTCGTTGCTTCTGGATGGAACGCACTGGTCAGCCTTCGTCCTCCCAGGGACGCTGGCGACGAGGCGGTTCCCGGTGAGGCGGACGCGGACGGCCGGGCGGCGGCTCGTCCCCGCGCGGCCGACGCCGCGGCGGCGGAGGTGCGTCGCCCCGCGGATCACGACGGCGCGGATCTCCTTCCGGCGGCCGGGGCCGACGCCCCTCCGGCGGCGGCTTGCGGGCACCGCGCGGAGCGTTGGGGTCCAACGGGTCGCGCCGAGGACGCGCCCCCGGGTCGGCAGGCGGACGCGGACGGCGCGGCGGAGGAGCGTCGAGATCGCGGTCCCGCGGCGGACGGCGGCGGTTGCCCGGAGGCGGGGTCTGCCCGGCCCGACCGGCTGGCGGCCGCGTGCGCGGACGGCTGGCGGCTTTGTCGTCCTCGTCGCGAGAACGCGGAGCCTTGCCGTCCTTGATCTTGACCGGCGCGTCCGGGTCGCGTTCGCGGTAGATCCGGAAGAAGCCGAACAGCAGCGTGACGCCAGTGGTGACCGCCATCGTCGGGAAGCCCTTGATCAGCGGCGTTCCGATGTTGAGCAGCTTCGAGAGAGTGTCGCTGGCTTCCGGACCCCCGCCGGTCAGCAGCACCACGCCCGGCACGGTGACGGCGAGCACCAGCGGCGGCTGCACCATCGGACCGAACAGTCCGCGTCTTTGCACCGCGCCGACCGCGATCACGGCCCCGAGGAAGTAGCCCGCTTTGAAAACAAACCCGAGGCTGCCGGAGGACTTCTCGTCGATGATGGCGCCGAGCACTGCCAAGCCGAAGCCCACGAGCACGGCCGCCCACCAGGGCAGGCCGCGCCTCGTGCCGACGACGAGACGCTCGTCCCACGGCACGGGGGCGTCATCGGCATCAGGATCGCTCTGGCGATCGCGTATCGCGGTCACGAGGCACACCGTAGCCCGTACTTGTCACGATCTTGTTGGCACTGCCGAGGACAGCACGAAGCAGCCACTCGACCGCATGACATCTCTTTCGGTCGAGCGGTACCCGCGGTGCGGCCTTCCCGCCCCGCTCCGCCGGACGGGGAACCAGTGGACCAGACCTCTGACCAGCGATGATACCGACGGTATGGCCTGGCCGCCCGTTTCCCGGTCCTGCTCTCACCCCAGGCTAGGCCACTGGCCGACGACGGCAACCGCGGCGCCGCCGGTCGTGTTCCGGAACATTCGCCGTTCTGGAACTTGACCGGGAATTGACGTTCCCGTGAGCCGGCTGAGCGCCCGGATCCTGCCCGCCCGACGCCGCAACCATGCCCTTTCGCCCGCCCCGGCGGCGGTGTCCAACCTGGACTCTGCCGTTGGTTCCGGGCAATCCGGACTCCGGTCTGGGCCGTCCGGGCACCCAGCCACGGGGCGGCCTTGGCGGACCATGCACGGGGGCTCGTGGCGCCGCCCAGTCGCCGACGCGGATCACCGCTCATCGGGACGGTGGCCTGGCGACTTTGGACGCCCGCCCGGCGCGCGGTGACGCACTGCCGCTTACGGCAACGCCCGAGCGAGACCGCATGCGCACCCTCCGGACGTCCGAGCCCGGACGTTAAGCCGTCTCGCTGCCCGGCTCGCTCCGGCCGGACGACGCCGGACCCGATGCGCCACGTAGGCTCCGTCCGCCAGTTCGCGCCGTTGAGGACGCCAAGAGGCTCGCCAGGCCACGGTGCCCCGGACTTGCCAGACCACCTCACCGGGCCATGCGCCGAGGCCCACCAAGCCTCTTGCCAAGGCGCTCACCGAGCCTCTTGCCAAGGCGCTCACCGAGCCGCTTACCAAGCCAGCTCACCAAGCCAGCTCACCAAGCCACGAAGCGGTGCCTCGCTCGCCGGTTTGTGCCGCGGCGCGCGCGACCCAATCCGCGCCGCCGTGCCTCGCCGTGCCAACTTGCATCGCCAGGTCTCGGCCAGCCGGACTGTGCAGCCCTTGCTCCACCGGATCCGCGCGCAGTCGTGCCTGGCCGTGCCAGCTCGCATCGCCAGGTCTCGGCCAGCCGGGCTGTGCCAGCCCTGGCCCCCGCCGGATCCGCGCCCCAGCCGTGCCTCGCCGTGCCGACTCGTGCCGCGGTGGCTCGATCCGCCGGACCGCGCCTGGCTTGGGCTCGCCGGATCCGTGCCTGGCCGCTCGCCGCCGAACCGTGACGCCGTGCTCGAACCGGCCAAGCCACGCGGCCGCCGCACCACCGCGCCGGGTAGAGGCCCCGCCCTGCTGGCAGCGCCGTCAGGCCTCAAGCGTCAGCCCGAGTCCCGTGTGCAGGCGTCCCAAGCCACACTGCCGGAGCCGTACCGCGCAGGCACACCATCGATCGTCCGATCGCGAGTGTCGAGCCCGCGGCCATCGCGCCGCGACCTCAACCAGCTGCCACCTCGTCTCCCTTCCGCAGTTGCGGCACCGGTGCCGGACTGCCCGACGCGTCGGTGAGCGGCGCGACCGTCGCGCGGAACGACTCCAGTGCCTCGAGTTCCCGGCGGCGGGCCGAGATGAAGCGCTGCAGGTGCGTGGTGGACAGATTCAGCGCTTCGACCGCGTTGCCCGCCGCTCGGTGTGCGGCGGCGGCACCCGCGCGCACTTGCTCGACGTCTTCGACGAGCGCGCGGTCGCTGGCGGCGAACAGCGCCGCCGACGCGAGCACTCCGAATCCCGTGGGGCCACACAGGAACACGCGGCGATCGATCAACCAGCGCAGCAATTCGGGATCGGTGTCGAGAGCCGCGACGACCGCCGCGTCGGACGGGACGAACATGATGGTGCCGTAGATCGCGTCTGCCCAGCGCTGATAGCCCTTGCCCGCCAGCTCCGCCGCGCGGGAACGCAGCTGCCGGACATGGACGCGCAGCGCGTCGAGCCGTTCTTCCGGGTCGTCGGTCTCGACCGCCTCCGCCCAGATCGCCATGCTCGCCTTCGCGTCGACCGGTACCGCGCGGCCGCCGCCGACATTCAGCACCAGGTCGGGCTTCGCGCTTCCGCCGCCGCCCAGATCGGTCTGCAGGGTGAAGTGCAGTCCCTCCCGCAGTCCGAGGGCGCGCGCCGTTTCCACCAGCACCTGTTCGCCGAGTTCGCCGCGGCCGTGGATCGATGCGAACGCCACCTCGTACCGGCGCAGTGCGAGCTGCTGCTGGTCGCCTTTCGCGCGCTCTGCCGCCACGAGCCGCGCGGCTGCGTCCGCGCGGCGCATTCCGTCGTTGTACAGCCGCCACAGCGCGACTACCGCGACGCACAGGAGCAGCGCGAGCACGACGGCCGCGGTGGTGATCACCGTCTCCACCCGGTCCTCCTCTCCGTCGGGTCCGGCGGGTGTCCGGACGCGAGACATCATGGCGGACCGCACCGACAAAAACCGGCGCGCACGGTCGCGCTGTGTAGCTGACCTGCGACTTTCCAGATCGGGGCTGGGCGTGTCCGCCGCGGACCTGATCGGCTTCGTACACACGTTCGAGTGGGGTACCGGCGTGCCTACCGGATTTCGTCGGGGTCAGCTCCTAACGTGGTCGCCGTGAGAGTCCTCCATACCTCTGATTGGCACGTCGGCCGCACGTTCCACGGCGCCGATCTGCTTACCGAACAGGAGGCCGCCCTCACGCACATCGCCGAACTCGTCGACCGCGAGTCGGTCGACGTCGTGGTGGTGGCCGGTGACATCTACGACCGGGCGGTGCCGTCCGCCGAAGCCGTCCGCGTCGCCACGGCCGCGATGACCCGCATCCGCCGGGCGGGTGCGGAACTCGTGGTCACGCCCGGCAACCACGATTCGGCGGCGCGGCTCGGCGCGTTCGCCGAATTCGCGGCGGCGGGCGGGCTGCACGTCCGCGCGACCGTCGAAGGGATCGCGGAACCCGTTGTGCTGCAGGACGAACACGGCCCGGTCGCGTTCTACGGCATTCCGTATCTCGAACCCGAGCCGTCGCGGCACGCGCTGGGCGTGCCGGAGGCGCGCGGCCACGCCGGCGTGCTCGGCGAGGCGATGCGGCGGGTGCGGGACGATCTGGCCGCTCGTCCAGGCACTCGATCCGTAGTGCTGGCACACGCTTTCGTCACCGGCGGCGAGGCCAGCGAATCGGAACGCACCATCGCGGTGGGCGGGGTCGAGCAGGTTCCCGGCTCGGTCTTCGACGGCGTGGACTATGTCGCGCTCGGGCATCTGCACGGACCGCAGACGCTCGCGGAGCACCTCCGGTACTCCGGAAGTCCGCTGGCGTATTCGTTTTCCGAAGCGCGCCAACGCAAATCGGTGTGGTTCGTGGATCTCGACGCCAGCGGTCTGGCCGAGGTTCGCCGGCACGAGCTGCCCGTGCCGCGTCCGCTCGCGACGCTCTCCGGAGAGCTCGCCGATTTGCTCGAGGACCCGGAACACGAGCAATGGCGCGAGTATTTCCTCTCGATCACGGTCACTGATCGAGTGCGCCCGATCGATGCGATGCGGTTGTTGCAGGATCGTTTTCCCTATGCGGTGCACATGGATTGGCGTCCCGACGGCGGGGTCGCAGGCACCGAGCTGAAGTACGCCGAGGCGGTGCGCGGGCGTAGCGACATCGAGATCGCGCGCAGTTTCCTCGACGACTGCCGCGGCGCTCCGCCGACCGAACGCGAGGAGCGGCTCGTGCACCTCGCGCTCGAAGCAGCGAACCGAGCGGCGGTGGAGAAGCTGTGAGGCTGCATCTGCTGGAGGTGGAAGCCTTCGGCCCCTACGCGGGTCGGGAGGTGGTCGACTTCGACGCCCTCGGCACCGACGGGCTGTTCCTTCTCCACGGCGACACCGGTGCGGGCAAAACTACGCTGCTCGACGCGATCGCGTTCGCGTTGTTCGGCGTGGTGCCGGGCGCGCGCGGCGACGTCAAGCGGTTGCGATGCGATCTCGCCGCACCGGATCGGCGGACGGAGGTCGTGCTGGAGCTGACCGTGCAGGGCCAGCGGCTGCGGATCGTGCGCAGCCCGGAGTACCAGCGGCCGAAGAAACGCGGCGACGGGTTCACCACGCAGCAGGCCCGGGTTTCGCTCACCTGGGTCGGCGAACCGCCCGCTGGGCTGCCGCCGGACGGAAGCATCCGCATCGACGAGGTGGCGCGCACCGTCGAGCGGCTGCTGGGCATGACGGCAGCACAGTTCTTCCAGGTCGTGCTTCTGCCGCAAGGAGAATTCGCGAAGTTCCTCCGCAGCGACACCACAGAACGCGAGAAGCTGCTGGAACGGCTTTTCGGCACCGAGCGGTTCTCCGACGTCGAACGCTGGTTCGCGGACCTTCGAGCGGAACGCGGCCGGTCGCTGGAAAAGCGGCAGCAGGAGGTTCGCGAACTGCTCGCCCGCTACGCCCAGGAAGCGCAGCAGGAGCCGCCGGAGGAAGGGCAGCCGGAGTGGGTCGAGGCGGTGCTGGCCGAGGTCGCCGCCCGGGCCGAGGCGGCGGAAACCGAGGCAGCGCAAGCACGTTCGGCGGCGAAGGCCGCTGAGGTCGCGCTACGGGAGGCGGAAGAAGACGCGGAAAAGATCCGCCGGGTCCGCACCGCGCATACCCGGTTGACGCAAGTCGCCGAGCAAGCGGCTGAACGTGCTGAGTGGACGGAAGAGATCGCGGCGGCTCGGCGCGCTGCCGCGGTGGTTCCCGAAGCCGAGCTGATGGACCGGCGCACGGCCGAGCTCGGTGATGCGCAGGTGCTGGTCGCGGACCGCATCCGAGACCTCGCCGACCTCGGTTTCGATGCGGTCGGGCTCGCCGTCGCCGACTTGCGCGAGCGTGCGGGTTCCGTTCGCGAGGAGGCAGGTGCGCTCGCCGAGCTGGCCGCGGAAGCGAACCAGCAGAAGACCGATGAGCAACGCCGTGCGGAGCGGCAGAAAGTCGCGGAGAAAGCCGCCGAACAGGTTGCCGTACTTGTGGAGCGGCTGGCCGAGTTGCCCGGTCTGATAGCCACCGCGCGTACTGAAGCGACGGTGGCGGGAGAAGCCGCGGCGAAATTGGATGGGGCGAAATCCCGCGTCGAAGAGCGGACCTCGCTCACTCGTGCGGCCGAGGAGCTGCCGCCAGCTGAAGCCAGGGTCGAGCGCGGCGAAGCGAAACTGCGCGAGGTGGTGGACGCGCACCAGGCGGCTCGGCAACGTCGGCTGGACCTTCGCGAACGGCGTCTCGACGGGATGGCAGCAGAGCTGGCTGCTGGCTTGGCCGAGGGAACGGCGTGTCCGGTGTGCGGGTCGGCCGAACATCCGGCACCGGCGAACCATGACGCACCGTTGGTGGACGAGGCGGAAGAACGCGCTGCCGAAGACGCCGAGCAAAAGGCGTCGGCATTGCGTCAGCGAGTGGTGTCTGCGCTGGAAGAGGCCAAGGCGCGGGTTGTCTTCTTGCGCGAACGGTTGGACGGACGCACTGCGGAGGAGATCGCGAGCGCGCTGACCGAAGCCCGCGCGGTCGTCGCGGAACTCTCCGACAAGGCGCAGCGCAGGGACCAGCTGAACGCGAAGGTTGCGGAGCTGGAGCGCGATGCCGAGAAGCTGGGTGAACAGCGTCGTCTCGCCGAGCAGACGGTCACGGAGGCGACCAGCGAGATCCGGGCGTTGGACGAGCGGATGGCCGAGCGCGAACAGCGGCTCATCGCGGGACGGGGCGACTTCCCGGACGTTCCCGCCCGACGGCAGCACCTGCTCACGTTCGCCGGCGCGCTGGACCTGGCAGCAGAGGCGCACAACGCGGTGTCCGGAGCGGAGGCCCGGCTGGCGGAGCAACGAGACCTGGTGGAAATCTCGTTGCATGCCAAGGGATTCTCGACCCTGGAGGAAATGCGCGCCGCGGTGCGGACCGACGAGCAGATCACGAAGCTCGAGCAGGGGCTCGCCGAGGCGGACGCGATGGCCGCAGGTGCGCGGGAGATGCTCGCGCAACCCGAACTGTTCGGGATCTCGCCGGACGACGTGGTGGACGTCGCGCCGCTGGCCGAGCGGGCGAAGGAGACGCGGGCTCGCGCGGACACCGCTTTCGCCGCGCAGCAAGCGGTGTCGGCGCAACACCGCGAACTGGTGAAGCTCGCCGGACGGTTGAGCACCGCGCTGTCGGAGTTGCGGCCGCTGGAAGAGGAATACGCCGAACTTCGGGCACTATCCGAAGTGGTCAATGGGCGAGGGCAGAACGCGCGGAAGATGTCGTTGCGCTCGTATGTCCTGGCGGCTCGGCTGGAAGAGGTCGCGCTCGCGGCGACCGCGCGGCTGCGGACCATGAGCCAGGGCCGCTACTCGTTCGTGCACTCCGACGCGGCCGGCGCGCGCGGCACGAGGGGCGGCCTCGGCCTCGACGTGCTGGACGACTACTCCGGCACAGTGCGCCCAGCGAAAACACTCTCGGGCGGCGAGTCTTTCCTGGCGTCGCTGTCGCTCGCGCTGGGCCTGGCCGATGTGGTGGCGGGCGAAACCGGCGGTGCGCTGCTCGACACCCTCTTCGTGGACGAAGGTTTCGGCACCCTGGACGCCGAAACGCTGGACGTGGTGATGAACATCCTCGACGAACTCCGCGCCGGCGGTCGCGTGGTGGGCTTGGTGTCGCACGTCGAGGAACTCCGCCAGCGCATCCCGACGCGGCTGCGGGTGCGGAAGTCCCGCATCGGGTCGAGAGTGGAGCTGCAGATGGCCTGAGGAGAGCAGGGACGGTCCTGCGCCGGGTGCCAGTTTGGCTCCAGCGCCGAGCCACCGCCGGGTCGGCTGGCGCGGGTCGGCAGCCGTGTTAGGGCGATCGCGCGCACAGCTCGCCAGCCCGTCCGCGGAGCACCGGCACCACGACTGCAGGGTTGGCCGGGTGCGGCTAGCCGGTTGGCGGGCTGAGTGCCGAACCAGGGCGGCCACTGCGGTGGTGGGCGAGTTGGCTTGCCGATGGCGGTCGGCCAGTGCCGTAGTGAGCGGAGCGATTGCTGCGGCGGTGAGCCGGGCAGGTGCCCGACCGTGGGGTGAAAAGTGCTGTGGTGAGCGATTGCTGCGAGGTGACCTGAGCGGCCGCTGCCAGTGGCGGGCCGGTGCCGTGGCGAGCGGCGCTGTCGGGTGGGCAGGCGTCTCGCACGCGGAGCGTGCGGTGCTGCCAGCGGTGGCCAGCCGGGTGCCGCAGTGAGTGGTTGCTGCGGTGGTGGGCGCAGCCGAGTGCTCTCGCAACCTCCGCGTGCGAGAGGTTGGACAGCCGTGGCGGTGCTGGGCGTACGTCGCGCTGTGGGACGAGCCACTGCTACCGGCGGGGGTAGCCGGTGCCGCGGTGAGTTGCCGCTTGCGCGGTCGCGAGCAAGTGTTGCCAATGGTGGGCAGTTGTGGCGGCGGCGGGCTCTCGCACGCGGAGCGTGCATCCGTTGTGGTGGGGCCGAGCCCGTGAGAGCAGCGACGGGCACCCCTTCGCAGTAGTCAGCAGCTGCTGCGGCGGTGAGCCGAGCGGGTGCTGCCACCGCTGGACGGAAAGTGCCACGGTGAGCGGTTGCCGCCGGGTGTCCGGTCAGCACCGCAGTGGTCGGCTGCTGCTAGCGGTGGCTGGAGAATGCCGCCGTGGGGGCTGGCAAGCGCCGCAGTGTGCGCCCGCTGCCGTGGAGCCCGGCTGGTGCTGGCGGTGGTCGGCGGACTGTGCCGGGTGAGCGGCAATCGCGGTGACGGAGCCGGGCGAGCAGTTGGCGGGACAGCCAACCGTCAAGTGACCGGCCAGCCAGCCCCGCCAGAGCATCGAGCCGCCACCTCGACCGCGCCCAAAGAAGCCAGCCAGTCTCCCCGGCGGAGACCGTCAGGCGGACGCCTCGTGGTGCAGCAGCCACCGCTTCGCGGCCACGCCCCAGCGGAAGTTGCCGATTGCTCCGCCGGTTCGGACGACTCGGTGGCAGGGCACGAACAGTGCCGCCGCGTTGCGGGCGCAGGCGGTCGCTGCGGCGCGGACTGCCGAGGGGTTGCCAGACAGGGCGGCGTACTCCGCGTAGCTCACCGGGCTGCCTGCCGGCACCTTGCGCAGCATCTCCCACGCGTGCTCGCGGAACGGGCCCGACCGTTGGCGTACCTCGATATCGGCGACGGCGTCGAGGTCGCCGCCGTGGTAGCTGCGGACGGCGGCGGTTACCGGGCCCAGGTCGCGGCGTTCGGTCAGGGTCGTCGGGGCCAAGGACAGCGAGATGAGCGGCGTCAGCTCGGCGACGTCGCCGGTCCAGCCGGAGGCCAGTACTGCGCCGTCGCCGGTCACTACCGCGGTGAACGGGCCGATTTTGGTGTCCAAAGTGGACCAGAAGGCGGTGGGCACGGGAAAAGTCTCCTCAAGCGGTCAGGGAACTGAGATAGCGGCTGGCGTAAGAACTCCACGGCTGCCAATCGCGTGCGGAGGTCGCCAGGTCGATGCCCAGCTCAGCCGCGCCTCGGCGGACGGCTGGGTCGGCGGTCAGCAGGACGTCGGGAGCACCCAGCAGGCGCATCACGACGTAGTCGGCGGTAGCCGGATCGACGCCGGTCGCGAGCATCTCCGCGCGCAACTCGTCGGCGTCCCGGCCCACGTGCAGGTCGAGTTCACCTGCGGCGATCGCCGCCGCGACCTTCTTGACCTGCGGCTTTACGTCTGACTCCGCGATGGCGGACGGCGTCGGGAAGAGAGTGGTCAGGGCGTCCATGGGCAGGTCGGCGGGCGGGACTGCTTCGCCGAGGCAAACGACCTCCGTCACTTCCTCGCCGAGCATGGCTCGAAGCAGGACTTCCGGGCCGTCGACAGCGCCGGGTACGCGGATGCCCGGGACGGCGGCCACCAGCGGGGCCAGCGCCGCGTCCGCCGAGAGCACGCGCGAGACGGCCTCCGGATCAGCGTCCAGGTCCAGCAACCGCCGTACCCGGCTCACGGCGCTGCTCAAGTCGCGCAGGTCCGAAAGCGCCAGATCGCACTGCACGTAGCCAGCCTGCGGAACGACCCACACCGAACCCGGCCCGTGGGGCAGCCGCAGGGTGCGGCCGTAGCCGTCCGCCGAGACCGCTTCGATGCCTGGCAGCGCGCGGGAAGCGTGGTAGTTCAGCACGCCGGCAGCGTCGAACGGGGCACGGAACGGCAGACGAAGGCTGAGCCGCGTCGCGCCGGTGGGTTCGTTGCGGTTTCCGCGGCGAAGCGAAGCTGCACGGAGCTGCGACGGGGTCGTCGCGAACACCTCGCGGATCGTCTCGTTGAACTGCCGGATGCTGGAGAACCCGGCCGCGAACGCGACGTCCGTCAGCGGCAGCTGCGACATTTCGATCAGCAGCCGGGCGGAGTGCGCTCGGTGGGCTCGGGCGAGACGGATCGGGCCCGCGCCCAGTTCGGCAGTCAGCACGCGTCCGAGCTGGCGTTCCGAGTAGCCGAGCTGACGGGCCAGACCGGGCACGCCCTCTCGCTCGACCAGGCCGTCCGAGATCAAGCGCATCGCACGGGCGGCCAGGTCGGCGCGCACGTTCCAGTCCGGCGAACCCGGGACCGCGTCCGGCAAGCAGCGGCGGCACGCGCGGAAACCGCCGGCCTGCGCGGCCGCCGAGGTGGGGTAGAAGCGGACGTTCTGCGCCTTCGGCGTGAGCGCCGGGCAGGACGGGCGGCAATAGATCCCGGTGGTGCGCACCGCCATGATGAACTGGCCATCGAACCGCTGGTCGCGGGCGGTCACCGCGCGGTAGCAGCGCTCGGTGTCGCGCCAGATCGGGATGGTCGAGGTAGCCATGCCGTCGATCATGCCAGCAGGTGAGAGCCCCGACTGGCGGAAATCCGACACGACGTTACCGGGTCGGCGGGGGTCCGTGCGCGGCACGTAGACTTACCGGTCGTGAGTCTCACCCTCGGTATCGTCGGCCTGCCCAACGTCGGCAAGTCCACCCTGTTCAACGCGCTGACGCGCAACGACGTGCTCGCCGCGAACTACCCGTTCGCCACGATCGAGCCCAACGTCGGCGTCGTGCCGCTGCCGGACCCGCGGCTGGACAAGCTGGCCGAGCTCTTCTCGTCGGAGAAGACCGTGCCCGCCGTGGTGTCCTTTGTGGACATCGCGGGCATCGTGAAGGGCGCGTCCGAGGGTGCCGGGCTCGGCAACAAGTTCCTCGCGAACATCCGCGAGGCCAACGCGATCTGCCAGGTCATCCGCGTGTTCGACGACCCGGACGTGGTGCACGTCGACGGCCGGATCGACCCGATGTCCGACATCGAGACGATCAACACCGAGCTGATCCTCGCCGACCTGCAGACGCTCGAGAAGGCGCTGCCGCGGCTGGAGAAAGAGGCCCGCACCAAGAAGGAAGCGCGGCCAGCGCTCGAAAACGCCCAGAAGGCCAAGGAAATCCTCGACTCCGGGCGCACGCTGTTCCAGGCGCAGAAGGACATCGACGGCGAGGCGCTGCGCGAACTGAGCCTGCTCACCACGAAGCCGTTCCTGTATGTCTTCAACGCCGACGAGGCCGTGCTCACCGACGAGGCGCGCCGGGAGGAGCTGGCGAAGCTCGTCGCCCCGGCGGACGCGGTGTTCCTCGACGCGAAGGTCGAAGCCGAACTGCTGGAGCTGGACGACGAGGAGTCCGTGCGCGAGCTGCTGGAGTCCGTCGGCCAGCTGGAACCCGGCCTGCACGCGCTGGCCCGCGCGGGTTTCCACACGCTCGGCCTGCAGACGTACCTCACAGCCGGCCCGAAGGAATCCCGCGCCTGGACGATCCCGCAGGGCGCGACCGCCCCGCAGGCCGCCGGCGTCATCCACACGGACTTCGAGCGCGGCTTCATCAAGGCCGAGGTCGTGTCGTTCGAGGACCTGGTAGAGGCGGGCTCGATGGCGGCCGCGCGCTCGGCGGGCAAGGTCCGCATGGAGGGCAAGGACTACGTGATGGCGGACGGCGACGTCGTCGAGTTCCGCTTCAACGTCTGACCGGTCCGCTGCTAGAAGACGGTCGGCCTCGGCAGGACGACGGTCCAGCCGAGGCCGAGGCGTTCAGTTCAGTTCGGCAACGCTAGAAACGACCACGCCGTAAAGATCACCGATGGTCGCCAAAGCGCTGTTGTGCATTTGCGCAGCGCTGACTTCCCCGCCCGGACCGGGCAACGGCCGCGTGGCGCAGGCGTCGGCGACGACAGTCGGGTGGTTGCCGCGCAGGAACGCGCCTTCGGTGGTGAACGTGACGCACATGTTGGTCATGAACCCGGCGATCACCACGTTCTTGTGCCCGGCCGCGTCGACCCGCTCGCCCAGGTCGGTGTTCACGAAGGAGTTCGGCGCGCCCTTGACGACGACCGGCTCGTCCTCGATCGGGGCGACGTCCGGGTGGATGCCGCCGATCTCGGCGCGGATGTCGTACGCCGTGCCCTCGCCGCCGTCGTTGACGACGTGGAGCACCGTCGCTCCGGCCGCGCGTGCCTTGGCGAGCAACTGCCGAGCCGCGGTCAACGCCGGTCGCCAGCCCTCCAGTTCCATCACGCCGCGGGTGTAGGTGTTCTGGTAGTCGACCAGGATCAGCGTCGCGTCCGCCAGCGTCGCCGGGGTCTGGTCGAGACCGTTCAGCTCCCGCAGCGTTTTCCTTGCCATGGTGGGGTTTCCTCTCGTTTCTGGTTCGCACGATCGACGCTAGACTCGGCTCCGGATGTCGGCAATGACATGCGAAGCGCAGAAACCGACATGGGGTGGCGCGATGAAGAGAACGGTGGTCGTGGTCCTGTTCGACCGGATCGACCTGCTCGACGTGACCGGTCCCGCCGAGGTGTTTTCCTTGCTGCAGCGGGAAATGAACCGCCCGACGGGCTATGAAGTCGTGCTCGCGGCGGCGTCGCTGGACCCGGTGACCACCTCGGCCGGAGTGCGGGTCCTGCCGGACGTGACGTTCGCGGAGCTGTCCCGGATCGACACCCTGATCGTGCCGGGCGCGGTGACGACGGGCGAGCGCGGCGAGATCGTCGCTCGATGCGACCCCGCGGTGGTCGAGGAAGTGCGCCGGCTGGCTGGACGGACGCGCCGGGTGGCGTCGGTCTGCGTCGGTGCGCACATCCTCGCCGCGGCGGGGCTGCTCGACGGCAAACGCGCCACGACGCACTGGTCAACGGCTCGGCAGCTGGCCGCGGAGCATCCGGAGGTGACCGTCGACGCGGACCCGATTTTCATCCGCGACGGTTCCGTGTGGACCGGGGCTGGGCTGAGCGCGTGCCTCGACCTCGCGCTGGCGCTGGTGGCCGACGATTTCGGCCCGGAATTAGCCTCGCGGGTGGCTCGTCAGCTGGTGATGTTCCTGCGGCGGCCCGGCGGGCAGAGCCAGTTCAGCGTGTCGCTGGAGCCCGCGTCCGCGACCCGGCGGGTGGACGAGCTGCGGCAGCACATCGCCGCTCATCTGGCGGAACCGCTGACGGTATCCGACCTCGCCGCGCACGCGCACGTGACGGATCGGCAGATCACCCGGGTGTTCAAGGCGGAGCTGGGGATGACTCCGGCCGCCTACGTCGAGCACGCTCGGGTCGAGGCGGCGAGGCATCGGCTGGAGACGACAGACGAAACGTTGTCGCGGATCGCCGGCGCTTGCGGGTTCGGAACGGTGTCGACGCTGAACCGGTCGTTCCGGCGCACGTTGAACACGACGCCCAGCGAATACCGGGAGCGGTTCCGGCTCGTCTCGAGCGCCTGACCGGCGCGGGGCGGACCGACGGCCCGCCCGGCTGCCGCGGTGCGGCCGAGTCGCTCAGCCGAGCAGTCCCAGCACCACCATCGACAGGAGAACGACAGCGGTCGAGAACGCCGCGACCCAGGTGCGCTGGGCGGCGGTGAGCTGGGCGGATGTGCTGTTCATGGCGGGTTCCTAGCGGGGGAGTGCCGACGATTCCGCTGGGTTAGCGCCTTGATCTAGCCCACTGTTACCGCTTGTGATCAAGGTCACGACGGTTGCGCGCGGTGTGCCACAGCACCCCGCCCGCGGCGGCCACCATCAGGCCGAACGAACCCATTCCCACCACGAGTGCCTGGACCATGCTGGCCTCCTTGCGTCGCCTCTGTTCGGAAGACGCGCGAAGGGGCCGCTCATGGTGCCAGGGTTGCCGACGTCACACCTGGTCAGCGAGCCGCGAGGACCTCGTCGATCTGCCTGGCCAAGGCGAAGTCGCGGTCGGTCAGCCCGCCTTCGGAATGGGTGCTGAGGCGGAAGGTCAGGGTGCGCCAGCGGATGTCGATGTCCGGATGGTGGTCGGCCTCCTCGGCCAGTTCGGCCACCCGGTCCACCACCTCGATCGCCGCCGGGAAGGACGGGAGTTCGGCGGTCCGCACGATGGTCGCCTCCTCGCGCTGCCACTCCGGGACGGTGCCGAGGGCCTGCTCTACTGCCGAGTCGCTCAATAGCTGAGTCATCCCTCCATGGTGTCGGCTACGCTGCGGCATTGCCACGGGAGTCCGGTACGCCGGGCTGAGAGGCGGGTCCGACAGCCCGCGACCGTTCGCACCTGGATCCGGATCATGCCGGCGTAGGGAGGCCGCGTCGCTCTCCCCCGTCCGGCGCAGTGCAGGAGGGGAAGAATGATGTCGCGGACCGTCCGCACGGCGGCAGCCCTTGCCGCGGTTTCGGTGCTCGCCAGCGCCTGCTCGCTGTCCGGCGGCGACTCCGGCGGGTCGTCCGCGAACCCGGATCAGCAGACGCCGACCGTCACGCTGGTCACGCACGATTCGTTCGCCGCGCCGCAGGACGTGCTCGACGCCTTCCAGCGTCAGTCCGGGATCAAGCTCAAGATCCTCAAGTCCGGCGACGCCGGCGCGCTCACCAACAAGCTCGTGCTCACCAAGGGCAGCCCGATCGGCGACGTCGCATACGGCGTCGACAACACCTTCGCGTCGCGCGCGCTCAGCGAGGGCGTCTTCCAGCCTTACACCAGCCCGGAGGCCGACCGCGGGCCGCAGCGCTACTCGGTCGATCCGCAGCACCGACTGTCCGCGGTCGACCTCGGCGACGTCTGCGTGAACATCGACCCGGCGTACTTCGCGAGCAAGGGCCTCCCGGAACCGAAGAGCTACGACGACCTCGCCGACCCGAAGTACAAGGACCTGACCGTCGCGGAGAGCCCGGCCACCGCGTCGCCGGGGCTGGCCTTCCTGCTCGGCACGATCGCGAAGTACGGCGAGAACGGCTGGCAGGGCTACTGGCAGAAGCTGAAGGCCAACGGCCTCAAGACGGTCAGCGGCTGGGAGGAGGCCTACACCAAGGACTTCTCCGGCTCGTCGGGCAAGGGCCCGCGGCCGATCGTCGTTTCCTACGCCTCGTCGCCCGCCGCGGAGGTCGGCGAGGACGGCAAACCGCGGACCAAGGCGCTGCTCGACACCTGCTTCCGCCAGGTCGAGTACGCGGGCGTGCTCACCAACGGCAAGCAGATCCCGCAGGCGCAGAAGGTCGTCGACTTCCTGTTGTCGCAGCAGTTCCAGACGACGGTCGCGGCGAACATGTACGTCTACCCGGCGCGCCAGGGCGTTGAACTGCCGGCCGGCTGGGCCACCGCGGCTCCGCTGCCGCAGGCGCCGGCCACCATGCCCGCGGACAAGGTGCAGGCCGGCCGGGAGAAGTGGATCGGGGAATGGCGCTCGCTCATGGGCGCGTGATCCCCGCGCGCACCATCGGGCTCACGCTGCTCGGCTTGTTGCCGGTCGCGTTCCTGGTGGTGTTCTTCGCCTGGCCGGTCGTCGCGATCGTCGGCCGGGGGTTTTCCGCGGGCGGCGTCGACACCGTGCTCGGCGACCCGCAGACGTGGCGGCTCGCCGGATTCACGCTGGCCAGCGCGGCCGCGTCGACCGTCGTCGCGGTGCTCGCCGGGCTGCCGGTGGCGTACTTGCTGGCGAGGGTCCGGCTGCCGGGCGTCGGAGTGGCGCGGACGATCGTGCTGGTCCCGTTCGTGCTGCCGACGGTCGTCGTCGGGCTGGCGTTCCGGGCGATCTGGCCGGACGGCGGCGTGCTGCCGCTCATCCTGGCCAACGCGTTTTTCAACGTCGCCGTCGTCGCACGCACGGTCGCCGGACTGTGGGCGCACCTCGATCCGCGCGCGACCGAGGCCGCGCGGGCGCTCGGGGCCTCGCCGTGGCGGGCGTTCCGGTCGGTGACGCTGCCCGCGCTCGGCCCGGCGGTCGCGTCCGCGGCGGCGGTGGTGTTTCTGTTCTGCGCCACCAGTTTCGGCGTGGTGCTGATCCTCGGCGGCGGCAGTTATCGAACGCTGGAGACCGAGATCTACCTCCGGACGGTCGACCTGCTCGACCTCTCCGGCGCGGCCGCGTTGTCGCTCGTCCAGTTCGCGGCCGTCGTCGCCGCGCTGGTGCTCGGCGCGATGGCGCGCCGGAAACGGGAGAACGCGGTGAAGCTGCGGTCCGCGCGGGTCACCGCACGCCGGCCGCGCGGCGGGGAATGGTGGACGGTCGGGGCCGCGGTGGTGGTGCTCGGTCTGCTGCTCACACCGATCGTCTCGCTCCTGGTCGAGTCGGTGTCCGGAGCGGACGGATGGAGCCTCGCCGGATACCGGGCGCTGAACACCGTCGGGCAGAACGACGCGCTGCAGGTCTCCGGCTGGATCGCGGCACAGAATTCGCTCGCCGCGGCCACCGACGCGACCCTGCTGGCGATGGCCGTCGGACTGGTCGCCAGCGTCGTGTTGGTGGCGCTTCGCCGTTCGCCGGGCGGGCTCGCGCGCGGGATGGGCGAGACCATGGACATCGCGTTGATGCTGCCGCTGGGGGTGTCCGCGGTGACCGTCGGTTTCGGTTATCTCGTGACGCTCGACGCGCTGCCCGGAGACCTGCGCACGTCGCCGATGCTCGTGCCGTTCGCGCAGGCGCTGGTGATCATGCCGCTCGTGGTGCGGATGATCCTGCCGGTGCTGCGCGCGGTCGACGTCCGGTTGCGCCAGGCCGCCGCGACGCTCGGCGCGAGCCCGGCGCGCGTGTGGCGGGAGATCGACTTTCCGCTGGTCGCGCGGTCGGTGGTGGCCGCGGCGGGCTTCGGATACATCGTCGCGCTCGGCGAGTTCGGCGCGACGAGCTTCCTCGCCCGGCCGGACGCGCCGACGCTCCCGGTGGCCGTCGCGACGCTGATCAGCCGGCCGGGAGAGCTGAACAACCAAATGGCGTACGCCTCGTGCGCCCTGCTCATGGTGGTGACTGTGGTGGCGGTGGCGCTGATCGACCGGTTCGGCTCGGTCCGCGGCCGCAGCACGGTCGGGGAGTTCTGATGGCGCTGGCGGTACGGGACCTGACTGTCCATTATGGAGCGTTCGCCGCGGTCCGCGACGCGAAGCTGGACATCGCCGACGGCGAGGTGCTCGCGTTGCTGGGCCCGTCCGGTTCCGGCAAGTCGACCCTGCTGCGCGCGATCACCGGACTGGAACCGGTGTCGTCCGGTTCGGTGTCGTGGGACGGTGCCGATCTCGCCGCGGTGCCGGTGCACAAGCGCGAATTCGGCTTGGTCTTCCAGGACGGACAGCTGTTTCCGCACCGCGACGTCGCCGCGAACATCGCGTTCGGCCTGCGGATGCACGGCGTGCCTCGCGAACGGCACGCGGCGCGCGTCCAAGAACTGCTGAAACTGGTCGGCCTCGAAGGCTACGAACGGCGCCGGGTCACCGAGCTGTCCGGCGGACAGGCGCAGCGGGTCGCGTTGGCCCGTGCGCTCGCGCCGGAGCCGCGGTTGCTGCTGCTGGACGAACCACTGTCCGGTTTGGACGCCGGACTGCGGGAGCAGCTGGCGATCGACCTGGCGGATCTGTTGCGGCGCAGCAAGATCACCGCGCTCCTGGTGACGCACGATCAGGAGGAAGCTTTCACGCTCGCCGATCGCGTGGCGGTGCTCGACGCCGGGGAGATCCGGCAGGAGGGCGCGGTCCGGTCGGTGTGGAACAAACCGGTGGACGACCACGTGGCGCGTTTCCTCGGCGTCACCACGTTCCTGGACGGCACCGCCGCCGACGGCGTGGTGCGGACCGAGCTGGGCGTCGTCGAGCTGGCAGTGGACGACGGGCCGGTCCGGCTCGGGTTTCGCCCGCACGGCCTGCGGGTCGCCGCGGAAGGCGTGCCCGGAGAAGTGACCGCGGCGGTGCACCGGCGGGAGCATCTGCGGCTGGTCGTCCGATGCGGAGAGTCCACTGTGGACGCGGTCGCCCCGGCCGGAGCGGACTTCCGGGCGGGCGATCCCGTCCGGCTCGAACCGGATCCGGACGGGATCGCTGTGGTGGGCTGAACCCCAGGTCAGCCGTCCCGGGTGACGAGGCGCGCGTAGGCCAGCGACAGCCCGACCAGGATGTAGCAGGCCGCGCGGACCACGCCTTCGCCGAGCATCGACAGCGACATCGGATCCTGCAGGACCGACGCCGGGGCCAGCGCCCAGTTTTGCGTGAGCAGGAACGGGTGCAGCCACTTCAGCGAGTCGAGGAAGCCGAGGATGGTGAACACGATGTTCGCGGCCAGCACCGAGGCGACCACGAGCATCGGGTGTTCGGTCCAGCTCGACACCGCCAGCGCGATCGCGCCGACCGCCCAGAGCTGAAGCACGATCCAGCCGCCGACGAGCAGGATCCGCAGAAGTGCCTCGCCGAGGGACAGCGTGGTGCCCGACAGCGTGAACAGCGAGTCCGTGCCGTTGATGATCAACCCGGTGGCCACCCCGGTCACGCACATCGCGAGCACCGCGACCAGGGACACCGTCGCCACCCCGAACGCCTTGACCGCCAGCAGCCGTCCCCGGCTGACCGGCGCGACGAGCCAGCCGCGCAGCGTGCCGTGCGCGGCCTCGCCGGCGATCGCGTCCGCGCCGGCCATCGCGGAAGCGAGCGGCAGGAGCAGCGTAAGTGTCATGACCATCGCGGCGACCGGCAGCACGAACGCGTTGTTGACCGCCGACACCAGCAGCGCGCCGCCGCTGTCGTCCGGAGCGTTGCTCCCCGTGCCCTGCCCGACCAGCGTGAGGCCGATCCCGATCACGATCGGCACCAGCGCCAGCAGCCCCAGCACCGCGAGCGTGCGCGGCCTGCGGAAGATCCAGCGCAGCTCGGCGGCGAACAACCGGAACAGCGGCACCGTGTCGTGCCCGGTCCGGCTCACCGGCACCGAAACAGCCGCGGTAGTCATTTCGCCTCCGCGGGAAGAAGTACGTCGGCGGCAGTCATGCTTCCCCCTCGGATTCCTCGCCGGCCGATTCCCCTTCGGTCAGCCGCGCGAACAGGTCCTCCAGCCCGGTCCGCGCCCGGGTCGCCTCGTGCACCTCGACCCCGGCCTGCACGAGCACCTGCAGCACTCGCGGCGCGGGCGTCGCGGTGAGGTCGACGCGGACGCCGTCCGGGGTCAACCGGGCCCCGATCCGGTTCTCCCGCAACGTTTCCACCGCCTGCTCGGCGTCCGGCGTGCGCACCAGCAGCGCGGCGTTCCCGGATTCCAGCAGGTCAGCCAGTTCGCCCTGCGCGACGACCGTGCCGGACTGCAGCACCGCCACGTGCGTGCAGGTCGCTTCGACCTCGGCGAGCAGGTGCGAGGACACCACCACGGTCACGCCGTCGGAGTGCAGATCGGCGATGATACGGCGGATCTCCCTGGTACCCGCCGGATCCAGCCCGTTGGTGGGTTCGTCGAGCACGACCATCCGGCGCGGCACCAGCAGCGCGCTCGCCAGACCGAGCCGCTGCTTCATGCCGAGCGAATAGCCCTTGTACCGGCGGCGCGCGGCGGCGGTCAGCCCGACCCGGTCCAGCGCGGCGTCGACCGCGCCGGGGATCGCGGACGACGCCAGCCGCGGTTCGGCGGCGGCGAACCGCAGCAGGTTGTCGCGTCCGGAGAGGAACGGGTGGAAGCCCGGTCCCTCGACCAGCGCGCCGACGTCCGGCAGCGCGTGCGCGGACTCCTCCGGCATCTTCCGGCCGAGCAGTTCGACCTCGCCCGCGGTCGGGCGGACGAGCCCGAGCAGCATCCGGATCGTGGTCGTCTTGCCCGAACCGTTGGGCCCGAGCATGCCGAGCACGGCGCCCTCGGGCACGTCCAGGTCCACGTGGTCCACCGCGACCGTGCCGCGGTAGACCTTGCGCACCCCCCGGGTGCGCGCGGCCAGCGGGACCGCCGGGGCGGGCACCTCGTCCGAGATGCCCGCCCCGGTTTCGACCGCGGTGCTGGTCACTTGGCGCCCAGCGCTTCGTAGAGGACCTGCTCCGGGACCGCGCCGGCGGCGAACCGGCCGTCGTCGGTCAGGACCGCGCCGCCCACCTTCGTGGTGAAGAGGTAGCCGCTGCCCCACGGGCCGTTGACCCGCTTGGCGAACCGGCTCAGCATCTTCTGCACGTCCGCGCCCTTTTGCTCGTCCTGCGCCTGCTTCGGCTTCATCAGGTCCGCGGGCACCTTGCCGGTGACGACGGTGTCCCACCCGTCGCCCACGAGCTTGGTGCCCTGCGCGGCTTCATTCGCGATCGCCTTGCTGCGATCGTCCATCTTGGCCTGCTTCTCGGTCACCTTCGCGCCCTTGGGCGGGGTGAAGGCGAACAGGTCAGCCGACTGGTCGGCGAACTCGATCTTGCTGAACGCCAGCTCCAGCGCCGGGGCGGTGGTTCCGTTGCTCAGCACCGAAAGCCGCAGCGGCATCCGGGTCTGCGAGTCGATCGCGACGCGGATCTCGCGCAGCAGCGTGCGTTCGCTCGGCTTAGGCGTGAGGACCAGCTCGTACGCCGGCCGGTCGGCGACCGTGGCCGTGCCGTCGACCGCGACGTTGCTGCTCTCGCGCACCTTGGCGAGCAGTTCCTTGGCCGCGGTGGCCGGGTCGGCGGTCTTGCCCTCGGCGCCCTCGACCGCCTTGTGCTTGGTCGCGACGTCCGCCGGAATCGTGGTCTTGGTCGCGCTGTTGGTCTTGGAGTTGTAGTCCCACACGGTGTTGCCGTTGTGGATGATCGTTTCCTGCGTCTGCCCCTTGGTGAGCGACACCTTCGTCTTGCCGGCGCCGTCGCTGAACACCTGCGCCGAGTCGACGCCCAGCGCGCTCGCCCCCGGGATCGCGCCGGTCGCCATCTTCGGCAGGCCGAGGTCGTTGCTCACCGTCACCGTGCCGTCGAATGGCGCGGGTTTCGCGGTGGCGACCGACTGGACCAAGTCCTCCGCGCTGACCTGAGGCAGCTTCGGCGCGTCCCCCGCCGAGGCAGGCATCGCCACGACGACCAGTCCGCCCACGCCGAGCGCGGTGCCGACGACGGCCGCGGTGATGGCCTTCTTCTTCGGATCCATCTCGTCTCTCCCTGTGTTCCCGGGCTCTGGCGGGCCCGGCTCCCAGTGCAGACGGTGCACTGCCGAGGCTGAGATACCCCTGAATGTTCGGCCCGTTCAGCTGAGATGGCCCTGAGAGTACGCGCGTCAGCTGCACAAACCGGCCATGATGAGGACCGTGAAACCTCGGGTGCTGGTGGTCGACGAGGGCGTGTCAGCGATCTTGTGGGTTGACGGTGTGATCGCCTTGTCAGTGCTGCGCGTCGAGCC
>NZ_ASXG01000159.1 GCF_000411975.1 Amycolatopsis orientalis DSM 43388
CCCGACCCGGGTGCGTCACATGCCGAGAGACACAAACTGTGTCACATCAGCTGCGACTCAACAGGAATCAGAGTTCGTGAGGGTTCCCCTCACGGAAACCGGTCAGGCCAGGGCGGCGTCCATCGTGATGGTGGTGCCGGAGAGGGCCTTGGAGACCGGGCAGGTTTTTTCCGCGGTGCTGGCCAGTTCGGCGAATTGGTCCGCGGTCACGCCGTCCAGTTTGGCGTGCAGGGTGATGGCGATGCCGCTGATTTCGAAGCCGCCGCCTTCGGCTGGGCCCAGGGTCACCTCGGCGGAGACGTCGATGTATTCGGCTTCCAGTTTCTGCGCTTCCAGGACGCCGGAGAGGTTCATCGCCAGGCAGCTCGAGTGGGCGGCGGCGATGAGTTCCTCGGGGCTCGTCCGGCCGTCCGGATCGCCGGCCCGGGTCGGGAAGGACACCTCGTAGGTGCCCAGGTTCGACGAGTCGAGGGTGACCTCGCCCTTGCCTTTCTGCAGTCCGCCGGTCCAGTGGGTGGTCGCGTCGCGGCTGGGCATCGCTGTCTCCTTTGAAGCGGTGGGCAATACCTGACCTCCACAAAGATAGCACACAATTACATTGTGCGCAAGTTAAATCCGGAAAACTGCTGGCCCGGTGCGGCAGACTGCTGGGCGTGACCGAAGCTCCTGAACGTCCCGACCCGCCGATGGCGGGGGACGAGCGCACCCAGCTCACCGGATTCCTCGACTTCCTGCGCGCCAGCGTCTTGTGGAAATGCTCCGGGCTCACCGACGAGCAGGCGCGCCGCGCGCACGTGCCCAGCGAGCTGACCACGATCGCCGGGCTGCTGTGCCATCTCACGCTCGTCGAGAACTACTGGTTCCGCGTCGTCCTGGACGGGCAGCCGGACGTGTGGGCGGATCGGCTCGAGCTCGATCGCGACGCGGAGTTCCGGCTCGCTCTGGAACTGCCGATGACGCAGTTGATCGCCGACTACGAGGCTGAGGTCGAGAAGTGCCGGGAGGTCGTCGCGGCACGGGGGTTCGACGACACGGTGCTGTTCAAGGGCGACAAACCGCTCACGGTGCGTTGGGTCGTCACGCACATGATCGAGGAGACCGCGCGCCATCTCGGGCATCTTGACCTGCTGCGCGAGCTGACCGACGGTCTCACCGGGGAATGAACCTCGATCGCGCGCAGCTGGTCGACGAACTCGAGCTGCTGCGCGCGACCGTGGCGGGGAAATGCTCCGGGCTGACCGACGACCAGGCCCGTCATCCCGGCGAGCTGATGACCGTCGCCGGGATTTTGTGGCATCTCGCGCTGGTGGAGAACACCCTGCACGACGTCGTGGCCACCGGGCAGCCGGAGCGGTGGGCCGAGTGGCTGGAGGCGGGGCGGGACGCGGCCTTCGAGGTCGGCCTCGACCTGCCGATCGAGGAGGTGCGCAGCGCGTATCGGGACAACGTCGAGCTGTGCCGGGAGGTCATCGCGGGACGGTCGCTCGACGATCCGGTGGGATTTGCCGGCGATCGGCTGGTGACGGTCGCGGCGGTGGTCGAGTACGCGGTGCAGGAGACCTCGCGGCATCTCGAGTTGTTGCGGGAGCTCATCGGGGAGTGAGGTTTTTCGGCGGCAGCGGGAAGAAACCGCTGGTTCGGGCGATGTAGTCGGCGTAGCCGGGGCGAGTACGCCGCATGCCTTTCTCCAGCATCGGCTTTCCGGTGCCGCGGGCGAGGGTGAAGGTCATCGCGATCGGGGAGAGGATCGTCGCCGCGCCCGGCCACGTCGAGCAGGCCAGCAGGTAGAGGCCCCACCAGACGCAGGCGTCGCCGAAGTAGTTCGGGTGGCGGGTGTAGCGCCAGAGGCCGGTGTCGAGGACCCGGCCTTGGTTCGCCGGGTTCGCGCGGAAACGGCGGAGCTGGTCGTCGCCGACGGTTTCGAAGGCGAAGCCGACCAGCCAGACCGCGACGCCCAGCCAGCCGGCGACCCCGAAACCCGTGCCGGACATGGCGAATTGCACCGGCAGCGAGACGAACCACAGGACCGCGCCCTGCATCAGGTAGGTCCGCACGAAGATCCGGACGCCCGGGTTCGGGCCCGCCCGTTCGGCTATCTGCTGGTAGCGCGGGTCCTCCGGCTTGCCGCGGTTGCGCAGGTGCAGGTGGACCGCCAGCCGCACGCCCCAGACGGCGGTGAGCGCGGCGGTCGTCAGGCGCAGGGCGAGCGGACCGGTGCCGAAGGGGAACGAGACGACGGCGACAAGGGCGAAACCCAGGCCCCAGAAGGTGTCGATGGTGTCGTAGCGGCGGCGCAGCCGGGCGACGCCGAACGTCGCCGTCACCGCAGCCAGGGTGACCCCGGCGGTGAGGCCGAGCAGCGCGATCATGCCCACTCCCTCGTCCACGGCATCCCGGAACGGCCGTTCGCGTCCGGGCGCACCGCGAGGATCTGGTCGACGCCCATGCGGTTCTCCTCGAACGCGAGCGCGCCGCCCACCAGGTAAAGCCGCCAGACCCGGGCGCCTGCCTCGCCGATCAGCGCGACGGCCTCGTCCCAATGCTCTTCCAGCGTGTCTGCCCAGGCTCGCACGGTCGGGACGTAGTGCTCGCGCAACGCGTGCACGTCGCGGATTTCGAACCCGGCGGTTTCGAGGTGGCCGAGCGTGCGGCTCAGCGGGCGCATGGTCATGTCGGGAGCGATGTAGCGCTCGATGAACGCGCCGCCGCCGGGGGCGATCGCGCCGCGCGACATTTGCTGCAGCAGCAACCGGCCGGTGGGGTTGAGCATGCGGAACAACGTGCTGGCGTAGGTCGGGTAGTTCGCTTCGCCGACGTGCTCGCCCATCTCGACGGACGCTACGGCGTCGAAGGACTCGCCGGCGAGTTCCCGGTAGTCCTGTCTCCGGACCTCGACGCGGTCGTCCAGATCGTGCTGTGCCAGGCGGGTTTTGACGTGCTGCACCTGCTGGGCGGAGATCGTGACGCCGACGGCCTGGACGCCGTGGTGCTTCGCCGCGTGCACGAGCAGGGAACCCCAGCCGCAGCCGACGTCGAGGAGGCGCATGCCCGGGCGCAGGCCGAGTTTCCGGCAGATCAGGTCCAGCTTGTCGTGCTGGGCGCGGGCGAGGTCGGCGGACTCGGACCAGTAGCCCGCCGAGTACGCCATCGAATCGTCCATCAGCAGCTGGTAGAAGGCGTTCGACAGGTCGTAGTGGTGCGAAATCGCCGACCGGTCCCGGCCGAGGGTGTGCAGTTTTCCGCGGAGCCGGGCTTCTTCGGCGGGCGGTTTCGGCGGGAGGCCGAACACCCCGAGCCGGGCGGCCAGGCGGACGGCCGCGCCGAAGTCCCGTGCGGACAGCCGCGGCCGGCAAGCCCAGGCCCGGCGGAAGCCTTCGGTGAGATCGCCCTCGACGTCCAGGTCGCCCGAGACGTAAGCGCGGGCCAGGCCCAGCTCGCCGGGCGAGTAGAGGAGCCAGCGCAGGGCGCGGCGGTTTTTCAGCACGACGGTCGGACCGGCCGGCCCGGCCTGGCGCCCGTCCCAGGTGCGGACGGCGACCGGCAGCGGGCCGCCGAGGATGCGTTCGGCGAAGTCGGCGAGTCGGTGAGCTGCGGAGTTCGGCATGCGAGGGGTTCGGAGCCGAGATTCGCGCGGATTGGCGCCCATCCGTTCCGGCGGCGGCTCCGAATCCTCTCCGTGCACCACACCACGGGACAACGCATCGCTGTCATCGGCAGCGGGGTCGCCGGCCTCACCGCCGCGTACCTGCTGCAGCGCCGCTACGAGGTTCTGCTGTTCGAGGCCGACGACCGGCTCGGCGGCCACGCCCACACCCACGACGTGCCGAGCCGCCGCGGCGGGACGGTCGCCGTCGACTCGGGGTTCCTCGTCCACAACGAGCGCACCTACCCGACCTTGCTGCGGCTGTTCGGCGAACTCGGCGTCCGCACCCGCGACACCGAGATGTCGATGAGCATCCGCTGCGACGGCTGCGGCCTGCAGTACGCCGGGGCGAAAGGCATGCGCGGGCTGTTCGCGCAACGGAGCAACGCCGCGTCCGCGCCCTACCTGCGCATGCTGGCCGAGGTGAAGCGGTTCCACCGGCACGCCGGACGGCTGCTGGCCCGCCCGGAAGCGGGGGACGTGCCGCTCGGCGCTTTTCTGGCGATCGGCGGGTATTCGCGCTATTTCGTCGATCATTTCGTGCTGCCGCTCGTCTCCACGGTGTGGTCGGCCGATCGCACCGACACCATGCGGTACCCGGCGCGGTATCTGTTCGAATTCCTGCGCAATCACGGCATGCTCACCGTGCGGAATTCGCCGACCTGGCGGACGGTCGTCGGCGGTTCGCGCGAGTACGTCGAGCGCGCGGCCAAGCAACTGACCGCGGTGCACCTGTCCACTCCGGTTCGCGCGGTGCGGCGGACCGCGCGCGGGGTCGAGGTGCGCGACGACACCGACACCGCGCACCGGGTGGACCGGGTCGTGGTCGCGACCCACGCCGACCAAGCGCTGCGGCTGTTGACGGATCCCACCGCCGCCGAACGCGAAGTGCTCGGCGCGTTCCGCTACTCGCGCAACGAAGCCTGGCTGCACACCGATCCCGCCGTGCTGCCGACGGCGCCCGCTGCCCGGTCTTCGTGGAATTACCGGACGCCGGGCTGCGGGGCGGAGATGCGCGCCGTCCAAGTCACTTACGACCTGAATCGCTTGATGGGCCTCGACGAAGCGACGACCTACGCGGTCACCCTCAACCCGAGCGTGCGCCTCGATGCGAATGCGGTGGTCGCGAAAATGTCCTACGAGCATCCGATCTACACCCCGGAATCCGTTGCCGCGCAGAGACGCCTGGCGGAATTGAACGACGGAGTGATCGCGTACGCCGGGGCTTATCAGGGCTGGGGATTCCACGAGGACGGCTGCTCCTCCGGCGTCCGCGCCGCGGCCAGTTTCGGGGTGACCTGGTGACCGCTCTCTACGACGCCACCGTCGCGCACGTCCGCCGGGCCGATCCGCCGTACTCGTTCGCGCACCGGATGTACCTGTGGCGGACCGACCTCGACGACCTGCCGCGGCTGCCGTGGTGGCTCCGGCCGTTCGCGCGCTTCGACGGCCGCGACCACTTCGACCGCGCCGAGCCCGGCGACATCCGGTCCAAACTGGACGCTTGGCTCGCGCGCCGCGGAGTGGACCTGCGCGGCGGGCCGGTGACGATGCTCGCGTCGGCGCGCGTTCTCGGGTACGTGTTCAATCCGCTCACCGTCTACTGGTGCCACACGCCGGACGGCGCGCTCGCCTGCGTGGTCGCCGAGGTGCACAACACCTACGGCGGCCGGCACGCCTATCTGCTCCAGCCGGACGAAGAGGTCCGGGCGGACAAGGAGTTCTACGTGTCGCCGTTCCAGGAGACGGCGGGGGAGTACCGGATGCGTCTGCCGCGCCCGGACGCGCTGCTGGCGCTGACCGTCGTCCTGCACCGCGACGGCGACGCCGCGCTGACCGCTACGCTGCGAGGAGTCCGCCGGCCGGTCGGGATCCGCACGCTCGCGCGCTTCGTGCTCGGCCGGCCGCTGCAGCCGCAGCGCGTTTCCGCGTTGATCCGCCGCCACGGGCTCGCGCTCTGGCGGCGCAAGGCCCCGCTCGCCGCCCGGACCGGGCAGAACACGGCAGGAGTCCTCCATGGATGAGAACGCCCGCCCGGCGGACCGGCTCTCCGCGGTGCCCTCGACCAGCGCCGAGGACCTGATGGCACTGGTCGCGAAGGGCGACGAACGCGCCTTCGAACGGCTTTACGATCAGCTCGCCGGTCCCGTCTACGGGCTCGTCCGCCGCATCGTGCGGGACCCCGCGCAGTCCGAGGAGGTCGCGCAGGAGGTGCTCGTGGAGCTGTGGAAGACCGCCACGCGCTACTCGGCGGCGAAGGGCAGCGTCCTGAACTGGGCGATGACGCTGGCGCACCGCCGCGCGGTCGACCGGGTGCGGTCCGCGCGGGCGAGCACCGAACGCGAGCGGAAAGCGACCTTCGAGGCCGCGCGCGGACGGCCGTTCGACGAGGTCGCCGAATCCGTCGCGACCCGGCTGGAGCGCTCGCAGGTGCGGCGCTGCCTCAAGACGCTGACCGAACTGCAGCGGGAATCCGTCCTCCTGGCCTATTACCAGGGCTACACCTATCGCGAGGTCGCCGACGTGCTGGACACGCCGCAAGGGACGGTCAAGACCAGACTGCGCGACGGGCTGATCCGGCTGCGCGACTGCCTGGGGGTGACGGCGTGAGCAGTCCCGAGATGCACACGTTGGCCGGCGCGTACGCGCTCGACGCGCTGTCGGAGGTCGAGCGGGCCCAGTTCCGCCGCCACCTCGAGCAGTGCGAATCGTGCGCGCAAGAAGTGCGCGAATTGCGCGAGACCGCGGCCCGGCTCGGCGCGGCGATGGACGAACAGCCGCCGTCCGGGCTCAAGGACCGGGTGCTGGCGGACATGCGCACGACCCGCCAGCTGCCGCCGCGGACCGGCTCGGCCGAACCGCGCCCGCGCGGCCCGCGCCGCTGGCCGATGCTCCTCGCCGCCGCGGCCGCGGTGGTCGGGCTCGCCCTGGCCGGCGTGTTCGGCGGCATCGCGCTGCACACCAGCAGCCAGCTCACCAGCGCACAGTCCGAATTGGACGCCGCGCGCGCCCGCTATCTGCCGGTGTCCGAACTGCTCACCGCGCCGGACGCGCGGACCGAGCACGTCGCGGCGCCGCGCGGGGGCGGGGGCACGGTGGTGGTTTCGCGGAAGCTGGACCGCGTGCTGTTCCTGCCGGCCGGGCTGCCGCCGGTCCAGGCGGGGAAGGTGTACGAGGCGTGGCTGATGGGACCGGACTTCGCGCCGCGTCCGGCCGGGCTGCTGCCGGGCGGGCAAGCGGGCTCGCTGGTGGTGGCGGACGGGCTGGCCGGCGCGCAGCAGTTCGCGATCAGCGTGGAGCAGGCCGGCGGATCGCCGTCCGGGAAGCCGTCGAACGACGTGGTGCTGGTGGCTTCGGTGCCCGCGTAGCGGACCGGATCTCGCGCCTGGGCAGCACTTCCGGCGTCGTATAGCAGACCGCGCGCCGGGCCTCGCGGCGGGTTCCGGCCTTGCGCGCGGCTTAGCGTTGTGGCAAAACACCTTTGCCGCTCACGGCGTGGCTACTGGATTAGAGCTTGCGCGGCGCCTACCGTCCTGCCTTGACGCCGGTGGTTGACATAACTCTCACTCTCGGGTTGAGGTTGAGGGTTTCCGGCCCCGGCGGGCGGCATGTGCACATCACGATCAGGAAGGCGGACCCGATGACGCCCCCGCACAACTACCTTGCGGTGATCAAGGTCGTCGGCATCGGCGGCGGCGGCGTGAACGCCGTGAACCGGATGATCGAGGTCGGCCTCAAGGGTGTCGAGTTCATCGCGGTGAACACCGACGCGCAGGCACTGCTCATGTCCGACGCCGACGTCAAGCTCGACATCGGCCGGGAACTGACCCGCGGACTCGGCGCCGGAGCCGCCCCCGAGGTGGGGCAGAAGGCGGCCGAGGACCACCGCGAGGAGATCGAAGAGGTCATCAAGGGCGCCGACATGGTGTTCGTGACCGCCGGCGAGGGCGGCGGCACCGGCACCGGCGGCGCGCCGGTCGTCGCGCAGATCGCCCGCAAGCTCGGCGCGCTCACGATCGGCGTGGTGACCCGCCCGTTCACCTTCGAGGGCAAACGCCGCGGCAAGCAGGCCGAAGAGGGCATCCAGCAGCTGCGCAACGAATGCGACACGCTGATCGTGATCCCGAACGACCGGCTGCTGCAGCTCGGCGACATCGGCGTGTCCCTGATGGACGCGTTCCGCTCCGCCGACGAGGTGCTGCTGTCCGGTGTCCAGGGCATCACCGACCTGATCACCACTCCCGGCCTGATCAACCTGGACTTCGCCGACGTCAAGAGCGTCATGTCCGGTGCGGGCTCCGCGCTGATGGGCATCGGCTCCGCGCGCGGCGAAGGACGGGCGATACAGGCCGCGGAGAAGGCGATCAACTCGCCGCTGCTGGAAGCGTCGATGGACGGGGCGCACGGCGCGCTGCTGTCCATCGCGGGCGGATCGGACCTCGGCCTGTTCGAGATCAACGAGGCCGCGTCGCTCGTGCAGGAATCGGCGCACCCGGACGCGAACATCATCTTCGGGACGATCATCGACGACTCGCTCGGCGACGAGGTCCGCGTCACGGTGATCGCGGCCGGGTTCGACGCCGGCGCGCCCACCCACAAGAAACTCGACCCGCCCGCGTTCGGCGGCAAGCAGGGCAACGGCACCGCGTCCGCGTCGGCGGGCCAGGTCGGCGGCGGCGGTCCCGCCCCGCAGACCCCGCCGCAGAGCGGAGCCACCCCGGTGCCCCCGGCGGGCAATTCCGGCTACCCGGTCGCCCCGCCGCGCACCCCGCCGTCGGGATTGGCGCAGCCGGGCGCCAGCACTCCGCCGGGCGGCCTCCCTCAGCCGGGCGGCGGCTCCCGGGGCTATTCGCCGATCGGCTCGAATTCGGCGACGGGCGGTCTGCCGAGCCGCCCGACGACGGTGCACGACGACCCGACCGACGACGACGTGGACGTGCCGCCGTTCATGCGGCGCTGACCCAGGTTTCCCGGCAACGGCCGTCCCGACGCGTTCGGGGCGGCCGTTGCCGTATGTCCGGGTCCTGGTGAGCGGACTCGTGAGTGCGGAAGCCGGTTAGAACCGGCTTCCGCACTCACGAGGCTCGGGCGGGGCGGCCGCCGCGGTTTTTGGCAGGATGACGGGGTGCGAGTACGACGAGTGGTCACGACCAGGGCGGGCGGGGCTTCCCGGCCGCCGTACGAGAGTTTCAACCTCGGCGACCACGTCGGCGACGACGCGGGCGACGTCTACGCCAACCGCAAGCGGCTGGCGTCCGAGCTCGGCCTCGCCGAGGACAAGCTGGCCTGGATGGAGCAGGTGCACGGCCGCACCGTGACCGTCGTGGACGGCACCGAGACCTCCGCCGCCGAAGCCACCGACGCGCTGGTCACCGACCGGCCGGGCGTCGCGCTCGTGGTGCTGGTCGCGGACTGCGTTCCGGTGCTCATGGCGGATCCGGAAGCGGGCGTCGTCGCCGCGGTGCACGCCGGCCGGGTCGGCGCGCGCGTCGGCGTGGTGCCCGCCGCGCTGGAGGCGATGCGCGGACTCGGCGCCGAACCGGGCCGGGTCGAGGCCTTGCTGGGCCCGGCGATTTGCGGCGACTGCTACGAGGTCCCGGCCGCGATGGCCGCGGACGTCGAGAAGCATCTGCCCGGCAGCGCCTGCAAAACGCGCAAGGGCACGGCCGGCCTGGACCTCCGCGCCGGGCTCTGGCAGCAGCTGGCCGCCCTCGGCGTCGGACGCGTCGGCGCGGACCCGCGGTGCACGGCGGAAGACAAGACGCTGTTCAGCTTCCGCCGCGACGGCACCACCGGCCGGATCGCCGGCATCACCTGGCTGGAAGAGGAGCGGGCGTGACCGAGGACCCGGAGGAGAAGCGGCGGGCGGAGCTGGCGGCGTCGCTGGCCGCGCTCGAGGAGCGCATCGCCAACGCCTGCGCGGCGGCCGGCCGGTCCCGCGACGAGGTGCGCTTGCTGGGCGTCACCAAGACTTTCCCGGCTGCCGACGCCGCGTTGCTGACCGACCTCGGGCTGCTGAACCTCGCGGAGAACCGCGACCAGGAAGCCGGTCCGAAGGCGGCCGAGGTCGCGCAGCTGCGCCCGGACGCCGCGCCGCGCTGGCACATGGTCGGGCGGCTGCAGCGGAACAAGGCGCGGTCGGTCGTGCGCTGGGCGGCCGAAGTCCAGTCGGTCGACTCCGTGCGGCTCGCCGACGCGCTCGCCCGCGCGGTCGCGTCCGCGCAGGAGGCCGGGGAACGGACCGGACCGCTCGACGTGCTGGTCCAGGTGAGCCTCGACGGCGACGTCGCGCGCGGCGGGATCCCGCTCGGCGAAGCCGACGCCCTCGCCGACCACATCGCCCACACGGGGGAGCTGCGACTGCGCGGCGTGATGGCCGTGGCCCCGTTGGGGGAAGACCCGGGCACGGCATTCGCCCGCCTGGCCCACGCTGCGGAAAGGGTCCGGGACCGGCATCCGGAAGCCGCTGACGTGTCCGCCGGAATGAGCCATGATCTGGACCAGGCGATCCGGCACGGCTCCACGTGTGTGCGTGTCGGAACCGCGTTGCTTGGCGGGCGCGGTTTAGCCTCGCCGTAGGGAGTCCGCCCGGCGGTCACGTTTCGTGTCCGGCCGGGCGGGGCACAACGGTGCGGGAGCGGCAAGGGCTAGGGAGAGGCATGAGCGCGCTGCAGAAGCTGAAGGCCTACTTCGGGATGGTGCCCGCGGACGAAGACGGCTACGACGACGGTTACGACGAGTACGACGACGGCTACGACCAGCCGCTCGCGCGGACCCGGGCCCGCTACCGCGACGTGGAAGACAGCTACGACGAACCGGCCGCGCGCGTCCGGTCCCGGTCGATGGCGGCCGAGCCGGCGACGCACGGCGCGCTCGCGGTCGACCGCCAGCCGGAGCCGGTCGCCCGGCTGCGCCCGGTCGCCGAACCGGTCGCCGCGCCGGCGCGGGACCCGCTCAGCCGGATCACGACGCTGCACCCGACGAGCTACATCGAGGCGCGGGCGATCGGCGAGCACTACCGCGAGGGCATCCCGGTGATCATCAACCTCACCGAGATGGACAACGCGGACGCCAAGCGGATCGTGGACTTCGCGGCGGGACTGGCGTTCGCCGTGCGGGGCTCGATGGACAAGGTCACCAACAAGGTGTTCCTTCTCTCACCGCCCGATGTGGACGTGACCGCCGAGGACCGCCGGCGGATCGCCGAGGGCGGATTGTTCCTGCGCGGGTGAACGCCACCGGACCGCTGGGCGCAGCCAGACGTGATTTTGTCGACTATGTCGCCCTGGGAGCGGCTGGTCGCGCCCAATCCGGCCGTCCCCCGCTAGAGTGGTCGCCGTGAATGCTGTGTGGCTCGCGATCTGGTACGTGCTGTTTGCCTTCTGGCTGCTGCTCACGGCCCGGATCGTGGTCGAGCTCGTGCGGACTTTCGCACGGGAGTGGCGTCCCGCCGGAGGGGTTGCGGTGACGCTCGAGACCATCTACACAGTGACCGACCCGCCGGTGCGGTTGTTCCGCAGGATCATTCCGATGGTCCGGATCGGCGGCGTAGGACTGGACTTGTCGATTATGGTGCTGCTGTTGGTTGTGTTCTTCGCGATGCAACTGACACCCAGGTGATCGGGGAAAACCCGGGTGTGTCCTGCAGGCCATGGAGTGCGTGAGGTGATCTGATGTCGTTGACCCCCGCTGACGTGCATAACGTCGCGTTCAGCAAGCCGCCCATCGGCAAGAGGGGCTACAACGAGGACGAGGTGGACGCGTTCCTCGACCTGGTGGAGACCGAGCTTGCCCGGTTGATCGAGGACAACAACGAGCTGCGGCAGCAGGTCGAGCAGCTCGACGCCGAGCTCGAGTCGACCCGCTCCGAGCTCGAGAACGCGAAGGTCGCCGGCCCGCCGCCGGGCCGCGACCCCGAGCCGTCGCGGCGGCTCTCCCCGGTTCCGCCGCCCGCTTCGGCGATGGAGCAGACCCAGGCGCACTCGATGGTCCCCGACAGCGGCGAGCCGAACGTCCAGGCCGCCAAGGTGCTCGGCCTGGCGCAGGAGATGGCCGACCGGCTCACCGCCGAGGCGAAGACCGAGTCCGACGGGATGCTGGCGGAGGCGCGGACCAAGTCCGAGCAGCTGCTGTCCGACGCCCGGGCGAAGTCCGACTCGATGGTGAACGAGGCGCGCACCCGCGCCGAGACGATGCTGAACGACGCGCGCACGCGCGCCGAGACGCTGGAGCGCCAGGCGCGCGACAAGGCGACCACCATGGAACGCGAGTCGCAGCGCAAGTACACCGAGACGATGAACAACCTGAACGCCGAAAAGGGCGCTCTGGGCAAGAAGATCGAAGAACTCCGCACGATCGAGCGCGAATACCGCACCCGGCTGCGCGGCTTCCTCGAATCCCAGCTGCGCGAGCTCGACGACCGCGGCTCCGCGGCCCCGGCGTCGGCGTCGTCCGGGTCGAGCCAGTCCTCGACCGGAAGCAGCGGCCAGGGCTACTCGTTCGGCCCGCGCGCCGAAGCCGGCTGACCCACTGCCGTACGCACCCCGCCGGATGACCTTCCGACCCGGCGGGGTTTCGGCGTGCCCGGATCCGGCACCGCCACGGTGGGGAACCGGCGGGGTACGCCGCGTGGGCGGGTCGCCTCCGGAAACCGGGCGGCCCGTGTTGTAATTCAGCGTGCTCTACATCGTCCTCCTTCTGGTGCTGGCGGCTCTCGGCCTGCTCGTCACGGCGCTCGTCACGGGCAGCTCGCTGTGGGCCTGGGTTTCCATCGGCCTGTCCGTGCTGGCCGGGCTGCTTCTGCTCGTCGACTGGCTGCGCCGGCGCAAGAGCGCGGACACCGAGGGCTCGGGTGCCGAAGACTCGGCGGAGGACGGGAAATCCGACGCGGAGAAGAAGGACGAGGCCGCCCCGGCCGAAGCGGACGCCGAGCAGACCGCGTTGCTCCCGGCGACGGGCGAGCTGGGCGATCCGGCGGACGTGCCGGAGCCGGAGGTCGAGGAGCCCGCCGCGGAAGCCGAGCCGAAGTCCGAGGCGAAGGCGGTGCGCGACACGCCGCCCGGGGTGGAGGAGACCACGCCGGAAGACCTCGAGGTGGTCAAGGACCTCGAGGACGAGGTCGTGGTCGTCGACGAGTACCCGCGCTACCACCTGGTGGACTGCGGCTGGCTGTCCGGCCGCGACACGATCCCGATCGGCGTCGGCGAGGCGCGGCAGCTCGGCTTCACGCCGTGCGCGCGGTGCGGCCCGGACGCGGTGCTGGCAGCTGCCCACCGCTGACGCCCAGCACCTCTTCGAGCATCCTCGCGCCGGCATCGGTGAGCTGCACCGCTCGATGCGCCTTTGCCCGCGACCGCAGCCAGCCCGCGTCCATGAACCGTCGCGTGACCGCCGCGCCCAGGGCTCCGGCGAGGTGATGCCGCTGCTCTGTCCAATCCAGACAGAACCGCAGCAGCGGCCGGCGGCTCTTCGCGGCGGCCGCGACATCCACGCCCAACGCCCCGAACACCTCGTCCGCGGCTGGTCCCAGCACGTACGGATGTTCTTGCAGCTGCGAGGAAATCCGGTCCCCGGGACGCCGTTGCGTCGTCGGGTCACCGTCCACAGTGGCCAGTGCGCCGCGGTCCAGCAACGCCGCCGTGACGGTCACGCCGAGTCGTCCGGCGACGTGGTCGTAGCACAATCTCGCGGTGCGCAAGGCTTCCGCGCGGGTGCCTTCCCGCAGGGACCGGACCGGACGCGCGGGGGAGTGCCGGGCGAGTGCTTCCAGCAGCTCCGGGGCCGCGCCGGCGATGCGGTAGAACCGGTGCCGGCCGGATTTTTCCGCGGTCACGAGCCCCGCCGCGAGCAGTTTCGACAGGTGCGCGCTCACGCCCTGCGCGGTCAGCCCCGCTTCGCCGGCCAGCACCGACGCGGCCAGCGACCGCCCGTCCGCGAGGGCCATCAGCACGCGGACCCGCGCCGGATCGGCGAACAGGGCGGCGGTGCGCGCGATGTCGGCGTCTCCTTCCATGCCTCCAGCATGCCCCCGGCACACTTCCACCGCGACGGAAGCGTTCCCGGTGTCTGCTGGAGCCATGCGCACCGCGATCTTGTTCACCATGTGCGCCGGGATGTTCCTGGTGCAGCTCGACGTCACCGTCGTCAACGTCGCCCTGCCGACCCTCGGGAGCGAACTGCACGCCGACGTGCCGCAGCTGCAGTGGGTGGTGGTCGGCTATTCGGTGGTCCTCGCCGCGTTGCTGCTGACCGGGGGAGCGCTCGGCGACGTCCTCGGGCACCGCGGCGTGGTGCTCGCCGGGCTGGCCGTGTTCGGGGTCGCGTCGGCGGCGTGCGGGCTGGCGCAGTCGGCGGGGTGGCTCGTCGCGGGCCGCGCGGTGCAGGGCATTGGGGCGGCGTTGTTGCTGCCGGGCACGATGGCGGTCATCACCGGGACGTTCCCCGGCCGGACGGAACGCGCCCGCGCACTCGGAATCTGGGCCGGGGTTTCGGCGCTCGCGCTGCCTGCCGGGCCGTTGCTGGGCGGGATTCTCGTGCAGGCCGCCGGATGGCGGCCGGTGTTCTGGCTGAACGTCCCGATCGTCGCGGCGGCGGCCGTCGCGACTCGCCGGCTGGTGCCGCCGGACGTCCGGAAACCCGCCCGCGTGGACCTTCCCGGGGCGGCGACGGCGGCGCTGGCGCTCGGCTCCGGGGTGTACGCGGTGATCGCGAAGACCCCGTGGGCCGGGGTGCTCGCGGTCGCCGCGGCGGTGACGTTCGTGCTGGTGGAACGGCGGGCGGCCGAGCCGATGCTGCCGCTGTCCCTGCTGCGGTCCCGGCAGACGGCGGGCGCGAACCTGGTGTCGGCGGCGATGAACTTCGTCGGCCTCGGTTCGGTGCTCGTGTTCACCCTCTACCTGCAGGACGTGCTCAAAGCGGGCCCGATCGCCGCCGGGGTCGCCCTGCTGCCGATGTTCGTCCCGCTCGTGCTGCTCGGCCCGGTCACCGGACGGCTCACCGCGAAGTTCGGCCCGCGTCCGCAGATCCTGGCCGGGCTCGTGCTCGGCGCGGCGGCGATGCTGAACCTGCTGCGGATCGGACCCGGCAGCGGATACGGCACGCTGCTGCCGACGCTGCTGGTGCTCAGCGTCGGGATGGGGCTGCTGACCGCGGCTGTGGTGACCGCGGCGGTCTCCGACGCGCCGGGGGAGCGCGCGGGCATCGCGGGCGGGATCAACAACGCGGCCCGGCAGGCGGGCGGCGCGCTCGGCGTGGCGGTTTTCGGTGCGGTGGCGGGAGAACCGGCGGCACACGAGTCGTTCGTGCACGGCCTGCACCTGCTCGGCTTCGGCTCGGCCGGGCTGTGGCTGGCGGCCGCGGTGCTCGCGGCGGTCGCGGTGCACAGCCGGGGCAGGGAGAAAGCGAGTTGCGGCGACGAGTTAATCTGATGTCAGCAAGGCGTCGATCCGGCCATCACCGGGGAGCCTCCGGAAGAACCGGGCGCCAGGCGCCCCTAGTAGAACCGGACGGGTGCGGCCCGTGACAGCCGCGCAACGAGTGGCCCGGGAGCAGCGCGCCGGGCAAGCGGGGTGGTACCGCGTGACGCGCGAGCGTCTCGTCCCCGTGTGGGCGGCCGCCGGTCGTCCGTACGAGAGCGACGAACGCAAGGAGCACCCGGATGTACCCCCAGGCTTCGCCGGGCGGAGAGACCACGGTCCCGTCCCAGCCGTCGTTCCCCGCTCTGGAGGAGAGCGTCCTCGCGTACTGGGAGAGCGACCGGACTTTCCAGGCGACGATCGACAACCGTCCCGCGGGCACGAACGGCGACAACGAGTACGTCTTCTACGACGGGCCGCCCTTCGCCAACGGCCTGCCGCACTACGGGCACCTGCTCACCGGGTACGTCAAGGACATCGTCCCGCGCTACCAGACGATGAAGGGCCGCCGCGTCGAGCGGCGGTTCGGCTGGGACACCCACGGCCTGCCCGCCGAACTCGAGGCGATGCGCCAGCTCGGGATCACCGAGACGACCGAGATCGAAGAGATGGGCATCGCGAAGTTCAACGAGGCTTCGCGGCAGTCCGTGCTGCGCTACACGGACGAATGGCGCGAGTACGTGACGCGCCAGGCCCGCTGGGTCGACTTCGACAACGACTACAAAACGCTCGACGTCACCTACATGGAATCGGTGCTCTGGGCGTTCAAACGGTTGTGGGACAAGGGACTCGTCTACGAGGGCTACCGCGTCCTGCCCTACTGCTGGCGCGACGCGACGCCGCTGTCCAACCACGAGCTGGGCATGGACGCCGACGTCTACCGCAACCGGCAGGACCCGGCCGTCACGGTCGGCTTCCGCCTGGAGGGCAACGACAACGAGCTCGACGGCACGTATCTGCTGATCTGGACCACGACGCCGTGGACGCTGCCGTCCAACCTCGCCACCGCGGTGCACCCCGAGGTGCAGTACGTCGTGGTGGAAAGCGACGGCAAGCGGTACCTGCTCGCCGAGGACCGCGTGGCCGCGTACGCCCGCGAACTGGGCGAGGAGCCGGCCGTCGTCGCACGCTACACCGGCGAACAGCTGCTCGGAACCCGTTACGCGCCGCCGTTCCCGTACTTCGTCGGCACGGAGAACGCGCACCGCGTGCTGTCCGCGGACTACGTCACCACCGAAGACGGCACCGGCGTCGTGCACATCGCGCCCGCCTACGGCGCCGAGGACAAAGTGGTCACCGACGCGGCCGGGATCGTCCCGGTGACGCCGGTCGACGACCACGGCAAGTTCGACGCCACCGTGCCGGACTACGCCGGGCAGCAGGTGTTCGACGCGAACCCGAACATCGTGAAGGACCTCAAGAACGGCACCGGCGGCGCGGCGAGCCAGGGCGCGGTGCTGCTGCGGCACGAGACCTACGACCACTCGTACCCGCACTGCTGGCGCTGCCGGAACCCGCTGATCTACCGCGCGGTGTCGTCGTGGTTCGTCGCGGTGACCCAGTTCAAGGACCGGATGGTCGAGCTGAACCAGCAGATCACCTGGTACCCGGAGAACGTCAAGGACGGCCAGTTCGGCAAGTGGCTGGAGAACGCCATCGACTGGTCGATCTCCCGCAACCGCTACTTCGGCACGCCGATCCCGGTGTGGCGCTCGGACGACCCGGCCTATCCGCGGGTCGACGTCTACGGCTCGCTGGACGAGCTGGAGGCCGACTTCGGCGTGCGGCTGGACAACCTGCACCGGCCCTACATCGACGAGCTGACCCGGCCGAACCCGGACGACCCGACCGGCAAGTCGACCATGCGCCGCGTGCCGGACGTGCTCGACGTGTGGTTCGACTCCGGCTCGATGCCGTACGCCCAGGTGCACTACCCGTTCGAGAACCGGGAATGGTTCGAGCACCACTACCCGAGCGACTTCATCGTCGAGTACATCGGGCAGACCCGCGGCTGGTTCTACCTGCTGCACGTGCTCGCGACCGCGCTGTTCGACCGGCCGGCGTTCCGCACCTGCGTGTCGCACGGCATCGTGCTCGGCTCCGACGGCCAGAAGATGTCGAAGTCGCTGCGGAACTACCCGGACGTCAACGAGGTCTTCGAACGCGACGGGTCCGACGCCATGCGGTGGTACCTCATGGCGAGCCCGATCCTGCGCGGCGGCAACCTGATCGTGACCGACCGGGGGATCCGCGACGCGGTGCGCCAGGCCGTGCTGCCGCTGTGGAACTCGTACTACTTCCTTGCCCTGTACGCGAACGCCGAAGGCAAGCAGGGGCAGTGGCGCACGGATTCGAAGCACCTGCTCGACCGGTACGTGCTCGCGAAGACGCACGAACTCGTCACCGACGTCGAATCCGCGATGGACAGCTACGACATCGCGGGCGCGTGCCAGACCGTGCGGGACTTCCTCGAGGTGCTCACGAACTGGTACGTCCGCCGGTCGCGCGACCGGTTCTGGGCGGGCGAGCAGGACGCGATCGACACGCTGCACACGGTGCTGGAGGTGACCTGCCGGGTCGTCGCGCCGCTGCTGCCGCTCACCGCCGAGACGGTGTGGCGCGGGCTCACCGGCGGCCGTTCGGTGCACCTGACCGACTGGCCGAACGCGCTCGACCTGCCCGCCGACGCGGCCCTGGTGACCGCGATGGACAAGGTGCGCCAGGTGGCGTCGTCGGCGCTGGCGCTGCGCAAGGCGAACAAGCTGCGCGTGCGGCTGCCGCTGGCGAAGCTCGTGGTCGCGGCCGAGGACGTCGAAGCGCTGCGCGGGTTCACCGAGATCCTGCGGGACGAGGTGAACGTGAAGTCGGTGGAGCTGACCACCGACGTCGCCGCGCACGGCACGTTCGAGGTCGCGGTCAACGCGCGGGCCGCCGGGCCGCGGCTGGGCAAGGCCGTCCAGCAGGTGATCAAGGCGGTCAAGGCGGGCGACTGGACGACGAACGCGTCCGGCGCGGTCGTGGCGGCGGGCGTGGAACTGGTCGAGGGCGAGTACGACCGGCGGCTGGTGGCCTCCGGCGGCGGCGCGGCGGCCGAACTGCCCGGCGGGGCCGGTCTGGTCGCGCTGGACACCGAGGTCACCGAGGACCTGGCGAACGAGGGCCTGGCGCGCGACCTGGTCCGCGTGGTCCAGCAGGCCCGCCGCGAAGCCGGTCTCGACGTCGGCGACCGGATCTCGCTGACCGTGGACGCCACCGACGAGGTGACGGCCGCGGTGCGCAAGCACGAGGAGTTCGTGGCGTCCGAAACGCTCGCGACGGCGGTGTCCTACGGCGAGGTCGCCGAGGGCTTCGACGGCACGGTCGGCGAGGGCGTGAAGGTGCGCGTGGCGGTCGCCAAGGCGTGACGCGAGGCGGTCTTGCTCCGGGCGGGATGCCCGGAGCAAGACCGAAGTCCCTCGCTCGTCGCGTCGTGTCTCAGCTGACTCCTGGCGGACCGAGCGACGGCGCCCGGGGGAGCGTCTGCTAGGGATTTCCCCATGACTTCAGAAGCCGCCGCCGAACCGGCCGCCGAGGGACTGGCCGCCGGGTTGCGCCAGCGGCACCTCGCCATGCTCGCGATGGGCGGCGTGATCGGATCCGGGCTGTTCGTCAGCTCCGGCGTCGGGATCAAGCTCGCCGGGCCCGGGATCGTGCTGTCCTTCGTGCTCGCCGGCGCGCTCGCGATGCTGGTCATGCGCATGATGGCGGAAATGGCCGCGGCGATCCCGTCCAGCGGGTCCTTCTCGGTGCACGCCGAGCGCGCGTTCGGGCCGTGGGCCGGGTTCGCCATCGGCTGGCTGTACTGGGCCGCGCTCGTCGTGGTGCTCGCCGTCGAGGCCACCGCGGCCGCCATCATCGTCAACGGCTGGCTGCCCGGCATTCCGCAGTGGGCGCTGGTCCTGCTCTTCATGGCGGTGCTGACCGCGGTCAACTTCACGGCGGTGTCCCGCTTCGGCGAGCTGGAGTTCTGGCTGGCGCTGATCAAGGTCGTGGCGGTGGTGGCGTTCCTGGTTTTGGGAGTGCTCGCGTTCCTCGGGGTGCTGCCCGGGACGTCCTTCGTGGGCACCGCCAACCTCTCCGGCCACGGCGGGCTGCTGCCCAACGGGTGGCAGGGCGTCGGCACCGGGCTGCTCGCGGTGGTCTTCACCTTCGGCGGCCTGGAAGTGGTGACCATCGCGGCCGCGGAGTCCGACGATCCCGCGCACGCGGTCGGCAAGGCGGTGCGCAACGCGGTCGTGCGGATTTCGGTGTTCTACATCGGTTCCATGCTCGTCATCGTCTCGCTGCTGCCCTGGTCGAGCGTCCACATCGGACAGAGCCCGTTCGCCGCGGTGCTCGACCGGATCGGGATCCCGGCGACCGGGCAGATCATGAACGTGGTCGTGCTGTTCGCCTTGCTGTCCACCTTGAACACCAACATGTACGGCGCGGCTCGCATGGTGTACTCGCTGGCCCGCCGCGGCCACGCACCGCGCGCACTGACCAAAGTGGACCGCAACGGCGTACCCGTCCTCGCCGTCGCCGCTTCGGTGTTGTTCGGCTTCGTCGCGGTGGCGCTCAACGCGCTTTGGCCGGACACCGTCTTCCAATACTTGCTCAACGCGGTCGGCTCGGTGCTGCTGATCGTGTGGATCCTGGTCGCCTGCACCCAGTTGCGAGTGCGTCGCCAACTGGAGCGCACCACGCCGGACAGCTTGACCGTGCGCATGTGGGGCTTCCCGTACCTGACCTGGCTGACGCTCGCCGCGATGGTCGCGATCCTGGTAGTGATGACCGGCGACCCCGCCGCCCGGACCCAGCTGATCAGCTCGGGAATCCTCGTCGCGGTCCTCGTCGTCGCCGGGCTGAGCTGGCAACGCGCCCGCCGCCGGGCCGAGCAAACTGTATAACGACCTATACAGCGCGCCGTTGATCACGAATCCGTCGCGTTCTCCGAGGTAACGCCCGGTTCCGTCCAGCGATGGGCAAGCTGAGCCAGGGACGCGGGCGGACCGCGTGGGCGAGGGGGAGACGACGGTGAGTCCTGCCGGGAAAAAGGGCGTGCTGATCGGGGGCGCGCTGGCCGTGGTCGCGATCGTGGTGGCGGCGGTCGTGCTGCTCAACGGCGGGGGATCGACGGCGGCCTCGCCGGGTTCCGAGACCGCGTCGGCGGCTGCGGAGCCGAGCGACCCGACGTCCGCGGCTCGCGAGTACCTGCTCGCCTTCGAGGGGAAGGACTCCGCCGCCGCCAGCAAGGCCACCGACGCTCCCGCGGACGCCTCTTCCGCGCTGCAGGACGCGTGGGCGACGCTCCGGCCGACGCAGCTCACCGCCAAACTCGGCGACGTCGGCGCGGCGCAAGGCGGCAAGGCGACGGCGGCCTACACGATCACCTGGAACCTCGGTCCCGGCCACGTCTGGACGTACCCGGGCAACCTCGGCCTCGTCCAGGTGCAGGGCAAGTGGCGGGTCCACTGGGCGCCGACCGTGCTGCACCCGAAGCTGGAGGCCGGGCAACGGCTGGCGATCGCGTCCTCGGACGTCCCGGCGGTGGTCGACCGCGACGGCAAACCGCTGGTCGTCTCCGCCGGCGGCGGGCTGAAACCGGCCGACGACAAGGCGTTCCCGCTGCTCCGTTCGGCGCTTGCCGGGCACGGGCAGGCCTCCGAAGCGTTCGCGGTCGAGCGCGTGGACGCCACGGGCAAGAACCTGGAGACGCTGTTCGGAAACGCGGAGGGCGACCGCAAGCCGGCCGCCACCGGCCTCAGCCTCGCGACCCAGAAGGCCGCTCAGGCCGCCGTCGACGGGTACCGCGGCAAGGCGGTTCTCGTCGCCGTCCAGCCGTCTTCCGGCGACTTGCTCGCGGTGGCGCAGAACGGCAGCGTCTCCAACGCGGCGTCGGCGTTCAGCGGCCAGTACGCGCCGGGGTCGACGTTCAAGATCGTCACCGCGACCGCGGCGCTGGAAGCCGGGCTGGTCACGCCGGATTCCTCGGTGCCGTGCCCGCTGACCGACCGGATCGGCACCCGTACGCTCTCCAACGAAGGGTTCGACCTCGGCACGACGACCGTGCACCAGGCGTTCGCGAAGTCCTGCAACACCACGTTCGGCCGGCTCGCTGCGCAGCTGCCCGCCGACGGGCTCGCGAAGGCGGCCACCCAGTTCGGCCTCAACGCCGACTTCGCGATCGAGGGGCTGTCCACCGAGATGGGCCGGGTCGACCCGGCGGCGAGCGCGGACGAGCAGGTCGAGGACGGCATCGGCCAGGGGAAGGTGCAGGTCAGCCCGATGGGGGCGGCGGTGATGGCGGCGACCGCGGCGTCCGGGCGCGCGGTCGTGCCGCGGCTGTGGGAGGGCGGGACCAAGGTCAACACCGGCTACCAGCCGCCGTCCGGACCGGTGCTGGCGGCGTTGCGCGGGATGATGCGCGAGGTCGTCACCGGCGGCACGGCCACCGGCCTGGCGCATTCCGGCTCGGTGTTCGGCAAGACCGGCACCGCGCAGTTCGGGTCGGGCGCGGAGGCGCACGGCTGGTTCGTCGGCTACCGCGGCGACCTGGCGTTCGCGGTGTTCCTGGAGGGGGCCAACGACTCCAAACCGGCCGTCTCGCTGGGCGCGAAGTTCCTCGACGCGCTGTAGCGCTCGCTTCGGCCGCGGCCGAAGCGTCGCCGCTCTACCGTGGAGACATGGAAACCGTCGCACTGGCCGAAGTCGCCGCCGTGCTCGCCGACCCGAGCCGGGCGACGATGTGCCTCGCTCTGCTCGACGGCCGCGCCTGGACCGTCGGCGAGCTGGCCGCCGCGGCGCGGATCGCGGTCTCGACGGCCAGCGAACACGTGACGCGGCTGGCCGAGGCCGGGTTCGTCGCCCGGGTGAAGCAGGGGCGGCACGCCTACGTGCGGCTCGCCAACCCGCGGGTCGCGGAGCTGATCGAGCATCTTGCGCAGCATGCCGAACTGAAACAGCCGTCCGGGCTGCGGACTTCGTTGCGGGTGCAGCGATTGTCGTTCGCGCGCAGTTGCTACGACCATCTGGCCGGGACGCTCGGGGTCGCCCTGCGGGACGGGATGGTCGAGCGGGGCCTGATCGACGTGTCGGACGGGCTCGCGCTCACCGACGACGGCCGCGACGTGCTGGCCGATCTCGGCGTGGCGGTGCCGGAGCGGCCGCGGCGGCCGTTGCTGCGCGACTGTCTGGATTGGACAGAGCGGCGCGAGCACCTCGCCGGCGCGGTCCCGGCGGCGGTGCTGGAGCGGGCCGTGGAAGCGGGATGGCTGACGCGGGACCAGCAGCGGGCGGTCCGGGTTTTGCCGGGCGCGCGGGGTCCGTTCGCGGCGCTGGGTGTCGATCTCGCGACGGTGAGTGCCGCCGAGGCGTCGTAACACACCTGGGTGGTCCCCCGGACCGGTGGTGCGCGCTCGGGAACCGGACACTGCCTCACTATTCTGGACGCCTGCGGGCGACCGGGAGGGAGGCGGAGGGTGGACGAGCTTCCCATGGTGCTGGGCGTCGGAGCGCTGGTTCTGGTCGTCTCGGTCGTCGCGGTGCGGGTGTCCATCCGGCTCGGATTCCCGTCGCTGCTGCTGTATCTCGGAATCGGCGTCGTGCTCGGCGAAGCCGGGTTCGGCATCCGCTTCGACAATCCGGCGCTCACCCAGTCCCTCGGGCTCGCCGCGCTCGTCCTGATCCTCACCGAGGGCGGGCTCACCACGCGCTGGTCCGCGGTGAAACCCTCGCTGGGGCCCGGAATCCTGCTGTCCACAGTGGCCGTGGTGCTCAGCATCGCGGTCACCGGCGCGGCACTGCACTGGCTGCTCGGCCTCGACTGGCGGCTCGCCCTGCTGTGGGGCGCGGTCCTCGCGTCCACCGACGCCGCGGCGGTGTTCTCCGTGCTGCGCAGCGCCGGAGTCGGCAAACGGCTCGTCGGCGCGCTGGAGCTGGAATCCGGCATCAACGACGCGCCCGCCTACATCGCGGTCGTCGTGCTCGCGTCCGGCGAGGCGGTGGACTGGTCGCTGCCGCTGCTGGTGGTCTACGAACTGCTCACCGGTCTCGCGCTCGGTCTCGCGTTCGGCTGGCTGGGCGCGCAGGCGCTGCGCCGGGCCGCACTTCCCGCGACCGGCCTGTACCCGCTCGCCACGGTCGCGGTGTGCGTGCTCGCGTACTCCTCGGGACAGCTGGCGCACGCGTCCGGCCTGCTCGCCACCTACGTCGCCGGCCTGGTGCTGGGGAATTCCAAGCTGCCGCACCGGTCGGACACCCTGTCGTTCGCCGAAGGGCTCGGCTGGCTCGCGCAGATCGGGCTGTTCGTGCTGCTCGGGTTGTTCGCGTCGCCGACCCGGCTGCTCGAAGCGCTCATCCCGGGTCTGGTCGCGGGCGCGGTGGTGCTGTTGCTCGCGCGGCCGCTTTCGGTGGTCTTGTCGCTGCTGCCGTTCCGCTTGCCCTGGCGGGAACAGACGTTCCTGTCCTGGGCGGGGTTGCGCGGCGCGGTGCCGATCGTGCTCGCGATGATCCCGCTGTCCGAAGGCGTTCCCGGCGCACAGCGGCTCGTGGACGCGGTTTTCGTGCTCGTCATCGTGCTCACCGTGCTGCAGGGCGCGACGCTCAGCCCGCTCGCGCGGATCCTCGGGCTGGCGAAGGCGACGCAGGCGCACGAGATCGAGGTCGACTCCGCGCCGCTCGACGAACTCGGCGCGGAACTGCTGCAGGTGCGGATCCAGAAGGGGTCGAAGCTGCACGGCGTGTACCTGTCGGAGCTGCGGCTGCCCGCCGGCGCGACGGTCAGCCTCGTGGTCCGCGGCGGGACGGGCTTCACGCCGCAGAAAACGAGCCGTTTGCAGGTCGAGGACCAGCTTCTGGTGGTCACGACCGCCGCCGACCGCGACGCGACCGAACGGCGCATCCGGGCCGTGGACCGGGCCGGCCGTCTCGCCCGCTGGCGCGGGGAATCCGGAGCCTGACCCTCGCCGTCCTTTGTGGACTGGCCGTGTGACTGCCGTCTCAGATCACGAGACGGGGCTGGTTTCGCTCCCGGGGTTTCCGCTATCTTCGGTTCCAGGTCATGAGTGCCAGCGCGAAGCCCCGGCTTGCTGGCCGGCAACCCTCCTACCGCGGTGGGGTGCCCCGGGTGAGGACCAGGCCGGTCGCGCAGTGCGACGGGCAAGCGCGGGCCCCTCGCCGGGGTCCCCCGGAACGCCGAGGAGGCACCGTCATGACTCTCGCACTCGACCGGTCCACGGAAACTGCTGCCGCTGTTCCCGCCGTCGCTGGTGCGGCGCTGCGGGTCCCGCTGGTCACCGGCGGCGACATCGGCTACGCCAACCTCGACCACGCGGCCAGCGCGCCCTGTCTGGACGCGGTGCGTTCGGCGGTCGACGAGTTCCTTCCCTGGTACGCCAGCGTGCACCGCGGCGCGGGCTTCGCCTCGCAGGTCTCGACGCGGCTGTACGAGCGGACCCGGGACGTGCTGCGCCGGTTCGTGGACGCTCGAAACGGCGACTCGGTGATCTTCACCCGCAACACCACGGACGCGTTCAATCTGCTGGCAAAAGCGTTGCCGCGCAAGACTTCTGTCGTGGTCTTCGACAGCGAGCACCACGCGGCGCTGCTGCCGTGGCGAGGCCCGAACGTCCGGCGCGTGCAGCTGCCGCGAACCCGGCTCGCCGCGGTGTCCGTTGTGGACGAAGCGCTCGCCGAATGCCCGCAGGGACCGCGATTGGTGGTCGTCGCCGGAGCGTCCAATGTGACCGGTGAGCTGCTGCCGGTGGCCGAGATCGCCGCGGTGGCGCGGAAACACGGGGCCCGGGTCGCGCTGGACGCCGCGCAGCTCGCTCCGCATCGGCGGATTTCGGTGCGGGAGCTGGACGTCGACTACGTCGCGCTGTCCGGGCACAAGCTGTACGCGCCGTTCGGGGCTGGCGCGCTGATCGGGCGCGGCGACTGGCTGCGGGCGGCTGAGCCGTACCTGGCCGGCGGCGGTGCGACGAAACTGGTGACCGAGGAAGCCGTGGTGTGGAACTCCGGCGAGGAGCGGCACGAGGCCGGCTCGCCGAACACCGTCGGCGTGTATGCGCTCGGGGTGGCTTGCGAACAGCTGTCGGCGCACTGGGATGCCCTCCGGGCGCACGAGGCTGCCTTGCTGGAGCGGCTGCGCAAGGGGCTTGAGGGGTTGCCCGGTTTCGCCGAGTTGCGGTTCTTCGACGCACCGGTGGACCGCGTCGGCACGGTGAGCTTCGTGGTCGAGGGGTTCGAGCCCGGATGGCTGGCGGCGGTCCTGTCGGCGGAGTACGGAATCGGCGTGCGAGACGGCGCGTTCTGCGCCCACGTGGCCGCCCGGAGGCTCCTCCGCGAGGCCGGAAGCGAAGCCCAGCAGGCGGTCCGGGTGAGCCTCGGACTGGGAAACACCGAGGAGCACGTGGACCGGCTGGTACTGGCGCTGCGGCAGATCGTGGCCCGCGGGGCGCGGTGGGAGTACGCGAAGGTCGACGGCCGGTGGGCGCCGGTGGGGGACACTCGGGAGCTGCCGGGGTTTTGTGCCTGAGCGGTGTTTGATGGCGGTGTTTGATGGCGTCGGCTTCGCCGCCGCGGCGGGATCGCGGTGTTTAATGGCGTCGGCTCCGCCGCCGCGTGCGGGATCGCTTTTAAGCCGACGTTTGGGCTGAGCGGCGCGAGGGGCCTTCGGCCTGTCACGCCGCTCAGCCCAAACGTCGGCGCGATCCCGCGTTGGGGTCAAGTTGGTTCGTGTGGGCTGGGTGGGTCAGGTTGGTCGTGCGGGTGCGCGGGGCGAGTTGGCGTTGGCTGGCGGCGTGGATTGCTTCTTTGATTTCGCTTTCGGGGCGGCCCCAGCGTTGGTCCCACTCTTCGTCCAGGAGCCAGATTTGGGCTAGCGGCAGCTTGAAGACGCTGTCGGCGTAGTCGGTGTGGGCGATGACTGTGTGCAGGGCGGTCAGCAGCGCGCGCTCGGTGAGGTGGCCGTTGAGGAGCATCCGGGCCAGGTGATCAAGCGCGTTCTTGGCTGCGTCGGCCGCGGTGGGAATCGGGGTGTGGCAGTCGGCCAGGGCGGCTTCCGCGACGTCGTGGATTTCCCGCGGTTCGATGCGGGACAGGCCGGCCAGATGGCGCAGGTGCTCTCCGTCCTCGCCTTGAGCCAGCCAGTGGGCGGCCCAGAGGGGGAGGTCCTCGGTGGGGGAGAGGTCCAGAGCGATCCACGCCGCGGCGACGGCGCGCGTGGGGATCTCGGCGGGCATGGGCCGATGATGGCGGAAGCGGCGGGTGCGGGGCGACCGGATTCGGGCCGGGATCGGCTTGACGGCGATCCCGCACGCGGCGGCGGAGCCGACGCCATCAACACCGCCGCTGTGACCTGCTCGGGCGCGGTTGTGGACAATGGGGGAGTGAGCACTGATCCTTCGCCGTCCGAATCCGAGGTCGAGCCGCCTGCGGAACCGCCTGAGCAGGAGGCCGCCGAGGAGCGCGCGCCGCTGCCCAAGCGGCGGGTCTGGGTGGTGTTCGCGGTCGCGGCGCTGCTGTGGGCGATCGACTTGCTCACGAAGAACCTCGCCGTCGCCAATCTTGAGGGCAAGGAGCCAAAGCCGATCCTCGGCGGGCTGATCTACCTGCAGGTCACCCGCAATCCGGGGGCCGCGTTCTCGATGGCGACCGGCATGACCTGGGTGCTCGCGCTGGTCGCGATCGGCGTCGTGATCGCGATCGTGTGGATCTCGCGGCGGCTGCGGTCGGTCGGCTGGGCGGTCGGACTCGGGCTCGTGCTCGCCGGCGCGCTCGGCAACCTGACCGACCGGTTCTTCCGCGAGCCCGGACCGCTGCGCGGCCACGTCGTGGACTTCATCTCCGCGTTCGTGCCCAACGGCCAGGGCTTCGCGATCTTCAACATCGCCGACTCCGCGATCTGCGTCGGCGGCGCGCTGATCGTACTGCTGTCCCTGCTCGGCAAGGACTACGACGGCACCTCCGCCCGCGGCAAGAAGAAGGCGTCCGAGTGAGCGCGCGCATGCTGCCCGTCCCCGACGGGCTCGACGGGATGCGCGTCGACGCCGGGCTGGCGAAACTGCTCGGCCTGTCCCGCACCGCGGTCGCGGACCTGGCCGCGGCGGGCGACGTGCTCCTCGACGGCCGTCCGGCGGGCAAATCGGACCGGCTGACCGCGGGCGGGCTGCTCGAGGTGACGCTGCCGGAACCGGAGCGTCCGGCGGAAATCGTCGCGGAGCCCGTCGAAGGCATGAAGATCCTGCACGATGACGACGACATCGTGGTGCTTTCCAAACCGGTCGGCGTCGCCGTGCACCCGAGCCCGGGCTGGACCGGCCCGACGGTCGTGGGCGGGCTCGCCGCGGCCGGGCTGCGCATCTCGACCTCCGGCGCGGCCGAACGGCAGGGCGTCGTGCACCGGCTCGACGCGGGCACCACCGGGGTGATGGTGGTGGCCAAGAGCGAGCACGCGTACACCGTGCTGAAGCGGGCGTTCAAGGAACGCACCGTCGACAAGGGCTACCACGCCGTCGTCCAAGGCCACCCCGACCCGACGCGCGGCACCATCGACGCGCCGATCGACCGGCATCCGCGGCACGACTACAAGTTCGCGGTCGTCGCGGGCGGACGGCCGAGCGTCACGCACTACGAGGTGGTCGAGGCGTTCCGGGCGGCTTCGCTGGCGCACGTGAAGCTGGAAACCGGGCGCACCCACCAGATCCGCGTGCACTTCTCCGCGCTGCGCCACCCGTGCGCGGGCGACCTGACCTACGGCGCGGACCCGGTGCTGGCCCGCAAACTCGGCCTGACGCGGCAGTGGCTGCACGCGCGGACGCTCGGTTTCGCGCATCCGGCGGACGGCCGGTGGGTCGAGTTCGAAGCCGAGTACCCGGACGATCTGGCCGGTGCGCTGAAGATCCTGCGGGACGGGAACTGACGCCTCGTGCGTGCCGGTTCTCGCCGGCGTTGGCGCGTCCTAGTCGACGGCCCAGGTCAAGGTGCGCTCGTCCGGCTCCGGCCGCGGGCTCCAGCGCACCGCGACCACCCGGGTCGCGGCGGGGAGGACGTAGACGGTGTGCCCGCCGAGCGTCTCGCCCGGCTGCACACCGATCTTGTGCGGCGGCCGCGACGTCAGCGATACCGGCGCTTTCGCGATGGTTTCGCCGCTGTCGGTGACGAGCTCCAGGTAATTGTCCGGCAGCGACGCGAACGGGATCGGCCCGCGATTGGTGATCTCGGTGTGCACGACGACCGCCCGCTCGCTGTCCTCGAGCCGGTAGCCGGCCGCGCCGAAGAGGAAGTCGGCGGGATCCTGGACTTCCAGCAGCTGCACGGAAAGCTGCTCTCCTTCGAGCCCCTGGGACTGCATCGTCTCGCCGATCCGTCCCTTCTTGGCCTTCGCGGCGGCGGGCCGGGGCTCGTCGCCGCGAGCCCAGGACGCGGTCTGCGGAACGCCCCACGTGCTGACGACCGGATCCGGAGCCGGGTACGGCCCCGAAGGTCCATTGTGGACATTCGGCACCCCGGTCTGCGCGGGCGAGTACGCGCCGGACGGGATTCCGTTCGGGCCAGGCGGATACGCGCCGGAGACGCCGGGCATCCCGGCCGGTCCGGGGGAGTACGCGCCGGACGGCGCCGGACCCTGCTGCCCGGTCTGTCCGGTCTGCCCGGGCGGGTAGGCACCGGACGCGCCCGGTCCAGGCATGCCGTGCTGGCCCGGCCCGGCGGGAATCCCGGTTTGCCCCGGCGGGTACGCGCCGGAGGTTCCGGGGCCGGGCATGCCGTGCTGGCCCGGCGGGTGCGGTCCGGAGTGCCCCGGCATTCCGGCGGATTCGGGACCGGGGATCCCGGACGGCCCGGGAGCGTGCGGACCGGAGACACCGGGAGAGCCCATTCCGGAGCCCTGGCCACCGGGCATCCCGGGAGCGCCGCTCCGGACGGGAACTCCCGCCGAAGCCGGACCGTTCGGCATCGCTCCGGGCGCCGCGGCGGGACCTGAGGGCGTCGCGCCCGGACCCGACGGCATCCCGCCCGGACCCGACGGCATCCCGCCCGGACCCGACGGCATCCCGCCCGGACCCGACGGCATCCCGCCCGGGTTCGGCCCGGCCGCCGCGGGCAACGGCGCGGACCCGGGTCCTCCGGGATACCCGCCCCCGGGAGCCTGCGGACGCTGCCACGACGCCGGAGCCCCGGAAATCGCCGCGCGAAGCCCGTTCGGATCGCTCTCGACCCCGACCAGCAGCGGCAACCCGCTCCCGGACAGCGCCACCAGCCGGTACGCGACCTCCCGCGGGTCCATCCCGACCTTCGCCGCCAGCTCGTGCACAGCCGCCTTGCCCAGCTCGGCGAGCGCGGCGAGCAGGCGGATGTCGGCGGGATCGGTCACGGCCACTCCGGCAACGCTACCGCCTCGCCCGCTCGGCCCGGCCGCACCACCGCGCCCGGCGTGCCCCGCACCACCGCGACGACCGGCGGGCCGCAGGTGCTTCTCCGCTGCCGGAAGCTCTTTCCGACCGAGCCTTCCCGGCCGGCAGAGGCGGAACCTGCCTGGGCGAATCGCGGGTCGAGGGGCGCTGGCGTGCTGGTCCGGCGGATGTTGCGGGAGCGACTCGCGCCACCGGAGGCCACCGCACCGTTCGGCACATCGCGGGCCGCCGGGTTGCAGGCGAAGTGGTCCAGCTGGTGATCCCACGCCGGTCGGTGAATCCCAGCAACGCCACGGCCGCTCGGCCTATCCGCGCCGAACCCCGCGCCGCGGCGCAGGCTGGTAACCGCCCGACGCGGTGCCGCGAGTTCCGCCCCCCGGTACGCCTGGCCGAGAGACCGGCCGGCCGAGACACGGGCGTCCTCGCCCCCGTCTCGATTAGGGTCGGTTCCAGCACCCGCTCCGACTGCCCTGGGGGTCCACGCCGATGTCCGTCGTTTCCGATCTCGCCGACGAGCTCGTCGAGCTGTCGTTCGACCGCGAACCGCTCGACGCCGCCATTCTCGGCATCCGGCCGGACGCGCCGGGGCTCGGCGATCCGTCGGCCGCGGCGGAGGCGGCGTTCCGCGAGAAGCTCGCCGGGCTCCGGGAGCGGGCCGAGGCGATCGACCCGGCCGGGCTCGACGCGGTCGACCGCGTCACGCGCGACGTGCTGCTCAGCACCATCGACGGGAACCTCGACCGGATGGACAGCCGGGTCGTCGACTTCACCGTCACCGACCTGTTCGTCGGGCCCGCCTCCGGCCTGCTGTCCGCGCTGCCGATGGTCACCGTCACCGCGGAAACCGCGGAGGCGCATCTCGGCCGGCTCCGCGAGATCCCGGAGTACCTCCGCGCCGTCGCGCAACGCCACCGCGCCGGCATCGCGGCGGGGCTCGTGCCGATCGAACGCCTGGTCAAGGCCGCGATCGCGCACCTCGACCGCTACCTCGCCGAGCCCGAGAACGACCCGCTGCTGCGCCAGCCCGCCCCGGACGACGAGTTCGCCGCCCGCCGCGAGGAAATCCTCCGCGACCTCGCCCGGCCCGGCTTCCGCGAGTACCGCGACTTCCTCGAAGCCGAAGTCCTCCCGCACGGCCGCCCGGACGACAAGGCCGGCGTCTCCTGGCTGCCCGGCGGCGACGAGATCTACGCCCGCCTCGCCCGCGCGCACACCAGCAGCGACCGCACCCCGCAGGAACTGCACGACACCGGCCTCGCGATCATCGCCGGCCAGGTCGAGCAGTACCAGGCGCTCGGCGAGCGCGTGTTCGGCACGCGCGAGCTGCCGGAGATCTTCGAGCGGCTGCGCACCGACCCGAAGCTCCGCTGGACGAGCGCGGACGACCTCCTCGAAACCGCCCGCACGGCGATCTCCCGCGCCGCGGCCGAGGCGCCGAACTGGTTCGGGCACGTCCCGGAGCACCCGTGGACCGTGGAGGCGGTGCCGGAGGACTCCGCGCCCGGCGCGCCCCCGGCGTACTACATGCCGCCCGCCGCGGACGGGTCCCGCCCGGGCGTCTACTTCGCGAACACCCACCAGGCCACCGAGCGCTTCCGGCACACCGCCGAGGTCATCGCGTTCCACGAGGCGATCCCGGGCCACCACTTCCAGCTCAGCACCGCGCTCGACCTCGCCGACCTGCCGCTGCTGCGCCGGATCGGCAACTTCACCGCGTACGCCGAGGGCTGGGGCCTCTACACCGAGCGCCTCGCCGACGAGATGGGCCTGTACTCCGACGACGTGTCGCTGCTCGGCATGCTGACGATGGAGTCCATGCGGGCCGGACGGCTGGTCGTCGACACCGGCATGCACGCGCTGGGCTGGAGCCGCCAGCAGGCGGTCGACTACCTGCTGGAGCACACGCCGATGGCGCGGGTCGAGATCGAGTCCGAGGTCGACCGGTACCTCGGCTACCCGGGCCAGGCGCTCGCGTACATGGTGGGACGGCTGGAAATCGAGCGGCTGCGCAAGCAGGCCGAGCAGCGGCTCGGCAGCCGGTTCGACGTCAAGGCCTTCCACGACACGGTTCTCTCCGGCGGCTCCCTGCCGCTGTCGGTGCTGGACGCCGTGGTCACCGAGTGGGTGGGCGGCCACGGCGACACCGTCGCCGGCCTGGCGGACGAGCTGGTCGAGCTGGACTTCGAGCGGGAACCGCTGGAGCGCACCGTCCTCGGCCTGCCCGGCGACCACACGAAGCTCGCCGACCCGAGTCTCGCCGCCGCCGAGCGCGACCGGGCCCGGTACGCCGCGATCGCCGAGCGCGCCGACGCGATCGACCCGGCCGGGCTGACCCCGTCCGAGGTCATCACCCGCGAGGTGGTGCGCACGCACGCCCGCGGCGCGATCGACACGATCGACTCGCGCCTGTCCGGCTTCGCGGTCAGCGACGGGTTCAGCTCGCCCGCGCTGAACCTGATGACCATCCTTCCCGCGCTGACCCCGGAGGACGCGGGCAAGGCGCGCGATTACCTCACGCGGCTGGCGGCGATCGGCGGCTACCTCGACGCGGTGATCGAGGCGCAGCGGACGACCGTCGCGGACGGGTTCGCGCCGCCGGACTTCCTGGTGCGCATCGGGATCGAGTACGTAGAGCGGTACCTCGCGAACGAAGACGGCGACCCGTTCCGCGTCACGCCGGCGGTCGAGGTCGAGGGCTTCGCCGCGGAATGCGACCGGCTGCTCGCCGAGGTCGTGCGGCCGGCGTACCGGCGCTACCGCGACTTCCTCGCCGAGGAGGTGCTGCCGGTGTCCAAGACCGACAGCCAGCCGGGCATCGGCCACCTGCCGGGCGGGCTGGAGAAGTACCAGGGCCTGATCCGCGCGCACACCACCACCGACCGCACCGCGCAGGAGCTGCACGAAACCGGTCTGCGGATGGGCGAAAAGCTCGCCGAGGAGTACCGCGAACTGGGCTCCCGCGTGTTCGGCACCGGAGAACTGCGCGAGATCTTCGACCGGCTCCGCACCGACCCGGAGCTGCGCTGGCGCGACGGCGAGGAGTTGCTGGAGGGCGCGCGCACGGCCATCGGCCGGGCGGAAACCGTGGCGCCGCAATGGTTCTCCCGGGTGCCGGAGGCGAAGTGCGCGGTCGAGCCGGTCCCGGAGGCGGACGCGGCGAGCGGCACCATCGCCTACTACCTGCAGGCGGCGTTCGACGGTTCCCGGCCCGGCACGTACTACGCGAACACCTACGAAGCGAGTTCGCGGCCCCGGTTCACCAGCGAGGGGATCGCCTTCCACGAAGCCGTTCCGGGACACCACTTCCAGCTCACCTTCGCGCAGGAACTCACCGATCTGCCGCTGCTGCGCCGGATCGCGCCGTTCAACGCCTACATCGAAGGCTGGGGCCTGTACGCGGAGCGGCTCGCCGACGAGATGGGTCTGTACTCCGACGACATCGCCCGCTTCGGCATGCTCGCCCAGGACTCGATGCGGGCCGGCCGGCTCGTGGTCGACACCGGGCTGCACGCGCTGGGCTGGACCCGCCAGCAGGCGGTCGACTACCTGGTGGAGCACACGCCGATGGCGAAGATGGAGATCGAGGCGGAGATCGACCGGTACGTCGCGAATCCGGGCCAAGCGCTGAGCTACATGGTGGGACGGCTGGAAATCCAGCGCGTCCGCGCCGATGCCGAGCGGGCGCTGGGCGAGCGGTTCGACATCCGCGCGTTCCACGACGTCATCCTGGGCAACGGGATTCTCCCGCTGTCCGCATTGGACACCGTGGTCGGCGCGTGGATCGCGGAGGCGTCCGCGTGACCTGGCTCGACCTTCCGGCGGACACCCTCTTCGGCCTCGACAACCTGCCCTACGGCGTCTTCTCGCACGGCGAGCGGACCCGCCGGGCCGGCGTCGCGGTCGGAGACCAGGTGCTCGACCTGACCGCGGCGGCCGAGGGGGAGTCCTTCGGCCGCCTGCTCGACTCCGGCGTGCTGAACCCGTTCCTCGCCGCCGGCCCGGACACCTGGGCCGACGTGCGGGCGCGGGTCCGCGGATGGCTCACCGAACCGCGCCACGCCGGCCGGATCCGGCCGCATCTGGTGCCCCGCGACGAAATCACCAGCCACCTGCCCGTGGAGGTCGCGGACTACGTCGACTTCTACTCCAGCGAACAGCACGCGCTCAACGCCAGCCGCATCTTCACCGGCGGGGACGATCTGGTGCCGGCGAACTGGAAACACCTGCCGATCGGCTACCACGGCCGCGCCGGCACGGTCGTCGTGTCCGGCACGCCGGTGGTCCGCCCGGCGGGGCAACGGAAACCGCGGCGCGCGACCGAACCGTCGTTCGGCGCGGCCAAACGGCTCGACTTCGAGGCCGAGGTCGGGTTCGTCGTCGGCGTGGGCTCGGAACTGGGCAAGCCGGTGCCGATCGACGAGTTCCCCCGCCACGTGTTCGGGGTCTGCCTGGTCAACGACTGGTCGGCGCGCGACCTGCAGGGCTGGGAATCGCAGCCGCTCGGGCCGTTCCTCGGCAAATCGTTCGCCACGTCCGTGTCGCCGTGGCTGGTCCCGCTCGCCGCGCTGGAGCACGCCCGGGTGCCGCAGCCCGCGCAGGACCCGGAGCCGTTCGAGTACCTGCGCGCGGCGCGACCGTGGAGCCTGGACGTGACGCTGGAAATCCGGATCAACGGCCATCTCGTGTCCAGCCCGCCGTTCGCCACGCAGTACTGGACGGCCGCGCAGCAGCTCGCGCATCTCACCGTGAACGGCGCGAACCTGCGCACCGGCGACCTGTACGCGTCCGGCACGGTCACCGGCCCGGCGAAGGACCAGCGCGGCTCGCTGCTGGAGCTGAGCTGGGGCGGGCGCGAACCGCTCGGGCTCGGCGGACAGACCCGGGAGTTCCTGGAGGACGGCGACGAGGTCGTCATCACCGCCTCCGCCCCAGGTCCGGGCGGGTCCCGGATCGGGTTCGGCGAGGTGCGCGGCACGGTCGCGCCCGCCGTGATGTGACCCGCGCCGTAGCGGCGGCACCCGAACGGCCGCATAATGAGCAAACGCTTAGTCACAGTCGACCGGCACGGGAATGAGGGATCGATGAGGATCGGCACCGGCGTCAGCTACTCGGGCGGGTTCGCCGAAAGCGTCGCGGACATCGTGGAGCTGGAACGGGTCGGGCTGGACATCGTGTTCGTCCCCGAGGCCTACAGCTTCGACGCGGTGAGCCAGCTCGGCTACCTCGCCGCGAAGACCGAGCGCGTCGGCCTGATGTCGGGCATCTTCCAGATCTACACCCGCACCCCGAGCCTCACCGCGATGACCGCGGCCGGGCTGGACTTCGTGTCCGACGGCCGGTTCACCCTCGGCCTCGGCGCGTCCGGCCCGCAGGTCATCGAGGGTTTCCACGGCGTGAAGTACGACGCGCCGATCGGCCGCACCCGCGAGATCATCGAGATCTGCCGCCAGGTGTGGCGGCGCGAGCGCGTCGTGCACGACGGCAAGCACTACACGATCCCGCTGCCCGCCGACCAGGGCACCGGCCTCGGCAAGCCGCTCAAGCTGATCAACCACCCGGTGCGCGAGCGGATCCCGGTCGTGCTCGCCGCGCTCGGGCCGAAGAACGTCGCGCTCGCCGCCGAGGTCGCCGAGGGCTGGCAGCCGATCTTCTTCCACCCGGAGAAGGCCGCCGACGTCTGGGGAGCCTCGCTGGCCGAGGGCAAGGCCAAACGGGACCCGCAGCTGGGCGAACTGGACGTGTTCGCCGCGCCGCCGCTGGCCATCGGCGACGACGTCGACCACCTGCTGGACTGGGTGCGCCCGGTGTTCGCGCTGTACATCGGCGGGATGGGCGCGCGCGGCAAGAACTTCTACAACACGCTGGCCTGCAACTACGGCTACGAGGCCGAGGCCAAGAAGATCCAGGACCTCTACCTCGACGGCAAGAAGGAAGAAGCCGCCGCGGCGGTCCCGGCGGAGCTGCTGCGCGCCACGTCGCTGGTCGGTCCGGCGGGGTTCGTGAAGGAGCGGCTGGCGGCGTTCAAGGAGGCCGGGGCGACGACGCTCGCGGTCAACCCGCTGCAGCCCGGACGCGAGGCGCGAGTGGCCGCGGTCGCCAAGCTGAAGGAGCTGCTCGGATAGGTCCGCTATGATGCGGGCCTCGGGAGTGTGAAAAAACCGCACTTCGGGTCGATGCCGCCGTCGAAATGCCGTCAACTCTCCGCGCGGGGCGCGAATTCGGGAGTAAGAACGGGTTCAACGGGGAATCCGGGCGGGGCGAAAGCGAGGTAGACCGGGCTGTGCACAGAATCGAAGGACCCGCCGCTGCGGTACTGGACGTCGGATCGTTCAGCGCCCGTCTCGTCGTGCTCGAACCCGGCGGATCCCCGATCGACCCGGCCTTGACGCACCAGACCCGGCTGCGGCTGGACCGCGAACTCGACGACGACGGACGGCTCAGCAAGTGCGGCATCGCGGCCATCGCGAAGGCCGTCGCGAACGGGATGGACTGCGCCCGCGAACACGGCGTCAAAGACGTGTTTCCGCTGGCCACGTCGTCGATCCGGGACGCGGTCAACTCCCGCGAGGCGGTCCGTGAGGTCGCCCGGGAAACCGGGGTGGAACTGCGGTTCCTGTCCGGTCGCCGGGAGGCGGAGCTGACCTACGTCGGCGCGCGCCGCTGGTACGGCGCGTCCGGCGGTCCGCTGCTGGCGCTCGACATCGGCGGCGGCACGGTCGAGCTGTCCGCCGGGGCCGGCGAACAGGCCACTTTCGCGCGGTCGCTGCCGCTGGGCGCCCGGTCGGTCACTCGCGACTGGCTGCCCGCCGAACCGCCGGTGCGCAGCAAGCAAGTGCGTGCACTCCGTGACCACGTGCTGGAGGAAGTCGCCGCCGCCCTGGGCGACGTGAAGGCCGAGCTGGCCGAACACCGGGTCGTCGGCTGCTCGAAGGTGCTGCGGCAGCTGGCCCGGCTGGCCGGCGACCGCCCGGGCAAGGCCCGCGAACTGCACCTGGACGACGTGCGCGCGTGGATTCCGCGGCTGTCGGCGATGCCGTTCGCCCGGCGGGCGCAGCTGCCGGGGATTTCGCGGCAGCGGGCGCAGCAGGCACTCGGCGGCGCGGTGGTCGCCGAAGCCCTGCTGACGGTCGCGGGCGGGAAGATGACGATCTGCCCGTGGTCGACCCGCGACGGGCTGCTGCTGACGCTGCTGGACCAGCTCACCGACGCGACCGGCAAGCAGCGTTCGCGTCCGGCCGCGTGAACTCCCTGGTGCGCGGGCGGTAAACCGGGTATCCCGGAGACATGACCCCGCGCAGCGAATTCCTTCCCCGCGACCGCTCCGAGGACGACGACGAGGAAACGCCGTTCCCAGCGCGCCGGAAACGCGAGCTGCCGGAGCCGGACGAACTGCCCGGCGAGGTCGCGAACGCGCCGGGGCCGGACCTGAGCCCCTCCCGGACCGACGAGGTGCCGCGGGTGCCGGGGACGGACGAAACGCCGTCGTGAGCGGCGATGCCGGTGAGAACAGGAGTACGGCGTTGGTTACAAATTGTGACCAGCGCAGTCGCCGGCTCTGACAAGGCCGGACGCCTCGGATCCGTCGCCGTTCGTGCGGGGCTTGTGGGAATCGATGGCGATCAGCGGGTTTCACGAGTACTGCCCGGGCGCTGATTTGGCGGGTCGCGGTGATCCTTCTGTCTACTCATGCTCCGCGAGATGACCGTGACCGGGAAACCATTGTCCGGCATGAAAAGCGCCGAGCTGCGCGGCATTCTCAGCGATCTTCTGGTGACGGAGTCGGCTCGACGTCGGCTGCGCATCGACGTTCAGCGCGCGCCGGACGCGCAGCCCCCGGCGACGGCTTCGCGCCTGGAGTTGGTGCGGACGCTCGCGCAGCGACCATCCATTGTGGTCACGCATCCCGCCACGGAACGGAGCCGGGCAACTGTCCGGTGCGGACGAACTCGCGGAGCGCCGAGACCACCTGGGCGACCGGCAGGCCGCTTCCGGCTGGGAAGTCCGCTTCGGAGGGGATGGCGGGCGATTCGGGGTCGCCGTCGGTGATGAAGTATCCAGCGTCACCGGCGTATTGCAAGTAGCCCCACGTGTCGGTCAGGTGGACGTCGAGCACGGTTTCGGCGGACTGGATCGAGCCGGTGTCGGCCCACGGCTGGGCAAGCAGTTCGGCCAGCCGCGTCACGTCCGCGTCGGTGGCGAGGGTGATGGACTCGCCGCTGTGCTCGCCGTCGCGGTAGGTGGGGACGCTCGCGGTGAGGGTCATTGCTGCTGCTCCGTTTCGGTGCCGGTGTACTCGGATACGGTGCCATCGGGTTGCTCGACGCGCAGACGCGCCCCGGGCGGCAAGAACCGGGCTAGGTATTTGTCGCAGGTGAACGGCGCTTCCCGGTCGAACTCGCGGGTGCCGCACACTTGCCGGTCGATCACCACGGTTTCGTCCCGCAGCCCTTGTTCCCGCATCGCCATCGCGATTTTCACCTCGATGTGGGTGGCCAGCCGGGCCGCCGGACGCGGCGCGTGGCCCTCGGCGACGAACCGGGCCGCCGACTCGTATCCGTCGTCGCCCCGGCCGCTGGCGACCGGGACCGAGGACCCGTCCGAGCGCACCCACTCGCCTTGCGCCTGGCCGCCCGCGACCTCCGCCCGTCCGACCCGGGCTCGTGCTTGCGCGACCCGTTCCGCGCGGGCCGGCGGGTCCGGCGGGGGCTTGCCGGTCGGCTCGGCTACCCCGAGCGTCCCGAGGTAGCCGGTGAGCAACTGTTCCGCTCGCCCAGTAGCGGCGTGGCATTCCCCGACGCCGGTCGTCAGGGTCTCGGCGAGCGCGGGCAATTGGGCCGCCGCGGGATCGTGGGTGCCCTCGACCGCCTGCCCCCACAACGCGGTGACTTCGCCGATCAAGCCGTGACCGACCGCAAGTGCGGTCCGGGCGGTTGCGATGAGCGCGAGACCTCGGCGCACGTGCGCGGCTAGTTCCTCGACCGATGTCGCGCAACCCCCTTACGTGCCAGTGGAACCCGGCCGGTACGGAGCGTGTCGGGGAACGTCCCCACCAGCCGGGAGTCTCAGGGAAGAGCTCGGGGCGTCGGCACCACGGTGAGGCACGCCGTGCACGGCATCCCGGCGGGCCCGTCGAGCCATTCGAGGTCGCCGGACCAGAAGGCGGCACCGCAGAACGCGAGGACACGCCACGGGTATTTCTCCGGTTCGGCGAACAGATGCGTCACGTGTCGCGTCTCGCCGACCGTGCGCAGCAACGGCCGCGCCATGATGATCCGCGAGGTCATCGTCTGCCCCTCGCCCTCGCCCCGGTCCATGCCCTCTACCTTCGGAACCAGCGCCACCGATGAACAGACATTCGCCGTCTACCGTCGTCTACAGTCAATGGCGGGCATGCGGGGGGGGTGTCCCTATGTTGTTGTCAAGCGGCAGCGGGGGTACTGGTCGGTTCGGGGTGCCGG